>JAIUOY010000135.1:0-4643 GCA_020160995.1 Pseudomonadota bacterium | reverse complement strand
TGCGGGCCGTGATCGCAGGCTACGAAGTCTCGACCCGCATCGGCGCCGCCATGGGCCGCGCGCACTATAAATACTGGCACAACACCGGCACGATCGGGCCGTTCGGCGCGGCGGCGGCGGCGGGTCTCCTCGCCGGACTCGATGGACGCCAGCAGGGCCATGCGCTCGCGACAGTCGCGACTTTTGCCGCCGGATTGCAGCAGGCCTTCCGCGGCGATTCGCAGTCGAAGCCATTGCATGCCGGACATGCTGCCGATGCCGGCGTGCTGGCCGCGCTCTCGGCCGAGCATGGCTTGCTGGGGGCGCCGGCAATTCTCGATGCGGCGGGCGGCATGGGCGAGGCCATGAGCAACGGGCCGGACTGGGCGGCTGCCACCGCCGATCTCGGGCGTGCCTACAACGTCAAACGCATCACCGTGAAGAACCACGGCTGTTGCGGCCATGCCTTTGCGGCCATCGACGGCGCGCTGGCGTTGCAGGCACAGCATAAGTTCGCCGCGGTCGACATCGTCTCGATCGACGTCGGCGGCTACTCGGCGACCGTCGATGTGACGGGCAATTATCTTCGCGGCACGCCGGCCGCGGCGAAGTTCAGCCTGCCGTTTCTTGTCGCGAGTGCGCTGGTCCATGGCAGCATTCGGCTCGACGCCTACACGCCGCAGCGTCTCGGCGATGCGACGGTCGATGGCCTGATGAAACGGATCAAGGTGGCGCTCGATCCCGAGATCGACGCGCTCTTTCCGCGTCAGCGGGCGGCCCGCCTCAAGGTCCAGCTCGTCGATGGACGTGTGCTCGACCATTTCCAGCCGCATCGGGTCGGCGATCCCGACCTGCCCTTGTCGGACGAACAGCTCGACACCAAGTTCAACGAGCTGGCGATCCCGGTGATCGGCGAGGCGAGCGCGGCGAGGCTGCTGGCCCGCTTGTGGTCCCTAGAGGGGGAGGCCGACCTCGCTTTTACACAAACTCTGCGTTGACCTTGCAGAAACTATATCGATTGACATAGTCGATCGATAGATATTTTATTCGCGCCCTCCGCTTCCGCACAGCAAGGGCACATGTCTCTCGTCACGACTCGCCAGCGTCCGAAGACCCAGACGAGGGGTGAAGACACGCGTCGTCGCATCCTCGCGGCAGCGCTCGATATCTTCGCGGCGGAAGGTTACGAGGGCGCCAGCACGCGCCACCTCGCCGAGCGGGCCGGCGTGAACCTGCCGGCCATTCAGTATTATTTCGGCAGCAAGGAAGGCCTCTACCGCGCGGTCATCGGCGACATCGTCGACCAGACGGAGGCTCACATGGCGCCGCTGGCCCCGAAGGTGAGCGCCGCCATCGCGGATCAGAGCACCCCGCCGGAAGAACTTCTCGAACTCCTTTGCGAAATGATGGAGTCGTTCGTGGTCCTCGTGACCTCCGGGCCTCAGATCGAAAGCAAACGCCTCCTGTTTGCGCGAGCCGAGGTCGAGCGCACGGCGGGCCTCGATGCCCTTCACGAAAGCGGCATGCGGCACATGTTCCAGCCTTGCCTTGGCCTGGTCAGCCGCCTGTTCGGCAAGCCGACGGACGATCCCGAGATGGTGTTCCGGACCCTGGCGTTGATCGGCCAGCTGCTCATGTTCTGTCATGACAGTACGGCCCGGATGCTCAAGACGCCCGAACTGGACGAAGCGAGCGTGCGCACCATTCAGCGACTACTTCGCGAGCACACGCAGGCCATCTTCCGTACGAATCTGTCAGGAGTAAAAAGCGTATGACCGGTTGGCGACACCCGATGGCCATGGCGGCGGCTGCCGCGTTCTTGACCGGCTGCACGTCGGGGCCCGACTTCTCGCGGCCCGACAAGCCGGCGGCCGAAAGCTACACGCCCGAGTCGCTGGCGCCGCGGACCTCGTCGGCGCCCACCGATGGCGGATCGGCGCAGAGTTTTGTGCAGAGCATGGACATTCCCGGCCAGTGGTGGGCCCTGTACCACTCGACCGAACTCAACGCCCTGATCGAAGAGGCGCTGCGCGCCAACCCCGATCTCGATGCCGCCCAGGCGGCGTTGCGCCAGGCGCGGGAGAATTTCTTTGCGGCGCAAGGCGGCCTGTTTCCGAGCCTGAGCGGCAATGCGGCAGGCCAGCAGCAGCAGGCTACGGGCTTCCAGCAGGGGCTGGGAGCGGGCACCCAGATCTATGGCGTGACGACGGCCTCGCTGAACGTTTCCTACTCGGTCGACGTCTTCGGTGGCGTCCGGCGGCAGGTCGAGTCCCAGGAAGCGCTGGCCGAGGTCGCGCGCTACCAGCTCGAAGCGACCTACCTCACCCTGACCTCGAACGTTGTCACCGCCGCGATCAACATTGCGTCCTTGAACGCCCAGATCCAGGCGACCCAGGACATCATTCGCATCCAGAGCGACTCGCTCGGTGTCGTGCGCCGGCAGTTCGATCTCGGCGGCGCCTCGCGGGCCGACGTGCTGGCCCAGGAAGCGGCGCTCGCCCAGACTCAGGCCACGCTGCCGCCGCTGCAGAAGCAGATCGCCATCCAACGCAACCAGTTGATGACCCTGCTCGGCCGCACGCCGAACCAGTATCGCGGCGAGACTTTCGATCTCGCCAAGCTGAAGCTGCCGACCGAGCTGCCGGTGAGCCTGCCGTCGCAGCTCGTCGATCAGCGGCCCGACGTCCGCGTCGCCGAAGCGCAGCTTCATTCGGCGAGCGCCAATATCGGCGTCGCGATCGCCAACCAGCTCCCGCAGTTCAACATCACGGCGCTGCTGGGCATGGCTTCGGGCGGTATCTCCACAGCCTTCATGCCGGGCACCGGGGTGTGGTCGCTGGCGGGCAGCGTCGCACAGACCTTGTTCGACGGTGGTACCCTGGAGCACCGCAAGCGGGCGGCGGTCGCGGCCTACGACAGGGCGGCCGCACAGTATCGCAGCGTCGTTCTGCTGGCCTTCCAGGACGTGGCCAACGCGCTGCGCGCCCTGCAGACCGACGCCGACGCCCTGAAGGCGCAGGCGGCGGCCGAGAACACGGCAGCGGCCAGCCTGCAGCTCGCGCAGCAGCAGTTCGAGCTGGGCGCCGTCAACTATCTCATCCTGCTCAACGCCCAGACGACCTACCAGAACGCCCGCATCAACCGGCTGCGTGCCCAGGCGGCGCGCTACAGCGACACGGCGGCCCTGTTCCAGGCGCTGGGTGGTGGCTGGTGGAACCGCAGCGACGTCGATCCCAAGTCGATGGGCAAGCCCGATCGATTCAACTTGCCGCCGGTGCAGGACATCAAGCTCCCGCGCGCCGGTCACTGAGTATTCAGCGGCCCGTTTGGTCGGGCCGCAACGGAGTAAAAGCGATGATCAAGCGTATGCTCATCATGTTGATTCTGGTCGGCGTCGTGCTGGGCGGAGTCTTCGGCTTCAAGTTCTTCGTCGACGGCAAGGTCGCGGCATTCATGGCGGGCATGGGCAACATGCCTCAGACCGTGTCGACGACCAAAGTCACCTCGACGGACTGGCAGACAGAGTTGCAGGCCGTCGGCAGCCTGCGCGCATCCAACGGCGCGGAGCTGTCGCTGCAGCTTGCCGGGACCGTCGAGGAGATCGACTTCCAGTCCGGCGACACGGTTGAGAAGGGCAAGGTCCTGCTGCGCCTGCGCAGCGACGACGATGTCGCCAAGCTCAAGGCGCTCGAGGCGCAGGCCGAACTCGCGCAGATCACCTACGATCGCGACCTGCGGCAGTTCAAGGCGCAGGCCGTCAGCCAGCAAGTGGTCGACACCGATGCCGCCAACCTCAAGAACGCCCAGGCATTGGCGGGCCAGCAGCGCGCCATCGTCGATCAGAAAACACTGAAAGCGCCGTTCGCCGGTCAGCTCGGCATCCGTCAGATCGATCTCGGCCAGTATCTCTCGCCCGGCACTCCGGTCGTTACGCTCCAGGCCCTGTCGCCGATCTATATCGACTTCCTGCTGCCGCAGCAGCAGGTGGCGCAGGTCAAGGTCGGCCAGAAGGTGACGGCCCGGATCGATGCCTTTCCCGACCGGACATACGAAGGTGAGATCTTCGCGATCAATCCCAAGATCGAGATCGGCACGCGCAACGTGATCGTGCGGGCCACCGTCGAAAACGAAGATCACAGCCTGCTGCCCGGCATGTTCGCCAAGGTCGACATCGCGATCGGAGCGCCCCGCAAGGAGATGACGCTGCCGCAGACGGCGATCGTCTACAATGCCTACGGCAACCTGGTCTATGTCGTCGACGAGAGCGGCAACGGCCCGCCGGGCCCGGACGGCAAGCCGATGCTCACCGTCCAGCAGGTCTTCGTCGAGACCGGCGCCACGCGCGGCGATCAGGTCGCGATCCTCAAGGGCGTCAAGGACGGCGACACGATCGTCAGCAGCGGCCAGATGAAGTTGCGCAACGGCGCACCTATCGTCGTCAACAATACCATTGTTCCAAAGGACGACGCCAAGACCCCGCGTTCGATCGACCCGTAAGAGGCGACCACCATGAAGAGCTTTACCGATATCTTCATCCGTCGGCCGGTGCTGGCGACGGTGGTCAGCCTGCTGATCCTCGTGCTCGGAATCAGGTCGCTCGGCTCGATGCAGGTGCTGCAGTACCCGCAGACGCAGAACGCCGTCGTCACCGTGACGACGACCTA
>JAIUOY010000134.1:0-134927 GCA_020160995.1 Pseudomonadota bacterium | reverse complement strand
TCCCGGGCAAGCCGGGTTCCTATAACGCCGTCGCCCATCTGCGGCCCTGGCTGCAGATGGAAGAGCTGACCACGAGCCTGCGCATGGTGGCGAGCATTCCTAAGATGTCCTGACCGCGCGGGCGGTTCCCGCCGGCGCCAACCGGCCTGACAGGGTGGGATCGGCGATATCATGGGCAGTGATGCAACGATATCGGCGGCCGCGGTGGCGCCCGTGGCGCCCGCCGCACAAGGGGCCGCGTTGCAGGACCAGCCGCTGCGAGAACGCGTTCTGGCCGGGCACTATTTTGCCGACCGCCATGCCGCCACGGCTGGCGACCTGAGTACCTTCCTGCACGGAGGACTCGACACTCTCAATGCATTGCGGGCGTGGTTCGGCGATGGCCTGACCGGCCTTCTCGCGGCAGGGACGCTGCGGGGCGCCATCGACCGCGACATTGCCGACATCGATGCGGCGCTGGGCCAGCAGCTCGACGCCGTGCTGCACGCTCCACGGCTCCAGCAGCTCGAAGGGCGCTGGCGCGGTCTGGCCTGGCTGGTCGCCGGCATCGAACCGGGGCGGCGCATCAAGGTGCGGCTGCTTCCCGTCAAGTGGGCAGAGGTTTGCCGCGATCTCGAACGGGCCCTGGAATTCGACCAGAGCCAGATGTTCCGGAGGATCTACGAAGACGAGTTCGGCATGCCGGGTGGCGAACCCTATGGCCTGATGGTGATCGACCATGCCGTCCGGCATCGCGTAGGTCCCGCCACGCCGACGGACGATGTCGGGGCCCTCATGAGGTTTTCCGCGGTCGCCGCGGCCGCCTTCATGCCGACTGTGCTGTCGCTCGATCCGAACGTGCTCGAAGTCGGTCAGTTCGCCGATCTCGAAGGCGTGCGGGACATCACCGCCCCGCTGCGCAGCACGGAGCATATGCGCTGGCGCAGCCTGGCGGGACGCGCCGACATGCGCTTCATCGCGATCACGTTTCCGCGACTGCTGGCGCGCCATCCGTGGACGGACGCCCCCAGCCGCGTCGATGGCTTTCGCTACAGCGAGTATGCCCCCGACACGGCATCGCGCGTATGGATGAGTGCCGGCTATGCCTTCGCCGCGTGCGCGGTGCGTGCCTTCGCCGACAACAACTGGCCGGCCGACGTCAGAGGGGTGGAAATCGATCGGGTCGGCGGCGGGCTGGTCACCGACCTGCCGTCCGAACCTTTTGCCAGCGGCCCGCCCCTCGCCTGGCCGCGCCGCGGTATCGAGTATCAGTTCAGCAGCCGGCAGGAGCAGGCGCTGGTCGAGGTCGGCATGATGCCGGTGGGTGTACTGCCGTTCGGCCCCGATATGGTGTTCGGCGCCTCGCGCAGCCTGCAGGCGCCGGCGAGCTATTCGGGCGCGACCGCTGCCGCGGCCGAGGCCAACGCCCGGCTCTCCGCCCAGATCAATTCCATGCTGTGCGCCGCGCGCTTCGCCCACCTGCTCAAGGTCATGGGCCGGGACATGGTGGGCTCTTTCAGAACGGCCGACGAAATCGAACGCCAGCTCAATCGCTGGCTGCAGGACTACGTCAACACCAACATCGACGGCACGACGGACTCGCGGGCGCGCTATCCGCTGGTCGAGGGCAATGTCGAGGTGCGCGAACTCCCGGGGAAGCCGGGCGTCTTCGGCTGTACCATTCACCTGCGTCCGCATTATCAGCTCGACGACGTGACGACCGCATTCCACCTTGTCACCGAGCTGGCCGCGCCGCGCACCTGACGTTTCCCGCGTCGGATCACCCTGTCTGGAGGATCGATGTCAAATTCTCCCCCGATGACTTCCGGCCGCAGCGAGGCGGGCCGCCTCTTTCACGAAGGCAATCTCGCCGACGCGGTGACCGCCGCAACAGCTGCGGTGCGCAAGGCGCCGACCGACATCGGGGCGCGCGTTCTCCTCGCCGAACTCCTGCTCTTCTCCGGCAACATCGACCGCGTCGACGTGGTTCTCGATGCCTGTGCCGAGCTCGACCCGACCGCGGCCGTGGTGGTGGCAGAGTTCCGCCAGCTTCTGCGCGGGGAGACGGCGCGGCGGCAACTCTTCAAGGAGGGTCGTGTGCCTGAGTTCCTCGGCGAGCCGACCGAGGCCCAACGCCTGTCGCTGGCGGCCGTGGTGGCCATGCGCGGCGGTGCGTTCGAGGAGGCGGGCAAGCTCGCGGCGCAGGCCGAGGAGGCGCGCCCGCATCCCCGTGGCACCCTCCGCGGCACGCCGTTCGATGACATGCGCGACGCCGACGACCTGCTGGCCACCTGTTTCGAAGTCATCACCACGACCGGCAAGTATTTCTGGATCTCTCCCGACAGGGTCGCCCTGCTGGAACTGCACCCGATGAAGCGGCCGCGCGACCTCTTCTGGCGTCGCGCCACCATGCAGGTGACCGGCGGCCCCGATGGCGACGTCTATCTGCCGACCCTCTATCCGCCAGCGCCCGAGGCGGCCGCGTCCCTGTCCGATGCCCCGAAGCTCGGGCGGGCCACCGAGTGGCAGCAGGCCGGCGAGAATGGCCCGATGCGCGGCATAGGGGCCGTGACGCTGCTGGTGGGCGAGGAGGCCCAGACCTGGCTGGAAATGGAAGACCTCAGGTTCCAGGTCGCTGCATGAGCGACGCCAGAGCACGCGCCGCACCGGAAAGCAAAGGCACCGCACGAGCGCGGCGGGCGCAGCTTCCGCTGCTCGACCGGCTCATCGATGCCGAGCCGACGGAGCAGACCGACCGCGCGCTTTCGACGTCGGCCGCCATGGCCGTCCTGCGCGCCAGCGTTTGCAGCGACCTCGAAGAGCTGCTGAACACCCGCCGCCGTTGGCGCTCCTGGGATCCCGATCTCGCCGAACTGAAACACTCCCTCGTCGCGTTCGGGCTGCCCGATTTCGCCTCCGGCGCTTTCAACGACCCGCGCCGGCGCGAAGAACTGCGTCTGCATGTCGAGGAATGCATCCGCAACTTCGAGCCGCGCATCACCAACCTCAGGGTCTCGCTCGTCGAGGCAACCGACAGGACGAGCGGCACCCTGCGGCTGCGGATCGACGCGATGCTCCGGGCCGAGCCGGCGCCCGAGCCCATCATCTTCGACACCGTCGTCGATCTCGTCGCCAAGACCGTGACTGTTTCCGAAGAGGAGAGCTGACGGGTGTCGGACGCGTTGCTTGCCTATTTCAATCGAGAGCTCCAGGCGTTGCGCGGGCTGGCTGGGGAGTTCGCGGAGCGTCATCCCAAGATCGCCGGCCGTCTCCGCCTGACGAAGGACACCGTCGACGATCCACATGTCGGCCGCCTGCTCGAGGGCGTGGCCTTCCTGGGTGCCCGCGTCCAGCATCGGCTCGACGACGAGTTTCCGGAGCTGACCGATGGCCTGCTCTCGGTGCTCTACCCGCACTATCTCGCGCCGATGCCATCGGTGGCGATCACCCGGTTCGCTGCCGATCCTGGCATGCCGGGGCCCGCCCACCTGCCGGCCGGCCTCGCTATCGAAAGCGAGCCGGTCGGCGGCGAGCCCTGCCAGTTTCGCACGGCCTATCCGTTGACGCTTTGGCCTATCGAGGTCGAAACGGTTCGCCTTTCGGGCATGCCCCTGTCCGCCCCGCCCAATCCGGCGGCGGAAGAAGCCGTGTCGTGCCTGCGGATCACCTTGCGATGCGTCGACCCTGCCGTCACCTTCACGCAGCTCGGACTCGACAGGCTGCGCTTCTTCCTGGGCGGCGAGCAGGGATCGCTGCTCCTTGAGCTTCTAATGGCGCACACCGTGTCGGTCGCCCTCGCCGACGATCACACGGACGCGCGGCCGGTGATCCTGCCGCCCGAGGCGCTGCAGGCTGTGGGGTTCGCACCGGAAGAAGCGCTCTTCCCCTGGCCCGCGCGCTCCTTCTCGGGCTTTCGCCTCCTGAGCGAGTACTTCGCTGCCCGAGAGAAATTCCTGTTCATCGATTTCACCCGCCTCGACGCCAAGACCATGGTGTCGGCCGGCAATCGCATGGACATCTTTGTCTATCTCGACCGCGCGATACCGGATCTCGAAAGGTCGGTTCAGGCATCCAGCCTCACGCTCGGCTGCACGCCCATCGTCAATCTGTTCGAGCAGAAGTGCGATCCCGTTCAGCTCGACCATACGAGCATCGAGTATCGCATCGAACCGGATGTCCGCCGGCCGGCGAGCCTGGAAATCTGGTCGGTCGAACGTGTCCGCGAGAGTCTTCCAGGCGGCGAGTTCCGCACCTGGCAGCCTTTTCATCGCCTGACACGTCGCCACACAGGCGATGCCGCCGATGTCGGCCGGTTCTTCGGTACTGCGCGTCGTGAAACGACTGGCGGCATCCGGGGCACCGACGTCTTCCTGCTGCCACACGATGCAGGCTTCGATCCCCAGGACGAGACGACCGGCGTTCTGTCGATCGACGCCCTCTGCTGCAATCGCGACCTGCCAACCTCGCTGCCCTTCGGGGGTGGGCGGCCGACGCTGCGTCTGGTGGAAGGCGCTGCGGTCGTCACGGGCCTGACCTGCCTCACCGCGCCAACGCCGACCTTGCGCATGCCCCTCCAGGAGCGCGGCTTCTGGCGCCTGATCTCCCATCTTTCCCTCGGTCATCTCAGCGTCGTCGGCGGGGAAGCTGCGGCCGACGCGCTGCGCGAGGTCCTGCGCCTCTATGATTGCCGCGAGTCGACCGAGTCGCGAGCAGCTATCCGCGCGCTGCTCGACGTGTCGTCGCGCCCGGGGACCGCACGCATTCCGGGCCTCAGCGGCCCCGGCAAGCGGGCCGGCGGGTTCTGCCGCGGGCTGGACGTAACCTTGACCTTCGACGGCCAGGCCTGGACGACCAACGGCCTCTATGTGCTCGCCTCCGTACTGGACCGCTTCCTCGCCCTGCATGCGACGGTGAACTCGTTTGTCCGGACCGAGGTACGCCTGCGCGGTCGTCCCGAAGCCGTCGCCAAGTGGCCGCCGCGCGCCGGCAGCCAGGTGCTGCTGTGACCGGGCTGCCCCGGGGCCGACGCCCGCGCAGCGCCTGGGCGCGTCTGCAGGCGGAACCGAGGCGCTTCACTTTCGATGCGGCGGTGCGCCTGCTCACCTTCCATCGCCGGCAGCCCGATCCCGCCGAGGCGACGAGGTTCACGGCCGTCGCCGGATCGGCCTATTCCGGCGCCGAAGTGACCGAGGTGAGATCCGACGCCAAGGACTCTGCGCCGCGCGTCACGGTCGGTCTCATCGGTCTCACCGGCCCGGTCGGCGTACTGCCGCGGCAGTATTCCGACGCGGTCGTCGCCGATCAGAGGACGCGCTCCTTCTCGCTCACCGACTTTCTCGACGTCGTCTCCCATCGCATGATCGCGGCCTTCGCCGCCGCCGGCGCCAAATACCGTCCGCATCGCGCGGCCGACTCCGGCCTGCTGGCATCGCCACAGAAGCCGGCCGATCCTGTTGCCGATGCGCTTCTGGCGTTGACGGGCTACGCGACGCCGCATCTCGCCAACCGCCTGCTGGCGGGCCCGGCGGCGCTGCGCCACTACGCGGGCTTCTTTTCCGCCCACCCGCGCTCGACGGATCGCCTGGAAGCCCTTGCCTCGGACTGGCTGGGACGGCCGGTCAAGGTCAACCAGTTTGCCGGCGCCTGGATGGCCCTGCCCGTGGATCAACGCACTCGTCTGCCAACCGGCGTCTCGCTCGGCGCCTTCAGCCAACTAGGTATCGACGCTGCCGCCGGGGTGCGCGCCTGGGACCAGCAGGCCCGGATCGTTCTGAAGATCGGACCGCTCGACCTGCCCTACTTCGAGCGGCTGCTGCCGAACAGCCCGTTGCTGCGCGAACTGGTCTCGCTGGTGCGCGCCTTCGTGGGCTTCGAGGTGGGCTTCGCGATCAATCCGGTGCTTGCGCGCACCGCCGTTCCGCCGCTTGCCCTCTCGCCTCCGGACGCGACCGGCGCCGCCGGCGCGGGGCCGCTTCTGGGCTGGAATACCTGGCTGCCAGCATCCGCGGCCCTCCCTCGACGGACGGATGCTGACGACGCTGTATTCGAGGGTGAAGTTGTCGAAGGACATGCATGAGCCGACCGTGGAGCAACGGCTACGTCGCCGACGTCGCATATATCGAGGGTTACTACGTCCAGCAGTCGCCGATGCGACTGGCCTTGGCCTGCCATATCGGCGGTGTGGCGATGGACCTTCCCCAACCCGACGACCAGGTCAGCTATCTCGAACTGGGATGCGGCCTGGGCATCGGTGCGCTGCTGACCGCCGCCGCCAATCCGGGATGGCGGGTGACCGCGGTCGACTACAATCCCGCCCATATTGCCGCCGGCGCCGGCCTCGCCCGGGCGGCCCGCCTCGACAACATCCATTTCGTCGAGGCTGATCTCTCGCAGTTCGGCGAGAGCGCGGAAGGACGGGCGATGCCGGCGGCCGATTTCGTCAGCATGCACGGTTTGTGGTCCTGGGTGAGCCGCGACGTGCGAGCCGGGATCGTCCGGCTCCTCGCCGCCAAGACACGGCCCGGCGGAGCCGTGCACGTGAGCTACAATGCCCTGCCTGCCTGGCAGGGCGCCGTCGGCATGCAGCGCATCGTCTACGAGGCCGGCATCCGGTCCGCCGGCCGCAGCGACCTGCAGGCCCAGACGGGCCTCGCCCTTGCGCGCGACATCAAGGCTGCCGGGGGCAAGTACCTGGTCGAGAGCCCGCTTGCGAGCGACCTCATCGACACGACAAGCGCCATGGCGGCAGAGTATCTGTCGCACGAATTCATGAGCGCCCATTGGGCACCGGCCTTTCATGCCGACGTCGCCGCAGCGATGGCGGAAGCCAAGCTGGATTGGGTGGCTTCGGCCAATCCGCTGGAGAACTTCAACGAGTTGATGCTGACGGAGGAGCAGCGCGCCCTGCTGGATCGCTACGACGATCCGATCATGCGCGAGCTGGTCAAGGATACCTGCTTTCCACGGCAACTGCGCCACGACGTCTTCATGCGCGGCGCCAGACGACTGCGCAGCGACGAGCGCGACGCCAGGCTCGCCCAACTGACGGTCATCCCCGTGGTCAGCCCGGCGGAACTGCAGACGACGCTGCACGTCCCGGCCGGCAAGGCAGAAATGTCCGAACCCCTGAAGAAGATGATGGCGGCGGCGATGCGGGGCCCGGCAACGGTCGCCGAGCTGCTTGCGCTCGAACCCGGCCACAGCACGCCGCCGGAGCTCATCGGCGTGCTGGTAGGCTCCAATCAATGCCAGGTTGCCTTGAGGCCCGACGGACCGCAGCCCGATTCTGCCGACCAACTGAATCGCACCCTCGCCGCGCGCGTGGAGTCGATTGCGGAAGCCAAGACGTCGAGCGGCCTTGCGTCATCACGGTTGGGCGGCGGCCTATCGGCGCCCCCCCTCGTGCAGTTCATCGCCGGCCGGCTCCTGAGTGGAGAACGCGAGGATCGGATCGAGGCCTGGATCGAAAAGCTCAGCGCCGACATCCTGCCGGAAAAGCGCGACAAGGTTCGGGAAGTGATGGGCATTGCCGTCGAACAGCGCGTTCCGATCCTTCGCCAGCTTCGGATTGTGCCGGAATAGGGAGACGTCGGCAGGTGCGCCTCGCCATGCTTGTTCCTTTTCCAGTTGAGCTGGGATACCGTGCCGGCCTGGGAGAACCGACCGCGATGTGGCTTCTACCCGCTGGGATGCCGTAGCAGATGCCCCCCGACAGGAAACCGCTACTGTCACTCACGAGCACGGCGGAATCGCCGCTGCATCCCATTCGGATGGTGGCGCACGAGATCATCTGCGATCTGTTTCGCTTCGAAATCGAAGTGGTGCCGACGACCGACGACAAGATCGACATGAAGGCCATGCTGAACAAGCCGGCCTGCCTCGCCGTCAACCATGGCAACGAGACCACGCGCTACTTCCACGGAATTGTCAGCCGGTTCAGCCTCATCGAGCGACAAGGCCATACCGACTCGCTCTATCTCATGGTTCTCGAACCGCAGCTCGCTCACGCCGACTTTCGCAGCGACTGCCGCCTGTTCTTCAACAAGACCGCCGAAGACATCATCAAGACCATCCTGGACGAAATGGGCGTGACGAAGACGGCGTTTCGTCTCTACTCCCAGCCGCCGCAGCGCAAGGTGACGACGCAATACAACGAGACGTCGCTGGATTTCGTGACCCGGCTGATGGAAGAAGAAGGCTGGTATTATTTCTTCGAGCACGCGTCCGACGGTCACACGCTGGTTGTGACCAACGACAACAACGGCTTCGCCACGATTGCCGACGCCACCGTCCGACTTGGCGTGGGCGATGCGTCAGACATGCTAAGCGAACATCGAAGGATCGAAGAGTTTGCCGAAGGCAAGATTGCCTTGCGCGACTACGACGACGAAGCGCCCAGCAAGAATCTCAAGGTCGAGCAGAGCACGATTCTCAAGCATGGCGGAACCGGCCATCGCCCGGTCTTCCAGTGGCCCGCCCTGACCTACGACACCTCGCAAGCCAAGGAACGCGCCAAGCGGCGGATGGAAGCCGCCGAAGCGTCGGTCTCCCTGATCGAAGCGAATGGCGCGCTGGCCAGCCTCTTTGCCGGCGGCAAGTACAAGTTCCGCGACAAGAGCGGCACGGAGACCGTCTACGTCGTCCGGGAGATCACGCACACGGCCGAGGACACGGCCGCCATGGCCAACGAAGGAACGGCGAGCTACCTGAACAGCTTCACCGCCTTTCCGAATTCGGTGCCCTGGCGGGAACCGATGGAGACGCCGCGCCCTCGCATGGAGGGATTGCATACCGCCATCGTCGTCGGCCCCAGCGGCGAGGAGATCTACACCGACGATCATGGGCGGGTGAAGATCCGGTTTCCCTGGGACTGGCGCGAGGATGCAACCGCCGACAGCGGCAACTGGGCCCGCGTCGTGCAACCCTGGGCCGGCGATCAGTGGGGCGCACAGTTCATTCCGCGCGTGGGCACGGAAGTCGCCGTTGCCTTCATGGATTCCGATCCCGACCGGCCGATCGTCGTTGGTGGCCTCTACAACGGCAACGACAAGCCGATCTTTCCCGTCGGCGAAAAGACGAAGCTTGGCTTTCGCTCGCGCTCCACGACCAAGGGGGGCTCGGACGATTTCAACGAGATCTCGGTCGACGACAAGAAGGGCAAGGAACTGCTCTTCCTGCATGCGCAGAAAGACATGAAGGTCGAGGTCGAGAACGATCAGAACCTGAAGATCGAGAACAATCGCACGGTCGTGATCACCGGCAACGAAGACGTGACGCTAAAGATGGGTAACCAGACGACCAAACTGGATATGGGCGATGTCTCGGTAACCACCAGCCTCGGCAAGATTTCCATGGAGGCCCTTCAATCCATCACGCTGAAGGTCGGAACGAGCTCCATCACGGTGGATCAGATGGGCGTTACGGTGAAAGGCATGATGGTGAAGATCGACGGGTCGATAATGACGGACCTGAAAGGCACGATGACCACCGTCAACGGCACCGCGATGCTGACGCTCAAGGGCGCCATCCTTTCGATCAACTGATAGACCTCCACGATGCCCGCGCAATCTCCTTCCCGGAACAAGATCAGCGGAGAGCTTTCGAGCTTGCTGCCGCATCTGCAGCTCGATGCCGAGGCGGCCGCGACGCTCGATGGCTGCGAGGAAGCTGTCGGTGCCCTGAGCCGCCTCGAAGAGGCCGGCCTTCTGGCCGAGGCAACACGGCTTGTCGCCCACGCCTTGCCGGCCCGGGAAGCCGTTTGGTGGGCCTGTGCCTGTTCGCGTCACACCTCTTCGTCCAGCACCAATCCGGAGTCCGAAGCGGCAGCACGCGATGCCGCGGAAGAATGGGTGCGCCGGCAATCCGACGAACAGCGCCGGACAGCCATGAAGGAAGCCGAGAAATCCGGCTTCGGAAGCCCCGAGGCCTGGGCCGCCGTCGCCGCCTTCTGGAGCGGCGACTCGATGGCGCCGCCAGATGTACCGAAGGTGCCGCCGCAGCCGCATTTCACCGGGCTTGCCGTCGCCGGCGCGGTCGCCATGTCGGCCGTCCGTGGCTCGGCCGTACGGCGCGAAGAACGGCTGCGTGCCTTTCTCGCCTCGGCAAAGGATATCGCTGCCGGCGGCGCCGGCCGCATCGACGTGGAGAAAGTCTGATGGCTATGCCGGCGGCCCGCCTGAACGACATGCATGTCTGCCCCATGGTCACTGTGCTCGTCCCGCATGTCGGCGGGCCGATTGTCGGGCCGGGCTGCCCCACCGTGCTGATCGGCGGCATGCCTGCGGCCTGTGTCGGCGACATCGTCACCTGCGCTGGACCGCCCGATGCCATCGTCATGGGTTCCTTCACGGTGATGTTCGGCGGCCGTCCGGCCGCTCAGCTCGGCAGCTTGACCGCGCATGGCGGGACGGTCGTTATGGGCTATCCGATGGTCCTGATCGGCTGACCGGCGGGCGTACCTTACGCGTCCTTCGGCATCGTCGGAACCGATGCATTCACTGTCGTGACGTCTATCGCTGCCGCTTGTTCGGCACCGAAGTCGATGGTGATTGCCGTGACATTGTCGTTCACCTTGGCCGTCAGAGCAGCCGCCACCAGTCGTTCTGCTCCGGAGTCGCTGTCCCCGGAAAGCAGCTCCAGCAACTGCTCTTCCGGCAAGGTCTTGCACAAGCCGTCGGTGCACAGGAGAAGTCGGTCGCCTGCCTGGAGCCGGCCGGTGCGTTTCTCGAGTTCGAGGGGATCGCCGTCGGCACCCACGGCGCGGGTGATCACGTTGGCGTGCGGATGGCCAATCGCCTCCCCTTCCGTGATCGTCCCACTCTCGACCAGCGCCTGAACCAGGCTGTGATCGCGTGTGATCCTCGTAAGTGAATGGCCACGCAACAGGTAGGCGCGCGAATCGCCCGCCCACAGGCAGGCGAAATGGTCGTTGCGTGCCAGGAGAACCACGACCGTCGTGGCCATCAGCACGTCCGGGCCACGTTGCGATGCCGCCTCGAGCAGCCGGGAATGGGCCTGCTCGAGACGGGAGCGCACCTCGACGAGCATCTCGGCGGCGGAGAGGCCCGGCTCGATGGTCTGCAGGCTGCTGACGACTTCGGCCGAGGCGACCTCTCCCGACTCGTGGCCGCCCGCGCCATCTGCCACGGCCCAGAGACCGAGATCGGGCCGGTTGACGAAGCCGTCCTCGTTCAGCCGATTCGCCGTGCCGGCATGCGTGACGGCTGACGAAGAGAAGCTGCCGAACCGGGCCACGTCCTGATCGATCCTGGTGTCGGCCATTACGAAGCCCCCCAACCATCATCCATGAGCGCGGCGAAGCGGGCTCCTACAGGGAGCGCAGCACCTGTCTCCAAACGGGCCGCGACGCGCGGGCCGCCCTCGGTCCACCACGCTGCGTACCCCGGAGCAAGGTCGACCGTCGGCGTCGCTGCCTCCTCGGCGACAAGGGCCGCCTGGACACGCTGGCACAGCTCCGCCGGTTCGAGGTCGACTTCGAGTGCGTCTCGCCCGGCCTCTTCCGCCGCCGTCAGGAAGGCCGTCATCAATCCCACGTACGGCGCCCAGTCACTGCGCGCTGTGGCGGCGATCGTGAGGGGATAGTAGCGGCCGACCTTGTCCACGCTGGGCAGCCAGAGGCCAAGGATGCCATCCCCGCCGAGCAGTCCGGGCGGCAGGACGAAGCGCCAGACCGGCGCCTCCAGCCAAGCCGCGAGCCACTCCTCGCGAGGCCGGACCTGCGTGGCTGCCAGGCCGCGCTGCCACCAGGCATCCCAAGCGTCCGTGAAGTCGCGGGACAGACCTTCTCGCACGAAATCCCCACGCGACGGCAGCTTGCCGAAGAGGCCTGCACTCGCTTGGAGAGGCAGTGCGGCCACGGTGCACCTATTCTCGGACCGACGGGCAGCGGAAATCCTGCAGGACGCCCGGCGCAAAGGGATTGAGGACCGAGGCGGCCCGGATCTCGAAGGTCGCCTCGCGATTGCCGAGCGTAAACGTCAACGTGTAGCGCTCCGGCGAATCGGCCTGCCGCAGCGTGCCGCGGCCGAACAGCCGGAACATGGCCCAGGGCCCGGTCTCAGCCAGCACACCCGTGCCGCCGGGCGGCGGCGGATCGAAGACGAGCCGCACGTTCTGGATGCGGTTCGGTCCCGGCCAGGTGATCTGGGTCGAGCGCGACGGTCCATGCGCATAAGTGACCGATGTGCCGTCGAACTCCAGGCTGACCCGGGACGCACCGGGGTCGAGCTGCAGCGGCGTCATGTCGAAGCGCACGGCGATGGTCGTGCTGCCCGGGGCGAAGAAGAGATCGCGAATGACGGCCGCCCGCTGGAACTGCGCGATGTCCGCCGCCGAGACCGGCGCGGCCACGCCATCGGCCGATTGCGCCTTCCAGACCTTGCCGGTGGTATCGACATAGGGTCGGAGCTGCGTGTTGAAGAAACCGTCGATCAGCCCGCCCGGTGCGAACAGCTTGGCGAAGTCGTCGAGCGGCGTTTCGAGAGAGCTGCCGGGCACGAACGGGAAGCGGCCGTTCACGGCCAATGGGCAGAGCGCTGCCGGCCCGCCGGCACCGTTGTAGGCGGCAATCACCTGCTGACGGGCTCCGCCGCCGCGCAGGGCCGTGCTCGAATCCGCCATCGCCTGAAGCCAGCGCGCCAATGGCGGCGGCTGGCGTTGCGCCTCGGCCCGCAGCGCCAGCGACGGATCGCCCAGGGTGGCGCCGGCAGGCGCCGCACTGCCGACGGGCGCCGCGGCGAGCTTGGCCAATTGCTGTTGCAGGTCGTTGAGGAGCTTCAGGACCTGATCGATCGGCGCCCCGCCCGTGGACGCCACGAGCTCGCGTAGCTGCCGGTAACGTTCGTCGATCTCGTGGCCCGGCGGCAGCGGCGGCGCGGTCGCGCCTGATTGACCCGTCAAAAGCGAAGACAATGTCGACGATTTGCTCGTCGTCGTAGCAGCCGTCGCCGCCGACTGGACCTTGTTGGCGGCATCTGTCGCTGCCGCCGCCACGGCATTGGCAGGCTTAGGTGGTTCGGAGAGCGTGAGCTGGCGTGCAATGGAGGTCAGCACCTCCTTCATCGGAGACTGCGGCGAGGCCAGGATGTAAAGATCCTGGGCCGCTTGCGGCAGGCTGCGCAGCGGCACGATCTCCAGATCCTGCAGCAGCGCATCCCATGTTTTTGCGTAGTCGGCGAGGTAGAGCGCGACCACGGCGTTGGCGAGTTCCTTCTGCTGGGGCTCGTCCAGGGCGACCGGAGCGCCACGCCCCATCACCCAGTTCTCCGAGGCTACCTCGCGAGTCGCCGAAGCCAGCGCCGGCAGCAGCACCTTGTGGAAGCCGTCGACGGTGAAGAAGCCGGGGACACCATCGCTGAGCTTGCGCCCGGAGGCGCGCATGAAGACCCGCCCTCCCGCCGTTCCCAGGGCGTCGCTGGGCTTCCACGGCGGCAAGGCCTGCGCCGCGGCGGACGGCTTGATGCGGGAGTAGACGCGCGCCGCCAGCGACACGCGGCTGAAGGCCGTGCGGGCCTGCGCAATCAGAGCATCGTCGAGCGGCACGGCCGGCAGGGGCCGGGCCAGCAGAGCGTCGAGATGACCAATGAGGCCAGTCAGGACGGCGGCGTTATAGGCGCCGGCATAAGCCGCCTGCCAATCGTAGGTCATCCATTCCTTGACCAGCGCACGGTCGAGTGGCCCCTGCCCGCCCAGCATCAGGTAGACGCGGGTCGCCTCGTAGAGGAAGTCGGGATGGGTGAAGTTGCCGCGCATCTGGGCTTCCAGCCGCCAGATCAGGCGCGGCAGCAGCGCATAGCCCAGTGCGTGCCGGTAGACCGTTTCGGCACCGGCGCGCAGCTTGGCCGCCTGCGACAGGTCGAAGCTCGCCAGGATGCCGCTGTTGGTTCCGGCCGCCTTCTCGAGATTGCGGGCGGCATCCAGCAACGGCAGCAGCCGGGGCAGATCGGAATCGTTGACCGGGCTGAACGTCGTTTCCTTGGCGATGCTCTCGTAGGATGCCAGGGCTTGCGACATCGCGGCGATCTGGCTCTCGCCGTCCGAGCGATTGGCGATCAGCCACCCCGTGGCGCCCAGGGTCGCCAGGGCGATCAAGGCATAGGAAGCGATGCGCATGGCGAGCCGTCGCGTGCGCGCCGCCGGCGGTTCGCTGACCAGCATCGCCTCGCCCAGGATGACCTTGGAAATGAGACGCCCGAGGAAGTAGCCGCGTCCATGTTCGGGCTTCAGGCTGGCGGCGCGCCGCTGATCGAGGCCGAAGGCGCGGGCCATCAGTCCGGTCAGTCGGTCGATGGGCGTGCCTTCCTGGGTGCCCGAGGTGAAATACACGCCGCGCAGGAATGGCGCCGGATCGAGCCGCGATCCGCCGAAAGCCTCAGTCAGGAAGGCTTGCAAAGGCTGGGCGAGACTGGCGACCTGCGCCGGGAAGCCCGCGATCAACGCGCGACGGTCCGGGCTCTGCTCGGCCTGCAGGCGGTCGAACAAACGCTCGTTGAGGCGGTCGACGAGAAGCTGAAGCTCCTCGGAGAACTGCCCGACCGGCCCCTGGTCGGTCTTGGTCAGCGGCAGCGTGGCGCCCCAGACCTGGCTGCGTTCGTCGCGGTCGAGGTCGTCGAAGAACTCGGTGAAGCCCGCAATCAGGTCCGACTTGGTAAAGAGCGCGTAGACCGGAATGCGAATGTGCAGGCGGCTCTCGAGTTCCTTGATCCGAAGGCGGATCGCCCGGGCATGGGCGATTCGTTCGTCGGCGGGCGCATTGGCAATCTCCCCCAGCCCGATGCCCACGATCACGCCGTTCAACGGCTGGCGGGGCCGCGTCCGGCGCAGCATGTCGAGGAAGGCGTCCCAGCCGGCGCGGTCGACAGCGACATTCGAGTCCTGGGTGGTATAGCGGCCGGCCGTGTCGATCAGCACGGCATTATCGGTGAACCACCAGTCGCAGAGCCTTGTGCCGCCGATGCCCGCCATCGGCCCCTGGCCCATCTCGGCCGCCAGCGGGAACTTCAGGCCGCTGTTCAGCAAGGCCGTCGTCTTGCCCGCGCCGGGCGGCCCGATGATGACGTACCAGGGCTGCTCGTAGAGATAGCCGCGTGTGCCTCGCGCCTTCTTGAGCAGGGTGAGCGCCGTGGACATCCGCTCGCGCAGCGCTGCTGCCTCCTCGCCGGTGCCGTCGTCCACGGCTGCCGAGGTCTGCTCCGCGACACTGCTTTCGAGCTTTCGCTCGCGGCGGCGACGATAGAGATCGATCTGCAGGTTCGACAAGCCCCAGACGAGGAACAGGACGAGCACGACGACCAGCCGTGGCAGCCAGCCTTCCAGCATCCCGAGCAGGGGGCCGAAGAACCAGACCAGCAGCGCCAGGACTGCGACGCCGACGAAGCTCAGCGACCATCGAGAGAAGATGACTCGGAGAAACGCTTGCATGGCTAGGTGCCTTGCCGGTTGAGCACGATTTCGATGCGCCGGTTGCGTTCACGCCCTTCGGCGGTGGCGTTCGACGCAATCGGATCGGCATCAGCGCGGCCTTCGGCCGTCAGGCGGGATTTGTCACCGACGGTGGTGGCAATGATCGCGCTGGCCGCCTGGGCGCGTGCGGTGGAAAGCTGGAAGTTCGACGGGAAGGTGATCGTGCGGATGGGCTGGTCGTCGGTGTAGCCGATCACCTGCACCGAGCCGGGCTCTTCCTTCAGGGCAAGTCCGATGCGGTCGAGCAGCGGCTTGAAGCTGGGCTGCACGGCGGCGGCGCCCGACGCGAACATGCCGCGGCCGGTGATCCGGATGAGCGGCTGGCCGACCGTGCCGGTCACCTCGACGAGGCCCTGTTCGATCTCGGGCTGGAGGAACCTGCGCAGACGATCGAGGACCGTCGGCTCCGGCGGCGGCAAAGGCGTCGGCACCGGCTTTGCCTCGACGATCGGCGTTCTGGTGATCGTCGGCATCTGCGTCGGCGGGGCATCGCGCAGGCGCGCATAGATGCCGTCGGACGCCGCGTTGAGGTCGATCGAGAACCAGGTGAACAGGGCCGCAACGATGCCCAGGCCCAGGCAGGCGGCCACCCAGACCGGCAGCCGTACCCGCGCCGGCCTGTAGGGCGCATCAATGCCCTTGGTATGCGGAGCAAGATCTGGATCGGCGGCCTTCTGCTGTCGGGAAATGACCGCGTAGGTTTCCTCGCGAATTCGGTTGATGTCGCCAATGCCGCGGCGCGAGAGGCGATACTGGCCGACGAAGCCCAGCGACATGCACAGGTACATCAGCTTGATGACCGGCAGGAACTTGCCGGGGTTGTCGCACATCTGCTTCAGCACATCGAAGAAGCGCTCGCCGCTTCTAACTTCCTGATGGAACGTCGAGACCAGGGAGCGTTCGTGCCAGCTCCCGCTGTTGCCCCAGGGTGTATTCAGCACGACATCGTCCAGGCTGGCGCACAGCGCATAATGCGCCGGGCGAAGCTGCTCCATCGGCACGCCCTTGTCGCGCGATTCCTGCTCGAAGCGCTTGATCTGGCGCACGGTCCGCTCGCGCAGATCGCCGGACTCCGGCGGATTTGCCGTATTGCGCAGCCGGGCCATGAGCTGGAGCAGCGGTGCGGCGGCGGCGGCCAGCGCATCGGTGCCGACGAAGAGGTTGTCCGTTCCTTCGGCCAGCAAGGGAGCGGCGGCAGCGGCGGGACGAGCAGCGACCGTATGTTGCGACGGTTCTCCGGCGGCCGATTCCGCAGCGGGTCGAGCCGGCGGGGCGCGGCGCTTGCCGGGGCTAGGACGGATCACCGTCCTATTGTCGTCATCTGGTTCGGCGAAGGGATTGTCGCTCATTTTCGCCTCACATCACCGCTGTCAGCCGCGGATCGCCCAAAGCTCGATGTTCAGGTTCGGGAAATCGCCGGAGACATGCACGGCGAAACCGCCGGAGGACTGCAGTTCCTTCCAGTGCGTCGAATTGCGGTCGAGCTCGAAGTAGGTCGCGCCTGCGTAGAAGGGCAGTTGGCGCGGCGCCACCGGCAGCGGCCGCACGGCAATGCCGGGCAACGCGACATTCACCAGTTCGCGAATATGCTCGACCGCGCCGATCTTGACCTGCGAGGGAAACAGGCGCCGCATCGTTTCCGTGGGCACATCGGCCTGAACCGCCAGCACGAAGCTCGACGACCGCAGAATGCCCCGGTCGACGATGGGGCCAACCTGGATGCCATAGGCCCGCTTCTGCAACGGAATCTGGATGGCCGTCTGCTCGATGACCGCGGAGAGCGAACGCCGGAGGTCGGCAACCACCGGCGCGAAGCTGCGCTGCAGGTCGGCATGCCGATACGGCGGATACTCCGAAGGCCGGCGCGAGGCTTCGGTGAAAGTGGCGAAGTCGCCGGCCATCTGGACCAGGGCGGCATAGAGATCGACCGGATGCACGTTGCCGTCGCTAGCCCAGTGAGCCAGCAGCTTCTGCGCACGATTGACGGACTGCAGCAGGAGGAAGTCCGAAACATCGGCCACGCCGCGCGAGCCCGGCGCCGTCAGGCGCGCCGCCAGGGCCTCACCGCGCTGGTTGAGCATTCCCGAAAGCTCGGCAAGCAACCCCATCAAGGGCGGCGCGGCCGCGCAGGCCAGCGCCGGCGGTATCCATTGATCGTCCAGAATGACGCGACGGTCGGCGCCGACCTCGATCACGCGCGCCAGGCCAATGCCGTGATAACCGGCGCGATTGTCGGTCTCGAGCATGTAGCGAAGGCGCAGCCTGCCGACCTGAACCTCGGCCGGTTGCGGCGAGCCCGAGTGCGTATCGTAGGCCTCGAAAGGCCGCTGCTCGTAGCGGCCTTCGGTCGAACCGTCGCCGGAAACCTCGACGGCGCCGGCCTGGCGAATCGGCAATACGAGATAGACGATGGCGTTGCGCGTCGATTCGGGAAGCTCGAGAGGCGCGGGCTGGTCGGCGTCGCCCGGCAGCGCGAAAGGCGTGCCGTCCTCGAACACACCGCTGCCGCTGGCCAGGGCGAACTGGCCGGTGGTCAGCAGGTTCCGGTTGATCGCGCCATCCGTCAGCCCCCAGGCATGCGAACGCAGCGATGCCGTCCGGTCGCGCAGCATGGCCTCCAGCCAGCGATCCTGCTGCTGGAAGTGCTGCGCCCGAAGGAACATGCCTTCCAACCAGACAACACGATTCGACCAGGTCATGCCGTCTCCAGTTCGGACCTGTTGCGGCCGATGGTGAGTACAAGCCGCGTAAGGCCGCTCGCGGCAATCGGCGCGATCGACCGCCATCGCGCGCGGTCGATGTCCTGAAACAGGACGGCGGCACCGATGAATCGCACGTCGGCCTTGGGCGCCATGAGCACCTTGCGCACTTCGCCCGGCTTGACGACGATCTCCTCGACCCGCGAGCCCTCGTCGCCGAGCGTCGCGCTTTCCTTGTCCATCAGGGCAAAGGCATCGGCATTGAGGAAGCGCGATCTTGCGTTCAAGGCATAGATGCGGACGGCCACAGACAGCGGCACTCCGGACGAATTGCGATTGAGATCGGCGCCGGCTCTGATCGTGAGGTCGACGGCCGAAGGAGCGGGAGGGCCACAATTGGCGACCAGCAGGAAAGCCGGCGTCGCGAGCAGCAATCGGCGATTCATCAGGTCGATCCTTTCTCGGAGTCGAGCTTGTCGATCGCCTGTTCGTAGGCGCGGGCGAAAGCTTTTCCGAACACGCTGTCGAAATCGTCCGAGAGGGCCTGGGTCACGCTTCTATGGTGCTGCACGAACGCCTCCCACGCCGCGGCCTTCCTTTGGGCGGGATGGATGTGCAGCGCGCTGGTCGCGACCTTGCGCTCGACCGATTCGGGATCGAACTGGGCCAGCAGAACGCGCACAGCCGTCTGCATCGCCGAAATCGTCGCCAGTTCGTGGATGCGAAGATCGGCAAAGGCTTCGGCAATGGCGGCTTCCGGCGCCATGCTGCCGCGCCGCCCTTCGCCCAGAAGCGTGGCCAGCGCGTCGTCGTCGTCGAGCGAGAACTTGAGAGGGTTGTTGCCCGTCGGACGGATCATCGTCTGCTCGATGCGGAACTCGTCCTTGATGCTGGCGCGGGCGATCAGCGTTTGCCGCAGGCCGGTAACGGTCGCCCGCAGGGCGGCGCCGATGCGTTCCAGCGTCTTCTCCGGATGGGTCAGACTTCCTTCGGGCAGGCCGACACCGCGCAGGAAGGCCTCCGCCAGGTGCGTATCGTCGACCGTCCGCGCAGCAGGCGGTTCGGGTCGGGGGGCAGCCGGCGGGGGCTCTTCCTTCGGCCTCTGCGCCTTTGGCGCCGGCGCGGGAGCATTGGAGACGACGGACTGTGGACGCCGGACCGCAGGTGCCTCGACATCCCAATCGTCGGGGATGATCGCGACCGGCGGCATGCGGAAGGCGCTCTCCAGGGCGGGGGCATGATCCGGCTGTGTCGGCACCCCCGAAAACGGCTCCGCACTGTCGCGCAGCGGATCGAAATCCGGCGGCAGAAGAGGTGAAGCAGGCGCATCCAGGAAAGGATCCGAGCTGACCGGCCGAACGTCGTCGTCTCTCTCATCGAACGAACGGTCGGCCCGCGGCGTCAGGGAGCTGTGGGCTGCCTCTTCCTCCTCGTCGATCGTGATCTCGATCTCGTAGAGGCCGAACTTGATCCGGTCGCCGTTGCACAGCTTCTGAACAGCACCTCGGCCCACGGGTTCGCTGGCCTGGTTGAGGAAGGTGCCGTTGGTGCTGAGGTCATGGAGCGACCACTCGCCACCGCCATAGACCAGCAGGCAATGTTTCTTCGACAAGTGCCGGTCAGGATCGGGAATGACCCATTCGTTGTCCTGGCCTCTGCCAATGGAGAATTCGCCGCCGCGGACCTCGCGTCGCTGAGGCGCCACATTGTCGGGACACCGGATCATGGCCAGCTTCAGGGTCACGTGCGCGCGTACTCCTGACGTCACTGCAAAATACTAGTCGTGGAACCTGCACGCGGGCAATCGCAATTGGCCCGAATGGCCATTCCGCCGTGTTCGCCCGACTTCGCCTCACTTTGGTCACCTGCCCCTATAAGTTGTATAGTTCATATTCGAATCGACTTTACGGAGAATCCACCGACGCACGAAGAGCACGCTTCCTCTCGACCGTTCACGATTCGGATTGAGAGTTGACGACCTATGCGGGCGCCGCCAAGCTTGCCCGAAGCCACCCGACGTTCGAAAGAATTTGTCGCCATGTGCCTTGTCCCGTCGCAGACCATTTTGAGCACGGACGAGGTGGGAAGCGTCGCTCCCCCCATCTTCACGTCCGTGGGGTTGGACGCCGTGAATGGCCCCGGTGACGTTTTCGTCATCCAATCGCTGCTCAACAAACGACTGCCCAAGCCGCATACCGAAGTCCCCGTCACCGGCAACATGGACCCGGGCACGATCCTCGCGATCAAGGCCTTCCAGGCGGTCATGATGAACATGAACCCGCCGACGGGGCACGTGGCTCCCGGCAGTCCGACCTACTATGCCCTGGCGGCCCGTCCCCTGGTCACGAAGGAAAAGCCGCCGCCGACGCGCTATGGCCATGTCGGGATCGTTCCGCCGGATGTGCTCGATGCCGCCAAGGCATCGCAGCGTCGGTTCGGGATCCCGGCCTCGATCACCCTGGCGCAATGGATCGTCGAAAGCGCTTGGGGTTCGGCCATGCCCCCCGACAGCAACAACCCGTTCGGCATCAAGGCACTCGACAATCAACCCGCCGTCGAAAGCGAGACGCGGGAAGTGATCGACGGCAAGGTCGTGACGATCATCGCCAAGTTCCGGCGTTTTGCGAGCCTGTCGGAAGCCTTTGAATTGCATGGCAAATTGCTTTCGACCGGGTCGCCCTATCGGGCGGCGATGCTGCTCGTCGCCAACCCCGAAGCCTTTGCGGATGCGCTCACGGGCGTTTATGCAACCGACCCGCAATACGGAACCACGCTCAAGTGGGTGATGGAGAACTACAAGCTGAGGCAGCACGATAGTTAAGCTGCAATTCACTACGTCTGTTGCAGATAATTGACCCTGGCATGTGGCCTTTTGGTCACACCAGAAAGGAGCTCGATTGAGGGTCGGGAGAGAGTGAAGCCAAACTCTCGCGGCCCGTGTAGAGTGTTTTCAGACAGCGTCGCAGGGGGAGCTTGGCCGATGAAGAAGGCAGTATCCGTCATAGCAGCAGCTATCCTGTTGCCCTCGGTGGGGCAGGCTCAAGAAATCAATCCATTGCCCGGCTTGTATGTCGGCGCCGGCGGCGGCCTCGCCTGGTTCCTCAACACATCGACCAGCATCGGCGGATCCATCACCAGTTCGACCGGCTGGGGTGTCGGCGGCTTGATCGGCTACGACTTCGTCGGTCCACGCGTCGAGCTGGAGGTGGCCTATGGCCGGGTGCCGATTACCGCCAGCACCCCGCTTGCCAATTTCACCGGCACCGCCGGCCAGCTGCAAATCATGGGCAAGGTGCTCTACGACTTCTTCCCCGCCTCGGCCTTCACACCGTATGTCGGCGCCGGCGCCGGTGTCGGCTTCGTCGACAGCAACACGGCGCTCGGCTCGACGGTGTTCGCCTATCAGGGCATTCTGGGCTTCGGCTGGAACGTCGACAGCCAGTGGCGCATCGCGCTCGAAGGCCGCTACATCGGCACCACGAATCCGTCGGTCAGCATCGGCGGTACGAACGTGACCTACAGCAACAACAACTTCGCGACCATCCTCGGCGCGCAGTACAAGTTTGCGCCGCCGGCTGCCGCTCCGCCGCCGCCGTCGGCAGCCCCTGTCGCACCGCCCTCCTTCATGGTGTTCTTCGACTGGGACAGCTCGCGCCTGTCGCAAGCCTCGTTGAACGTCGTCAAGCAGGCGGCCGATGCCTACAGGGCCAAAGGCAATGCGCGCATCACGGCGACGGGCCACACCGATACGTCGGGCTCGGAGCAGTACAATATGGCGCTGTCGCTGCGCCGCGCCAACGCGGTGAAGGACGCTCTCATCCGCAACGGCGTGCCGACAACGGCGATCGCGGTGATCGGCCGTGGCGAACAGGGCCTGCTGGTCCAGACCGGCCCGAATGTCCGCGAGCCGCAGAACCGAAGGGTCGAGATCGTCGTTCAGTAAGGCCGGCGACAGACCTGAAGAAGAGCGGCCCTCGCGGGCCGCTTTTTCTTTGCAGGCAATGCGCCAGCGCGGCGCGCCCCCCGCAGACGAAGGCCGTATCCCGATTATTCGGCCGCCTGCGCCTTCGACGTGGCCGGCGAGATGTTCTTCATGGTGCCGCCATACCTGTCGGTAAAGGCGGAGGTGTCGATCTCGTCGAGCACAATCTCCCGGTTCAACACCTGCTCCTTCCACTTCAGGAGCTGCGGATGCGCGGCATGGAACTCCGGCATCACTTCCTTGGCAAATAGCTCGAGCGATTCGCAGATATGCTCGTGCGTGTTACGGCCAGCCTGGTTGAGTAGCACGACCTGGTCGATGTTCGAGGCCTGGAACTTGCGCAGCTTGCGCCGGATGGTCTCGGGCGAGCCGATCAGGCCGCCGCGCAGCGCCGCGGCATGCGCCTCGGGATTGGCCTTCTTCCACTTGTTGTACTCGTCCCACATGTCGACCGTGCCGGCCGGCGGCCGGGCCCGGCCGGCCGACTGGCCGTAGAAGCGCAGGGCGAACTGGAAGAAGGTGCAGCCGTCGGCGCGTTCGCGGGCTTCTTCGTCCGTCTTGGCGCACATGAAGAAGGAGACGAGAGCAATATTGGGGTTCGTCCTGTAGTCAGCGAGCTTCTTCTGGCGCTTCACGAAGGCGTTGTAATAGGCGTGGACCCAGGCATGCGCGGCATCGGCCGACACGAACTGGAAGCCCAGCGCGCCGAACCCCCATTCGCCACACTTGGCCAAGGTTTCGAGCTGGGAGCAGGCGACCCAGAGCGGCGGGTGCGGCTTCTGCAGCGGCTTGGGCATCACATGGCGCAGCGGCATGTTGAAGTACTTGCCGCGATGCTCGCTGGGCCCGTCCTTGAACATGGGGATGATCGCGCGCACCGCTTCTTCGAAGACCTCGCGCTTGTTCTCCATAGTGACGCCGAACGGCTCCAGTTCGGTGATGGAGGCGCTTTCGCCCATGCCGAACTCGCAGCGGCCGCTGGACAGCAGGTCGAGCGTGGCGACCCGTTCGGCGACGCGGGCGGGATGGTTGGTCGTCAACTGGTAGATGCCGTGGCCAAGGCGGATTTGCTTGGTCCGCTGGCTGGCGGCGGCGAGAAAGGATTCGGGCGACGGCGAGTGGGAATATTCCTCGAGGAAATGGTGCTCGACCTGCCAAGCATGGTCGTAGCCCAGGCGGTCGGCCAGTTCGAGCTGCTCCAGGGCGTTGAGGTAGAGCCTGTGCTCGTCGCCGTCGTTCCAGGGCCGCGGCAACTGCAGTTCATAGAAGATGCCGAACTTCATGAAAGCGTTCCTCCGGTTTGACCGACAGCATGAGGCCTGAGCGCGCCGAGGCAAGGGGGCCGACCGACCGCTTTTCGCAGCCAGAAATTGCCGGGGCGCGTCCCGGCGGCGCGAGGATTGACCTGCCAAAGGAGGTCTATAGGGATGGATGGGCAACACCGTGAAAAGAGGAAGTTCCCATGCAGCCCAAGCCCGCCCCGGCGCCCCGCCCCGATCTCGATGCCGAGCTGAACAATCTCGCCATGTCCAAGGCGGCAAAGCCGTTGTTCGACGCCGTGAAGAAGCACATCGACGAGAACGTGGCGCCGATGTCCGAGGAGTTCTTCCGGCTGGGCGAAGGCCGCAAGGACCCGTGGAGCTGGGCGCCGGGCCAGCTCGAACTGCTGGAGGTCGCCAAGAACAAGGCGAAGGCTTCGGGCCTGTGGAACTTCTTCCTGCCCAACTCGGAGATCGGCCAGGGCCTGACCAACCTCGACTACGCCTATATCGCCGCGGAACTCGGCAAGCAGCCGCTGGCCTCGGAGACGCTGAACTGCTCCGCACCGGATACCGGCAACATGGAAGTCCTCGAACGGGTCGGCACGCCCGAGCAGAAGGAGAAGTGGCTGAAGCCGCTGCTGAACGGCGAGATCCGCTCGGCCTATGCCATGACCGAACCGGGCGTCGCCTCCTCCGATGCCAAGAACGTTGCCACGCGCGCCGAGCTGGTCGGCGGCGAGTGGGTGATCAACGGCGAGAAGTACTACATCTCCGGCGCCGGCGACCCGCGCTGCAAGATCATGATCGTCATGGTCAAGACCAGCCCCGATGCCTCACCGCAGTTCCAGCAGTCGCAGATCCTGGTACCCATGGACACGCCGGGCGTGCGCATCCTGGGGCCGATGCAGGTCTTCGGGCACGACCATGCACCGCGCGGCCACATGCATCTCAAGTTCGAGAATGTCCGCGTGCCTGAGTCGAACATGCTGCTGGGTGAGGGCCGTGGTTTCGAGATCTCGCAGGTGCGCCTCGGCCCGGGCCGCATCCATCACTGCATGCGCTCGATCGGCCAGGCCGAAAAGGCGCTCGATCTGCTGGTGAAGCGCGGCTCCAACCGTACGGCGTTCGGCAAGCAGCTCATCCAGCTCGGCAAGAATCTGGAGACCGTGTCACGGGCGCGTATCGAGATCGAAGCGATGCGCTTGATGGTGCTGAAGGCCGCCAAGGCGATGGACGTGCTGGGCAACCGCGAAGCGCGCGTGTGGGTCAGCATGGTCAAGGCCATGGTGCCCGAGCGGGTGTGCCAGATCATCGACCAGGCCATCCAGATCCACGGCGCCACCGGCATCTCGCAATGGACGCCGCTCGCCGACATGTACACCAACCAGCGGCATCTCCGCTTCGCCGACGGCCCCGACGAAGTGCACCACATGGTGGTGGGACGCGCCGAGCTGAGCCGCCACTGAGCAATCGGAGCCGAAGGCAATGGGCGCGACGGCATCTGCCGTCGCGCGACAAACCGCCGGCCGCCATTGCCTGACACCTCGAGCCGGGTGTCATGAACTGACACCCGGACGTTCGCCGGGCGGAGTCGCGGGAAACGTCTCCGGTCCCGAACGACCCATCGTCCCTGGGGTCGGACTTCCGGGGCGGCATGACAGCCCGTATGACGACCCGCCGTCGCGATCGCGCTGATATCTCTGCAAAACGCAAATCCCGCCGAGGGAGGCGCATCCGACATTTGCATTTTGCAACGGATCGCGCCGGCATACCCCAACATCTGGGAAAGACACGACCTATGGCCCAGATATAGGGCCCTTTCGTGTGGCGTCGGATTTGCAGACCGGGAGTATGATCTCCCTGCTGAGAGGCCTCATCGTGACGGACCCATCCTCCCATTCCATGACTCCGCCGGCTCGACTGAAGCTGAGCCGGCGCGGCTGGTCGGTGATTCTGGCCGGGCTGCTGATGGTCGTGTTCGCGACGGTTGGATCGATCCTGATGCTGTGGCAGGCGCGCGAGACGGTGATCGAGGAATGGAAGGTCAACCTCTCCAACATGTCGATCACGCTGGCCGAGTCGACCAACCAGACGATGAAAGCCGCCGACCTGGTGCTGAAGAGCATCACCGACCGGGTCGAGGAAGCCGACATCGCCAACGACGACGAGCTGCGCCGCGAGATGGGAACCCACGAGATCTACGACATGCTGCGCAACAAGGCGAGCAGCGTGCCGCAGATCGATGTCGCCACCATCGTCGCGCGCAATGGCGACATCATCAACTTCACGCGCTCCTATCCGCCCCCCAAGATCAACCTCGCCGACCGCGACTACTTCAAGGCCCACATGGCCGACCCGGCGCTCGACGTCTTCCTGAGCGTCCCGGTCAGAAACCGTGGCACCGGGACCTGGACCTTCTACCTCGCGCGCAAGATCAAGGGCCGGTCCGGCGAGACGCTGGGCCTGGTGCTGACCGGCATCGAAAGCACCTTCTTCCAGGATTTCTTCAAGGCGGTGAACATCGGCGACAACAGCGCGATATCGCTGTTCCGTAAGGACGGCGTTCTGCTCGCCCGTTACCCCATCCGCGATCAGCTCATCGGCACCTCCTTCCACGAGCAAGCCGTGTTCCGCGACATTATCGGGCGTGGCAGCGACGCCGGCGCCGTCGTCACGACCAGCCCGCGGCTGGCCGACAGCTGGACAAACGAGATGCGCATCGTGGCGCCGCGTGCCCTCAAAGACTATCCGCTGGTTGTCAACGTCACCGCCACCGAAGGACTGGTCCTCGAGCTGTGGTACGGCACGGCATGGTTCGTCGGCTCGGGTACCGTGGTACTCGCCCTGCTGCTGATCGGCCTGACGGCCTGGATCGCTACTCTGCTAACGCGGCAGGAATCCACCATGGCCGATCTGCGGCGCGCACGTGCCGATGCCGAGAGCGCTACACACGCCAAGACCGAGTTTCTGGCGATGATGAGCCACGAGATCCGCACGCCGATGAACGCCGTGATCGGCATGTCGAGCCTGCTGGCCGAGACCCGGCTCGAACCAGTGCAGCGGCGCTACGTACGCATCATCGAGGATTCGGCTGGACACCTGCTCGGGATCATCAACGACATCCTCGACCTGTCTCAGATCGAAGCCGGCCGCATGACCGTCGAAAGAGCCGACTTCGACCTTCGTGCCGTGGCCGAGAGTGCCATCGACATCGCCCGCGGCCTGCCCGATGCAGACCGGATGGAGATCGCCATGGCGATCGCCGGCAACATACCGTCAGTCGTATCGGGTGATCCCGATCGGCTGAACCAGCTCCTGCTCAACCTGCTCAGCAACGCGGTCAAGTACACTGAGCGCGGCGCCGTTACCTTGTCGGCCACCATCGTCGACCAGGACGATACCGGCCTGCGCATCCGCTTCTCTGTCACCGATACGGGTGTCGGCATCGCGCCGGAGATCCAGGAGAGGCTCTTTCGGCCGTTCGAGCAAGGCGATGCAAGCCTGGCCCGCCGCAAGGGCGGCACCGGGCTCGGCCTCGCGATCTGCAAGCGCATCGTCGAATCCCTGGGCGGCCGCATCGGCGTGCAGAGCGAACCTGGACATGGATCGACCTTCTGGTTCGAACTGCCGTTCGGCAAATCGACGGCAATGCTCGCCGAGGCATCGGCGGACGAGACACCCCGGCCGGCCAGGAGCCTCAAGGTTCTGGTGGCCGAGGATACGCCGGCCAACCAGATCGTGGCGCGGGCGATGCTCGAGAAGCTGGGCCATCGCGTCCAGATCGTCGGCGACGGCAGCGAGGCCGTGACCGCCGCGCGTGCCGGCCTCTTCGACGTCATCTTGATGGATGTTCAGATGCCCGACATGGATGGCTACGAGGCGACGAGGCGCATTCGCGCGCTCAACGGGCCGGTCGCCACGACGCCCATCGTCGCGCTTACCGCCTTTGCCCAACCGACCGACCGGGAGAAGGCTCTCGCCGCCGGCATGAGTGCCCATCTCAGCAAACCCATTCGCCTGCCAGCGCTGGCCGCCTTGCTCGAACGCGTCGTGCAGCCGTCGACCGCGCCGCGGTCCGACGACCACGGGATCGACGACGATGCGATCGACGAACTGCGGCAGTCCGTCGGCGAGGAGGCGTTTACACGGCTGATCGCGCGCTTCGTGCAGGACGTGCGGCAGTCGCTGGTCGATGTCGATGCCGCCCTCGCCGGTTGCGATGCCCACGGCCTGCGCAAGGCGGCCCATCGTCTTGCCGGCCTGCTCGGCCAGTTTGGTGCGACCGCGGCAGCGGCGGCGGCAACGGCGGTCGAGGTGGCGACCGACCAAGAGATCGCGCAACGCGTGGGTGAACTGCAACGCCTTGCGCGGATCGCCGTCGACTCGCTGTCTACCGCACACATGACCGCAGCCTGAGCCCCCTCTTCGCATCGCATCGCGCGAATCGACTGATCCGGCTTTGCAAAACGCAACGCCAAGTCGAGCGCCGCTTCGCCGATTCTGCCTTGCTTTTCAACGTTCTCGCCGACTGCTGACGATTGGCCCATCGGTTGCTCCCGCGTGCTCGCCACTCATTGGAGCGAGAACGCCATGCAAGGTCACACAACTGAAATAGAGCGCCCAGCGCCCGTCGTGCGACCGTGGGGCTCCTACCAATCGATTGCGTCGGACGACGGATATCAGGTCAAGCGTATCGTCGTGGCTCCCGGCGGGAGCCTAAGCCGCCAGCGCCATGCCTGCCGCGCCGAGCACTGGGTTGTCGTCGCCGGTATCGCGTCGGTCGAACTCGACGGGCACGCGCATGAACTGGCCCCGAACCAGTCGATCTACATCGCCCGACGTGCCGTACACCGGCTGATCAATCGCACGGCCCAGCCGCTGGTGCTGATCGAAGTCCAGTGCGGCGACTATCTCGGCGAGGACGACATCGAACGCCTCGACGACATCTACGGCCGCACCTGACGGTCATCGCCCTTTCGCCCCTTCTTGTCATCAACAGGCGCGCTCCGACTCGGGGCGAAATTTCGGGTGCGCTCCAATCGAGAGAGACTGAAACTTGTCTGACTTCATGCAAAGTCCAATCGTCGGGACGACTCGCGACGATATCCTCCGGGGTGGCTCGATCGACGAGCTGTTCCTCGCCCGCCAGGGCAATGACACCGTCTATGCCGGCAACGGCAACGATGTCGCCTACGGCGGCCGTGGCAACGACCAGCTGAACGGCCAGAGCGGCAACGACGTGCTGTACGGCGGCGGCTCAGGACCCTCGATCGCCAAACTCGACCGCCTCGTGATCGACCAGGACTACAAGGGCTCGATCACCTTCGACAACGAGACCGCCGGCTATCTGAATACACTCGGCTGGTACAAAGTCGTCGACGGCAAGATCACCGACGTTCAGGTCGTCTGGGCCAATGCCAGCCTCAAGGGCAGCGGTGGCAATCTCTCGTCGGGCGACACCAAGCCGATCGAGCTGCATGCCAACGACCAGATCGGGTTCTTCATCGTGTCCAACGGCGCCTCGCAGAACGACTTCGCGAAGTTCGCCAACGGCCACTACGAGTTCCGCGACGCCAGCGGCGACGCTGCGACGTTGAAGTCGGTCAATCCGCAGCTCTGGTTTGTCGGCACCGACGGCAAGACCACGCTGATCAAGGGCGACGAGTACCATACGGCCGCCTACGACAAGACCCTGCCGCTCAACAACGACGGCATCCTCCACACGGTGGGCACGGTCGACGCCAGCAAGGGCATCGTCCATATCGGCTTCGAGGACCTCAAGGGCGGCGGCGACCGCGACTTTGACGACTCGGTGTTTACGGTCAACATCGGCACGGCCAACGTACAGTTGCTGAGCGCACACGGAACCACCGGCTCGCCGGCGGGAGATTCCGTGGAAGCCGGCAACGGCACGGCAAAGCCGTACGTCGAGGGCACGGAGAACGACACGGTCACCGGCGGCGAAGGCGACGATACCCTGTACGGGCGTGCCGGCCACGACAAGCTGTACGGCGACAACGGCAACGACACGATCCACGGCGGCAGCGGCAACGACGTCGCCTACGGCGGGGCCGGCAACGACAAGGTCTACGGCGAAGCCGGCAATGACCAGCTGTACGGCGATGCGGGCGACGACTTGCTGGACGGCGGCTCGGGCGACGACGTGCTGAACGGCGGCGCAGGCAACGACAAGCTCGTGGGCGGCGACGGCAACGACAAGCTCATTGGCGATGCCGGCAACGACGAGCTGAGCGGTGGCGCCGGCAGCGACTCGCTGGACGGCGGCGCGGGCAACGACAGCCTCGACGGCGGCTCCGGCGACGACCAGCTGGCCGGTGGCGCAGGCGACGACAAGCTCGCAGGCGGCGACGGCAACGACATGTTGAGCGGCGACGAGGGCGACGACGACATGTCGGGCGGCTCGGGCGACGACACGCTCGACGGCAGCAACGGCAACGACACCCTCGACGGCGGGTCGGGCAACGACAAGCTAGCGGGCGGCAACGGCAACGACACGCTGACCGGCGGCTCGGGTGACGATACGCTCGACGGCGGCGCCGGCAACGACACGCTGGATGGCGGTGCCGGCAACGACCGCCTGATCGGCGGCTCGGGCACCGACACGCTCAAGGGCGGCAGCGGCGACGACGTCCTGATCGGCGGGGCGGGCAAGGACACGCTTTCGGGTGGCGAGGGCAACGACACGTTCGTCTTCCTGCCAAGCGACACGAAGGCGGCCGGCGACGTGATCAACGACTTCGAGATCGGCCACGATCATGTGGACGTCTCGGCCTACGCGCTCGAGAACGGTGCGAAGGACATCTCGCTCGTCATGGCCGACAACGGCCTGCATGTTCTGCTCGACACCCACAATGGCGGGTCTGTCGACATCGCGACTCTGAAGGGTTCGCAGGAGATGCTGGCCAAGATCGGTCTGGACAGCTTCATCGTCTGATGGATCACACCCCCGGCGGCGGCCTCCGCCGCCGGGCTCTCTTTCCGGGAGATCGCCCGTGTCCATTATCGACCCCACCTGGCGCGTCCTCGATCGCTCCATGGCGTTCGACGCTGGCCCGCGCCTTTCGGTGTGGCGAGAACGCGTCTCGCTGCCCGACGGCCGCGAGATCGACGACTATTTTCAGGTCGCTCTGCCCGACTTCGTTGTTCTGGTGGCGCTGACCGCCGACGACCGCGCCGTCATGCTCAAAGGCTACAAGCACGGCGCCAAACGCTCCTGCCTCACCTTCCCGGGCGGCCTGCTCGAACCCGGCGAAAATCCCGAGGACGCCGCGCGCCGCGAGCTGCTGGAAGAAACCGGGTTCGATTGCCGCGAAATCGCGTCCCTCGGCTCCTTTATCGTGAACGGCAATCAGCACTGCGCCACGGCGCATATCTTCTACGGTACCGGCGCACATCTGGTCTCGACGCCGACCGAGACCGATCTCGAAGGCGCCAGCCGCCTCCTGCTGCCCTTCGACCAGCTGACCATGTATGTCGGCTTCGACGGTTTCAATCTCATGCCGCATGCAACCGCACTCGGGCTCGCGGTCATGCACCGGGCGCGCCAGGCCGCGGCCAAGGACCGGCTGGCCCGCCCGCCTGCAATCGACTAATTAGGAAAGGCAAGAACAGGGGAAGGAGCCCCATGCCGAATTCGCGTGGCCGGGTCCTGATCGTCGAAGACGCCCCGGCTCTGGCAGAGACCTACGCTGAATACCTAAAAACCGAGAATTGCAGCGTCGAGACCTTCGGCATCGGCAAGCAGGCGCTTGCCGCCATCTACACGCTTCCCCCCGACGTCCTGGTGCTGGACGTCAACCTCCCCGACATGAACGGCATCGACCTGATGAGGGAGGTGCGCAACCGCAGCCTCCCTACCGAGGTCGTGATCGTGACCGGCCAGGCCTCGGTGCGCCTGGCCGTGGAATCCATGAAGGAAGGCGCGCTCGATTTCCTGACCAAGCCGTTCAGCGCGGACCGGCTGCGCGTCACCGTCCGCAACGCGCTCGAGCGGCGCAAGCTCCAGTCGCAGGTCGCCGCCATCCAGGAAGAGACCGGACGCGACCGTTTCTGCAGCTTCATCGGCCAGTCGATGGCCATGCACTCGATCTATCGCATCCTGCAGAATGCGGCAGCCAGCAAGGCCACGGTGTTCGTGACCGGCGAGAGCGGCACGGGCAAGGAATTGTGCGCCGACGCCCTGCACCGGCTCAGCCGCCGCCGCGAGAAGCCATTCGTCGCCATCAACTGCGCCGCGATCCCCCGGGACCTCCTGGAGAGCGAGGTGTTCGGCCATGCCAAGGGGGCCTTCACCGGCGCCACCGCCGACCGTGCGGGCGCCGCGCTGCAAGCCAATGGCGGCACGCTGTTCCTCGACGAAATCTGCGAGATGGACCTCGGCCTGCAAGCCAAGATGCTGCGCTTCCTGCAGACCGGCACGGTGCAACGGGTCGGCGAGGACAAGCCCCGCGCCGTCGACGTGCGCATTGTCTGCGCCACCAATCGCGATCCGCAGGCGGAGGTCGCGGCCGGCCGCTTCCGCGAAGACCTGTTCTACCGGCTGAACGTGATCCCGATCGACCTGCCGCCGCTGCGCGAGCGCGACCACGACGTGCTCCTGATCGCCGGCCATTTCCTGCGCCAGTTCTCGGCCGAGGACGGCAAGAAGTTCACGGCCTTCTCGCCGGCCGTCGAGGCGGCTTTCCTTGCCCACTCCTGGCCGGGCAACGTGCGCGAGCTGCAGAACACGGTGCGCAACATCGTCGTGCTGAATGAAGGCACGACCGTCGAGTTCGAGATGTTGCCGCGCCTCTTCAAGACGGCCGCCGCCAGAGACGCGACGACGGCGGCGCTGGCCAGCCTGCCGGTGACGCCCGCCTCGGCGACCGCCTCGGCCTCCACGTCGGTGACGACGCTGGAGCCGCTCGACATCGTGGTGCGACGGACCATCGAACGGGCGATCGCGCAATGCGACGGCAACATCCCCAAGGCGGCGGCCGCCCTGCAGGTGAGCCCGTCGACGATTTACCGCCGCCTGCAGGCCTGGCAGGCCGAGCAGGGCTGATCGCCGGCGGCGGCATTCGCACCCTGCAAATCAGCTTGCAGGCCGGGCCGGTCGCGATTCGCAAATCGCAAGCTGCCGATTTGGCACGGCCCTTCTAACTCATTGTTCTGACTGGATTTTTCCAGAACGGGTCGATTGGCACGTCTCTTGGGAAGGGATTGGCACGCGCCACTTCCGGCGGCCCTTTGGAGATACGCCATGCTTTACGAAACCCGCACTTTCGAGACCCCCAACCCCGTCATTTCGATGGCCGACGCACCGCTCGCCCTGCCGGCCATCTCGGTCGTCGGCCTGGGCTATGTCGGCGCCGTCTCGGTCGCCTGCTACGCCCAGCTCGGCCATCGCGTCGTCGGCATCGACCTCGACCTCGGCAAGGTCGAGCAGATCGCCGCCGGCACCTCGCCGATCGTCGAGGCCGGCCTGGGCGAGGCCCTGACCGACGGCGTCGTCGACGAGCTGATCACCGCCGACCCGAACGTGCTCGACGGCGTGCTCGAGACCGACCTCACCTTCGTCTGCGTCGGCACGCCGAGCCGCGCCGACGGCACCGTCGACCTGTCGGCCCTCAAGGCGGTGGCCGGCGAGATCGGCAGCGCGCTGGCGCTGAAGAGCGACTACCACCTGGTCGTGGTGCGCAGCACCGTGCCGGCCGGCACCACCCGCCAGGTCGTGCTGCCCGAGATCGAGCGCGTGTCCGGCAAGCGCTGCGGCCGCGACTTCGGCCTCTGCTTCCACCCCGAGTTCCTGCGCGAAGGCGTGGCCATCGCCGACTTCTATGCGCCGCCCAAGACGGTGATCGGCGAGTACGACGAGAAGAGCGGCGCCATGCTTGCCAAGGTCTATCACTCCATCGGAGCGCCCCTGCTGCGCACCTCGATCGAGGCCGCCGAGATGGTGAAGTACGTCGACAACACCTGGCACGCCGTGAAGGTCGCCTTCGCCAACGAAGTCGGCAAGATCTGCCAGTCGGCCGACGTCGACAGCCACAAGGTAATGGACATCTTCGTCCAGGACCGGAAGCTCAATCTGTCGCCCTACTACCTGAAGCCCGGCTTCGCGTTCGGCGGCTCGTGCCTTCCGAAGGACGTGCGCGCCATCACCGGCCTCGCCCACGCCAACGGCGTCGAGGTGCCGTTGATCGACAGCCTGCTGCGCTCAAACGACTCGCATATCGACCACGCCTTCCGCCTGATCGCCGAGGCCGGCGCCAAGCGGGTCGGCCTGCTCGGCGTCACCTTCAAGGACGGCACGGACGACCTGCGCGAAAGCCCGCAGATCGACCTGCTCGGCCGCCTGGTCGATGCCGGTTTCAAGGTGCTGGCGCACGACCGCAACGTGAACACCGCAGGCGTCCGCCTGGCCGGCGGCTACCTCAAGGCCGCGACCCCCTCGACGCGGATTGCCCTGCAGGCTCTGCCGGACTTGCTGACCGACACCGCCGACGAGCTGATCCGTGCCTGCGACGTCATCGTCGTGTCGCACGCTACGCCCGAGTTCGTCGCCGCCCTCGAAGCGCGTCACCCCGAGAGCACCGTCATCGACCTGGTGCGCCTGCCGGCCGCCGTGCGGGCTCAGCCGGGCTATCGCGGAGTCTGCTGGTAACCCGCACCAAACCGAAGGATCGGCACCATGTCGAACCTGACCACTAAAGCCCGCAGCCTGGCCCGTCGCGTGACGACGGGCCTGCTGTGGGCGGCCGCCGGCGGCGCCGCGATCGTCTATGGCGGCGCCCTGGTCTATGCCAACGTCGTCCGCCTGGAGGTCGATGCCGCGGTCATTGCCGGCGCCGTCGAGCCGATCCGCGCGACGGCAGACGGCGTGATGCTGGGCGTCGGCATCAAGCCCGGCAGCCCGGTCACGAGCGGCAACCGCCTGGCCAAGATCCTGGACCCCGAGGTCGAGCGGCAGGTATCGCTGTCCAGCATCCAGCTCGAACGCGCCCGCCACGAACTCCGGCTGCGCGAAGCGGAGCTCGCTTCCGAGAAGGCCAAGCGCGACGACACGCTGATCGTCACCCAGGCCGAGCTCAAGGTCGTGCAGGCCGAGATCGCCTCGCTCGAAGAGCAGGTCGCCACCGCCAAGACGCGCGTCGAGCGCTTCGGCAGCCTGTTCGCCCAAGGCTTCGCCGCCCGGCACAAGCTCGAAGACCAGACCAACGAACTCGCCGTCCTGAATGCCCAGTTGTCGCGGGCACGCATCGTCGAGGAGCAGCGCCGCGCCCTGGTCGCGTCGGCCGAGGCCGGGCGCTTCTTCGACGGCAGTCGCATCATCGGCAAGCTGGCCGAACTGGAAGCCGCCGTGCGGCGCGCCCTTGCCGAGGTCGACGTGGCGACGGAGGAGCTGCGGGTATGGCAGGAGCGACGCGCCGCTGCGGTTGTGACCGCATCGGCCGACGGCCGCATCATGCGCATTCTCCATGGCGAGGGCAGCGTCGTGCGCGCCGGCGACACCGTCGCGGTCTACGAGCGCAACGGCGAGCGCACCATCAACGCCTTCCTGACCCAGAGCGAGGTCGTGCGCATCGCCGTGGGCGATGCCGCTACCATCTACGTTCCCGCGCTGCGCCTTCGCCTCACGGCCCATGTCGCCACCATCGACCGCGCCGCGGGCTTTCTCGACGACGTCGAGAGCCGCTACACGTGGCGCCAGGCCCGCGACAGCGGGATCCGCCAGGGCGACGTCGACCGCACCGCCCGGGTGGTGCTGCGCCTCGACGGCGATCAGGGCGAGCATCTGCGCAAGGATCTGGAGCCGGGTACGCCAGCCGTCGTCTCCTTCCAGCGCCGCTCGATCGACACCGTGCTGGGTGATTTCCGCGCCGCCCACAAGTCCGACCGGCAGCCAGCGGAGAGCCGGCTATGAGCGCTCCGGCCAAGGCCCCGCCGACACCGGGCGTCATCCAGTACGCCGACATGGTGCCGCAGCCCGGCTTCTGGGCGAAGTGGAACCTGCGGGTCGTGGCCGGTCTGCTGGTCTACATCGTTATATGCCTGAGCCTGCTGCTGACCGTGCCCAACACGCTGTGGGATCCGGCGGCGCGCCACGTCACCATCGCGATCGGCGGCCTCGGCCTGTGGCGCTTCGGCTGGTGGACCACCCACGTCGTGCGCGCCTGGATCTACGCCTTTGTCCGCTATCCCTCCCTGCGCCGTCGCGCCGACGCCGCCTGGCAGGCCGGCCATCGGCCGCGCCGCGTGCACTTCATGATGACGACCTTCCGCGAGAGGCCGGAGATCACCCATGCCGTGGTCGACAGCATCGTGCGCGAACTGCGGGCGACCGGCCTGCCCGGCACGATCTGGCTGGGCTCGGGCGACGAGAGCGACGAGATCGTCATCGCCGACTTCCTCGCCGAGCATGCTCGCGACGTCGAGGTCCGCCTCGAGATCGCCCGCCAGATCAAGCCGGGCAAGCGCTACGCCATTGGCGCCTCTCTGCGCGCCATGGCGGGGGGCCGCGCACGCGGCGAGGTCCGCGAGAATGACGTCGTGGTCTTCATGGACGGCGATTCGGTCATCGGCGACGGCATGCTCGCCAAGTGCACCTCGCTGTTCGTCGCCGATCCCACGCTCGAGGCGATGACCACCGACGAAGAGGTGATCTGTTACGGCCCGCGCTGGATCCAGCTCTGGCTCACCATGCGGTTTGCCCAGCGCCGCATTGCCATGCAGAGCCACGCGCTGGCCGGCAAGGTCCTGACCCTCACCGGGCGGTTGTCGCTGTTCCGCGTCAACCATGTCATCCGGCCGGAGTTCTACGAGCTGGTCGAGGAGGATCACCTCGAGCACTGGCTGTGGGGTCGCTTCCGTTTCCTGTCGGGCGACGACAAGACGACCTGGTACTACATGCTGCGCGCGGGCGCGAAGATGATCTACGTGCCCGACACGATCGCCTACACGATCGAGCACATCGAGGGCTCGGGCTACGAGCGCATGGTGCAGAACCTGCGCCGCTGGTCGGGCAACATGCTGCGCAACGGCGCGCGTGCCATCGCCCTCGGGCCGCGCCGTACCGGCTTCTTCATCTGGTGGTGCATCGTCGACCAGCGCATCGCCATGTGGACCATGCTGGTGAGCCCGATCCTCGGCCTGATGGGCGCGCTGCTGGTCTCGCCCGCCTTCCTCGCCACCTACTTCATCTGGATCGCCATCACGCGGCTGTGGCAGGCGCTGGTGCTGTTCGGCTACTCGCGCGAAGTCCACCTCGTCTATCCGCTGCTGCTCTACGTCAACCAATTCGTCAACGCGGCGGTAAAGGTCTACTGCCTGTTCCGCCTGTCCAAGCAGCGCTGGACCAACCGCGGCGACCAGATGGCGGGCTTCGGCGGCGGCCTGGCCGACCGGGTGCGCAATGCCGTCGCCTTCTACCTGACAGTCGTCGCCATGGCGGCCCTCATGCTGGCGATCGTGAGCTACGCCGGCATCCTGCGGCTGCCGAGCCTCTATACCCTGCACGAACTCAAGCTGGCGGTGCTGCCATGATCCGTCGTGCCGCCATCGTGCTGCTGGTGCTGGCCGCCTGGCCGGCGCGTGCAGAATCACCGGCGCAAGACGCCTGCCGCCCGCCCGCCGGCCTTGCCGTGCCTGCGCCGATCAAGGCCGTCCAGGGCCCCGCCCACAAAGGCACCGATCGCCACATCGAGCCCTACGCGCTGCTGCAGATGGAGGCGGCCGCTGCCTGGCGCGGCCGTCGCGACCAGGCGGCTGCGGATCGCGCGGTCGAGGCTCTGGTGCAGTGGGCTCGCGCCGGCGCGCTCGGCGAGAGCCTCGACGCCGGGCCTGCGCACAGCAACACCAACTCGATCTATTCGCTGCGCCGCGCACTGATCGCGATCCTCGGTTCCTGGATGGAGCTGCGCACCGCACCGGCCGGCCGGGCGCATGGCGAAGAGATCGAGCGCTGGCTTGGCCATCTCGTCGCCGTCCAGGACGTCGAGACCGGCACCGAGAAGAGCCGCGCCAAGGGCAAGGCCACGAGCAACCACAACAACCATGTCCTGCTGCGCGCGACCGTCGCGGCCCAATGGGCCACCCTGACCGGGCGGCGCGCGTTCGCCGACGGCGCCGGGCGCATCGCCCGCGCAACCATCGCCGAGATGCGCGACGATGGCAGCTTGCCGCTCGAAACGGCACGTGGCGTGCGCGCGCTGTGGTACCAGCGCCATGCTCTCGCCTCGCTGGTCTACATCGCCGAGCTGCTGCGGCCCTTCGGCTACGATTTGTGGCAGCCGCGCGCCGACGGCGCCGACCTCCACCGCGCCGTCGCCTTCCTGCTGGATGCCATCGACCAGCCCGAGCGGCTCGCGACTTACACGGGCCAAGACGATGCCCGCCGGCAGGACCTGGGCTTCCTCAAGCTCCGCGGCAACGGCCGCCACTACATGGCCTGGGCCGAACTTTATCGCACCCGATTTCCCGAGCGTGGCGAAGCGAACCGCCTCGTCGCCCTGCTGCCGCGGCACGGGGATCGGGGCTGGCCGCTGCTGGACGACTATGTCGGCGGCAACGCCACCTGCCGCGTTCTCGCGATCGCTTCCCCCGACAAAAGGTAAATGGTCATGACCGCCCCTCTCCCATCCCTTCCGCGTGCGGCACTTGCCTGGTCGCGCGACGCGCTGCCGGGCCTCGGCATCATGAGCGGCGTGGTGAACTTGCTGGCGCTGACCGGCTCATTCTACATGCTGCAGGTCTACGACCGCGTGCTCGGCGCCCACTCGAACTCGACGTTGCTGGCGCTTACGCTTCTCATGCTGGGCCTCTACGGCCTCTATGGCGTGCTCGACGTCCTGCGCAGCCGCGTCCTGGCACGCCTGGGCGCCCGCATCGATCGCCGGCTGCGCGACAACGTTCTTGCCGTGGTGCTGCGTGCATCGCTGCTCGGCCGGCCGGGCGACGGCCCGCGCGCCGTGCGCGACCTCGATCAGGTACGCGCCGTCGCCACCGGCCCGGGCCTGGTCGCACTGTTCGATGCGCCCTGGTTGCCGATCTACCTTCTGTTGATCTTCCTGCTGCATCCCTGGCTCGGCCTGCTGGCGGTCGCGGGCGCGGCAATCATGGTCGCCACCGCGTTGCTCGCCGAACGGCGCTCGCGCGCACCTGCCGAAGCGCTGACCAACAGCGCAGGCCAGCGACTCGCGCTGGTCGACTTCGCCCGCCGCAACGCCGAGGTGGTGCGTGCACTGGGGCTCGCGCCGGCGCTCGGCCGACGCTGGACCGAGGCCAGCGAGAAGCACCTCGCGGATATGATCCGAGCTGTCGAAGCGCCAGGCGCCCTCGCCACCTTCTCGCGTGTCTTCCGCATGGCGCTCCAGTCGCTGATGCTGGGCCTCGGCGCCTGGGTCGTGCTGCGCGGCGAGGCAACCGGCGGCATCATGATCGCGGCCTCCATCATGACCGGCCGTGCGCTGGCGCCGGTCGAGACGGTGATCGCCCAGTGGCGCAGCCTGGTTGCTGCCCGCCAGTCCTGGCGGCGCCTCGCTGCCGTCATGGCGACAGAAGAGGCCACCCCCGAGTCCGAGTTGCCGGCCCCGACGGCTCGGCTCGATGTCGAAGCCCTGGTCGTCGTGCCGCCGGGCGCCGGACGGCCCGCGCTGCAGGGCATCACCTTTGCCCTTGAGGCCGGCGACGGCCTCGGCGTCATCGGCCCGTCGGCCTCCGGCAAGTCGACACTGGCGCGCACGCTGGTCGGCGTATTCGATGCACGCCACGGCGCAGTCCGCCTCGATGGCGCGACGCTCAACCAGTGGCGTCCGGAAAACCTCGGCCCGCATATCGGCTACCTGCCGCAGGACGTCGAGATCTTCGACGGGACGGTGGCCGAGAACATCGCCCGCCTTGCCGACAGGCCGGACTCCGGCGCGGTGATCGCGGCCGCCCGGGCCGCCGGCTGCCACGACATGATCGTTGCGCTGCCGCAAGGCTACGACACCCGAGTCGGCCCCGCCGGCGCGATGCTGTCGGCCGGACAGCGGCAACGTCTGGCGCTCGCCCGTGCCCTTTACGGCAACCCGTTCCTGGTGGTTCTCGACGAGCCCAACGCCAATCTCGACGCCGCGGGCGAGGCGGCACTCGGCGAGGCGATCGTCGGTATCCGTCAGCGCGGCGCCATCGTGGTCGTCATCGCCCACCGGCCATCGGCGATTACCAATCTCAACAAGTTGCTCGTGCTGGACGAAGGCCGCGTGCGCGCCTTCGGACCGCGCGACCGTGTGCTCTCCCAGACGACCCAGACGCGCCCGGTCCCGGCCCTCGCCGTCGTCGGCAGCTAACCACAAACGGATGACAACCATGTTCTCACGTTCTCCTTCCGCCGCCGATACCGACGGCATTGCCTCTCCCCTGCGGGCCGGCCTGCTGGCCTGCGCCATAGCCGCCCTCGGCCTGGGCGCCGCCGCCACCATCGTCGAGATCGCCGGCGCCGTGCTGGCCCGCGGCAGCATCGTGGTCGAGGGCTCGGCCAAGAAGGTGCAGCATCCGACCGGCGGCATCGTCGGCCGCATCCACGTCAAGGATGGCGCCACGGTCCGCGAGGGCGACGTCGTGCTCACCCTCGACGACACCATGGCCCGCGCCAATCTGATGGTGCTGGTGCGCCAGATCGACGAACTCGAAATTCGCCAGATGCGGCTCAAGGCCGAGCGCAACGGCGAGCAGGGCTTCGGCCTGCCGTCGGCGCTCGCTGCGCGTGCCGGGGAAGCGGAGATCAAGGACCTGCTCGCGTCCGAGCGCCACCTGTTCGAATCCCGGCGCGACGCGCGCGCCGGCCAGAAGGCGCAGCTCGAAGAACGTATCGCGCAACTCGAACAGGAGATCGGCGGCCTTGGCCAGCAGAAGGAGGCGAAAGCGCGCGAGCTGGGCTTCGTCGGCCGCGAACTCGAAGGCTCCAAGATGCTATGGGAGAAGAACCTCTATCCGGTAACCAAGTTCACGGCGATCCAGCGCGACGCGGCGCGCCTGGCCGGCGAGGAAGGTCAGCTTGTCGCCCAGGCCGCACAGGCACGGGGCCGCATCGCCGAGACCCGCTTGCAGGTCGACCAGATCGACCAGGACCTGAGGGCCGAGACCATGCGCGAGCTGCGCGAGTTGCAAGCCAAGCTGGCCGAACTCACCGAGCGGCGCATCGCCGCCGACGACCAGCTCCGTCGCGTCGAGCTGCGCGCGCCGCAGTCCGGTGTCGTGAACCAGCTCACCGCCCATACCGTGGGCGGCGTGATCGCGGCCGGCGAGACCTTGATGGAGATCGTGCCGCAGGACGACGAGCTGGTGATCGAGGCACGGCTGGCGGCGAACGACATCGATGCGGTACATGCCGGGCAGACGGCCCTCGTGCGCTTTCCCGCCTTCAACCAGCGCACGACGCCCGAGGTCGAAGGCACGGTTCAGCGCGTCTCGGCGGACGTTGTGCGCGATTCCCAACCACGCTCGCAGGCTTCACCGCCCGCCCAGGACTACTACGTCGTGCGCATCATGCTGTCCGGCGAGAGCCGGGCCAAGCTCGGCAAACTCGCCCTGCTGCCCGGCATGCCGGCCGAGGTCCATCTCGGCACCGGCGACCGCACGATCCTGTCCTATCTGGTCAAGCCGTTGCGCGACCAACTCGCGATGACATTCAAGGAGCGGTGACGGGAGCGCGCGCGGGCTCGGCGCCTCTCGGCGTTCGACGACTTGGATTGAGATGGCGTCCCCGAGAGGATTCGAACCTCCGACCTCCGGTTTAGGAAACCGCTGCTCTATCCGGCTGAGCTACGGGGACGTGGGCGTTTTCTAGCTTATCCTAGGGCCGTTTGTAACTCGCGTTTGTAACTTCGTTCACCCTCCCGTCCCGCCAAATGCTTGCAAACCGAACGCCGTTCGCTGCCCTGGTTCCCCACCGCGGTCCGCACCCGACGGTCATGAAGCGCGGATCCGCGCATTTACTGTAGCTCAGTGGTAGAGCACTCCCTTGGTAAGGGAGAGGTCGACAGTTCAATCCTGTCCGGCAGCACCATTCCCCAAAGCGATCCGATGCAGGCAGGCGAACGTTTCAGAGATCCTGCCCGCTACGTGTAGCCTGTGGATCGTTGCCCACTGAAAGCCGCAAAGAACCGCAACGAACAGCGAACGCCTGTAACGATTGGTGGGCAAACTGGTGGGCAAACGTTCGCCGCACGTTCTGGGAGCCGTAAGTTCCCTGTCGATCGGCGAGATAGCCTATGGATTGCCTGCTGACATCTCTGTGCAGACGAGATCCTTAGTCCCGATGCCGCCTGCATCCGCGGTAGGCTCGCTTAGACAGACAAGATTGTGAGAACCTTAGCATCCTGGCTGATGCGCACCGGGAAGAGCCATGACGATCAGCCAGGATTTTGGCCCGATCACGCTGTCGGGTGGTGCAGGGTCCCTCCCAAAGGAGCTCGTAGTTAGTTGCCGGCTGCGCTTGCCGCACTCGACGGCTTTTCCTGAAGCGACAGGCTGTTGGCGCCGCACGTGCAAAACAGCCCTTCGTGCTTTCCACGAGGCGGACGGACTTCGATCAGGTCACTGCACGTACCGCACCGAAACTTGCCAATGAGCGCCTTGTATCCGGCAACGACTGGGGCGAAGTCCTGCTTGGTGAAATTGGCCCACTGGTTGAAATGCACCGCGGGATTGATGAGCCATTGCTCTACATCCGCGGCCGCCAGTGCCGTGCCATAGTCCTTCTCGAACGCATCTACCTTCTCGAAGACGTCCTTGTGACCCCAAGACTGTGCCGCCGACTTCGCTCGCTTGAGCTGCTTCCTGAACTCTGACACAGCGGGCGGCAGCAGATCGCCAAGGTCATACTGGCCATCAGCGCGATACTCGACCGGAGCGCGAAGCGCCTGACAGATTTCTGCGGCCAGATGCTCCAGGTAATGGCGCAGGAGCGCAGCCGCGGCTTGAATCTCGTTGTTGCTGACGTACGCCTCGATTTCGGCCCAGATGTCGTCGGTCGCCCAGGGCGATGGACCGTGGTCGACATCCCACTTCCGAAAATGCACGATCGCCTTGGAACCCACGAGACCTGCCGTGTTCATATGCTTCAACCAGACTTTGTCGTGGGTCGTGAGCACGAACTGGGTGTTTGGGAACTTGGTCTTGAGCAGCTTGCAAACCTGCCGGCGATGCCCCGCGTCGACTGACATGAGTACATCGTCGAGCACCGCGAAGGTAAAGCCTGCGCCTTGAAGATGCTGCATCAGCGCGAGGTAGAGGCAGAGGCCCATGCTGTCTTGATGACCTTCGCTGTGATACGCCCCCGGCGGAAAGTAGCCACGCTGGTAGAAATCAACACCGAAGCCGAGCTTGCCCATTGACGGTGTGAGCTTTGCGGCAAACGTGCTCTCATCGTCTTCGTTGAGCAGGCGATAGTACTCAGTGAATGCGGCCTCGACCTTGGCATAGATGCCTTCGAGCGCGGTTTTGGTCGACGCGATGTAGACATCGAAGACCTTGCGTGCGCTGGCCGCCCGCAGCGTCGCGCGGTCAAGAGCCAGGCGCGACGCGCGGTAGGTCTCGAGCTTCTCTTGACCGATTGTCAGCATGTCCCAAGCCTGCTGCTGCTGCGTCGGCTCTGGTATGCCAGCAATGCCCTTGGATACGGCCGCCAAGGCGTCGGCGACATTGGCTGGAAGTGCCGACGGCGCTCGTAAATCTTCGATCGCTGCATCAAGTGGCATGAACTGTTCCAGGCGATTCGCCCGAGCCTCAAGGAACCCAGCATGGCTGCGAAGGGCCTCGACCTGGACCTTTGGCGTCAGCAGTGGGCCGTAGCTTGCGACAACGTTGATCAGCCTCGCCACTAACCGGTGCTCATCAATGATCGGCTCGAGCAACTTCTCAGCGTCTCGGCGCTTTGCCGAGATGGCAACCAGGCTGGCCTGCTTCGCCGCAATTACGGCTCGATAGGCCTCCGGCTCCCAAGGCGTGTCGCAGACGGAACAATGCTCGTTGTCGAACAATTCGAGTGCAAGGGAGAGCAGTTGGCCGCGCTTGACTCCATCGAGAAGTGCTTCGTCTTCCTTGAGATCACCGAGTGCGACAGCCGCAGCGGCACGACCAGCACTCGCATCCGCAGAAACGAAACCGCCTACGGCCGTATCGAGCTCGTCGAGGTTCGCTGCCGCCAGAGCTTTTGGCACTGGCGAGGCCGCTGTTCCGCCGGTAGTCGCCAAGCCGTCGCGAAGCGAGGTATTCGGAGCGAGCACCTCGAATGCTGGCAGACCGAGCACCGCACGTTGCGCATTTACGGCTGCGAGGAGAGCCGTGGCGGTCGCCTGCGGTATGTTGAGCGCCTTCGTGAGCTCGCCCGTAGCACTCGTCCTTGTCCCTTCAGCACGTCGCACGTCTGCATCGCAAGAATTGGCAATCCTCTGCAGATTCGTGCGCAGCGTTTCAAGTGCATCGAGTCGTAGGAGTTCCTGAACATCCTTGGACCGCTGACCGGGCTCGGTCAGAATGTATCTGATGATCTCGCGGCGCGAGAGGGCGATCTCTGGGTGGCTTTCGACATGGGCAAGCGCCCGTCGTATCGCCGGTGTGTCGGGAGTCGCCTTGAGAGCTCTAGGATTCTTGACGCTTCGGACAAGATGCACCTTCGCTTGAAGGGTTGGTATCGTCACATATGCTTCAACAATTGCCTTCTCTGGGCTCTTGCTGGTGTCGACATGTGGCGCGTGCTCCTTGATCGATAAGTCGCCTCGACCGCGACCGGAAAGCCGAGAGATGGTGCCAGTAAGCACGAACTCGAGCGCATCCACGATGCCGCTTTTCCCCGTACCGTTGGGCCCTCCGACACCAAAATTCCTGCCGGAGAACGTGAGGTCCAGGTCACGGATGCCCCTGAACTCCTTGATGACGAGGCGGTCGACGGTGATCATCAGGAGCCGTCGGCGTCGAACAAGGCTGTGCGCAAGGAAGCCTCGGTATATGACCGCTCTTCTACTACAGTCGCCCGCAGGCGGGCCGCGACTTCGGCCATACCTTCTTCAGCGGCCAGCGCATCGACGAATGTTTGCAGTATCCCATCTACCACCGATGGGGTGGCGATCTCAGCTACCGGGGTTTTGGGCTTGGATGCCATCGTGATCGTATTCTCCCACAAGGGCTGATTGCTGCAATACCTTCTCAACAGTTTACATTGGATTTGTCTGGTCTAGGCGAACGCCGTTCGGTCTGCAGGCAAATCGAAGTCGCACAAGCCCTTGTGCGCATGCACGCGCATGCAAGCGGACGGTCTCTCGAATCGGCATGATCCCCTGGCGACGATGGCGGAGGTGGCATCGAACACGACGCACTAGTCTCGCCGCATGTCCGAATCTCGCTACTATTCCCGGCCGAGCGGCATCATCACGATCAAGGGCCAAGGCTGGCACGTCATCGATCGCCAGACCGGGACCGATGCGGAGAGCTTGCGCGCCGGCGGCTATAGCGAGGAGCGCGCCCGGCAGCTTGCCAGGCTTCTCAATCTGAATGCTCGGCCGAGCAACGCGCCGACGTTCGAAGGCCACCGCTGGAACGTCAGCGGCCCCGAGCTGATCGTCTATGTTGAATGCGACCGGCCCCGCGATCGGGCGGCGCCTGGCATCGTCGGCCGGGTTCGGATCAACGGCCGCGACTTCGAGTGTCTCGACGTCCTGGCCGGCCCGCTGCCCGGCAAGCCCATGTGGATCGGCGAGCCGATCGGCCTGGTGGTGCGAGAGCTGCCCGCCGCATGACCAGCCTGTGGCCGCATCCGCCGGGAACCCTGCGCGCGCTCAAGGTCATTCTAGGCGACCACTATGTCGTCTGTCGTTGCTGCCGACGCTACACCGACATGCGCATTCCCCGGGGTCAGGAGGATCGCAAGTTCGATCCCTGCCCGTTCAGATGCTCGATATGCCACCAGCGCGGGGACCTCGTCAGGACGGTGCCCGACGGCTTCGAGCGGATCGGCGAAGAGCTCGGGCCGCCAGCGCATCGGCCGTCATTCTAGCCAGGGACGCCGATCGCGCTAGGATCGGGCCATGGCAGACGAAACCGTAGCCCTGGTCGAGAAGACCCTTGGGGTCGCTGACGAGATCCTTCGAAACAGCTTCGCGGGAAAGGACGTGCCGCACCTCATCGTGGCGCTCGCACCCGATGGTGCAGCCGTGATCAGGAGCAACTGCGGTCCGGAGATGCTTCGGCATCTGGCGGAGCGGCTTGTCCAGATTGCCGACCAGCACACGCCATCGCCGAGCGGGAAGCGGCTCTAACGCGCCAACTCTAACGGCAATTGAACCACCACACGAGGACACTTCTATTTTGCGGCTCTGGGGTGTTCGGTGGCGTCAAAACGATCGGTTGGGCCATGCCGAGGCTCCGGATCACGAGGCGGGATTTGTCGACGCCGGTTTTGACCAAGTAGCCAGCCACCCACTCGGCACGACGTTGGGAGAGACGAAGATTTTCAGCAGCCGACCCCACAGTGTCGGTACGGGCTTCTATGCAGATCTTGTTCGTCCTGTCGGGCCGGACAGACAGCCTTGCCAGGTAATCGCTAGACATTTCAGCGTCGAGGATCTTGATGCTATTCACCGTCGGGACAGCGCTGCCGACTTCGAAGAAAACGCCTGTCATTTCCTTGTGATGGACATTCGGGGGTGGAGGAGGAGGTGGTGGTTCAGGCGTTTCGCAGCCGGCAACTGTGAACATCAAGAGCAACAGAGCCGCGGCCCTCAGAGCGCGCGGCATCGCGAACACGCTTCGGAACATTGACCAGCCCCTCCCTAAACAACACGCAACTAGGCTTTGGTTGCCTTCTTATTCGCCGGCGGCTTCTTCGGCATGGCCTTCGACCTCGCTGCGGCCTTCCCTGCCGACTTCTCCATTTCGCCCTCCGCCCTTGGCTCGAGCGGCAGCAGCACGATCACGCCCGGCCTGGCGGGCTGCTGCAGCTTCAGCGCCTCGTCCATCGGCGCGGTGAGCCAGGTCTCGATCTCGTCCTTCGTCGTCAGGATGAGCGGCGTCGCCTTCTCGTGGATCGGCTTCACCACGGCGGCCGGGTCGGTCGTCAGGAAGGAGTAGAGCCTGTGCTGCCCGACGTCGGGCTTGGTCTTGGTGCCGCGATCGCCCGTCCAGGTGCGCCAGATCCCGGCGAAGGCGAACAGCGAACCGTCCGGCCGCGCGAACCAGCGGTTCACCGACGGCGTGCCGTGGGTCTTCATGCCGGTGTTCTTGTCGGGCTCCGCGAACTTCACCACCGGCACCAGGCAGCGGCCGCCGACATCGTTGCCGACTTTCACCGAGGGCTCCTTGAGCCAGGGCTTCCAGAAGCTCGACGTCGTGTTGCGCACGTTGGTGACATAGCCGCCGCCGGGGACATTCGGCGGCTTCGGGAAGCCCCAGCGCATGTCTTTGAAGGCGATGCTGCCGTCGCCCTCGGCCACCATCACCGGCGCGTCGCCGTTCGGGTACACGTTCATGGGATCGCGGAAGTTCGTGCCGATCAGCTGGCGGTGCCGCAGCAGCCCCGCCACCTCGTCGCGGCTGAGCCGCACCGTGTAGAGATTGCACATAGGTCCGGAGCTTAGTCTCCGGCGTTGCCCAGGGGGAAGCGGCCCAGGACCGTCATGTGCCCGCGATTGCCCCAGTCGTCGGCGATCGGACCCGGCTCGGGTTCCTCCGGCGAGACGGCCGGGCGCACGAACTCGACCGGCTCGTTGCGTTCGTAGGCCGCGCGGACCGCCGCCATGCGGACGTCGCGCATTGGACGGATGCGGTCGAAGAGCGCCTGGTCGTAGGTGAACTCCGCCCTCGACGAACAGTCGGCCAGGGCCTTCGCCGGCGTCGCCAGGACGAGCTGGCAGACCTTGGCGGCATCCTCTCCTCGCTCAAACATCAGATTCAAGGTGCAGGCCTCAGGGTCGATCATGTCGGTGCATTCGCCGACGAGATCGAGGCTGTTCATGACGATGCTCAGCGCGGTGCGATAGGTGACAGGGCCGATGCCGTTCTCGTCCTTGTGGTCGAGCGGATCGTAGTGGCCGACGACGACGTGCGGCTTGGCATGCTTCTTCATGAACTCGATGGGATGCACGGTGCGGCGAAAGCGGATGTACATGGCGTCCCTCCTCAGTTGATCGGCGCGAGCCGGCGCAGGAAGGCCTGCAGTTCGGGCAGGGCCGCGCCATCCTCGAAGAGGCGGGGGTCGGGCTCCCAAGGATTGGCGATCCGCTCGTCGTAGCCCTTCGGCTCGATCGACGCCGTGACCCTGGATTCTTCCGGGCAGCTCCAGTCGAACAGCAGGGCGAAGCACTCCAGCCGGGCGGTGCGGCCGTCGCGCAGCTCCACGACGAAGCCGCCCTCCCACACGTCCCAGTCGTCGCCGTGCCAGGCCTGCACGACGCGAACGACATCCTCGGCCCGGAAGCCATCCCGGCGCGGATCGAGGCGATGCAGCCCGCCCGCCAGACCGCGGATCCATCGTGCGGCATTCCAGTGGTGCCACCCCTCTTCGGCCGCCCATTGCTCGGCCAGGTCGAGACAGCGGCTCGATCCGCTTCTCGCGACGTTGTCGTTCAATGGCCTGCCGAACCTCAGTTCCAATGGCTGCTGCATCATCGCCCTCCTCCAACCTTGAGCTGCTCGATGTCCGACCGCAGCGCCGGCGCCGGCCAGTTCGAGATGTCGGAGGCGTCGAGCCAGGCCTGCATCTCCCTGGCCTTGTCGGCCGTGTCGAACCGGATCACGTGCATGTCGAGGCCGTAGTCGCGGGCATCGCCGGCATGTCTCAGCGACTCGGCGTCGCCCGCGATCCTCGCAATCTCGGCATCGAGCCGCGCACTGTCGGACAGACGCAGCCGCTCTTCGCGTCGATAGAGCGCCCTGTGCGGCAGACGCTTCACCTGCGCGGCGAAGCTGTTGAGGCTGCGGCGCACGGCCATCACATGCTCCGCATGAAGCGCGTCGGGCCGGACGGCGCGTGGAACAGCGTCGCCTCGAACCGGGTCGAGCCGCACCGGCCACAGTGCACGCCCGCCTCCGCCAGCGTCCGGCGATCGCCGCGTCGGGCCGTCAGAGCGGTAGCGAACATCAGCACCCGGTGCATGCAGTGGTCGCAGAGGATGCCGACCGGATAGGTGCTCGTGGCGACGTCGTGCATGGTCATAGGATCATCCACAGCCAATCTCGTTGGCGGACTCCTATGAGAACATTAAGAGAACATCAAGGAGGAAAATGCAGCTACCACAGGGTGTTAGGCCAGCACTGACAGCACGACAAAATGTGGGATTTGGGCCGGCTTGCCAGCACTGCAGGCGGCGATTTATGGCTCTGCACATGTCATGAAAAGGCGTCTAGCCTGAGCCTCTGGAGGCAACATGCTGCTCACTGGCATCGTGCTGGCGATCAACCTCAAAGGCATTGCCCTCGGCATAGGGGCGATCGTCCTCATGGCGATCGTTGCCTACTTCGACGTCAACTCCTGACGGGTAATGCCTAGCGCCTGTCACGAAGCCGCGTGGCGCGGCCAGCGCGCCTTCGCCGGAATAAGCCGCTGTGACCCGGTGCCCGAGATCTTCGAACATGGCGACGGTGCTGGCCAGAACGAGAAAGGCGTCATCGACGGCCAGGATGGAAAGCGACCTTCCCGCGTGCCCAGTTCCCCGCGACCACTCGGCAAGGGTCGCGCAACTCCACTTCCCACGGCGAGTAAGGCACCCGCAGAATTACGCCTTGGGCACCATGGAGAATCGGGTGAAGTATCGGGCAGGTACATCAAAAGGCGAACTGTCGGCCTATGCCGTCAACGTCATCGAGAAGGCCGTCAGCGAGGCCGATGCCCTGATCCGTGCGCGGCTGGCGGAAGCCGGCGTCAATGCCCCGCACATTGTCCTGGCCATTACCCCGACCGGAGCGGGCGCGATCCGCTCCAACTGCAGGGCCAGCATGCTTACAGACGTAGCCGATGGCCTTCGCAGGATCGCGATCGAACATGATGCAAAGGAGAAGCCCCGGCACTAGACCGGGTGAAACAAGAAGGCCGCCCGCCCCTCAGGGCGAGCGGCCGGATTCGTTGTTGCGACTACCCGAGCAATGACCGCTGCACGACGTCGATCGGGCGATCGCTGATCAGCAGCTCGGGCACTGTCGGCGCCGCGCCGGCCTTCGAGGCGATCGTGTAGACCGTCTCGACCTCTTCGAAGTGAAAGCCCTCGAAGCACCGCCGCACTTCCGGCAGGTCGTTGATCGACAGCAGGAAGCGGCCCTTCAGGCTGCGCAGCCGGGCGGCCAGGCGGCCGAAGTCGCTGCGCCGCCACACGCCGATGCCGTAATCCTCCTCCGATCCCCAATAGGGCGGATCGAGATAGAACAGGGCGCCGGCCTGGTCGTATCGATCGAGGAACTCGGCCCACGGCAGGCACTCGATCACGACGCCGGCGAGGCGCTCGTGCACAGCCTCGAGCAGCGGCACCAGGCGCGTGATGTCGAACCGGCCGCCGCCGTAGGTCACGCCGAAGTGCTGGCGGGCGACCCTCCCGCCGAACGCCGTTCGCTGCAGGTAGAGGAAGCGGGCCGCACGCTCCAGATCGGTCAGCGTGTCCGGCCGCATGGCCGACAGCCGCTCGAACTCGACGCGGCTGGTAAGGTACCAGCGCATCATCTCGACGAAGGCCAGATAGTGCCGCTGCAGCACCCGGAACATCGTGATCAGGTCGCGGTTGACGTCGTTGACGACTTCCGCGTGCGCCTTGAACGGCCGTCGCAGGAAGACACCGCCCTGCCCGATGAAGGGCTCGGCATAGAGGCGATGCGGGATGGCGCGGATCCGCTCGACGATGAGATCAGCCAGGAGCTTCTTGCCGCCGATCCACGGCGCGAGGGGACGCGCCGGTCGCGCGGGGAAAAGATTCGACTCGCTTTCCATGTTGTTGTTCCACTGAACCCGCCTCTGCAGAGGTGGCGGGATGGGCCGGCCGGCAGGCCGGATCGTGTGGAACGCATTTCCACGGTTTGCGCGGTTGGCGCCGCGCAGCCCCCGTCTCCGGAGGCGCTGTCAACAGGGTGGTGATTTCTGGCGCACCCAGCACACCAGGTCGTCAAACTTGCGTTCGAGCAGCAGGTAGCCGACGCCGAAGCGCATGCGCTCTTCGGCCTTCTGGTTGTCCGTCGCGTCAGCGGGTGCGAGTTCCGGCCGGGGCGGCTTCTGGAGCAGCGGCTCCGGCACGTCCCTGCTCACGAAAGCCAAGGTCTCGCAGCCCGTCGTCAGCAGCGCGCATGGCAGGAGAAGCACTGCAAGCCGTCGTGATCGGAACATGTCGGATGATCTCCGTGTGCGTGGCGCCCTTGGCCGACAGCTCGGCGATGCGTCCGGCCTGCTGACCGAGGATCTCGGCCGTCAGTTTGCCGTCGGCCTCCTTCTGGTCGATCAGCGCCTGCTGATGGGCGAGCTTGTCGGCAATCCGGTCGGCCTTGCAGTCGAGATAGTTGAGGCGCTGCGTGCCGGCATAGATCGCGGCGCCGGCGGCGATCGCCGAGGGCACCGCCCATTTCCAGTTGCCGGCGAGCAGCCATTTGCCGGCCGTGACGGCGAAGGCCGGGATCATTCGAGGCCTGCCCGCGTGCCGGCATTGTCGATGGTGAGCACCTGGCGACGCGGCAGCGGCGCCCAGGCGATGTGCGCCCAGGCGCGATACTCGTGGATGAGCTGATCGAACGAGATGTCGCTGCTCGCGATCGCGCGGCAGATCTCCAGCGGGGAGCCGAAGCCGGGGCAGGAGAAGTCGGCGGCGCAGCCCAGCATGTGTGCGCTCTGCGCCGCGCCGCCGACCGCGCGGTTGACCAGGGGCGAACGGTAGCCGCTCGACACCAGGATCGGCTTGCCCAGCAGCGCGCGCACGCGCTCCAGCAGCTCGGCGGTCTTGCGCAGCGCGTCGACCATCTCGGGCGCCGGCGTATTGTCGATGCCCAGCCGTGCGGCGGTCTGCGAGTGCGTCAGCTCGGCCAGGGTGAAATGTGGCGTGAGCTTCATTGGGCCGGCCTCGAATCGTAGAAAACATGTCCGCCGATACGGGCGGTCTCGCGCATCGTCGCCGCCCATTCGGGCGGCCAGGTCTCCAGGGCTTCCGCCCAGGCCGGCGGCTCGATCGTGTGATAGTGGTCGGCGCCGTTCGTCGGATCGGCGACCAGGCCATCGAGTACGTTGGCCGCGAGGGCGATCTGGTCGGTGAACTGATCCTCGGCCAGCACCAGCAGCCTGGTGCGGTTCGGATCGCCCTCGTTCCAGCAGGAGAACTGCCAGGGGACGAGGCACACGAAGGCGACGGCGCCCTCTTGCCCGAACAGCCTGCCAGCAAAGCGGCCGCGGGCTGCACGGTTGTGGATCACCCAGGCCACGGCGATCTGGCCTTCGGTCGGTTCGCCGCGTGCCTCGCCCCACAGCGTGCGGGCAAGCATCAACACATCGTGGTCGTTGTGCACGATCATGGTCGGTCCTTTCGGGGCGAGGGCGAACGGCGTTCGGTTAGCGGCAGGCGGTTAGCGCGACGCGCGTCGCAGAAGGTCCCGCAGGTGCCAGAGCACGTAGACGATGACCGCGATCCAGAAGATCGTTTCCATGGCTACTTCCTCCAGGACGGGAGGGCGGCAAGCACAGCGACGATTGTGTCTTTGAGGATGGTGATCCAGCTCCGCGGATCGTCACGCACCTGGAGCAGAAAGGCTTTCACGAGCGCAATCACGTCATAGGTGACCGTCGGTGCCGCCGCGGCGACGGCGAAGCCGGTGTAAATCGACCAGCCGAGATCGTTGACTGTCACCGCGCCCAACACAGGTCCCATGACCCAGGAGAACGCCGACGCCGCCATGCGCTGCCGTCGCGTCAGGACATCCTTGCGAATGCTGTCGCCAAAGAAAGCGCCGATCACCGAGAACGGCGCAAAGATCAGCAGGGCCTCGGCGATGACCCACAGGTCGCGGCGGTCACTCATGGAAGCAGCCTCCGCTCAGGTGGACTTGATGATGTAGTTGCAGACGATGCCAGGCGGTAAAATCGAGGCGCCGCCGGTGCCGGCCGAGTTGGTATTGGAGGCCTGATACCGGACACCCGCCGAATTGGGGTCGCCGAGGTTCACCATCTGGATGTAGGTGAAGTTTTCGGGGTGGAAGGAACCGGAATTGTCGATGACCGTCCCCGCGAACGGATGGGTGTGGGCCGCCACGCCACCGCCTGCCTGATTGCCGCCAAAGGCGCCGAGCACGGCGCCAGCAATGCCGCCGATCGCTGTTGTGATGCGACTGGCGAGAGAGCCGCCCATGTCATCCTTGCCGAAGCTGGCGCGGCCGCGCTTGTCCGGCATGCCGAACGTCGTAATACCGTCGCCGCCGAAGCGATTGCCGAACACGGCACCCAGCGCAGGGAAATCAGCGACGTTCAGCACCTGCCCGTAGGGAAACAGAAAGCCGCCGGGCGCGATGGTCCCCCAGTAATCCATGCCGGCCCCGACCGGGATCGCATTGGCGTTCGCCGCCAGGAACAGGTCGTTGACGGTGTCGATCGTGCCGACCTTGATCCAGCCGCCGGGCTTGCGTACCCACAACGTCCAAACGGAAGCCGACGGCAAGTTGTCCTGCAGCCAGAACATGCCGTCGTAGAGTGCCGGCGGTGCACCCGGCCCCTTGCTCAAGCTGGCGAGTGCACGATCGGCCGTCTGCAGCTTGATGCGCAGCGCCGTCCGCGACTGGTTGTTGTGGGTGAAGTCGTCTTGCGACACGGCACCGTCTCCACAAATGCGAAGCGGCCCCGGAGGGGGCCGCTGGTAATGCGCGCAGGAATGTGTGAGCCAGGGCTCAAGCCCTGGTCTCAATCGCGATCGCCAGTTCCTGAATCTCGATGCCGTAGTCGGTATTGATCGACGCGAGATCGAGGCGGAACTGGAAGGCACGCCCGCTGAGTTCGGACACGGTGAGCGGCGTCCAGGCGGTCCAGGTCGGCGAACCGCCCGGATCGTCGTTGGTCTTGCGCATCATCAGCACCGCACTTGCCTCGGTGCCGCTGAACTGGCCGTCCCACAGCTCGGGCGAATCGACCAGTTCGGCGCTGTCCCACAGGTTGCTCGCCAGCGTTACCGACGCATCGACAACCCCCGTCACCTTCACGGCATAGGCGGCTGCGAGATCGACGACGCTGGAGAAAGCGTAGCTGCCCGCCGTTTGTCCCACGTTGAGGGACAGTTTGGACGAAACGACACTGCAGTTGGTCTTCGCCCCCGTGAACAACGGCTGCTCCACCCGCTGCTCCAGAAGCGACCACTCGCCGGTGCTGACATGCTCGACCACCCAGCTCGCGGCGGTCTCCGAAAGCTGCTTGGACGAATCGCGCCACTTGAACAGATAGGTCCCGGCCAGCGCCGGCATGACGCCGCCGCCGGAGCTGCCCGAGAAGAAGCCGACCTGGCTGGCCGTCTCCCACGTCGCGCCGACCAGGATCGGCGAATGTCGCACGATCATCTGCCCACCGATGCGCACGTCGAGGTCTGCGTCTGGCGCCGGGTTCCACTCGGCCAGCACGATGCTGGCCAGGACCCGGCCGCTGACCCCTGTCGGCGCCGCCGGCTTCGCGAGCAGCCCCTTGATCTCCACCGCGTAGGTGACGATCGGCGACTTCACGCGCGCCCGGTTCACGCCGGCAATGGCGAACTCCCACTGCCCCGGCTCGATATCGTCGATCGTCGTGTTCAAGCCCTCGACGATCGGCCGCTTGATCCACTCCGTCGTTCCGCTGACCCGATACATCGGCAGATAGCGCTCGACGAAGGCGTCGGGCGAGGCCTGCCAGGCGAGCGTGGCGCGCGCCTTCACGCCGGCCGAACCGCGAGTCTCGTAGAGATCCTCCGTCACGACCAGGTTGGACGGCGGCAACGGGTTGAACAGGTTCGGCAGGTTGGTGTTCGGCGCCGGATCCAGCAGCTGCTCTTCGTCGGTCGTCCGGGCGTAGATGAACTCGGCCGTCTCGCGCAAACTAAGGTCGATGCCGATGATGCCCTGCTGGCCGCCATCGTCACCGGGCGCATAGCCCAGCACCATGCTGGTGCTCACCACCTCGAACGGCTTGGCGACCCAGCCCAGTTGGGGGATGGTGAAGCTCTCGACGTCCCCGACCTGCGCCCGCAAGCCCCGCAACTTCATCGGTGCGACGAAGCTGAGCGGCTGGCGTGCCCGACGCAGGTCGATCCGGGCGAGCCGCTGCGCCATGGTGGCGCTGTTCGTCATCTCCAGATAGGTGTCCTTGAACTCGCGATCGCCACCATCCTCGGCCTCGTAGGCCGCCGACGTGATGGCCGGAAAGTCGTCCTTCTGCCAGAGCCGCGCCGGGTTCCTGAAGGACCCTTTGACCGCGTTGAAGGCTTCGCTCTTCGGCAACAATGTCTGCACAGAGAAGCCGTCGCGAAAGTCCTTCAGCTCGAAGGGCGGGAACTCCGGTTCTTTCCACGCCGACGCATCGATCTGCCACTCGCCGCCGACGAAGTGCGTCCGGCCGAGCGAGGCCGAAAGCACCTTCTCCAGGTTGTCGACGAAGGGCGTGTCGGCCGTCAGCACGCCGTTGCAGGTGTAGCGCTTTTCGGTCGAGCCATTCGCCAGGGTGACGAGTTCGTCGCAGATGTTGGCGGCGATCTCGAGCCGTTCGAGGTTCATCTCGGCGTAGGGGATACCGCGGCCGAAGCGCTTGTTGTTCAGCCACGCCGCGATCGCCAGCGCGGCATTCTCGCTATACGCGGTCGTGCCCGTGCGCGGATCGAACATCGGCATGCCCCTTACGACACGCCAGATATTCGGCAGACCCTGCGGGAACTTCGCCGCGTCCCACACCAGGTTGATGTAGCTGTAGGCCACGCCGCGGCCGCGATGCGCGGCCGTCCACTTGTCCGGCGCGTAGCCGATCAGGTTCGAGTTGGCGAGCTGGTCGTCATCCCCGAAGTAGTCGTTGACGCCGACCAGGCTGGCATACTTGCCGGTGGCCAGGCCGCCCAACAGCGGCACGATCTCGTCGTTGAAGTAGAGTTCGCCGTAGCCGGATACCTTCCATCCCGCCCATTCGATGACGAGATGGAGCATGTAGTTGTCGTGCGTGCAGTGGGCGAAGATGATGTTGCCCTGCACGCGCGTGGTGCCGAACACGATGTTCTTCGGCTCGGCGGGCCGCCGCAGCGTAAGCGTCGTGCCAGGGTCCTTGGCCGTCGGCAGCTCCCCGCCATGGGAAGACTGCTGTGGCGTGAACAGCGACATGATCATGCGCGCGCCGATCGACAGGATCGCCGACGCAGCCATCTTGATGCCGAACGCGATCAGCGATGCCGTGGTAAATGCCGGCATCGCCTACACCCGCCATCCATTGATCCATTGATCGCGCGGCACCCAGACGATGCCCTGGGGTCCCGGCGTCGCCGCATCGGCGCCCGTGACGACGGCAAGATGCCGTTCGCCCTCCATCTCGAAAGAGACGACGTCGCCCCTGCCCGCCAGGCGGGCGGTCTCCAAAGGGGCACCGAGAATCCCCGCCGCCAGCCCTTCCGCGTCGCCGTAGCCGTTAGCGATCAGCCAACGCACAGCCGCGATTCCCGACGTGGGCTTCACCACGTCGGGCATGACGTCGACGCCGGTCATTTCCAGGATCGCGGCCTGGCAGAACGACGCGCAGTCGTTCGTGGTGTAGGCGTAAGGCATCGAGGCGCGCGCGCGCACGAAGGCATGCAGGCGCGATGGCCAGTCATCGTGCCGCTTCAGCATGCTGTGTTCCCCGAACGCCGTTCGCCCGAAGGCGCGAGCCTCAGCCCGAGCCGCTGTTGCCCCAGTTGATGACGACGTCCGAAAGCCCGCCGGTGTACTGGTAGAACATGTCGCCGGGGAACTCGATTTGCTGATCCTCGTGCGTCATGCGACGTTCGCGTGCGCGCTCGAGGTCGGCGATGCGCGACTTGTAGCGAATGCGTACCGCCGGCTTGTTCGGATCAACGTCGATCTCGCCGATGTCGCACAGGCCCTTGAAGACGCAGTAAGGCGCATCGATCAGGCCGCCGGGCTCGCCCAGCACCTCTTGCAAGATCGCTTCACCCAGCACCTCGCCGGTGCCGGGGTCGCCCAGCTCCTCGCCCGTGCCCGGATCGCCGAGCGTCCATTCGGTCGGCTCGGCGCCCAGCACTTCGCCCGTCTCCGGATCGCCCAGGACCACCGGCGGCGCCATCAGCCCCAGCCAGATCGTCAGCGGCTTGTTGCGCTGGATGTCTGCCAGCGCGATCGAGTTCATTTCCGGGTTGGAGGGCACGCCGATCGTGAGCGACGTGGCCTTGATCTCCGACGTCTCCTCGACCTCCGATATGCCGAGGATCCAGCCGATGCCGCTCCAGGTCTTGCCGTTCCACTCGCGCTCGCCGTAGCCGGTCCACAGGTAGAGCGTCCCCGACTTGAACTCCGCTTCGATGAAGTAGATCGGATAGACGATCTCCTGCTCAAGCGCGGCGGCGAAGCTCGGCGAGAGGTTCCTCATGACTCCAGCGCGTCAACACGCGCCGAAAGGGCGGCAACCTCCCCTTGCAGAGTTGCGACCTTCGACTTCTCGCGGCGCACGACGTCGAGGAGCATGACGGCCAGGCGTTCGTAGGCGACGCCCAATGGCACCTTTACGGCACCCGCCTTGACGCGGCGATCGACCTTTACCGTTCCCTCAGGCTCCTGAATTGGCACGTTTTCGTAGGATGAGTCCGCATATCCCCAGACCACAAGGCGTGGATCGACTTCCGCCATCTGCTCTGCGGTCAGACCATACCATCCCCAATCGGGATTATCGGCGGGAGCTGTCGAGCGGTACCAAATCGGTGCAGCATCATCGACCACCTTGTCCGCTCGCCAAGCGTCGAGCGGCTCGATGTCAGTCTTGAGTTCCTGAGTAGAGGTCGAGCGAAGCAGACTGTTGTTGTTGCCGGGGTCAAGATAGGCGTTCGCTGCGTTGGCCGTCGTCGCAATGTTCGGCGCCAGGACGACGTCGGCGAGCAATGCGATCTCCTCGAGCGGGCCACCGCCTACCACTGCAAATCGCAGCTTTTTATAACCTGCAACGTTCGGCCGAATGATGTAGCCGTATGGGAACGTCACGCGGGAGATATTGATATCACCCGAGAATGCTTCAAGGGTCGGCGCCGCCACATTCACCGCCAAAACCAGAGGGCCAGCAGTGTGGATAGCCTCCCTTATCGCCAGCCACAGCTCGGCACGCGAGACGCGATAGAGACCGCCGGCATGCTCGATGTAGAACCAATCACCGGCTGCGGTCGCGGCGCCGGCAATCGCGCCGCGAATCAGATCACTCGGCCTGCTGGGCATTCCGAAACTCCGAATTTTTGAGGTACTCAAGTTCGTGCGCGAGGGGAGCCGTGCGGGCTCCCGCGCCTCTGAAGGCGCTGCCGCCCGCCGGTCGTAGGCGTGGTCGCCTACGACCTGAGCGCTTCCTTCACGTCGAAGGCGATGTTGCTGAAGCCCGCCGTGTCGGTCGGGATCTGGACGAGGTCGCTGGTGCGATGGAACACACCGCGCGGGTTGATGACGGTGACGGCCGAGCCGTCGACCGGCGGTTCGCGCAGCTCCGGCCAGATGGGGAACAGGGCCTCGCCCGATCCGTTGGTCGCGACATCCTCCAGCGCCATGTGCAGGCGGGACGCGCCGGCCGTGGCGAGCTGGAGCATGTCGCCGGCCTTCAGGTACGTCGGCGCCCCGAAGGGACAGCCGGCGATGCGCAGCTCGCCGCCGCTCTGCCCGGCGCCGAAGACCCGCGGCGCGCCCGGCGCAACCGACGCCGAGCCCAGCGGGGTCCGCTTGGACGGATCGCCGAGCAGGAACGTGCCCGACTTGCCGCGCAGCGAAGTCAGCCAGGCATCCCACTGTTGAACGTCCGCCCGCTTCATCGGCACCAGGGTCAAGGTGCATTCGAACCACTGGCCCGGCCAGACGATGACGTCGGAATGCCCGGTGAAGGGCGACTGCATGTCCGACGTCACGTCGCGCTTGATAAAGGTGGACGTGCGGAACCGGAGGTTCGGCAGGGTGCGGGGGAAGACGATGGTCAACTCATCCCTCCCTCACCCTACCGACGCATCGAACGCCGGAAGTTCGCCGACGTGCTGCGCAGTTCCTGGACGCCGGCAATGGCACCGTCCCGCGCACTCCGCTCGACGCGGGCCAGCTCGCGCTCCATCTCGGCGCGAGACACGACCGAGCCGAGCTGTATCGTCTGGTAGACGTTCACCGGCGTGCCGCCGCCGCCGCCATCGCCGACGCCCAGCGCCGCAAGCTGCGCGCGGTTCAGCACCGTGCTGGGCGTCTTCGGCACGATGACCTCGGGCTCGACTTCGCCCACGACAGACGGCCGATCGACCGGCGGGTCGCCGCCGCCGGCGAAGCCCGGCATCCAACCGCCTTCCAGCCCGCCGGCGCCGGAGATGATGTCTCCGATTCCCATGGGCGATGAGGCGGTAATGCCACCGCCACCCATGCCGAGTAGGTCGGCAATCAAACCGCCGCCGCCACCGATACCGCCGCTGCCACCGAGATTGAGGAACTTCATCAGCTCCGACTGCGCGATCGCCACTCCAACGCGCAGCAGCATCTGCAGGATGGCCTGCTCGACCTTGGCGACGTTGTCGATCGCGCCGGATGCAAGCTGATCACCGAGCTGGGCCAGGTCGCCGAACAGGCGTTTGCCGACCTCGAATTCCGAGTTGGCCTTCTTCCACTCTTCCGCCGCCTGCTCGGCGCCGGCGAAGATGGCGTCGATGCCGCCCTTCGTCCCGCGCGCCTTGCGCGCCATGTCGTCCGCCTTCTCCTGGGCGTCCTTCATGGCGGCCGAGTAGGCCTCGTAGCTGAGGCGGCCGGTGTCGAGCGCTTCGTTCAGCTTCTGCTGTTCGGCCGCGAGGAAGGCCGTGCCATCGCCGAGCCGACGCTCGATCTCGACGGCGTTGCGCATCGCCTCCTCGCGCTTCTTGAGCTTAACCTCCAGCTCCTCGTGCGCGCGAACGAGCTGCTCGATCTCCTTCACCCGCGGGTCCCTGGGATCGTACTTGCCGAGCTTGGCGATCTCGTCCGCGATCTTCTTGCGCAGCTCGACCTCGCGCTGCAGGTCCTCCAGGGGCGTCTTGCCGCCGGCGCCGAGCGCGTCATAGGCAGCCTGCGCCGCCGCCACTTCGCCGCGGAGTTGCTCGACGGCCTCGCCGATGCGATCGCGGTTAGAGCCGCCGCCGCGCACCGGCGGGCTGGTAGTGCCGCCGGTCTTGAAGGGGCCAATGTTCGAGAGGCCGGCCGGGATCGGGCCGCCGCGGCGCGCATCCTCCTCGTCTCCGTCATAGGCAATCTGCGGCAGGACCACCGCCGCCCGTTCGCGGCGCGCGATGTCCGCCTTGAGAGCCGCGATCTCATCGTCGACAGTGCCCATGCGGCCGGCGTAGGCCGGGTTGCTCGTGTTGCGCTGCCGCTCGGTCTCCTTGTCTGTGAGCCGCTTGCGCAGCGCCGCCAGCTCGTCTTCGTTGCGCTCGGCATCCGTCGACAGCCGGAAGCCGCCCATGGTGGTGACGGTGCGAGACTTGAACAGCGCGTCCAGCTGCGCGAGCAAGCCGCCCGACTCGCCGCGCGCCTCGCGGATACGCTTCGTCAAATTCGAGGTCAGGTTGGCGATGTACTCCAGCGCCGAGGCGTGGATGGGTGCGGCCACCGTGGCATAGAGCGCGCGGAACTGCTGCTCCGCCGCCTCGCCCGAGTTCTTCGCACGATCCAGCGCCTCGGCGACGTCCTTGTCGACGATCTGACCGAAGCTCTTGCCGCGGTCGACCAGGTCGCCAATCGGCATCGCCAGCTCCTTGAGGAGCGGGTTGAGCCGCGCGCCCTTCTCGCCCAGGAGCTGAGCGGCGAGCGCGGCACGGGTCGAGGTATTCTCGACCTGCAGGAGCGAGCGGGCTGCTTCGGTCAGCAGCTCAGTCATCGGCCGCAACTGGCCCTTGGCATCGAGGATCTTGATGCCGAGCTTCTCGAAGGCCTCGATCTGCGATTTGCTGCCCTGGCCAGCCTGGCCGACGTTCTGGTTGAACGTGAAGAGCGTCTTGGTCAGCTCCTCGTTCGTGACGTTGGCTTCGCGCGCCGCGCCCTGCAGGGCCTGCAGCTCGTCCGTCGTGATCCGGAGGCGCGAGGCCAGCGGCACTAGGCCCGCGACCTGGTTCATGGTCGACTTGTGGAAGTCGGCCATGTCGCGCGTGACATCGGTCAGCTTGAGGCCGGTGAAGACACCGGCCGCAATTTTCGCGACGTCCTTGAGCGTGTTGCCGGCCTTGCCGGCCTCGCTGGAGACCCCGGCGAAATCGCTGCTTGCCTTGGCCGCTTCCTGCGCCGCGTTCTTCACGTCGAGGATGCCGCGGATGATGGCATCCTTGCCGGCGTTGTTGCCCTCGCGCAGGGCGACTTCCAGCCACAACCGTTCGACGTCGCCGGCCATGGCTCTACCTCTTGTTACGTTCGGCGTGCCAGAAAGTCAGGAGGTGGAACTCGGCGACGGGCATGGTGTCGAGTTCGGACACGGTGCGGCCGAGATGGTCGGCCAACCACAGGCGGGCCTCCCAATGCTGTTGCCGGGCGAGCTGCCGCTCGCCAGGCGTCAAGCTTTTGGGCTTGTGTCGTTGCCGTCCTGGGTGGCGGCGTTGTCTTCGTTCAACTTGAGCAGCATCTCGCCGGCGATCCGTCCCACTTCTTTGGAATCGGCTTCGTTCAGCAGCTCCGTCAGGTCGCCCTCGCTGAACAGACGATTGCCCTTATCGTCCTCGGACTTGGCGATCAGCATGCGAGCGGCGGTGCGTGGGCGCCAACGGTCTCCATCGACGAACACGTAGTCCTTCTCGCCGAGCGTCCAGGCCGAGTACCAAATCGGGAAGCCCCAGGTTGTCTCGATGCAGTGCCGCTGCCCCTTGGTGGATTTGAAGTGCGCGACGATCTTGTCGATCGGGCGCTGCGGAACCTCGCCGCTCATGGGTTGGGCACCGCGCCGTCGGTCGCCGCACCGCTCTGGCGGAAGGTCGCCGAGCCGGTGATCTTGCCGTCGAGCGGCCCGGTGAGCGTCACCGTTTCCACGATGCCGGAGCCGCCGAAGTACTTGTTGCCGGCGGTGCCGTCGCCGAGGGGGTAGAGCTTGAAGGTCAGCACGGTGCCGGCGACGATGACATCCTGGCCGTTCGCATCGGCCGCGACGTAGTTGAACTGAACGTCGAAAGTCGTCTCGCGACGCCCGGCCTCGTACTGCTTGTCGTCACCCTCGCCCATGGCGCCGGTCTCGACCGTGTCGGACTTGACCGATCGGTTCCAGTTGGTGACGCCCGCCACGACGGCATTCACGCCGATCGTGAGCTTGCCGTTCTTGCCATGTGCCATGGCGCTCTCCTTTCGATGCTTGAGGGATCAATCCGTGACGGCGACGGTCGGGCGACCTTCTGCCGTCGAATAGGTGACGCGGAACTCCAGCCGAACGCCGCCGTTCAGCAGGTCGCCCTTGGCCTCGAGCCGCGTGCGGCTCTTCACCAGCACGGTGGTCGAGGCGAGGCCGCCGAAACTCCAGTTGTCGAAAATGGCCGGCTCGACTTCCGCCGCCATGACGTCGAGCAGATCTTCCAGCTCGTCGCTCTCGGCGCCGTTCGCACGACACTCGACCATCAGCATGACGCTGCGATCCTGCGGCGGCGGCGAGCCCTGGCTGGCCAGGATCGCGTCTTCGTCGTCCGTATAGACAAGGAGCGACGGAGGATGATCGGCGCCGAGGTTACGGCGGCGGCCGCGATAGACGCGATCGGCCGTCGTGGGCAGGCCCCTCAAGAGCGCTACAGCCGCGCGACGGAGCTGGGTGCGGACGTGCAGGGCCATGTCACACCTTCGCCAGGGTGACGACCACCATGCCGTTGCCGTCGCGGGCGATCGGCGGGACGACCTTGTAGGTGGTGCCGCGGACCGTGACCCGGTCCCCTTCGATGGGATTCGGGACATCTGCGACCTGCAGGTGCAGGGTGCGCTGCACCGAGTCGGTGCCGGCGCTTTCGCCATCGTCGAAATCGACGACAGGCTGTTCGCGGTAGATGACGCGGCCGGGCGGCAGGGTGATGGCCGAACCTGTGACCGGCACGTAGGAGAGCGGCGCATCTTCGCCCAGGTGGCGGGCGAAGATGGCGGCCATCCCCGCGAACGCCGCGACCGCCATCAGGTGCGCCTGGCGCGGTGCAATGCGGAAGGCTGTACGCAGACCGGCAGCGGGTAGGAGTACATCTCGACATCCACCCACATGTCGCGATCGCGGTCCGGCACGATCCAGGAATAAAGTTCCTGGCCGGGCGTGTTCACGAAGCTCATGCGTTCCGCCGGCGACAGGGCCCAGCGGAAGATGCCGGCGTTCAGCGGGAAGAACCTGCACTTGTCGGTGCCCACGGCGACGGTCGAGCCGTCGTCGGTGCCGCGGTAGTTGGTGAAGTTGATGCCGCCGAACAGGAACGAGCGCCATGCCGTCGGCTCGCGCAGCTTCAGGCCTTCCTGGTAGACGTAGGTCTCGCGCACCTCGGGATGGGCCGTGAGATCGTCCCAGAAACCGTCGCCGCAGAGACCGACGATCGAAACCGCGCCGCCGCCCATGCCCTTGAGGTTGCGGGTGATGCTGCGCTCGACCTCGGCGCACTTCTTGCGCACCGCGCCGGCGGCGGGATTGGCATTGTCGAGATCGAAGTCCAGCTCGCCGGGAATCGCCTGCCCGAACTCGGTCGCCCAGTTGTAGATGATGGCCCCGCCCTTATCGATGGCCAGGCCCTGCACCATGCCGAGCAGCATGTGCTCCTTGGTGAGCGCCACGTTCTGGCGCATGCGGAACTGACGCCGCGCCACCTCGGTCTGGATCTGCTTCAGCTCGGTCTCCGAACCGAAGGCACGGATGTTCTGAACCTCGTCGGCCATGATGCGCGAGGAGTCGGCGATGCGGACCGTCGAGAAGGCGCGCACGGTGCTACGCTCGCGGCCGGTCTGGTTCGGCGGCGCGCCGCGCGGCGAGGTCGGGATCACGACCGGGCCGGTCTCTCGCTCCTCGATGAAGATCACCGTCGTGCGCACCGGATCCGGTACGTAGAGGCCGGGCATGCCGGAGAGCAGGCCGGGCACGTAGCCCAGCTTGTCGGCAACCGCCGTCAGCGAGATCTCGCTGAAGGCGTCCTGCCCGAAGACGTCCATGGTCGCCATGTCGAAAGTCCTTTCAGGGAATGCAGAGTGTCGGAGGGGAGCGGCCGGCGGCCGCCGGTTCAGCGGACGATGACGCCGCGGGCAGCCAGGTCCCGGATGCCCGTCGTCAGCTCGCCGGCGTCGAGGTCGGCCGGCCAGATCAGGTCGATGCCGGCCACCTGGCAGGAGCGCGCCATGACGACGATGTCGACCGGGCCGGCCGTCGCGTCGGCATTGTCGAAGGCGACGGCCGCCGCGACCTCGGTGCCGTCGACGGCATCCTGGTCGAAGGCGGCACAGTCGCCGGCCACGGCGTCCGCCGTGATCGCGACCGCCATCGAGAAGTAATCGCCGACGGCGAAGTCGGTGCCAACATCGGCGATGGTGAACTTGACGTCGTCGTCGAAGGCGACGCCCACGGTGGCGTTGCCGACCACCGCGCCGTCCGGCGCGAACACCTTGAAGGTGCCGCCGTTCGCGGCCGCCGCGGTGCAGACCGCGAGGTAGGTGCCGGCCATCACGCCCGCGCCCGTGGCCGGGTTCGCCATGGTGAGCGTGCCGCCGCCGGCGCTGCCGGCCCCCTTGGTCACCGCGACCTCGATCTCGGCCGGCGCGGAGCCGGCCACGAGGCCGAGCACCTGGCCCGCCTTCACCACTTGGCCCTGGATCAGGGTGAGCACGCTACGCGAACGAAAGCTCTCCGCCTCGCTCACGATGAAGCCGCCGGCATGGCGGCCTTCGGTCAGTGTCGTCATTCAGACCTCCATAACGGTCGGTTGCAGGATTGATTGTCGGTAGACGCGAAGCGTTCAGCGCTTCGCGATGGACGGTGGAAGCGAAGCGCTCAGCGCTTCGCGGTGGGCGGCAGGATGCCGTTGACCTTGGCGACGACGTCGTCCCAGCCAGCGCCGGCCGCGTTCTTCGGCCGCGACGTTTCGAGACGCTCGGCCGCCGGCGCCTTGGCGGCGGCGAGCTTGCCGCGCACTTCCGCAACGGGCGTGCGCGCCTTGACGTAGCCGTGGGCCGCCCTGGCGCTGACGCCGGCAATGGCGCAGAGCTCCAGCGTCTGGATTGCGGCCGAGAGCCCGTACTTCGGCGCAGACGTTGTTGCGGTCGTCTGCTCCTCTTCTTCGTCGTCCTCCGCTTCCTCGTCGGGCTGGGTATCGGCGGCCGTCTCGTCCTCTTCGTCCGATGCCTCCTCCTCGGTCTCGTCCCCGGTCGCGCCGGGCGCCTTGGGATCGGCTTCCTCTTCGTCGCTCGCGCGGCTCTTTGCAGGGCCGGTCGCACGACGGATTGTCTGGGCAAGCGTGCTCATCTCTCTGCTCTCCTTCTTCAGGTCTGGAATTCGGCAACGAAGGCAGCGAAGGCCTCCGACGGCCGGGCGATGGAATCGACCAGGCCGGCGGCGACGGGATCGTCGGAGGCGTCGAAGTCGCGCGCCTCGGTGGCCAGCGCATCGGCAGCGGACAGGCGCCTGCCGCGGTAGCGCCCGACAGCCTCGGCGAACGCCGTTCGCAGCGCCTCGATCTGGCCGCGGATCTTCGCGGCGACGTCCTTGGGCAGCGCCTCGAAGGGATTGCCGTCGGCTTTGTGCGCGCCGGCGGCCAGCACCGTCACCTTGATGCCGGCCTCCTCGAGGGCGGCGGCGTAGTCGACGTGCATGGTGATGACGCCGATCGAGCCGCAGCCGCCCGACAGGGGCATGACGATGGCGCGGGCCGCCGAGGCCAGCAGATAGCCGGCGCTGTAGGCATGGTCGGTCAGGATCGAGAGCGTCGGCTTGTCGGCCGAGAGTTCGTGGATCGCCTCGGCAACATCGAAAGCGCCGGATACTTCGCCGCCGCAGGAGTCGACCTCGAACACGACGCCCTCGATCGACGGGTCGCGATGGGCTGCCGTGATCTGCGCCCACAGGCCTTCGTAGGAGGTCTCGCCCGAGTCGGTGCCGAGCCACTTGCCCTTGTGCACCAGCGTGCCCTCGATCGGGATCACGGCCACCGCGCCCACGCGGGTCAGCTCGCGAGAGGCTTCGATCCGCTGGCCCAGCGGATCGCCGAGGCGGCCCATGCTTACGCTCGGCCGGCCGCCCTCGAAGGCGACGTGGTGCAGAGCCGCGCTGCCGTCGATCTCGATGCCGCCGCCGACGATGCGACCGCCGAGGCCGGCCAGGATGGCGGCGGCCTTGCCGGGATGGACGGCGACCGGCGTGTTGAAGACGCGCGAGGCGACGTAGGGCATGCGGATCATGCGGCCTCCTGAGTCGTCTCGCGGTCTTCGTCGATGTTCGGCGACGGCAACGCCGTGTCGCCCGGCCGGGCCTGGGTGAGGCCGGCGCGGCTGACCTTGCGCGGATCGGAGTCGAGCACCAGGCCACGCGCGTCGATTTTGGTGTTGCAAGCCGCGATCTCGTCCAGCACCTCGTCGGTGTCGAAGCCGGAACTTTCGATGACGCGCGAGATGGGCAGGAAACCGGCGCGCACCGCCAGCAGCTCGGCGTTGCGGTCCTTGTAGGGGTCGATCCACTCCACCCGCGGCGGGATGTGCGTGATGTCGAGCCAGGGCGCCGGATCGTCGAGATAGCCCGGCGCCTCGATGCGGCCGGCCAGCAGGTCCGCCTCGAACCACCAGCGCGCCACCGGCCGGCAGAGCTGGAAGATCAGCACGCCGTGCTGCAGGCGTTCGATGCGGCGCTGCGCTTCGATCAGCGCAGCGCGCATGTTGGAGTAGTTGGCGCGCAACACGTCGCCGGTGACGGCGGCATAGGGCAGACCGGCCGCTGCGCAGATCTGCACCAGGGTGCGGTACTGGAACGGCTCGTAGCTGGAGCCGACATCGGCCGGGGCCGAGAACTTCACGTCCTCGCCGGGCTCCAGCATCTGCATGGTGCCGGGCTCGAGGCTCGCCATACCGATGCCGGGTTTGTCAGTCTGCGTCACGCCGGCCGAGGGCGCGCCGTCGGGACTGGGCTGCGAGGTGATGAAGCCCGCGTACATGGCCGCGGTCTTCTTGCGATCCAGTTCGGCATCGTCGTAGACGTCGAGCAGCCACAGCTTGACGATAGCTGCGGTCAGGCGCGGCAGGCCGCGAATCTGGCCGGCCTCGATCGGATCGATGACGTGCAGGATCTCGGAGGCGGCAATGCGCACCCGCTCGCCGCTCGGCGTCTCGGTGGCATCGCCCGGATGCTCCTTCCAGAAATGATAGGCGGCCCGAACGCCGTTCGGGTCGAACTCGATGCCCTGACGGACGCGATGGCCGTTCGCCAACTCGGTCGTGTAGGTCGCGTCGAGCATCTCCGACGGCAGCACCTGCAGGCGGAGCGACGGAAAGCCGTCCTCGGCCGCGATCATCACGCGGCGCACGAAGGCCTCGCCGGCCACGAACAGCTCGCCGGCGACACGGGCCTGCAGGCCGTAATAGTCGGTGACGCCCTCCAGATCGGCCGTGTCGGTCCAGGCCTTGAAGCGCGACTGGATCTTCTTGCGCGGTGCCTCATCCCCAGCGCGCCAGGACGGCTTGATGCCGGCGCCGACGGCAGCGGCGACGAAGCATTGCTTGGCGTTGCCGGCATAGCCGTTGTTGCGGTCGAGGTAGCGCGCCCGCGCGAGCGTCGTCTGACCGCTCGACTGCACCAGCGAGTTCACATGCTGGCGCGCTGCGACGAAGCCTTTCAGCCGGCGATGGCCCTGGGCGGCGTCGAGGCCGCCCCCATCCCAACTGCCAGCGCCCCAGCCCATGAGCCGGCGCGTGCCGCGAACGATCCCTGCGAGCATCAGAGCCCCCGGCCCGTCGTCACGCGCAACTGGCGGATTCGCTTGCCGGCGAGCGCCGTGGTGACGGTTGCCAGCGCGGCCTTGATTTCGGCAATCGAGCGGTACTCGACCGTGTTGCCGTTGTAAGAGACGCGCAGCTCCCCGGAGGCCAGCGCCTTCTCCAGCGCCGCCTTCTGTTCGACGGTGTAGGCCATGGCGGCCTCCTACATGTAGCTGGACGTCACGCGGCGGCGACGGGATGGACGGGGCGCAATCGACTCGATGGCGGCGGGACTGCCGCCTTCGACCTTCGCGGCGAAGACATTCTGGGCGACCGGCCGCGCCCAGTCGGGCGGGTTCAACCAGTCGATCTTCTCGGCGCGCATGACGATCACGAGCGCCTTGCCGTAGACAGCGAGGTCCAAGGCTTCGTTGCGGCGGCCGCCTGCCTTCCGTTCCCAGCCCTGATCCGTGCGACGTTCGGCCGAAAGTTCCGAGAAGATCGACGGGTCGAGACTCTCGTAGAGGTGATAAGCACCGGGGCCGGGATCGTCGCGAGTCAGGGCGGCGGCGATCTCGTCCTTCACGCGATCCGTCGAGATCGTGACGATCGGCACGTCGCGCGCCGCCTGCTTGCGGCCGGCATGCGCCGCCTCGGGATAGCCCAGGACCGCGCGCTTGTGCTTGTGCTTCGGGTCGCCGACGCCGCGGGTGAGGCGGAACCGGGCGCCGAGCCCCAGGGCGCGGCACTTGCGCCAGAAGGCGTAAGCGCGATCCGTGACGCCGGGCTCGCCATGCGAATCGATCGACACCATGACGGGACGCAGGCCGAGCCCGGTATCGCCCACGGCAACGATTCGCTCGGCGAGCGGCAGCAGCACGTCCCAATCCTCGGCATAGCGGGCCGGGTCGAGCGCGCGCTTGCTCGCGCCACCGGGCGCGTGCGCCGGCGGTTCGTGCAATTCCAGACGATCGACCAGCCAGCGCTCCAGGCCTTCGCCCCAGGCATCGACCTGCACGACGAAGCGACCGCGCTGCACGTCGACCTGCACGGTGACGAAGCGCGTCTGCTCCGGCGCAACTCCCGCCCTTCCCTTCACCGCGCGGGCACGCAGCTTCTCTTCCGACAGGCCACCCGCTTCGCCGCGCGAGCGCGGGAGATAGGGCCGGCCCTGGTCGAGATTGACCGTGGCCTTGATCGCGGTCTCATCGCCGGTGCGCTCGTACTGCTCGACGCCCTCGATGTGGCGTTGCACCAGCTCCTGCCAGGGTTGGAAGCAGGCCGCCGGCCCCTGCATCCACCACGACACGATGTCGGTACCGCGAATGCGCTCGTCGTCGAGCGACACCAGCTCGCCGGTATCGGTTTCGTGCAGCCAGACGGCCGTAGCGTTCAACTCGTTGCGCCGCTCCGGCCCCAGCACGCAGCCATTATGCAGGCAGACCATCGTCACCTGGGCAGCGGCCTCGCCGGCCGGCACCTTCTCCGGCCAGCGGAACCGATCGAAAGTCGGCTCGAAGAGTTCACCGCACTGGGGGCAGTACCAGTAGAGGCGGCCGCGCGTGCCGCGATTGTAGAGCGCCAGGATGCCGGTCGTCGGCGGCGCCTCGTGCGGTGTCTTCGGCGACCAGGTCTCGTCGAGGATCGGGCGGCCGGGCGAGGATTCCGCCACGGTCATGCCGAGCGATCCGAATGTTTGCGTGCGCTTGCGGCCCAGCGCGAAGGGCGAGCCCTCCTCGTCGATATCGTCGTCCATCCGGTCGTAGTCGGTGAAGCCGACGAACGGCAGGTCGCGCGCCGAGAGCTTGCCGACCACCGGCCAGCCGATCGACAGGCGACAGCCGCCGGCGAAGCGCTTGTCGAAGATGTTGTCCGAGCCGCGCGACTGCGACTGGCGGCTGCGCAGGTCGGGGCACGCCTGGATCATCGGCCCCAGCTTCTCCAGGCTGAAGTCGCGGGCGGAGTCCTTGTTGATGTGCACGATCAGCATGTTGCGCGGGTGGCAGATGCCGGCGTGCAGGATCGGGTTGATGATCAGCGAATCGGTCTTGGACGAGCGGGCCGGGCCGACGAACACGGCCGCGGTGAAGCGGCGCGACGTGAGCGCGTCCATCGGCTCGACCATGTAGGGCGCCACGTCGTTGCGCCACGGGCCGCGATAGGCCGCGGTGTCGAGGCGACGGTACTTGGCGGCGGCCTGCGAGACGGTCATGCGAGCGGGCGGGCGAAGGGCTGCCAGCGCGCGCAGGGCCGAGTCCTCCGGGCGTGCGAAGTCCGGCAGGCGTCCACCGGATGTACGGTAGTCCATCGGGCCTCAGTTCAGTTTGATGTCGTGTCCGTTTGCCTGTTGCGATCCGGCGCGCAGCGCGCGGATGCCGTCGGCGATCTTGCGGGCGGCTTCGTCCAGGGCGTCGTCGCAGGCCGTGACCGCCTTCTCGACCTGCCGGTTGCTGAGGCCGCATTCGCGTTGCAGCCGGTCCGGCAAAGAAACGACGGCATCGCGGACGGTCGTGAAGACTTCCTCGAACAGCTCGTCGACGGCCGCGGTGTACGCCAGCTCACCGCGCGCCCGCGCGGCTTGCGACCACTTGTACTCAGCCTCGTACAGTTCAGTGCGTTGCTTTGGCGACAGGCCGCGCTCGCCGTCGCCGACCTCGCCGCCGATCAGCGCCAGGCGCATCTGCTGCACGGCGCGCTCGCCGGCTTCGGTCGCCTGCGTCTCGGCCTCTTCGCGTTCCGCCTTCCACTGCCAGCAGGCGGATAGCAGGAACTTGTACGACCGGCCGTTCGTCCCCTGCTCCAGGACCGGCATGCCGTCGCCGATCCAGCGATCGATCGTTGGCTCCGATACGCCGAACGCGCGCGCCAGCTGCCCGCGGTTCAGCTCGGCATCAACGACGCCATCAGGAAGGGGGTGGCGTCGTGCATCGCTCATCGGAGATCAACACCAACATAATCCTATCGCTCGGCCCGCCCCGAGACAGTTTCAAGCGCCAGGGGTCAAATTACTCGTGTCGCGGAACCGTCGGGGAGGACCCGTGAAACGGGTCGTGAAACACGCGACCGCGGGTGAGAGGCCCTCGCAACTCACCGACCGCGCTTGAAGGGCGCGGTGGTGCGCCGCTCAAGGGCGCGCCGGAACTTGTCGGCGAAGTTGGCGGCCTGGTAGCGCTCGGCCACGCCATAGAAGTCGAAGATCGGACGATAGCTCGGCTGCCGCACGATGGCGAAGACCAGCAAGCGCCTACGTCCACCCTTGTTCAGATAGATGCCCGGCGGTGCGTTGGTCGTGGCGTGGCCGAAGAACTCACCGCGTCCCTTGCGATCGATGTAGTAGGTCTCGATGCTGCGACGGCCGCGGTTGCGCGCGCCAGGATACTTTGCGGCTTCGCTGATACTACCCAGGTCACTTAGGATCTTGGTCAGCTGCCCAGTGTTCAGGTCTCCCCTGCCATTACGTTCGGCGAAGCGTCCAGGCACGAGGAACTCCTCGGCGCTCAACTTGCCGATGCGGATAAGACGCTCCTCGAATGGCGTGTGTGGACGCAGGCCACCCTTCACCTGAGGCAACAGGTACTTGCCGGCCTCGGTCCGCGCATTCGAGTAGCGCCAGCCCACACCTGCAACAGGGTTGGCAACCGTCGCCTTCTCGACCTTCAACGAGTTCAACGTCCACGGTGAGGGATCGTCGAACACGCTACGCATCTCGGCCTGCTCGGCTTCAACGATGTCATAGGCCAGCCAGTTCAACGCATCGACGGCGGCAGGCCGAACGACGTTCGCTGGAAAGGCATTGATCGCCTGGACCATCTTATCAGCGTTGGTCTTCCACTCCGTCAGGAACATGGAAGCACCTCAACAAAAAGCCCCGCTGGCGAGGCCTGCGGGGCTGTGTGACGCGCGGTGCGCCGACGTTGCCAGAAAACTAGCCCAAATCTGGGCGGTTTGGAACAACTATTTTGGACGGCCTACGAAGACCCGTCGCCACCGCTCGAATGAGACCGCGTCCACCGGGTGCTTCCGCAACGACCAATCGCCCGCGAGCACCCGGCGAACATCCCGCGCCCAGTCGACAACGGTGCGCTTCCTTGCATCCATCCCCGCTCGCCGCATCTGCTCGACGATCTTGTCGAATGAAACGCCGAAGGCACGCGCCTGCATCAACTCCCGGCTCTCCGCCGGCAACTCATACAGCCGCTCGAACGTCCAGTCCGCCAAGGTGATCTCCATCGGCGACGGTGCAGACCGGCGCGAGACCTCGGACGGTGCGATGGCCACGTTGCCGAGGAATGAGCGGAGCTGCCCGGTGCGCAGCCGGTCGGGCAGCCGCAGATATATCTCTCCCGCCAGCAACAACCGGCAGTGCACCAGCTCGGGCGTCCACTTCGCCCCGTTCTTGTGGTCCCAAATCGGATCGCGCACATCGCCGAGAGGATCGGCAGACTGCAGCGCCGCGGCCTTCACATCGAACACCGTGGCGCGCTCACTCACGAGCAGCGCGCGCTTACCGTCGTTGCGCGGGGACCATGGAAACTTCACCTCTTCGGCCTGTACCGCCTCGTCCCGCTTCCGTACCGGCTGCTGTACCGTCTCTTTCATCCCATTTTTCCTTGCTTAGTTAGAGAAACGGTACGGCGGTACGGTGTGATGACGTGTCTCTAGACGCGCACGCGCACACGCACTGCTCCTAAGGGGAAGGAGCCGTACCGCTGTACCGAATTCGCCCGCAGGCCAGTGAAACCGGGCTATTGGCGGCGGTACACCGTGCGGGACTCGCCCGGGACACATGCCGGGACTCATCCACTTATTGGGGGCCGGGGGCCGGATCATGTTTTGTCGTCCTCTGGTGAGGGCAACACCCGGGGATCGAGCAGCAGGGCGCGGCTTTGCGGGCCGGCGAAGCGCATCGGCCGATCTCCAGGCTTCGCGGCCGGCTCGCCGTTGATCGACAGCTCCGACAGGATCTGTGACCGCCGCAGGCCCTGGTACTTCGGATAGTCGGCGAGCAAGCGGTCGAGGCCGGCATGCCGGTGCGCGACGGCGAGCCAGGCCGCTTTCCAGGGCTCGGTAGTGCCATCCGCCAGCTGGCGTCGATCAAGACGCAGGCCGTAGGGCAGCAGGGCGCGGCGGTAGTCGCCGCCGTCATCCTCCCTCGCCCGCGCGACCAGCTGGCCGATCGTCAGCTGGTCACCGCCTCGCCAGTTCGACGCCGGCAAAGCGAGCAACGTCATCAGCAGCTCGGTCGCATCATCGACGCCGTCGATCTGGTTCTGTAGCGAGACGATCCAGGGCTTGAAACGCTCAAGGGCGCCGACCTCGTCTTCCGTGAGCACGCGACCGTGAATCATGGTCGCGTGCCCGGAGATCAGATGACCGAGCGTGTCGGCATCGCGCGTGTCACCCCCCAGCTCCAGAATCCTCGCGCGGGCGAGCGCCAGATTCTCGACGAAGATGTCGTAGCTCGCGAGCGCAGCAGCCTGAAAGCCCGTTGAGACGGCACGCGCCGCCTCGGTCATCGCCGCGATCGATTCAAGGGAGGCGAGCGGATGATCGGTCCGTGCGCTCAGCGGCCGTAGTTCCAGCAACACGATGCGGCTTTTGATGGTGGTGCGCCAGTCGTCGGTCAGCGTGGCGATCATCGTGACCGGCCCGTGCAGGTCGATCTGGCGGTTGAAGCGACCACCAACCGCCCCCTCATCCGACAGCAGCAGCAGCAGCTTGTAGATTTGGGCTAGGCGTTGGGCCTCCTCGCCCGGATCGCCTTCCGCTTCCTCGAGCAGGATGGCGAGCGCCTTGTGCTTCCCGATCTCTTCAAGGTGCGTCTTCGAATAGGTGCGCTGAATCGGATGCGCAGCAGCGCCGAGCAACGCACTTACATACTGTAGCAGTGTGGTCTTGCCTGAGCCTGCTCGCGCCCGAATGAAACTATGCACCTTCCAGCGCGGAAGATCGCCCAGCACGTCGCACCACAGCTTGCCGGCGAACAGCTCGCGCGCCTCCGGCGTGTCCCAATACCACTCGTCCAGGTCGGCCATGATCCGGCTGCGGACCTCGACACCGATCGGCCTCCAGGCGAAATCGGTAGCATGCTCTACCTCGTGCGCCGGCGCGGCACGATCGGGGCCGAGCACATAGCGCGCCTCGCCGATCTGCTCGCCAGGACGATAGATACGGCCGTTGAAGAAGATCCGACCGCCGGCATGTACCACCGGCTTGCCCTCAGGCCCTCGCCAGGTGCCAATCGACCGGAAGGGCTGTGTGCCGTCGTAGTAGCCGGCACGGATGCAGCCCTGGATCATTGCCTCCATCAAGGGCGCGATGCTTGGCCGGCCCGTCGGCTTGCCTTCGCGGTCGTAGGACGGGTAGTGGCGCGCGGCCCAGCGGACATTGCCCGCAAACAGATCGGCGAGACCGCCACGGCCGTGCAGCTGACTCGAAGTGAACGAGCGGAGTTCGCACGCAGCCGATACGAACCAGAATGTTCCGGCCGCATGGCCGAGCATCAGCACCGGCGGCATGTCCAGGCGGTGCGGCCCGTCCGGCTTCCGGCGATACCACCACTGCCCGCGCTTGAAGTCGTGCCATCTGTCCCGCACCCAATCGTCGGGCGGACCTTCGCGATCGTCGGTGCGCGGCGGATCATAATCGCTGGTCACCGCGAAGCTGGCGTCGTTCTGATCGTCGTCTTCTTCTTCGTTGGCCATGTGGCGCTACACTCCCGACACGCGAACGCCGTTCGGTCGCCCAATTCGACCGGCACGGTTCACCCCATGAAACTGATCAGCCTGGCCGCCCTGCTGACGGCCGCCGCCTTTCCTGCCCTGGCACAATCCAAGTCTTGCGGACCATTGCCGGCCGAGTTCGACGGCCTGGCCTTCGCCGGCGACGGCGACACCCTCTACGGCGTGGGCTACACCCCGCCGATTCGCCTTTGGGGTGTCCAGGCGGCCGAGCTGCGGGACAAGAAGACTGGTATCGAGACACCCGCGGGCATGAGGGGCCGCGCCGCCCTGGAGGAGCTGCTCTCGGCGACCGATCACCGGCTGAAGTGCGAGCCGCGCAAATGGGATCGCTTCTGCCGGGTCGTTGCGACCTGCACCGCCGGCAATGTCGACGTGGCCTTCGAATTGATCCGCGGCGGCATGGCTTACGGTTTCTGGCTGAGCGATACCCAACCCAGCCAGGCCGGCCGCAGCGTCGAGTATGCCCGCGCCGAAGCCGAAGCCCGCAAGCAGGGCCGCGGGCTTTGGAAAGAGTGGCTGGCCGAGAAGCAGTAAGCCCGTCACGCCGCGCTCTTCCCGTTCATCGCCGCGCGCAGCACCTGTTCCATCGCCAAGCCCAGCGACTTCCCCTGGTTGCCCTTGGCGAGGACGAGCGCCTCGCCGTACAGGCGATCGAGATCGGAGGCGGCCAGCACGGCCTGCAGTCGCACGCGGCTGCTCTTCCGGTCGGCCGCGATACGGGTGAGCGCCGTCAGCGTCGAGCTGCGGAAGGCGCCACGAGTCTCGCGATGCGTCTCGGCCAGGAGCCGGATCGCCGTTCGCACCGGCGTTTTCCCGAAACGCGCCACCAGGCGCTGGGCGACCAGTGGCCCGAGGATCGACATTGGCGGCGTCGACCCTTGCGGGCTGCGCATGATGGTGACGCCGGCTTCCTTGCAGATCTCTGACAAGGCCACGGCACTCGCCTCCCCGCCCGCAAGGCTGGCGAAGTACTTCTGCGAGCTGGTGAGCGATCGCCGGCTGGTGTTGACCTCGACGAACACCTTGGCCTGCACCGCCACGTCGGGAGCATCGATGATGTAGCAGGGCAGGCTGTCGATCAGCGGGTGCTTCTTTGCCGCCTCCAGCCGGTGCTGCCCGTCGATCACCGCATAGCGGCAATCTTCCGACTCGGTGACGATGATCGGCTGATAGCAGTTCCAGTTGAAGCCCCGCACGATGCGGTTGATGTGGGCTTGCCCCCCCTCCCCGACCTCGCGCTGGTACGTGCGGTCGACGTCGAGCAGCCCGAGGTCAAGCCAGACCACGCGCGGCTTGGCGCCGAGATCGGTCGAATGCTGTTCGGCCTTGGCCTTGGCGGCCTTCGCGGCGCCGCTAAGCGCCCGCGGCTGGACCGGGATCGCCGGTTGGGCCTTGGGCAGCGGACGCGGCACGGATGGCGCAGCCTTGGGAGCGACCGGAACCTTGCCGCCGATGCCGAGCCCGCTCGCCGTCCTGGTGACGTGACGCACTTCCGAGCTGTTCGTGGCGCGCGCCAGGCGGCGATCGCGGGCCGCGCGCTCGCGCAGTTCATCGGCGGTGACGGCCTTGCCATTCAGCAAGAGCCGGCCGTCTTCCATCATCACGCTGTTGTCGCGGCCGCGCAGGAACAGGACGTCGGGCAGCAGCTTGCCGTAGATCTTCCCGAGCCGCGCTTCGTCCTCGGCGCGGTTGGCGGCAATCAAGGCGTCCTTCTCCGCCCGCGTCGTGCGCCTGTAGCCGGAAACGTCCGTCACGCTGCCCTCCCGAGATGGAACTCAGGCCCGGCGATGCGCACCTGGTCGCGCGGTGCCAAGAAGACACCGGCATAGAACTTTCCGACCTCGACCAGGACGAGCTGGCCGCTGGCGTGATCGGCGACGATCTCGACCGGCTGCCAGTCCTGGCGCCGCGACGCGCGCCACACAGCCGAAACCCGACCTGCCTTCATGCGATCCTCCTCTTTGCCGCGGCTTCGTATCGCCGGCAGGCGTTCGCCCACTTCGCCTTGGCCGGTGCAAGGGCGGCGCGTGACGCCGTCCATTCGGGCGTCCCGACGACGGCCTTGGTGACGACGTCTTCCGCGGCCGCGTAGGCGAGCCACGCTTCGTCCTGTTCGCGCTTCAGCCGCCGCAACGTGTCGCGCCCCTCCTCGCGGCTCGCCGCGGGCGAAGGGGGCAGCACGGCCGGCGGTGCGACGGACTGAAGGGAGGGAGTCCGTCGCTGGGGGGCCGGTCCAGGGGTCGGACCGCCGCCGGCCGTGCTGGAGGCAGCGGCCGGTACGCGCGCCGCCGCCTGCAAGACATCGTTGAAATCTCCGGTCTCGCCGGCGGGCAACGCCGGGACCTTCACGGCAACCTTGCGGCCGATGCCGAAGGCCTTCGCACCCTTCCACGCTGCGCGCTCGCCGACGCGGCTCTTCTGCGGGTCCGGGTGTTCCTTGTTCTTGTCGGCCGCGTAGATGAAATCCGAGCACTCGAAAGGCGGCTCTGTGGCCGCCATGCCGGCGCGCGAGCCGAAGGCGAAGCCCGACCGCCTGAACAGCTGCATGGCAGAGAGGCTGGTCTCGATCCCCTCGCCGCCCAGCATCTTGTCCGCGATCGGCCCGAGCAGGATCCACGCCAGCACCGGATCGCCGAACATCGCCTTGTCGCGCTCGGTGCCGGCCTTCGTTACGCCGACGCCCGTTACTTTCAGGTAGGTACGATGCACGGCCGCCAGCGATCCGTCGGCCCGACGCATGGCAGCAACCATCCCCGGCATGCCGCGCTTCTCCAGGCCGTGCCACAGGTTCGGCGCGTAGCGCAGATCGATCGGCCATCCGGCATTCACCGCAGGATCGCCGAAGCCGTACTCGGCAGGCGGCACGAGAGCACGGCCGCGCAGGTATCGATCGACAACACCGTTCGGCTCGAGCGCGACCGTGTTGCGCCAGATCCGCGCGACGGCTTCGGCCTTGCTCGCATCTTCGCGTTGGCGAACCTTCGGCGCCGGCGGCGCCGGCCGAGAGGCCTGCAGGGCGCGCAGGCCGTTCTCCGATTCGAGTAGTTCGATGGCGGCCTTGAAGTCGAGGCCCTGGCGTTTCATCACGAAGCCGACGGCATCGCCGTGATCGCCGCAGCCGAAGCAGTGATAGAAGCGCTTTTTGTCGCTGACGGTGAAGGACGGCGTCTTTTCGTTGTGAAACGGGCAGAGGCCGGCGAACTCGTTGCCGACCTTCTCCAGCTTGACCACTCGCTCAACGACCTTCGACACCGGGATGCGCGCACGGATCTCGTTCGCGCGCTGCGACCAGGCCTCGCGATCGTAGGCGGCGGCGTAGCGGTCGGACTTCATCGAGCGGCGCTCCCGGAGATCGCGTCGCGATCTCCTGACGCTTCCGGCGCTGCGCCCATGGCGCGCAGCGCATCCGAACGCCGTTCGCCGGCGTAGGCGATCAAGGCCGCCCGATCGTAGAGCTTGCCGTCGACGGACCAGGTGACGCCCCAGGCCTTCCCCGTGACGACGGCGACGTCGAACACCGAGGCGTGGCCCATGCGGCGTAAGGTGGTGACGGCCTCGGCCGCGGCAACGTCGACGGCTCGCACCTGCCGGTTCCTGACGAGCGACCAGGCCGTCGCCGTGCCGTCGGCAAAGAACAGGCGGCGCTGGTTGCCGCGGCGCCGCTCGATGCGGAAGGTGCCCGCCGCCAGGCACTCCTTGATCAGGCTGTCGATCCTGTGGCGGCAGCAGCCGGCGCGGTCGGCGAGGTCGTGATTCGACGGACAGGGAGCGCCGGCACTTGCGGCCTCCTGCAGGGCCTGCAGCACGGTCGCCTTCCGGATCGCCTGGGTCCGTAGCGCCGCCTCGGGCGGTTCGGCGTCGGCCAGCACCGACCAGGCCGTCAGTCGGCCATCGCGCAGACGCAGCCGCCGGCGGGGACCGTCGCGCTCGGTGACGATCTCGCCGGCGGCGACCAGATCGCGCAGCACGATACGCACGCCGGTGACGCTGTAGCCGAGACGGCGCGCCAGGACATGGTTGGTCGCGAGCGCACTTCCGTGCGACGCCGCGCGCTCGATCTCCTGGCGGATCATCGTCGCCAGGTCGACCTCGCCGCGCGGCGGATAGGGTCGGCGCTTGCGATACCAGCGCGGCCGCCGCCACCCGAACTTGACGATCCAGGCATCGAGCGTGTGCGGATGCACGCCGATCCCGGCGGCGATCACGTCGCCGATCATCCGCGGGCAGTCGTCGACCGTCAGGCCGATGCCGCAATAGAGCCGCCGCGCCTCGGCGATCTTGTCGGCCTTGGAAGAGAATGCCGCCGTCATGACAGGGCGGAATCCCGCGGCTTGCCGACCAGCACCAGCCAGACGATGTCCTTGAAGGAGCCCGACAGGCGCAGGCACGACGCCGGCAGGCGCACCGACTGCCAGTGCTCGCGGGCGACCACGCGATAGAGCAACTCGACGGCACCGAAATAGCGGACAATCGCCTGCCGCCGCACGCCCGCCAGGGTCGCGATCTCCTGCGCCGTTCCACGATAATTGCCGCGCTCGGCGAGGCGCAGGACCGCAGAGATCAGCGCCGCCTTCTTCTGCTCGGTCGCACTGACGCGATAGGGCGAGCGGTAGCGCCGCCTATTCGCGGTCGGCTCGACCGCCAATGCTTCACGTGGAACAGCGGCCGGGACCATGTCAGGCATCGCTCACGCGGTCGAGCCGCTCGATCTCGGCGACAATCAGCGCGCCGGCACGCACCAGATCGGAGCGGCGGTCTTTCGGCTTGAACCACTTGGGATCCCAAGGCCAATGATGCGGCACCTGGGAGAACTCGGGTTTCCAGAGCTTGTCGCCGAGGGCATAGCATCCGGCGGCTTTAGCAAGCGCGCCGCCGTCGTGCTCATCGTCATGCTCTCGCGACCACCCCTCGACATCGATCTGGCGCTGGCGTTCGCGTGCAATGTCATTGAGGGCGCGCGGCGCCTCGAAGCCGGCGGCGTTCTTGGCGTCATTGCGAGCAGTAAATTCGGCCAAGGGCTTGGCTAGGATGCGCTGAATCTCTCGCACTTCCGCGGCATCGGCGCTCAGGCCTGCCGCCTGGGCCAAGGCCAGCAACGTCACGGCGACGCCGCCCAGCTCCTGGTTGAGCTGACCGACAGGCCGCTCGAAGACGAAGTCGACGAGCAGATGGGCCATCGTCTTGTAGCCGCCGGCTGCTTGATAGGCCTCGATCGCCTCTTCGAGCAGGCGCACACCACGTTGCGACAGGGCGGTCGCCTGCTTGTCTCCGAAGGCGGCACGACACCACTCGGCAACGATCTTCTGGCGTTGGTCGCGCTCGACGCTCGTTTCCATGAAACCTGCTCCCTCGAACTGACTAACTGTCGGTGGACTTCCTCTGCTCGACGGCGAGGCGCAGCTGCACCAAGGTGCGGATGGCTTCGTCGAGTTCGCGGATGACGTTCGGGCGCTCGGCGGCGTCGATCTGGCCGTCGCGCATCGCCTGCACGATCTCCGCGCAGGCCTCGCCGCTTTGCTTGATCGACTCGGCGGTGTGCTCGCCGATGTCGCCCTCGCCCGGCGCGATCGGCAGGAACACGCCGCCGGCGCGCAGCGCCAGATACTCGGCGCAGGCCGGCGCGACGGGCGAGGTGAGCGCCGCCACATGGGCGAACGTCATTTCGTCGCCGACCGCCTGGTCGGTATAGGCATAGGTCTGCGCCGGCGATCGGCCGATGATGATGCAGGCGTTCTTGACGCCGCCGGCCTGGTCGATCAGCCGCGCGATCGCCGCCTTCGGCAGCTCGGGATCCCGTGGCTTGACGGGCTTGAAGGCGGGCCGGGTCATTACTCGCCCTCATTGATCACGATGGGATCAGGAAAACCCTCGCAGAAGGCCAACAAGTCATCTGTGACGTACAAGGACCTCCAGCGCTTCCCCGGAAAGATGACCTCATTGCCGATCTCGCCGAGGAGGGCCGGGGCGGCCTCGACCATGCCGCCTTGGGCGAGAGCGGGTGCAGATACCAGCGGTGCGAGCGGGACCGCGGCGACGGAGAACAGAAACCCGCGGCGCTTCATCGGGCCACCTTGTCGGCGAATCCGTCGACGATTGGGCGCACCGGCCGCGCCAGGATCGACGCGTGCAGCTGGTAGAAAAGCGGAACTGGCGCCGTCGCGAAGCCGATCAGGGAGACGAAGCGGAAACTGGCTCGTCCGTTCTGCTCGTCCCGATCGGACGCAGCATCCATTTTCTCGTCCATGCGATCCGCCGACATCACGTCCCTTCCCCTGCCGACGCCGCTGCGTTGGAGGCTTCAGCGGCGACGGAGTCGCCGGCCCGCCAGTCGGCCGGGATCAAGGCTTCGATGGCCTTCACCGTGGCGGTGGTCGGCGACCAGGTCGGACGATGGAGATGGCGCAGCGCGCCCCGACTCAGGCCGGCGCGCATCGCCAGAGGCCCGAGGCTCCACGACTGCGCGACGGCATAGGCGCGGATGCGGTCGAGCACCGCGGCCAGCGTGGGCGCGGGAGGCGAAGGCTTGCCCCAGTTGATGTACTCGTCCCCAGGAAACAGCATCACGCCACCTCTCCGGCTGGCATCGGCGCGCCGGCGCCTTCTGCGGCGGAGGCATGGCCTCCGGGCACGGGATCACCGGCCTTCCAGCCCGCAGGGATCAGCGATTCGAGCCGGCGGATCGACCGCGAGGAGGGAGACCAGCCCTCGCCGGCCATATCACGCGTCACGACTTCGGCGACGCCGGCCAGGCGAGCATAGGTGGCGGGCTTGAGATCGTTGGCGGCAGCCCAGCTCCTGATGCGGGCCAGGACACTGGACAGATCGGGTGCGGAGGCGCGTGCGGTGTGCATGGCCCGAATGTCGTTTTTTTTCACGATCCCGTCAAGACGGAAGTCGTTTTGTTATGCGGTCGTGATTTTTAACGACCTCGCCACAATGCCCGCATGGTGAAAGACCCCTACAATGCCGAGGCCCGGCGCCGCGTTCTGCGCGGCTTCGTGGATCGCAACAAATTCAAGATTCAGACGTGGACTAATGCCAGCGATCTGAGCGAGGCCGGGTTGCGGAACTTCTTGGAGGGCCGGTCCAATTCGATGTCGGACCGTACCTACGCGAAACTTGCCGCCGGCGCGTCGAAGCTGTTGGGTCGCAAGATCGACGCTTCGGCGCTGCGCGGCGATCCGCCGCCGCATGTCGAAATCCCGATCCACCACTATGTCGGCGCCGGCGACCAGGTGCACCTGATCGAAGGCGACGATGCCTTCGACTACACGGAAGCGCCGCCGGGTTTCGAGAATGGCGGCGCCGGTATCGTGCGCGGCGAATCCATGCTGCCGATCTTCGAGCCCGGCGATGTGCTCTTCTGGCGTCACCTCGAACGGCCGCCGACCGAGCCACCCAAGCGCGCGATGATCGTCAAGGTGGTCGACGGCCCGCTCTATGTGAAGAAGCTGCTACCCGGCACAAAGAAGGGCCTCTACTACCTTCTTAGCGTGAACCCCAACACCGAAGTGCTTCGCGATCTGCCGGTTGAAGCCGTCGCCCGTATTGGCTGGGTGAAACCCGCGGACACCTAGCGTCGCATTCCGAAGCCCGCCGCGGCATTCTGATACTGCGCATCGAACCCCGATAAGCCTACGTCGAACGGCCCGATTCTTTCGCCGTGGACGGTGGTGAACTCCACCAGCATGTTCGATCCGTTGCGCATCTGGCTGATCACCGTCTTGGCCTGCTGCGGCCGCAGGACGCAAACCGACCGCTCGCATCCGCTCATTGCGACAGCCGGATTTCCATCTACCCGCACGCGCGCGCCGGAGCCATATCGCGGCCCCAGGACACCCACGGTACCGGACGCAACCGCGACCACGACTGCCAGCAGCTCTTCCGGTCGACCGCGCGGGTCGATCACGACGACGACGGCGCACTCTTTCTTGTCCGTCATCCGGTCGACTTCGCATTCGGACAGCCATTGGCCGGTAGTCTGCGAGACAGCATCCGTCGCGACCACGTTTGAGAGCAGTATCAGAGCTGCGACGGCCAGCGCCTTGATTTGCATTTGATCGGTTCCCCTCGATCGAAGCTCGCAAGGGAGGTGTAACAGCGTCAAGGATGGTCGCTGACGGCATGTCGTGTTTTTTCACGACCCTCCTTGACCTGTCGTTTTTTTTCACGATACTGCCAGCCGCCACCCCACGGTCGGGGCGGTCGGCTGCCCGGCCGGTAAGCACCTCATAAACGCTTCCCGCCGGCCGGGCCGCCGCTCCCTCCTTCGGAGCGCGCATGGACCTCGACGCCTACCTTGCCGGCCATCAGCACCACGCCGGCCCGATCCCGACGCCGATCGTCGTCACCGTGAAGGGCCGCCGCGAAGCGAGGTCCCTCTCCTCGATCCTCTACGGCGCACCGCCGCCCGAGCCGGTCCGCCGCCTGCGCCAGCGCATGGCCGATCTCATCGTGCGCCGGGTCAGCGCCGCCGGCAGCGTCACGCGCGACGAGCTGCGCGCCGGCGGCTTCACGGCGGACGAGATCGAGCGGCACTACCCCGAGGCCCTGCGCCGCTCCGGCGTCGCGCGCCTCGGCACCGACCTGTGAGGGAGGCGACGATGCCCGACAGCGGCACCTCCTTCCCCACCCAGGCGAACGCCGTTCGCCCTGCCGAAGGGCGCCCCAGCGGCCTGCCGATCTTCTGCACCGAGCCGCTGACCGCCGCCGAGCGCCGGGGCCTCCAGATGCTGATCGACCAACATGAGAAGCACGTCGCCCTGCTGAAGCTGGCCCTGCTCGGCGGCACCGTCGCCGGCGCCCTCGGCGTCATGCGTGTCGGCGTGCTCCTCGGCCAGGCCGAAAAGGAGATGTCGATCAAGCTCGGGAGCAACCGATGATGATCGATCGCCACCGCGACGAAGTCGCCCTCGCGGTCGACCGGCAACCGACGATCCGGGGCGAACGCCGTTCGGCCCTCGATTGGGTGGCGCCGGTCGCCGTGACCATCGGCCTGCTGGTGCTCGCCGCCATGGTGGTGTGGGAGCCGTGACGACGCGGCGCCCGCCCCTCACCTTGGCCGGCGGCGCCGTCGACCTGGTGGCGCGCCTGCCCGATGGGCGCGTGCGCTGCTGCTATCTCGATCGCGCGGGCAACGCCACGCGCCACGGCCGCGACGCCCATGCGCACGAGCTGCGCGGCGTCGGCTGGCACCTCGCCGCAATCAAGGCGGCCATCCAGGCGCTCCCGCTCGCCGGCGCCACCCCTTCCCCCATCGACCTTCCGGCACCGGCCCCGCGGCCCGGCGCCTGGCTGCACGTCCACCACACCGCCGCGGAAGACTGACAGGGAACCGACATGACCAGCTTTACCCATCCCGCCAACGAGCACGCGCCGCCCCCAGGCGTACCCAAGAGCGTCTTGCCGGAGCCGATCCCGCGGCCGTCGGCAGGTGTGTTCCGCCTGGTGCCGGTCGGTGAGATCAAACCCTCGCCCTTCAATCCGCGCACCGAGGCGTCCTTCGACAAGGCCGACCTCGCCGAGCTGGGCGAAACCTTCAAGGCGCACGGGGTGCTTGAGCCCATCCTGCTGCGGCCCGTCGGCAAGGGCTTCGAACTCATGGGCGGCGAACGGCGGTGGCGCGCCGCCAAGGTCGCCGGCCTGGCCGAAATCCCCGCGATCGTACGCGAGGCCACCGACGACGAAGCGATGGTCCTGCAGATCATCGAAAACCACCAGCGCAAGGATCTCACGCCGATCGAGGAAGCCAACAGCTTCGTCACCCTGCAGAAGCGCGATCCGAAGACCTGGACGGCCGCGGCGATCGGCAAGGCCATCGGCCGCAGCGACCGCTTCGTCGCGCAACGCATGGCGCTGGTGACGCGCCTCGACGCCGGCGCGCGCAAGATGCTGGAGCAGGGCGACCTGTCCGTGGAGAAGGCTCGCGTCCTCGCCGTCGCACCAGCCCATATTCAGAAGGGGATCACCGGCAACCGTTGGAACCTGGAGAATCTATCCGCGGATCAGCTCCGCGAACATATCCTTGAACAGCTGGTGCCCGAGGACGTCGCCGCCTTCGATGTCGCTCGTTACAAGGGCGGCTGGCACGAGGAAGGCAAGAAGCGCTACTTCACCGACGTCGAGCAGTTCACGAAGCTGCAGAAGGAAGTGCTGCAGTCGCGGCTCACTTTCCTGCGCGCCGCCTGGCCCAACGCCAAGGAAATCGATCAGAACGATTCCTTCTACTATTGCTGGGCCGACACAGGCGATCGCATCCGCAGCCACGACAAGCGGGAGGCCGCCACCGGCAAGTTCAAGGTCCCGCAGGAGAAGGCCACCGCCGTCATCTGGCTCGACAACACCGCGCGCATTCGTGTTGCCGAGGGCGTTGTCGACAGCAATGTCATGGAGAAAGCCACTCGCCGATCAGGCCATGGCGATCTGGCAGGAGGGCGAAGCGAGACGGCGGATCATCGCCGGCGCCGTCTGGCCTTTCTCAAGGAGCTACGCGAGAAGCTCAACGGCAATGCCGAGCTGGGCCTGCGCGTCGTGCTGGCCATGCTGGTCACCGACAGAGCGCGGGTCGGCTACGAGCGCTCCGGCGCCAACGAGAGTGGTCTGCCCGAGGCGCTCAAGAAGATCGCCGACAGCAAGCGCTGGGATGCCGGGCGTGACGTTCAATCCATCACGGCGGTCGACAAGCTCGACCTGAAAGATGTCCAGAAGTGCATCGCCCTCTACGCCGGCCAGGCGGTGAACTGGACGGGGCACGAGCCCAAGCCAAGCGCCTTCACTGCCCATCTCGCCGGGCTGCTCAAGGTCGAGGTCGCGCCGCCCGAACCGGCCAAGACACCCGCCAAAGCGACGGGAGGCAAGCCGACGCCGAAGAAGGCCGCCGCGCACAAGGCCAAGGCCAAAGCTAAAGCGAAGAAGCCGGCCGCCAAGAAGAAGGGCGGCAAGAGATGAGCGCCGCCCAGAACCTCACGCCCTCAATGCTCGCCTCGCTGCGAGGCGCTCGGGATCTCGCCAACCCTTACGCCGGCTGCCTGAGCCGATCAGACTACGGTGCCCGAACCGGGACGGTTACGGCACTCCGCCGGCGCGGCCTTCTTAGCAAAGACGGCAGCATCACAGAGGCCGGCCGAGTCGCGCTCTCCGCGAAGGTCAACCACGAATGACCAACACCGCCACCACCGACCCAACACCCGGTGTCATTGTGCCCGGCGAGGATCCCGACAAGGCCGCGGCGGCCGGCTTCGCCCGCTACGTCAACCTCGACAGCGGCGACGTCGTCATGGTGCCCGACGCGCTGTGGACGGCGATCGACAACGCCATGCTGCAGGCGGCGGCGGTCGAGGAGGTCGGCGCGGCGCGAAGGGCGTTCGGCTACGCCCTGGTCGCCGAGCTGTTCACCGGCGGCATCATCGTCGCGCCGCGCGCCTTCTCCAAGATACGCGCGCAGGTCGACGTCAACGTCTACACGCTGGCGCTCGACGCCAAGCACGAGGTCGAGCGGCGGCTGTCGGCCGTGGCCCGGCTGCTCGGCCCGCTCTCGCCGGAGACGGGGCCGTTGCTGCTCGAATACCAGGACGTCATCGCCGCGTTGACCGGCCACGCGCCGCCCGCCGGCGCGGCCCGCCTGGGCGGCCTCGACGAACGCCTGCGCCTGCTCCGCCAGGTCGTGTGCGGCGTGCCCCGGGACGCGCCGGCGGCCTGCATGGATCCGGGCTGGCAGCCGGAGACGACACCCGAGCCCGAGCCCGAGCCCGAGCCCGAGCCCGACCAACCGCAGGGAGACGCGGCATGACATGGCAGCGCACCCTTGCCGACAGCGATCACGAGCGCATCCACGAACTTGCCGAGCGGGGATGGAAGGTCGGCCGAATCGCCCAGGCGATCGGCAAGAATCACAGCACGGTCTACTGGTTCATGTTGCGCAACGGACTGGTCGAACGACCCGCCGGCAACCGCAAGGACACGCCATACCGGCGGGCCGGGCGCTGGGTCTATCCGTGGAATTGCGATGAAGACAAGCTCATCGAGTCTCGCCGCGCCCAGGGCGGCCGCCTGACCGACATTGCCGCCGAGGTCGCCGAACGGTTCGGCAAGCCCCGCACGCCCCACAGCGTGCATGTGCGGCTGATCATGCTGGCGGCCACGACAGGGCCGCAGGGAGACGCCGCATGAACGCCGTCGAGAAGCTGGCGCGCGAGATCCGGCGCGTCGCCGGCATCCGCCATCTCTACGAGGAGATCGGCGAGGCCGGCGAACTGGCGATCCTCCTGATGGACGCGGCGCTGGAGCAAGGCTGCAAGGCCATCGGCAGCGGCGATCCCATCGCCATCATCGCCGCCGGCCAGGAACTCGAAGGGTTCCACGAATGAGCGACGCCATGACCCGCACATCGCAGGCGCTGCGCGCGATCGCCGAAAAGCTCGACATCGTCCTGCAGCGCGTCGCCGGCCGCCGCATGGGCTTCTCGCTGATCGTCTGGAACGAAAGCGCGGTCGAGCGCGCCAACTACATCTCGAACTGCCCGCGCCCCGAAGTCGTGAAGGCGCTCGAGCAGCTGCTGGCCCGCTGGAAGGCCGGCATGCCCGACGTGCCAGGCCACAACGTGAACTAGGGAAACAACGAATGACCAAGCGCCCCAACCCACGGCACGCCGTCGACGCCTGGAACAGCCGCCTCGAAGCCGGCGAGGTCAGCGACGAGTTCGATGCCGAGGTGTCGACCAGCGGGGCCATCGCCGGCTTCAACAGCAACTACATGACGGATGCCCTTGCCGCGCTCGACGGCGACGGGATCGACGTCGAGTTTTCGCCGAACTCCCCGATCCTGCTGCGCAACACCGCCGATCGGGACGGCCAGTTGCAGCTCGTCATGGCGATGTGGGTGTGACGATGGCAGTCACCACAAGCGCCGAGCCGATCGACTGGACACTGGTCGCCAACCTGGCCAAGGCGATCAGCGAAGCCAATCTCGCCTGCTATGCCGATGGAGAGTGGACGCCAGGCATGGGCGAGGCCGCGGCCAAACGGGTCGAGAGAGACATCGACCGGGCCTTGGTGGCGATTCGCCGTGGTGATTTGCCGGCGATGAGGGCCTGGCTGGCCAAGTTGTCGGGCGTCGGCTCATGAGCCACTGGCCGCAATACACCTGGATCGCGCTGGTCTTGGTCTCTCTCTTCCTGTCGATCATGAACGACGGCCAGATCAAGCTTAAGCGCGAGAACGCGATCTCCGCGGTGATTGCCGCCGTGCTGCTCAACGCCCTGCTCTACGCCGGCGGCTTCTATGACGGACTGCTGCGATGAAGAAGTTCAACCTTCTCGTTCGCGAGAGCAGCGGTCACCCGTGGCGGGTCTACGGGCAGCTCCTGAAAGGCGCCAGCCGCAAGGACTGCAAGCAGTGCATCGCGCACCTGCCCCCGAAGTTCGATTGGGTTCTGGTGAAGACAGTCGAGCGGGGTTGGAGCGAGGAGCCCCGCCCAGCGCGGCGGAAGGAGGGGCGGTCGTGAAAATCTACAAACTTTCAGTTCAAACGCATATGACCCGCTACTACTTCTTTGCGACGAGGAAGGCGGCCGAAGCCGAATTGCGTAACCAACGCAAGGACCCCAACGAACCCATCCATTCTGCCGATATTGACGAGTTGGAGTTTAAGCCGAACCGAGAAAGTGCGGCCAAGCTCTTGAACGATTTCGTCGCTACGACCTGCATGAACGAAGGCTAGCCCAATGCCCCCTCTCCTGCTGCTCGCGCCTGGGGCAACGTGAACGCCCTACCCGTACACCCTCGCCAGCCGCGCCCGCAGCTCGGCCGTGGTGGCCATTCGGGCATCCGCCGGCAGCTCGGGTGTGAGGAAAATGTCGTCACGCTCGGCCCGCAGCATCGTCCACTCGCCGTCGTGGTGCCGGTCGGTCTCAAGCTGGTCGAGCGCGATCGAGATGTAGTGCGATTCTCGCGCCGTGGGTGGCCGGCCCTCCTCGTCGATTCTGGTAAGCACGCGTTCGATGCGCTGGGCGAGGTTTCGACGCGCCGTCTGCACGGCCTTGGGGGACAGGGTCATCGGCGAAGCAGTAGCACAGAGCGACGGAGTCAGCGTCGGTGACCGTCGCCGAGGCGAACGCCCTGCGCTGGGCCTTGTTCACCGTCGCTACCCTCGCGTTCGCGCAAGGGTCGGTCGACGTCGTTCGATGGCGCCAGGACAACGGCCGTTACCTCGAGCGGATCAAGGAGCGCCACCCGCGCCTGTACGAGCTGCTCGACGAAGCGGCCGAGGCGATGGCGAAAGTGCCGCTGCCGGCGCCACGATGACCGTGCGCCTGGCCCTGCCTGTTCCGGAGCGCAACGAGCGATCGATCACGGTCGCGGCGGCGGCCGAGCGGCTGGGCTGCGACCAGACGACGGTGCGCGAGCTGCTGCGCAAGAAGCTCCTGACCGGGATCCGCATCGGAAAGACCGACAGGCCGAACGGCGTTCGCGTGAAGGTCTGGTCGATCGAGGCGTGGGAAGAGCAGCACACCATCGGCGGCGACTCCGGCGAACCGGAAGACAAACCGCCCCCGCGCCGCCCCCGGCCGACGCGCCACAACCAGGCGCACGACGAAGCAATGGAGCGCTTGAAAGCCTGGGGCGTCTGAGGCGAGGATACCTCCATGACGGTCTACCAGAACTGGCAACGTGGCGGGGAGTGGCGCTACTCCTTCTATCTCTTCAAGAAGCGCCATCACGGGCCATGCCTGGATTCGGACGGCAAGCCTGTCACGTCGAAGCGCGACGCCAAGGCGGCACGGGATCGCGAGAAGGTCGCCGCGCGGCAGCTACACAATCTGGCCCGCAGCGGGATCCGCGCCGGCAGCTTCACCCTGGCACAGGCTGCCGTGCGCCACCTGCTGCGAAAGGAAGGTAAGACCGACTTCGACAATCACAAGCGCTACGTGCGCGAGATCAAGGGCTTCGAGAATTTCCAAGGCGGCGCCATCGCCATGCGCGACATCGCGCAGGAGGATTGCGACGCCTATGCCGCCTTCGCCGCGACGCAGACGCTGAAGAAGTGGATCGGCGGCAGGCGGCGCAAGCCGACCGGCACGGCGGCCGACGATCGCTATTGGAAAGACACCGGCAAGCCGCGCAGCAAGCGCGAGGTCAACAACTACCTGAAGTGCCTGCGCTCGCTGTTCGCGATTGCCGACAAGACGCGCGATCCGATCACCAGGCAGCCGGTGATCGACGGGCTTCCGGAGATTCGCCTGTTCAAGATGCCGAAGCGGCTGCCGAGGCCGATCGGCGACGACGAGCTGTCGGCCCGTCTCGATGCGGCGCCACCGTGGGCACAGGACAAGGGCGAACTCGCGCGACTGTTCGGCCTTCGCCTCGGCGAAACGACGATCGTGAGCCGGCGGCACATCTATCGGGCGACGCAGGGCCTGCGGTTCGACGCCGGCGAGACCAAGAGCAAGAACGAGGAGCTGGTCCATGGCGGCGAGGCCGGTTGGCAACTGCTGCTGCGGCTCGAGGCGCAGGCGATCGAGCGCGGCCAGGAGCACCTGGTGACGTGGGCCGGACCGAAATACTGGCGCGCGCATCTGCGCGGAGAGGAGATCCCGCGCGAGGCCTGGCGGCCGGTGAAGAGCATCAAGCGGTCGTGGAAGACGACGATCAAGGTGGCCGAGATCGAGAACCCGCATCGCTTCCACGACGTGCGTGCGCAGTATGTGACCGAGGTCGCGAGGGTAATGCCGGCGGCCGCCCAGGACGCCGCGCGCCATCAGGATCCGTCGACGACGGCGATGTACATCAAGCTCGCTTCGATGGAGATTCGCGACGCCGTCGCCCAAGCCGTCGCGCGGCGGCAGGCACGGCCGAAGCTCAAGGTCGTGAAGTAGGCCGCCGCCTGTCGCTTCGCGTTTGTAACTTTGTTTGTAAGTAGGGGTCGGAAACGGCTCCCGGCCGGGCCGATCCTCGTAAGCCATTTGGAGCCGAATCAACGGCTTAGGCTTAGGGAAGAAAATTAGGAAACCGCTGCTCTATCCGGCTGAGCTACGGGGACGTGGACGGCCCTATAGCAGAACGTCCGGATGCTGTCTGCAATTGGCATTTGCCGGCGAACAGAGGATCGCTGCGAAAAATTGCACGCTTGATGGCCGAACAGAGGTCCGGCGCGGCAATGCCAGAACGGCTCAGGGACTTGGCGGAGCGATCCTGATCGATGGATCGAACCTGTAGATCATCTCCGCATGCATTCGCGCGCCCATGACATCGGCCAGGCTTTGCCCGCCGACGGGCAGGCGGGTCACGGGATCGAAGTAGGCCGTGATCCGCGTCGTCTGCGGCCCTCTCGCGGTGCCGGTCGAGCCGATGCTGTAGACGAAAGTCAGATACGGCATGCCGTCGATATTCTTCACGCCCTGGCATTGCAGGTCGCTCTGGCCCTTGATGGCGAAGTAGCCGCTGAGAGGCGCATCCTCCAGCAGGTCGGCCATCTTCTCCTTGGTCACTTCGACCCAGGGCCCTCCGGCATTGGCCCAGCCCTTGCCATTGCCGAGCACGACCACTTCGGCCGAACGTGTCCGGATGCGGAAGGACTGAGGCGGCACGACCTGGATCGCCTGGACGGCCTGTGCCGCCTCGCCGCCGCGATGCGTGTCGCCCGGATACGTGATCGACAGCGTCGTGGCGATCTCGTAGGGCCCGGCCGTCGGCTTGATTCGGTTGACGTCGCCGAACTCGGCGGCGCAGTCGGCCCGCGCAATGGCGACACTCGCCAGAACCATGCTGGTGGCCAGAACCAGATCAATACTTGTGCAGAGCATCGGTCCTCCTCACTCGATCGTGCGGATCTCCCGTGGCGCGCCTGTTCCTTCACTGAAAACATGCAGCCCGCCCTTTCAAGAGGGGACCACGACATCCGGGTCCCGGACAGGGCTGGCTTCAACGGAGCAACGGTGACTCTCTTTGCCGATGAAGTCGAGCCGGATGCGGGCGCAGGCAGGCCTTCCGCCGGCGCCCGATCGTCGAATTTCATTCGTACCGCAAAAGCCGGGTTTTCTTCCCGGTCCGGCCGCGTGGAGACCTAGAGACTCGACATCTGGAAGCAGTTCGACCTGCTGTCGCGATGCGGCACCGCAGCCTGCGGATCGTCGACGATCGTGAAGTTCTGTTCGGCCAGCAGACGCCCACGCTGGAGGAGCTGGAACGTCCAGATGCCCCGCATGAGTTCCCAGGGTTCGTCGAAGCCGTAGCCGATATAGCCGACCACGCCGATCTGAGCCGAGAAGACCTCGGCGTAGGATTTCAACGGCTTGGGCGCGTCCGGCGGCGTCACCTCGGCGGGAAAGATCACTACCTTGGTCAGCCGCTCGATTCCGTCGGTCGACGGTCCCCACACACGATAGCGGAAGCCGAAGGTCAGCGTGGGCTTCATCGGAATCATGGTCGTGGTCGAGACATGGCAGATGTTCGACACCTGATTCTGTCCGATGCCGTTGGCATCGCGCGTCGTCGCATCGATATCGAGCGTGTAGATGCCGTGCTCGACGATCTCGACGCGCGTCGGCTCCACCGCCCGGGCCGCCACGATGGCCAGCCCCAGGGCCACACTCAGGACCAGAGCGAAAGCAGCAACCATCCGGATCGGCGTCACGGTACCAGCCTGTGCAAAGTCGATCCGCAATGAATACGCCATCTCGGACCGGAAACACAGCCGGCGCGCCTCCTCCTCAACCTCGATGATCCGCTCCGGTGGTCTCGCCGACCACGCGGCCAACGACTTACGGCGCGCGCGGCGTCAGCAGCACGCAGTGCGACGGGGCACCTCCGAGCGACAGCCACCCTTTGGCCGCCGCGAAGGCGATCGCGGCATCGATGGCATCCGGGCTCTCGCTGCCGAGATGGTCGGCGAGCTGCGCCACGGCGATCCAGGCCCGATGCTCGCCGCGCACGTCGCGCACGGCACGACAGACGCGAACGGCCAAACGGTCGATGGTCGGCGGATCGATTGTCGCTTCCGTCGCCATGGTGCACTCCTCGTCAGATGCCGGCCGGTCGCTGAACACGATGACGCGATTGGAAAGACGCAACGCCTCTTCCACGTCCCGGCTCGCCGAACGACGCCCGGCAGATGGCGGGATCGAGCAGGTCGGCCGGCAGACCGCCGCCGACAAGGCCGCGCTGCGCGACGATGCCGGCAGGCAGAAGAGTGCCGGCGACGGCAGCGGCGCGAAGGAACGTATGCCGGGTGGGCAGACGGAACATGGGTTACTCCAGGGACACGCAATCGAGGGAAACATGAGGACGCGCGTCGGAGACGACGCAGCGCGGGCGGCGTCAGCCGCTACAACAACGACAACAGATCGTCGCAGGGAGCAGGGTGCTCATCATGGCCTCTAGGATCGGACGAGAGGCCTGCTGCGTAAATAATCTGGAAAACCAAAGAAGCGCAGAGCGAGGAAAGCCTGTGCTTCAATCGTCGCGACGGACGATGGCAGTTTCCTTCTGCGTCGCGCTTTCGCTCTCAACCCGACGAAGATCTGCCGCACGCGGTAGATCACGCCGCGCACTTTGCCCGATCTCGGTTTCAGCCCTTCCCTCGAAAGACGAAGAGACGGGTGTCACGAGCTACGTCGCCTGCGGCACGCCATCTGGCGCGTGCCCTCCTTTGCCCTGCAGGGTCGGGGCTACTGCTCTTACGTCCACTTCAGACCATCAGCACGGACTCAAGCGGCAGGACCGCCATACAGCTCGCCAACAGCTCCAGCGACGACACTTTCTTCGCCTTCGGCCAGGCCAACGGCGCCAGCGGGCACCGCCGGCTGGCATAGTGTGCAACAACGACCGAACAGCTCGGCATAGTCGGGGAATTCGCGCAGCCGCCGGGTGTGGGCGGCACGGTACCATTCGGTCATGCGCACGGATCGGTTCAGCACCGCGTCGACCGCGCGGGCCGGGACGTCCGGCAGGAGTTCTTGCGCCAGGACCGCGACGCAGGCGCGGGCATGGGTGAGCGCGCCGTGACGATGCCGGCCGCGTAGCGACGCCACCGTCACGCCGCAGGCGGCAGCGACCCGTTCCGCGAGTTCGCAGAGTGCGGGGGGCAGCGACGTCGGGCTGGGGAGCTGCCGGCCGTGATGCTGGCGGCTACGCCGCTTGCGTTTGCAGCCGCCGATATAGCCCTCCCCCGCCAGCACGGGCCGGGGCAGCGGCAGATCGAGATCACGATCCGGGGACGGCGCCCCCAGGATCTTCAAGGCGAAGTGCGGGTTGGCGGCCACGATGCGCGCCTTGCGCTGCTGCAGCCACGCGAAGTGGCCGGTGTCGTCTTGTCTTGGGAAGTACATCTTCGAAAGTTAATTGACAATTTACGTTCCGTCAATTAACAATAGGCTAATGATTAACCATCGGTTAAGTCAAAATGCCCACATGTCGATATTGGGCAATGCCATCAGAGCCAGCCGTCAGGCCAGGGGCATGACGCAAGCGGAACTGGGCGAGCATTTCGGAATCTCGAAGGCGGCGGTGGCGATGTGGGAGTCGGGCAAGAACATCCCCGACCAGCGCAAGATGGCCGAGCTGACGCGGGTGCTCGACCTCGATCCGGCCGTGGCGATCGGCCTTCACGACGAGGAGCCGCTGCCGCCGGCAAATGCGCGCGAAGCGCCCGGCGTGCCGCGGCCACCGATGCGCCAAGAGATGCCCAAGGACGTGCCCGTACTGGGCACCGTTTCCGGCGGCGATGCGGAAAATCCCGCAGATTTCGAGCTTAACGGGCAGATCGTCGACTATGTGCGCCGGCCGCCGCGCCTGATGGGACGCACCGACGTCTTTGCCGCCTATGTCCAGGGCAACTCGGTGTCGCCCTGGCGCGAGCCCGGCCAGCTCATCTATCTGGAAGGGGCCCGCCCGCCGAAGGCCATGGACTATGTGCTGGTCGAGCTGAAGCCGCACAATGGCGACGATGTGCGCCCCGCCCTGGTGAAGCGCCTGCTGGCCGTCACGCCGACGCGCGTCCGCCTCCGCCAGTACACGCCGGCCAAGGATTTCGAAGTCGATCGGCGCCGCATCCTGCGCATTTTCCGCGTGCTCGACTGGGACGAGCTGATGGGCGTTTAGCCTCGCAGGGCCGACTTTTTGTTAATCCGGAATTGATCGGCAGAGCCCTGCGCAAACGCTATCGCCTCTCCCACGCGACCGGCTGCATCACGCCGTCGACCTCGACATGACGGAAGCCGATGCCATAGGCGGCGTCGATCACACCGCTGCCCAGCGCCTCGCCAGGCGGCCCATCGGCAGCGATGCCTGCATTGGCCAACACCACGATACGGTCGGCAAAGCGGGCGGCGAGACCGAGATCATGCAGCACCACGATCACCACCACACCGCGCGCAGCCTCGGCGCGCAGCACGTCCATGGCCTGCAATGCATAGGCGGGATCGAGGCTGGCCACCGGCTCGTCGGCCAGCAGGATCGCCGCTTCCGTGGCCAGCGTGCGCGCCAGCATCAGCCGCGCGCGTTCGCCCTGGCTCAACGTGTCGATGGCCCGGCCGGCCAGCCCCGTGCCGTCGACCCGTTCGAGGGCCCGACGCACCGCGTCCCGGTCGGCAGCTTTCAACGGCCGGCTCAGGTCGGCGCCATGCGGCAAGCGACCCAACGCCACGAGATCGTGTCCGGTGAGCGGCCAGTAGGCGGACGCGGCCTGCGGCAGGTAGGCGATGCGCCAGGCACGCACCGCGGGCGGCAGCGCCGCGAGCGGCTGTCCGTTCAGCTCGACCGTGCCGGCTTCCGGGACGTCGAGGCCGACGAGATGACGCAGAAGCGTCGTCTTGCCCGCGCCGTTGGGCCCGACGATCGCCGTCAGCTGGCCCTCGGCAAAGGCGACATCGATCCTGTCGAGGATCACCTTGCCGTTGCGGCGGCAGAGCAGTTGCCGGGTGGCGATCGCCGTCATGCCGCCAGCCATGCCGCACGCGCCTTGCGCACGGCGCGTACCAGGAAGGGCGCACCGACCAGCGAGGTGAAGACGCCGAGCTGCAGTTCGTAGGCCGTGGGCAGCAGGCGCACGACAATGTCGGCTGCCAACACCAGCGCCGCCCCCATCAGCATCGACGGCACGAGCGTCGCACCCGGTCGATAACCGACCCTGGCGCGCACGAGATGCGGCGCCACCAGCCCCACGAAGCCGATCACCCCGGCGACCGAAGTCGCCGCTCCCACCATCAGCCCGACGCCCAGGGTGAGACGCAATCCAAGCGACCTGGTGTCGGCGCCGAGGCTTCTGGCGGTATCCTCGCCCAGCGACAGCGCATCGAGCCAGCGACCGGCGCCCAGTACCACCATGCCCCCCATCAACAGGAAGGGGGTGGCGATGGCGAGATAGGAAAGGTCGCGATCGACAATCGACCCGGCCAGCCAAAGCGAGATTTCCTGATAGGCGAAGGGATTGGGCGACAGCGCCAGGACCAGGGCGATGGCCGCCGCGGCGATGGCGTTGATGGCCACCCCCATCAGCAACAGCGAGACCGTGCCGGTGCCCGACCTCACCGCGCTCATCAACAGCGCCACGGCAATCGACGCGCCCAGGATGCCGGCCAGCGGCAAGGCCAGGGTGAAGGCGGCGGCGAGGCCCGAATAGAAGGCGCAGACGGCGGCGAAGCCTGCGCAGGCAGAAACGCCGATCACGCCGGGTTCGGCCAGAGGATTGCGCAGCCAGCCCTGCAGCACCGCGCCGCTGAGGCCCAGCGCGCCGCCGATCAGCAGACCCAGCGTGGCGCGCGGGACGCGCAACTCCCACACGATCGCCCAACCGACCTCGTTGCCCAGCCGCCACGGCCACCAGGCCGGACCGATGGCGAGCGACAGCCCATAGAGGACGATCACCAATCCGATCAGCGACGGCAGCAGCGACCGCTTCATGGCCGTGCCTCGGCCAGCAGACGCAGGACCTCGAAATTCTCCGGTCCGGCGCAGATCTGGGTCTGGATCGGCACCGAGACGATGCGGGCCCGGCCTGCCAGCGCCTTCAGCGCATGATGCTCGACCAGCTCCGTCGCACGCGCCGGATCGGCGTTGGACTCGCCGTCGACCACCAGCATGTCGGGCTGGCCAGCCAGGATCGTTTCCAGCGACAGACGGCCGAAGGCCGGCACCCCCCATTCGGCGGCGAGGTTGCGCAGGCCCGCCAGGCGCAGCAGTTCGTCCATCAGGCTGCCGCGTCCCGCCGTGCCGCGATTGGCCTGCAGCGCGATGGCGGTTGCGACCGGCGATTTGTTCCAGACGAGGGTCTGCCGCGCCGTCCGCATCTCGTCGATCAGCCGGCGGCCTTCGTCTTCGCGGCCAAGGGCGGTGGCCATACGTTCGATCAGCGGTTCGGTCTCTTCCAGCGAGGTCGCAAAGGGCACCTCAAGGATCGGCACGCCGGCCTGGCGCAGCAACCGTTTTACGCCGGCGTGAGTGCCCTGGTCGAAGACGACGAGATCGGGCCGCAGATCGAGAATCGACTCCGCGGTCGGCCGCACCGCCGCAACCGTGCGCGCCTGGTCTGCCAGCACGGACAGGCCGGGCTGGTGCGACAGCGAGCTTAGCCCCACGAGCTGGCCGGGCGCGGCCAGTCTGAGCGCCATCAGGTCAAGACAGAGGTTGACCGTAACGACCCGTCGCGGCGCCTGCGCCATCGTGGGCGACACCGGCGCCAGGCCGAGCAGCATCGTCACGAGAACAAGAACAGCGCGCAGCGGCCACTCCCTTCAGAACTTCGCTTTCACACCGAAGAAGGCCTGGAAGTACGGGGCCTGAAAGCCTTCCGGCTCCTCGTATACCCGATTAAGCAGGTTCTCGGCGCGGGCGAACAGCTCGACACCGGGCGTTACATCGTAGGAGGCGGTCAGCCGCACCAGCGAATAGGGCGATGGCTGCATCAGCGCGCCAGTGACGGCATTGTAGTCGTTGCGTTCGTTGACCTGCAGCAGGCCGGCGCCCAGCCGTACGTTGCTCCACGGCCGCGCGACGGCGCGCACGTTGAAGACGCTGACCGGGCGGCGCACCAGCGGCTCGTCGGCATCGACGTCCCGCGCCAGCGTGTAGGTGTAGTCGAAGTGGAAGTCGAGCCAGCTGGTGATCGCCGCATCGAGCACGAATTCGAAGCCCTGGCTCTGGGCGTTGGCGACGTTCTGCAGCGACAGGAACGGCGGCGGGCACTCGATCAGGTTGCTGAAGGTGTTGAAGAAGTAGGTGACGCTGACATTCACCTTCTTGTTGAACAGGCTCTGCTCGATGCCGGCTTCCCAGCCGCGGCTGTATTCCGGCTGTATGTTGCGGTTTCCGCCACAGAAGAAGCCCGTCCCATAGAGTTCGAACAGCGACGGCGCCTTGAAGGCCGTGCCGTAGGACGCCTTGAGCCGGGTCTCGGTCTGCCGGAACAGATAGGTTGCGCCGGCGCGCCAGGTCGAGACCGTGCCGAATGTGTCGTTGAGGTCGATTCGGCCACCCAGCGACAGGGTGAGATCTTCGAATACCGTCGCCTTCACCTGGGCATAGAGGCCGGTCTGCGCCATGGTACCCCAGCCCTGGACGCCGTCGACGTTGTTGTAGGCCCAGGTCCGTTCGTAGTCGACACCGGCCAGCACCATCACATTGTCGGTGACGTTGATCTGGTTCTTGAAATCCGCCGCCAGTCGCCTGCCGTTGTAGTAGGCGTCCTGCGTGAAGGGGAACGGGTTCTGCAGGCTCGGGAAATCCTGATCGTGGCGGTAGACGGTCGAGTAGTTGATGCCGACCGTCGGCTTCCAGCGGCCGCCGAGATAGTTGCCTTCGAATTCGAGGCGATTGAAGAACTGCTGCGTGAAGCCGCCGGCATTCGGATCTTCCAGGCCGACCTGATCGTACTTCACCTGCGTGTCGATGAAGCGGCCGAAGTAGTTGACCCGGGTATTGTCGTCGATCTGGAAGCCCAGCCGCCCCGCCACGGTGACGTTGCGGTAGGGATCGGTGTCGACATAGCCGTTGGCCGGCCAGAAGCGTGCCGGCACGATCGTATCGTTGGGCGAGTAGGTGAAGGCACCCGTAAGATTGTAGTCGAAGCGGCCGATGCTGCCGCGGACATAGCCGCCGCTGTTGGTCTGCAGGCGCGTGCCAAGTTCGGTGAAGGCGGCGCCGTTCATCGGCCCCTTGCCGGCCTTGGTCACCATGTTGATGACGCCGCCGATCGCCTGGCTGCCGTAGAGCGTGCTCATCGGCCCGCGCACCACCTCGACGCGGTCGAGGTTCTCGGTGAGGAAATGCGCGAAATCGACAGCGCCGCCGGACGAGGACGGATCGTTGACGTTGACGCCGTCGATCAGCACCAGCACGTGATTGGCGTTCGAGCCGCGCACGAACACCGAGGATTGCGTACCCGGCCCACCCGATCGCTGCACCGACACGCCCGGAATCGTGCTCAGCACATCGGTTGCCGTGCGGAGCTGGCGGTCCTGCATTTCCCTGTTGGTGATCACCGTCACGGTGCCGGTCACCTTGTCGGCGTCGGTCGGCACGCGATCGGGCGTCACGACCAGCGACGGCAGCATGATATCGGGCTCGGTCTGCGCCTGCACGGCAACAGACGGCAACGCGGCCAGCAACGAAACAAACAAGGCACATAAGGAACGACGGATCGGCGTCATCGGACGATCTCCCAAACAGAACACGCACGAGGCGCGTCACCGCTCGGTTGACCGTCCCATGGATCGTCCCGTCCATCGGAAGAGCGACGCTATCGCCGGCAGGTCTTCTGGCTCGCGGGTCCTAGCTCCTGCCCGTCTTCCCGGATGCTCGGCATCCAGTGACTGGTGGGCATTTGCTCGCCGCTTACAGCTGCGGGTACAGCCGCCGATTGGTCCCGAAGGACTGCACGGCGTTCCCTGTTCGCCTCCGGTTAAGGAGGACCGTCGATGCCCGACGGATAGGCGGGCGCAGTGATTGCGTCAAGCTGGAGACATGGGGTCGCTTGACGCGCCTCCCTTGCCCGCTTAACGAGGACCGTATCGACGGTCCCCTTTAACCGGGGGCGAACAGGGAATGCCGTGCCGCTCCCTTCTTTGGGAGCCAATCGGCAGCTGTACCCGCAGCTGTAAGCGGCGAGCGAATGCCCAGATGTCACTGGACCTCACGGTCTGGGAAGACGGGCAGGAGCCGAGACCCGCGAGCCAGAAGACCTGCCGGCGATAGCGTCGCTCTTCCGATGGACGGGACAATCCATTGGGACGGTCAACCGAGCGGTGACGCGCTTAGTGCGAACCGTTTGGGAGATCGTCCGATGACGTCGATCCGTGAAGTCTTGCCTGCGCGTTTTCCGGAAACCCTCGCCTCAGACAGCGAGGCCAGCCGGCTGCAACGTTATGCCTCGACACTGCCTTCCGCCTTGCCGCCGGAAGCCCTGGTGCCGACACCGACGCTGAACACGTCCCTGCCCTTCCGCCGCGGCGGCTTCTCCAGTCTCTGCGAAGCGCTCGACTACGCCGCTCGCGGCGAGACCGGCCTCAACTTCTTCGACGCGCGCGGCAAGCTCCTGAACCGCCTGTCCTATGCCGATCTCAGCGTGCAGGCGCAGCGCTTCGCGCGCCGCCTGATCGGCGCCGGCATCGGTCGCGGCGAACGGCTGGTGATCGTGGCCGACACCTGGCCGGGTTTCTGCGTCGCCTTCTTCGGGGCGCAGTATGCCGGCGTGCTGCCGGTGCCTGTTGCAGTGCCCGTAGGCTTCGGCGCCAAGGAAAGCTACATCGCCCAGCTCCGCCGCCAGATCGTGGCGGCAGGCGCCATCGGGGTCGTGGCACCCGACGACCTCGTAGGCTTCGCCGAAGCGGCGGCAGCCGGCACCTGGGCGCGCCTCGTTGGACCCATGGCGCTCTTCGAAGCCCTTCCCGAAGCGCCCGCCGAGTTGCAACCGCTATTGGCCGGCGAACGCTGCTACATCCAGTTTTCCTCGGGCAGCACGCGCGCGCCGCTGGGCGTCGATATTCGCCAGGGCCAGCTCATGGCCAACATCGATGGCGCGATCGCGCGGCAAGAACTCGACGAGCACGACGCCGGCGTAAGCTGGCTGCCGCTCTATCACGACATGGGTCTGATCGGCTTCGTCCTGGCGCCGATGTGCGCACAGCGCAGCGTCGACCTGCTGGCGCCGCGCGACTTCGCGCGCCGGCCGCTGCAATGGCTGTCGCTGATCTCGCGCCGACGCGCCACCATCACGTATAGCCCGGGCTTCGGCTACGAACTGGTCGCCCGCCGCGCAAATGGTCAGATACCGGGCGAGATCGACCTTTCCTGCCTGAAGCTGGCCGGCATTGGCGCCGACATGATCCAACCTTCTGTGCTGCGCCGCTTCGCCGACACCTTTGCCTCGCGCGGCTTCGACGCGCGCGCTTTCATGCCGAGTTACGGCATGGCCGAAGTCTGCGTCGGCCTGACGTTCGGCGGACGTTTCACTGGTTTTCGCACCGACACGTTGAATGGCCGCGAGTTCGTGGCGTGCGGACGGCCGATGGATGGTCACCTTGTGCAGGTTCGCGGCGCGAGCGGCATGCCGTTGGCCGAGCGCCATGTCGGCCGCATCTTCGCCCGGGGTCCCAGCGTCATGCCCGGCTACTACCTGAAGACCGAGGAGAGCCGCGAGGTCCTCGACGATGGCTGGCTCGACACCGGCGACCTCGGCTACTGGTGCGATGGCGAACTGGTGATTACAGGCCGCGCCAAGGACCTGATGATCGTCAACGGCCGCAACATCTGGCCGCAGGACATCGAATGGGCCGTCGAAGCGCTGCCGCGCCTGCGTCGCGGCGATGCCTGTGCCTTCTCGCTCGACGCCGTCGACGGAAGCGCCGAGGAAGTCGTCGTCCTGGTCCAGGGCTTTCCTGCCGGACCCGACGAGATCGCCGTCCTGATCGGCAACATTCGCCAGGTCGTGAAGGAAGCCGCCGGCATCGACTGCCGAATCGAACTGGTCTCGCGCCAGATCGGGTTGCCCCTTACGTCATCCGGTAAACTCAGCCGCACGCACGCGAAGGCGCAGTTTCTGAACGGCGCCTTCACGCGTCCGCTCCCTTCCTAAGGCACGAGCGAAACGGGGGATAGCTAAAGGGTCGACCTCTCGACAGAGCACGTTACTATGTAGCGGGGGACTACGTGCGATTGTCGCCAGGAGACCGTTTGTCGTCCCGCCGTTTCAAATTCGTCACCATCACCGTCTTCGTAGCCGCAGCCGTCACCGCTCTCGCGCTGGGCGGCGCGAGCGTTTGGACATGGAACGAACCCGGCACCCATCCCTTCTTTCGCTTCGGCTTTCCTGCGCTTCTTCTCTGGCTGCTCGCCGCAACGGCAAGGCTCGCGATCGGGCTGCGGCGCATGCGGAAAGAAAGTATCGCTGCGCTCGATCCGCTCGCCGCGCTCGCCGCATCGCCCAAGATCAAGGCGGATGCGGCTCTGCGCGCAGCCTATCCCGGCGCTGAATTCTGCCAGCAGATCGTGCTGCCGCCCGAGCCTGGTCGCCGCCGGCGCCGGATAGCACAGCGCATCGGCCTCCCGGACGGCCACTACCGCTACATCGTAAAGGCGCACGTTCGGGGGCGTGCCAGTATTTCGTCGGCTTCCGTGTTATCGTCCCCACCAGCTCGACAGACAAGCAACCCAGGGCGGCAGGATGATTCGGTGCGTGCGGATATGGACGGGTGAGGACCAGAACTCCCATTTCGAAGAAGGCTCGATCGAACTGACGCCGGGGACCCATGGCGACTTGCTGAGCGGCAAGATCGGCACGGCGACGGCTTCCTTTCAGGAAACACGCGCAGGCGGCACGCTCGCCTGGCACACCGCTCCGGTCCGCCAGCTCGTGATCACCCTGAGCGGTACCCTCGAATTCATGACCCGGTCCGGCGAGCGCTTCGTCCTGACGCCGGGCGATGTCCTGCTGGCCGAGGATACGGCCGGCGGCGGCCATACCTGGAAGCTGGTCGACGACCAGCCGTGGCGCCGGCTCTACGTCATCCTGGCCAAGGATGCGGCCGTACCCTTCAAACGAAACCAACAGAAATAAGGTCGGGAGATTTCGATGGCAGAGAAAGAACCTGACGACGCCGATGTCGTTCTGGTCGGCGCCGGCATCATGAGCATGACGCTGGCGACCTTCCTGAAGGAGCTTCAGCCGCACCTCCGGCTCGAGATCGTCGAACGTCTGCCGGGCGAAGCACAGGAAAGCTCGGCTGCCTGGAACAATGCCGGCACGGGGCACGCCGCCAACTGCGAGCTGAACTACACACCACAGCGGCCCGACGGCAGCGTCGACATCGCCAAAGCACTTGAGGTCAATGTCGAGTTCGACATGTCGCGCCAGTTCTGGTCGTACCTCATCCGCAAGGGGGCGATCGCGTCGGCCGACGCCTTCATCCATCCCGTCCCGCATATGAGTTTCATCACCGGCGCCGACCGCGTCGCGTTCCTGAAGAAGCGTCACGCCACGATGAGCGCCCATCACTGCTATCGCGGCATGGAATATTCCGAGGACCACAAGCAGATCGCCGAGTGGGCGCCCCTGATCATGGAGGGTCGCGATCCCGCACAGCCGGTCGCGGCCACCCGCATGGTGACCGGCGCCGACGTGAACTATGGCGCCCTCACTTCCGCCCTGCTCGCCTACCTTCGCCGCCAGGCCGGCTTCGACATCCACTTCAATCACGAAGTGACCGATCTGCATCGCCGGTCGGATGGCGGCTGGCAGGTCGACGTCACCGACGAGAAGACCGGCGAGAAACGCCGCATCGGCGCCAAGTACATCTTCCTCGGCGCCGGCGGCGCGGCCATCTCGCTGCTGCAGAAGTCGGACATCCCCGAGGCTCACGGTTTTGCGGGCTTCCCCGTGAGCGGCATCTGGCTGCGCTGCGGCAAGCCCGAGATCGCCGACCGCCACAATGCCAAGGTCTACGGCATGGCAGCGACCGGCACGCCGCCGATGTCGGTGCCGCATCTCGACACCCGCATCATCGATGGCAAGCGCTGGCTGCTGTTTGGGCCGTATGCCGGCTTCTCGACCAAGTTCCTGAAACACGGTTCGGCGCTCGATCTGCTGAAGTCGGTGCGACCGGACAATCTGCTGCCTCTGCTGGCGGTGGGGCGCGACAACTTTCCGCTCGAGGAATATCTCGTCGGCCAGGTGCTGCAGAGCGACAGCCATCGCTTCAAGGCGCTGCGCGAGTTCTATCCCAGCCTGGACGAGAAGGACTGGGAGTTCGACGTTGCCGGCCAGCGGGTGCAGATCATCCGCAAGGACACGCTGCACACCGGCAAGCTCGAGTTCGGCACCGACATCGTGCACTCCGCCGATTCGAGCATCGTGGCGCTGCTCGGTGCGTCGCCCGGCGCCTCGACCGCCGTCTGGATCATGGTTCACATGCTGGAGAACTGTTTCCACAAGGAGCTCGTCGGCCACTGGGTGCCCAAGCTCAAGGAGATGATTCCTTCCTACGGCCACGACCTGAAGACCGATGCCGCCCTCGTCGAGCGCGTGCGCAAGGAAACCGCCGAAGTGCTGGGCCTGCGCACCGTCTGATGTCCGCAGCCCGGCTGGTCCCGTGACCGACGCCCTGCCCGTCCTCCTGCGGTTCGGTGCGATGATGCTGCGCGCCGGCGACACCGCCTTCCGCGTGCGCCAGGCCATGGACCTGCTGGCCACGCGGCTCGGCGTCGAACGGCTGGCCCTGCACATCACGCTGGGCGGCATGACCGCGACGGCCTGGCAGCAGGGCCGCGCCACGACACTCGCGACGGAGATCGCGCCGCCCGGCATCGACGCCGCGCGCATCCACGCCCTCGAAACCCTGGCCCGCGACGATCGCGGCGCTCTTACCGCCCAAAAGCTCGCCGACGACCTCGACCGCATCGAGGCCGAGGGACCGCTGCATTCCATCGCGACCGTGGCCGCGGCGATCGGCCTTGCCTCGGCGGCCTTCTCCTATCTCAACGGCGGCGACCTGCTGGGCACTGGCGCGGCAATGGTGGCCGGTGCGGTCGGTCAGGCGTCGCGTGCGCTGCTCTTCCGCCGACGGCTCAATCAATATGCCGTCAGCGCCTTCGCCGCCCTGCTGGCGTCGGGCCTCTACTGCCTGATCGTGTTCGTCATCGCAGGGCGCGGCTTCTCGAGCGCCCTTGCCGTGGGCTTCATCTCGTCCGCTCTCTTCCTAGTGCCCGGCTTCCCGCTGGTCGCCGCCCTGCTCGATCTGGTGCAGCACCAGATCACGGCCGGCATGGCGCGCCTCTTCTATGCGCTGATGATCCTGCTGGCGGCCGCCTTCGGCCTGTCCGTGGTGGCCGACGTGGCGAACCTGCCCTCGGTCCCTCCACCTGCACCCGGCCATGGCATAGAGCCCATGACCCTGTTGTGGCGCGCACTGGCGAGCTTCGCCGGCGGCTGCGGCTTCGCGCTGCTCTACAACAGCCGGCTGCATACCGTGCTGACGGTGGGGCTGCTCTCGCTCGCCGGCAACGAACTGCGGCTGGCCCTGCACGATCTCGGCATGGGCTTGCCGCCCGCCACGTTCCTGGGGGCCCTGGCGGTCGGGCTGCTAGCCTCGGTCGCACGGGCCGAGCTGCATGTGCCCCGGATCGCCCTCACCGTGCCCGGCATCATCATCATGACGCCCGGCATCTACGCCTTCCGCACCATCGTACTCCTGAACCAGGGCGAGGTGCTGGCCGCCGTCGAGGCCGGCGCCATCTGTTGCTTCGTCATCGGAGCCATGGCGCTCGGCCTCGCCGCCGCACGCTTCGCGACGGAAAGGCACTGGATCGTGGAACGATAGAGTCCGTCGTCAGCCCTTCGCGCCGTCAACCCTGCGCCACGTAGGGATGCACCATCTTCGAGGGATCGACGACACGATCGAACTCGGCCTCGCTCACGAAGCCCAGCTTCAGTGCGGCCTGCTTCAAGGTGAGGTCGTGGTCCGTTGCGTAGTGGGCGATCTGCGAAGCCTTGTCGTAGCCGATCACCGGCGCCAGCGCCGTCACCAGCATCAACGAGCGCTCGACATATTCCTTGATCTTCTTGAGGTTGGGCCTGGTGCCCTCGATCAGGTACTTGCGGAAGTTGTCGCAGCCGTCGGTCATCAGCGTGATCGAGTGGGCGATGTTGTAGATCATCAGCGGCTTGTAGACGTTCATCTCTAGATAGCCGCCGGCGCCGCCGAAGCCCACCGCCACGTCGTTGGCCATGACCTGGACGGCGATCATGGTGAGGGCCTCGGCCTGGGTCGGGTTGACCTTGCCCGGCATGATCGACGAGCCCGGCTCGTTCTCGGGAATCTCGAGTTCGGCAAAGCCGGCACGCGGGCCGCAGGACATCAGCCTTATGTCGTTGGCGATCTTGTAGAGCGAGACCGCGAGCGTGCGGAATGAGCCGGAGAGCTGCACCAACGCATCGTGCGCGCCCTGCACGGTGAACTTGTTGGGGGCGCTGACGAAGGGCAGTCCGGTGAGCTTGGCGATCTCCGCAGCTCCTGCCTCGGCAAAGCCGGGAGCCGCATTGATGCCAGTGCCGACCGCCGTGCCGCCCAGCGCCAGGTGATAGACGTCCTTCAGCGCATCTTCGATCCGCCCGACATTGTCCGACAGCATGCCGGCATAGCCCGACCATTCCTGGCCGAGCGTGATCGGCGTCGCGTCCTGCATGTGGGTGCGGCCGATCTTGACGATACCGTCCCATTCCTTGGCCTTCGCGGCGATGGCATCGCGCATCGCCTTGACCGCCGGCAGCAGCCGCTCCGCCGTGTTCACGGCCGCGGCGATGTACATGGCGGAAGGGAACGTGTCGTTCGAGGATTGCGACATGTTCACATGATCGTTGGGATGCACCGGCTTCTTGGAGCCGAGCGGCGTTCCCGCGATCTGGCAGCAGCGATTGGAGATCACCTCGTTCACGTTCATGTTGAACTGCGTGCCGCTGCCGGTCATCCAGACGTGCAGCGGGAACATGTCGTGATGCTGGCCGCCCAGGATCTCGTCGCAGGCCTGCACGATCAGCTTGTGCGCCGTATCGTCCAGCCGCTTGCCGGCATGGTTGGCGTTGGCGCAGGCCTTCTTGAGGGTCGCATAGGCCGTGATCATCTCGCGCGGGATCAGGTCCTTGCCGATGCTGAAATGCTCCAGCGAGCGCTGCGTCTGTGCGCCCCAGAGCTTGTCAGCCGGAACGCTCACCTCACCCAGGCTGTCGGTTTCCTTGCGAACATCAGCCATCCGGCCACCTCCTGATTAGGACAGCGACCCTAGCATGACCGGCGCGGCCGCAAGCTAATCCTCCGGCCCTTTGCGCCGCAGGGACTTGATCGCGCCATGCCGCTTCTTGTCGTCGACCCGGCGGCGCTTGCTGGCCTTGGTGGGCTTGGTCTTCTTGCGGGGAACCGGCGGGCGGGCCGCCTCGCGGATCAGGTCGATCAGGCGGGCCAGGGCTTCTTCGCGATTGCGCAGCTGGCTGCGCTGGCCCTGCGCCACCAGCACGATCACGCCGTCCCTCGTCAGCCGCCGGCCGGCCAGCCGCTCCAGCCGCTGCCGCACCGCTTCGGGCAGCGACGGCGAGCGACGCACGTCGAAGCGCAGCTGCACCGCCGTCGAGGTCGTGTTGACGTGCTGCCCGCCCGGACCGGCGGCGCGGACGAAGCTCTCCTGAATTTCGGCCGGATCGATGCTGAGGCCGCCGGTGATCCGCAGCGGCGCGGTCCCGACGGCAGCCGTCATTCCTTGGCGCCGGCGCGGCGCAGCATCGCTTCGACGGAGCCGCGATTGTTCTGCTTGGCGTAGCTCAGGGCCGAACGGCCCGTGAAGTCGCGCATGTTGGGGTCGGCCTTCTTGTCGAGCAGCAGCTTGACGATCTCGGTATAGCCCCGGCCCGACGCGATCATCAGGGCCGTCTGCCCCTGCCGGTTCTGCGGCCGCGTGCTGGCGTTCCGCCGCAGCAGGATCTCGGCGATGTCGACATCGTTCTTCTCGGTGGCCCGCATCAACGCCGTGTAGCTTTCGCGATCGGCGATATCGACGATCGCCCCGCCCTTCAGCAGGGTCTCGACGACGGGAATGGAGCCGGACTGCACCGCCACGATCAGCAATGGCGTGCCGTTATTGGCAGTCTGGTTCGGGTTCTCGTTCCTGAGCAGCGCCTGGCGTACCTTTTCCTCGTCACCCTCGAGTACGGCCTTCGCAATCGGCTTCATGGCGAAGATGTCGGTTTGAGCCGTCGCAGCGCCGGCAGACAGGACTGCAAGCGACGCCGCGAAACCACAAACGAACATACGTCGAATCATTACTTCTTCTCCCTCTGCGGGTCGCGGGTTTCCTGGTAGCGGACCTCGATGCGGTCCCAGATCTGGGCCTCCAGAGAAACGCCATCGAAACGGTTGATCTGTTGCAGGCCCGTCGGCGACGTGACGTTGATCTCGGTGAGATAGTCACCGATGACGTCGATTCCAACGAAGATCAGTCCGCGCCTGGCAAGCTCGGGCCCGATCGTCTCGCAAAGCTCGATGTCGCGCTTGGTGAGCGACGCCTTCACCGCCTTGCCGCCGACATGCATGTTGGAACGCGCCTCGCCGGCTGCCGGTACACGATCGATGGCGCCGACCGCCTTGCCGTCGATCAGGATGATCCGCTTGTCGCCCTTGCGGACCTCCGGCAGGTAACGTTGGGCGATCACCGGCTCGCGGCTCTTCTGCGAGAACATCTCGAGCAGCGACGCGAAGTTCTCATCGTCGGGCCGGACCCGAAAGACACCGGCGCCGCCATTGCCGAACAGCGGCTTCAGGATGATGTCCTTGTGTTCGTCACGGAACTCACGAATGGCGCGCACGTCGGAGGTGATCAGGGTCGGCGGCATCACGCCGTCGAAGTGCGTGACGTAGAGCTTTTCCGGTGCGTTCCGGACGCTCGCCGGATCGTTCACCACCAGCGTCTTGGGATGCACATGCTCCAGGAGATGCGTCGTCGTGATGTAGGACATGTCGAAGGGCGGGTCCTGACGCAGCAGCACGACGTCGACCTTGGAAAGGTCGAGCATCTCGGGCGCTCCCAGCGTGAAATGATTGCCCTTCTCGCGCTTGAGCTTCATCGGCTGGGCGCGCGCCAGCACCTTGCGGTCGCGGAAGATCAGGTCCGGCGGCGTATAGTGCCAAACCTCGTAGCCACGCCGTTCCGCCTCCAGGCCCAACACGAAGGTCGAGTCACCGTCGATGTCGATCGTCGACACATGGTCCATCTGAATGGCGACCTTGAGCTTCATGAGATTTCCTTGCGCAATCGATAAGGAAGGACGCGGTGACGACGCCGAGCGCGCCGTAGGCTTCAGTTAAGGCCGCGACGCAGTTCCTGCAACAGGATCGCGGCGCGACGGCGCAGTTCGGGATCGCTTGCCCCCTCCCCGAGGCCGAGCAGGCGCTCGTAGGCGGCAATGGCGGCACGGCGCTTGTCGAGCCGGGCATTGAGCTGGCCCGCCTCGAACAGCAGATCGGCACGATCCGGCGCGATCGCCAGCATACGGTCGAGCGAGCGCGCTGCCTGCACCCAGTCTTCGCGCTTGGCCAGCCGCAGCCGCACATTGTTCTCCAGACGCAGCAGCACGTCGCGATCGGATACGGGATCGAAATGGCTGGGTTGCAGCTCGGCGTCGGGGCCCAACACCTGTTGCAGCAAGGAGCGAAGCTCCGCCGCATCGCGCACGCTGCCTTCATGGAAGGGATCGATGACATGCCGCGCGCCATCGATGCCGATGCGGATCAGGAAATGGCCCGGAAAGGCCAGCCCTTCCGCCTGCCACGCCTGAGCGCGCGCGACGTGCAGGTAGAGGATCGACAGCGCCACCGGCAGCCCCTTGCGCCGCTCGATGACCCGCACGAGATCGGCATTCTGCAGATCGTCGTAAGTTTCACTGTCGCCACGATAGGCATAGGCGCGCGCGATGACCTCGGCCAGCATCTCCGGCGCCGGGCCACGCCGGCGCACCAGATCGGCGACGGCATCGGCCATCGACGCGACATGCTGGCGGAACGGCACGAGATCGAGGCTCTCCGCCGCATGCAGCGTACTCAGCGCAAACCCCGCCTCGAGCAAATCCAGCCGGTCGCCGTCGCCGGCACAGAGATCGCGCAGCCGCGACAGGCCTTGTTCATTATGATGCCCGGTGTCCGCCACAGGTCACTCCGGCGGTTGCCAGACGTCCGGCAGATGGCGCGGCCACAGACCGCCCACCAGCACGGCGTCGAAACGTACGGCGCAGGCCGCATGGCGCGGATGCTCTGCCAGGAACAGGCTGGCGGAACGCGCCACCCGGCCGAACTGCCGCTTTCCCAGCGCCTCGGCGGCGGCCGTCACCTGCCGGCGCGCCTTCACCTCGACGAAAGCCAGCACGTTGCCGCGCCGCGCCACGATATCGATCTCGCCCAGGCGCGTCTTGTAGCGTCGCGCCAGGATGGTGTAGCCCGCGATCCGGAGCCGCCATACCGCGCGCCATTCCGCGGCATGGCCCAGCCGATGGGCCCGCTGGCGCGCCTCCACAGTCATCCGACAATACTCACGCGGCACCCCGCTTCAATTCCAGCGCCCGGGCATAGACGTCACGGCGCTTCAGTCCGTAACGCGCCGCCACTTCGGCGGCAGCGTCCTTTACTGAAGCGCCTTCCATCGCCGTGCGCAACGCAGCGTCGATCGTTTCGCCACTCCGCGCCGTCTCTTCGGAAGGCGGGCCGACCACGATCACGATCTCGCCTCTCACATCGGGATGGCGGGCATAGTAGGCCGCCAACTCGCGCAACGGGGCGCGGCGCACTTCCTCGAACAGTTTCGTGAGTTCGCGAGCCACCGCAGCCGGTCGGTCGCCCAGCAGTTCGGCGAGATCCTGCAGCGACTCGGCAAGCCGGTGCGGGGCTTCGAAGAAGACCAGGGTCGACGGCACCGAACCGGCCTCGCCGATCGCCCGGCGGCGCTCCGTCGGTTTGGCCGGCAGGAACCCGGCGAAGAAGAAGCGATCCGTCGGCAGGCCGGAGAGCGCCAGCGCCATCGGCACGGCCGAGGCCCCCGGCGCGGAACTCACCTTGTAGCCACCCGCCAGCGCGGCGCGGACCAGCCGATATCCGGGATCGGAGATCAACGGCATGCCGGCGTCGGAAACCAGCGCCACGCGCTTGCCGGACGCCAGCGCCCGCACGATCCGCGGCTCGGCGGCGTCCTGCGTGGCATCGCTATAGGCCACGGTCGGAACGGCGATGCCGTAGTGGCTGGCGAGCTTGGCGAACACACGGGTATCCTCGCAAGCGATCAGGTCGGCGGCGCGCAGAATATCGAGTGCACGCAGCGTGATGTCGCCCATGTTACCGATCGGCGTGGCAACAATATGCAGCCCCGCCTCCAGCGGCGGTTTACGCCGGGCCTGCCCCCCGGTAGCTTGGCCTTCAGCTTGCCCTTGTTCGTTCACGCTGTCCGTTTCCGTCCTTCCGCAGCCATTTGCCGGAGTTTCGCACCGATGATGCGCAGGTCTCTTTTCGCGATCACCGCCTCTGCCTTCCTGCTGGGCGCCTGCGGCGGCTCGCCAAAGACTAGCACGCCTGCTTCGATCACGACGACTGCGCCGCAGATCGGCTCATCGACCACGGCATCCGGCAAGGCCCGCATCGCCTTGCTGCTGCCGCTCAGCGGCCGGGCCGCGCCGATCGGCCAACAGATGCAACAGGCTGCAGAGATGGCGCTGTTCGACACCGGCGCCAAGGATCTGGCGCTTTCCGCCTACGATAGCGGCGATAGCGCCGACTCCGCGGTCGAGGCCTATCGCAAAGCCCGCACCGACGGGGCTGCCCTGGTTCTGGGACCGCTCTACGGCACATCGGCAACCGCGCTGGTGCCGCTGGTCAGCCAGGGCGGCGCCAATGTCATCTCTTTCTCCAACGACGAGCAGGTCGCGCAGCGCGGCGTCTGGATCATGGGCATCGCGGCGCCGCCGCAGGTTCGCCGCGTCGTCGACAAGGCCATCGAGTCGGGTATCCGGCGGTTTGCCACCTTCGCGCCGCAGACTTCGTACGGCGAACAGATGGTGCGCACCCTTGAGAGCCACGTCGCGGTGCGCGGTGGCTCGGTGGTCGGCGTAGAGTTTTTCGACGCAAACGCACACGACCTTGCCACACCGGCGCGTCGCCTTGCCGAGGGAACCAAAGGCGAGGGCAAGCTCGCCATCCTGGTGCCGGTGGCGCCGCCACGCGTGTCGGCCGTGCTGGCTGCGCTCGCAACCGCGGGCATCGACGGCCGCGCCGTGCAGTTCATCGGAACCGGCGTGTGGGATACGCCGAGCATCGGCAATGAAAGCATGCTGCGCGGCGCCTGGTACGCCGCTCCCGATCCGGCGCGACGCGCCGACTTCGAGCGCAAGTTCGCCTCTACCTACGGCCGCCCGCCCCATCGGCTCGCCACGCTCGCCTATGACGGTGTCGCGCTGGCCGGACACCTCGCGCGCCTGAAGCCCGGCGGAGACTTCTCGGCCGAGGCCATCACCAATCCCAGCGGCTGGTCGGGCGTCGACGGCATCTTCCGGTTCTTCCCCGACGGCCGCTCCGAGCGCGCGCTGGCGGTGATCGAAATCCAGGGCGACCGCGGCGTGGTCGTGAGCCCAGCCGCCACGAGCTTCGCGGACCGGCCGACCAACTGACGATTGCGAACCGACGATGTCTGCCCTTCCCCGTGCGATCCTGTTCGACCTCGACGACACGCTGATCCGAGCCTACGCCCAGCCCGAAGAGGCGTGGACACGGCTGCTCAATGTCTTCGCCGCTCATCTCGACGCCCACGACCCCGCCGCCATCGAGCGCGTGCGGGTCGCCGTGATGGAGGAAGCGCGCGCCTTCTGGAGCGACTCTCTCGCGGCCGCAAAGTGGCGGCTCGATATTCCCGGCGCCCGCCGGCTCTCGGTACGTCGCGGTCTTGCCCGGCTGGGTCGGCCCGACGATGCGCTGGCCGACCGTATCGCCGATTCCTTCACCGAACTGCGCCGCCAGGAATACCGGCTCTATCCCGACGCCCATGCCACGGTCGATGCGCTGCGCGACGCGGGCGTGCGGTTGGCGCTCGTGACCAACGGCGCGGCCGCCACGCAGCGCGCCAAGATCGAGCGCTTCGAGCTCGCCCATCGCTTCCATCACATCCAGATCGAGGGCGAGTTCGGCCAGGGCAAGCCCGAGCTGGCCGTCTACCGCCACGCCCTGGAGCGGCTGGGTGTCGACGCTGCCGACGCCTGGATGGTCGGCGACAACTACGAGTGGGAAGTCGTGGCGCCGCAGGCCCTGGGCATGTGCGGCATCTGGTACGACCCGTTCGAGGCCGGCGTGCCCTCGCAGGCGGCGGCCACGCCATCGCGCATCATCAAGCGCCTCGGCGAGCTGGTCGAATAACGGGCCATCGCCCTCGATGAAGAACATCCTGCTGCTGGCCCGCTCGGCCACGTCGGGCGCCGCCTTGCGCGAGATGGAAGGGCTGCGTGACCTGACCGCCCCTTTACCGGGCGTCTTGCGTGTCCTCTTTGCCTTCGCCGAGGAAGGCACGCCCTCCCTGCGGTCCGCGCTCGACGAGCTGACGCAGGCGCAACAGCCCCTGCTGATCGTGCCGATCCTCGTGCCGGTCGAGCCGAGTTTCGTCACCGGCGTAAAGCGTTCGCTGCAGCGCTGGCAGGACGCCGACGCAAGGCCGTGGCCCGAGATCCGCATCGCGCCCGCACTCGGCCGGCAGGCAGCGATGCACGAGCTGCTGGCCGCCGCCATCGGGGCTGCGGACGCCGACACGGTAGTGGTCGAGAAGGTGGCAACGACGCCAGCGTCCGAAGGATCGGTCGTGCCGGCGCAACGCCGCCGCGTGCTGGTCTGTCAGGGCGGCCTCTGCATCCGCGCCGGCGCGGAGATGATCTGGGGCCATCTACGTAACGAGCAGAAGCGGCTCTCGCTGCGCACGACCGGCGAGGGCACGATGAGCGCCAAGACGAGCTGCCTCGGCCCCTGCTCGCTCGCTCCGGTGCTTCAGGTCTGGCCCGAAGGCACCTGCTATGGAGGTATCGACGAGGCGGGCGTCGACCGCATTATCGAGAGCCATCTGCTGCGCGGCGAGGTCGTCGACGACCTCGCCTATCTGCCCACCGGCACCAAGCAGCGATTGCGCGGCTGACGGCGCGACAGTTACGCGGCCGTTGTCGGCACCTTGCGATCCGAGGGCAGCTTCTCGTTGGGCTGCAGCATCAGCCGCTCGACCCGGCCGCCCTTCACGAGATGCGTTTCCAGCACCTCGTCGATGTCTTCCTTGGTCGGCACCGAGTACCAGATGCCCTCGGGATAGATGACCAGCGTCGGCCCCAGTTCGCAGCGGTCGAGGCAGCCGGCATTGTTGATACGCACGTTCTTGAGACCGAGCGCCTTGGCGCGGCTCTTCATGTGATCCCGCAGCGCCTCGCCCCCCTTCTCCGCGCAGCAACCACGCGGATGGCCGGCCGGGCGGCGGTTGGTGCAGCAGAAGACGTGGGCTTCGTAATAGGGCTTGGGATCGGCTGGCTTGTCACGCTGGCTCATGGTCACGCTATTCCTTCTTGCCGCCCGTGCCGGTCGCAATGTTGGCAAGCTGGCTCCAGAACGCCTGTTGCATCTGCTGCATCTGGTCGATGCCCTGCATAGACGCGGGCAGCCAGGTCTTGAACACCGTCTCCGGATTCATCGCGCCCAGGCTGGAACGCAGGCGCTCCTCGATCTCGCCCATGATGCGATCCTGCATCGGCTTGATGTCGGGCAGGCCGAAGAAGGCGCGGGCCTCTTCGGGGGTGCAGGTCACTTCGACATTCACTTTCATGGTCTGCTCTCCGTTTCCCCGACCATAGCATGCTATGACCCCGGCATGACGACCCCTCCCTGGCTGGCCCCCAACCCCCGCGCCAAGCGCAACCTCGAATTCGGCAGCGAGCAGCAGCGGGTGATCAATCCCAACGGCATTCCCGAGCTCTGCGAGGATCTCAGGAAATGCCCTGCACACAAGCCGACGCCGCTGTACGAGCTGCCGGCGCTGGCCGAACGGCTGGGCGTGGGCGAGATCAGGGTCAAGGACGAGAGCCAGCGTTTCGGCTTCGGCGCCTTCAAGGCGCTGGGCGGCGTGCTCGCTGTCTACAACGAGCTTTCCGGCGCGATCGGCGAGGCCCATCACCGCTCTGCGAGCTTCGAGCAGGTGATGCAGGGCCAAGACCGCGACATTACCAGCCAGTACGTCTTCGCCACGGCAAGCTCGGGCAACCACGGCCGCTCGGTCGCCGCCGGCGCCAAGCTGTTCGGCAACCGCTGCGTCGTCTTCCTGCCGAAATTCACCAGCGCGGCGAAAGAGGCCGCGATCCGCGCCCGCGGCGCCGAGGTGATCCGGGTCGACGGCGACTACGATACCGCCGTCGCCGAATGCCGCCGGCAATCCGAGAGGAACGGCTGGACGATCATCTCCGACACCTCGTGGGAGGACTACGAGCGGGTGCCGAAGAGCGTCATGCGTGGCTACACCGTGCTGGCCCACGAGGCGGCTGTCGATCAATGGCGCGTGGCGCCCAGCCATGTCTTCGTCCAGGCCGGCGTCGGTGGGCTGGCCGCCGCGGTGATTGGCTATCTCTGGGCGGTCAGCGACAGGCGGCCAATCTTCGTCGTCGTCGAGCCGGCGAGCGCGGATTGCTGGTTCCAGAGCAATCTCGCCGGCAAGCCGACGCTCGCCAGCGGCAACGCCGACACGGTCATGGGCGGCCTCGCCTGTCGCGAAATCTCGCCCCTCACCTGGCCGGTCGTCGGCGAGGCGGCCGACTGGTTCATGACCATCGAGGAAGAAGACGTGATGCCGGCGCGCCACCTCTTCGCCAATCCCCTGGAGAACGACCCCGCCATCGAGTCCGGCCCCTCGGGGTGCGCCGGACTCGCCGGTCTCACCCGCGCCTGCACCGACGAGGCCGCCTTCAAGGCGCTCGGCCTCAACAAGAAGTCACGCGTGCTGCTGATCAACAGCGAAGGCAACCTGGGCGAGGCGCCGACGTAATCCTAAGTTGTATTTGATTCGTTCCGTATCGTTAAAGTAGTGTTCTCCCAGGCCAGCTCAACGGCCAGGGAGGAAAGCAAAGTGAGTGGTGGGACGTTGGCGGCAATGGGCCGCCTGATGGCTGTTGTCGCCATGGGATTTGCCGCGTCGGCTTGTGCAACGGTGGTCGGCGGCACGACTCAAGATGTGTTGGTCGAATCCCAGCCGTCGGGGGCCGAATGCAAAGTCGACCGATCGGGTACGACTATCGGATTCATCAAACAGACACCGGGACGACTCAATGTCTCTCGCGACAAGAACAACGTGATCGTAAGCTGTACGCAAGAGGGCTACGAGCAATCGAACGAGGTTCTGGTGTCGAGCTTCACCGGCGCGACCTTCGGCAACCTCCTGGTGGGCGGCCTGGTTGGCGTGATGGTCGACGCAGCTTCCGGCGCCAACAACAAGTACCCGGACCGGGTCCTGGTCGTCCTCACGCCGGCAAGCTTTCCGAGCGACGAGGCGCGCGATGCCCACTTCGCCGGGATCAAGTCGCGGATCGAGGAAGGTGCCAACGCCGAGATCAAGACAATCGAAACACGCTGCAATTCCGGCAATCGCGAGCTGTGCACGATCGAGGTCAAGAAGCTCACGGACGCACGCGACAAGGCCATAGCCGACCTCGACCGCCGGCGCCTCAGCGCCAAGGTCGTACCGGCAAGCTGAACGCCTTGCCTGATCATCACGGGCGAAGCATCCTGTGGGACAAATCCCACAGGAGTTTCGTTTCGTGCAGCTTCAGCTCAAGACTTGGCAGTTCGTCGACGATTACCTCAAGACCAAGACCGGCATCATCATCCCGATCGGCTCGACCGAGCAGCATGGGCCGACCGGCCTGATCGGGACCGATGCGCTGACCGCCGAGATGATCGCCCGCGGCGCCGGCGAAAAAGCGGGGGCGCTGGTCGCACCGACCATCTCGGTCGGCATGGCCCAGCACCATCTGGCCTTCGCCGGCTCCGTGACCTTGAGGCCCACGACCCTGATTGCGGTCGTGCGCGATACGGTCGTGTCGCTGGCACGGCACGGTTTCACGCGGTTCTTCTTCGTGAACGGGCATGGCGGCAACATCGCCACGGTGACGGCGGCCTTCTCCGAAATCTACGCCGAGCGCTCGATGGAGAAGCTCAGCAACCAGCCCTCGATCAAGTGCGCCCTGCGCAACTGGTGGGACGGCCCCGGCATCAAGCGGCTCAGCCAGGAACTCTATCCGGTCGGCGAAGGCAGCCACGCCACGGCCTCGGAAGTGGCCCTCACCTGGTACAAGTATCCTGAGACGATGCAGCAGAAGCAGATGGAGCCGCGCATCGCGCCCAACGGCTCGTTTGCCGACGCCGAGGACTATCGCCGCACCTTCCCCGACGGCCGCATCGGCTCGGACCCCAACCAGGCGACGCCCGAACACGGCAAGCGCTTCTACGACACCGCCGTCGAAGAAGTCGCACGCGACTACGAAGCGTGGATCGCGCGCTAAGCGTCGGACTTCAGCGAAGCCGGACGTAAACCGGCCGCGCAGCGGACGCCATCGACCCGATCAAGGCGTTCAGCTGCGCGCGCCGAGGCCGGCCCGCCGCAAGGCGTCCGCCATCGCGCCGCCGGGAGAGCTTGCCTTGCCTGCCTGCTGGCCGCCGTGACTACGCCCCGCGGCGCCCGAATGGGCGCCTCGACCGGCTCCGCGGTCGGCGCCGGCCGTGCGCGCCGGCTGGCTGCCCGGCTGGTCGTCGAGCCGCAGGGTCAGGCTGATGCGCTTGCGCGGCTTGTCGACCTCCAGCACCTTCACGCGCACGACGTCGCCCGACTTCACCACGGCGCGCGGGTCCTTCACGAAGGTCTTGGACATCGCCGACACATGCACCAGGCCATCCTGGTGCACGCCGATATCGACGAACGCCCCGAACGCCGCGACGTTCGTGACAACGCCTTCCAGCACCATGCCGGGCTCAAGATCGTTCAGCGTCTCGACCCCGGCCTTGAATTCCGCCGTCTTGAAGGCCGGCCGCGGATCGCGTCCCGGCTTCTCCAGTTCGCGCAGGATGTCGGTGACGGTCGGCAGGCCGAACTTGTCGTCGACGAACGACGCCGGCGAGAGCCCGCGCAGGACGGACGCATTGCCGAGCAGGCTGCCGATGTCGCTCTTGGTGGCGTCGATGATCCGGCGCACCACCGGATAGGATTCGGGATGCACCGCCGACGCGTCGAGCGGATCCTCGCCGCCGGTGATCCGCAGGAAGCCGGCGCATTGCTCGAACGCCTTGGGCCCGAGCCGCGGCACGTCCTTCAGCATCTTGCGCGACTTGAACCGGCCATGTGTATCGCGATGAGAGACAATGCTCTGTGCCAGTCCCTGGCCGATGCCCGACACGCGCGCCAGCAGCGGCGCGGATGCCGTGTTCAGGTCCACGCCCACGCCGTTCACGCAGTCCTCGACCACGGCGTCGAGCGAGCGCGACAGCTTGAACTCGCTGAGATCGTGCTGGTACTGGCCGACGCCGATCGACTTCGGATCGATCTTCACCAGTTCCGCCAGCGGGTCCTGCAGCCGGCGCGCGATCGATACCGCGCCGCGCAAGGTCACGTCGAGACCGGGCAGTTCCTCCGACGCATAGGCCGAGGCGGAATAGACCGAGGCACCGGCCTCCGACACCACGATCTTGTGCAGCTTGAGATCCGACAGCCCCTTCACCAGCTCGATGGCGAGCTTGTCGGTTTCGCGCGAGGCGGTGCCGTTGCCGATGGCGATCAGCTCCACCTTATGCTCGCGCACGAGCCTCGCCAGGATGGCCAGCGCCTCGTCCCAGCGCCGCTGCGGCTCGTGCGGGAAGATCGTGCTGGTTGCCACCACCTTGCCGGTGGCGTCGACCACCGCGACCTTCACGCCGGTCCGGAAACCGGGATCGAGCCCCAAGGTCGGCCGGGCGCCGGCCGGCGCGGCAAGCAGCAGGTCGCGCAGGTTGGCCGCGAACACGCGCACGGCTTCTTCCTCGGCGCCGTTCCACAGGCGCAGCCTGAGATCGATCGAGAGCGTGACGAAGATCTTCGTGCGCCATGCCCAGCGCACGGTATCGGCAAGCCATTTGTCGCCCGGCCGTCCCTGATCGGTGATGCCGTAGGTGCGCATGATGCGCAGCTCGTAGAGGCTGACGGGAGGGCGCGTCGCGGGATCGTCCGGCTCGACCGTCAGGCCGAGAATATCTTCCCGCTCGCCGCGGAAGAGCGCCAGCACGCGATGCGACGGCATCTTGCCGAAGGCTTCCGAGAAATCGAAATAGTCGCTGAACTTGGCGCCCGCTTCCTTCTTGCCCTCGCGCACTTCGGACTTGAGGCGCGCGTTGGCCCAGAACTCCTCGCGCAGGGCGCCGATCAGGTCGGCATTCTCGGCAAAACGTTCGGTGAGAATGGCGCGTGCACCGTCCAGCGCCGCCGCGACGTCGGCAACGTTCTTCTCGGCCGAAACAAAGGGTTCCGCGCTGGCCTGGGGCACATGCTGCGGCTCCTGCAGCAGCAGATTCGCCAGCGGTTCGAGGCCCGCCTCCTTGGCGATCTCGGCTTTGGTGCGACGCTTGGGCTTGTAAGGAAGATAGATGTCCTCGAGCCGGCCCTTGCTGTCGGCCGCGAGGATCGCCGCTTCGAGCTTGGCGTCGAGCTTGCCCTGCTCGCGCACGGAATCGAGGATGACCTTGCGCCGCGCTTCCAGCTCGCGCAGGTACCGCAGCCGCTCTTCGAGCGTACGCAACTGCGCATCATCCAGCGATCCGGTGACTTCCTTACGGTAGCGCGCGATGAAAGGGACTGTTGCCCCGCCATCCAGCAGATCGGCCGCGGCCTGGACCTGCTGTTCCTTGACCCCGAGCTCTTCGGCAATACGCGCCTGAATGGAAGCCACCAAAAAACACCTCCTCGTGACACCGACTGGTATGGACGGCGCGCCTGTGATTCTTCAAGCCATTCAAAGTTGCGCGCTCAGCGCGGCTTCCAGACCGGCGGCCGCTTGGCGGCAAAGGCGTTGACACCTTCCTGGCTGTCGGCCGTCGAGGCGATGGTGCAGAAGGCCTCGACGATCTCCGCGACATTCTTGCGATAGTCCATGTCGCAGGCACGCCCGAAGGCTGCCCGCGCCAGCCGCATCACCTCCGGCGATTTAGCCGCGAAGGTACGCGCCAGTTTGTGCGCCTCGGCGAGAACCTCGGCATCCGGCACGATCTTGCTCACCAATCCCAGCGACGCCGCCTCGGCCGCATCGAAGGAACGACCGCTGAACAACAGCTCGAAGGCGCGATGCTTGCCGATGATGCGCGGCAGGTGGACGAAGTGGATTCCCGGAATGAGGCCGACATCGATCTCAGGGTAGCCGAAGGTCGCCTTCTCACCAGCGATGATCACATCGCAGGAAATCGAGAGGGTCATGCCCGCGCCGCGGGCCGCGCCGGCCACCGCGGCAATCGAGGGCTTGCCGAGTGCGAGCTGGACGTCGTGCAGCTCGACATAGAGCGCCGACAGCAGCGTATGCATCTCCGCCACCGACTTGCCCTGCACCTGATCGAGATCGAGGCCGGCACAGAAGCGGCGCGGCGTGCCGCTCGACATCACGACCGCACCCACCTCCGTATCGGCGGCGGCCCGGCGCAGCGCGGCAATGATCTCGCGCACCGTCGCGAGGTCGAGCGCATTCACCGGCGGACGGGTCAGCACGATATCGGCAATGCCTTCGGACACGGAGTAGGTGACGGCGTTCGTCATCGAGATACCTTTGCTTTGCATTTAATCGAACTCAGTGCCGCACCCGCTCGCGATGCAGGATGTACAGGCCGGAGCCCACGATCACACCGATGCCGGCGATGGCAAGCGCATTGGGCACCTCGCCCCAGACCACATAGCCGATGCCCAGCGCCCACAGGATCGAAGAGTATCGGAACGAGGCCATGACCGAGATCTCGCCACCGGATCGCAGCGCGACAACGAGGAACTGATAGCCGGCGGCCAGCAGCAGCGAGGAGGCAACGATGAAGCCGAGGCCGCGCCAGTCCATCGGCTGCCAGCCTTCGAACAGCGCCCAGATGCAGCCGACGAAAGCGACCCCCAGAGCCGTCGTGAAGGAGACGACCAGGGTCGGCACGGCGGGCGGCAGATAGCGGGCGATGATGTCGCGGAAGGCGCCGATCAACGTCGCCAGCAGCACCAGCCAGGTCCAGGCATTGATGTCGCCGGGCCGCGGCTGGATCACCAGCAGGACGCCCAGGAAACCGACGGTCACCGCCGTCCAGCGCCGCCAGCGCACATCCTCCTTGAGGATCAGAACGGCCAGCACCGTCAGCATCAGCGGCGTCGAGAGATTGATCGCCGTGGCGATGGCGAAGGGGATCTGGAACAGCGCGATCAGATAGAAAATCGCCGCCCCAGACTCAAGTCCGCCGCGCAGCATCACCAGCGGATGGACGGCCATGCGGAGATGGCGCCAGGCGCCGCTGACCATCAGGGCGAGGCCGCACCACAAGGTCGCGAACAGGCCGCGGACGCCGATCGCCTGGACGGACGGGATGGACTCGGCGGCGAGCTTGATCAGCGCATCGTTGAAGATGAAGACCACCACCGACGCCGCCATCGCCAGGATGCCGCGCGTGTTGTCGACCATGTTGGATCGCTAGGCGGCAGCCATCTTCATAATCATCTTCCACTGCTCGTCGCTCACCGGCACGACGGAGAGGCGCGATTGGCGAACCAGACCGAATTCCTTGAGCCGGGGATCGGCCTTGATGGCGGCGAGCTTCACCGGCGTCTTCACCGGCTCGACCGCCTTCACGTCGACAGTGACGGCCTTGCCTGCCTTGTCGGTGGGATCGGGATAGGCCGTCTTTACCACCTCCGCGATGCCCACGATCTCCTTGCCCTCGTTGGAATGATAGAAGAAGCAGCGATCGCCGACCTTCATGGCCTTCAGGTTGATCGCGGCCTGGGCATTGCGCACGCCGGTCCAGGAGGTCTTCTTCTCCTTCACGAACTGCGCCCAGCCATACACGGACGGCTCCGACTTGATGAGCCAATGCGCCATTGTTTCCCCCTACTCGCCTTCACGGCGCAATGGACGCGCCAGCAAGGCGCGGATCGCTTCATCGAGGCCCGCGCCATGATGCAGGATAGCATCGACGGCTGCGCAAATCGGCATCTCGATGTCGAACTTCGCGGCACGTGCCAGCACGGCCGGCGCCGTCGCCGCTCCCTCGACGACCTGGCGTCGCCCTTCCATATAGGCAGCGAGGCTCGCCCCCTTGCCGAGGGCCACACCCAGCGAGCGATTGCGCGACAGCGGGCCGTGACAGGTCAGCACCAGATCGCCAAGGCCGCTGAGGCCGCTCAGCGTCTCCAGACTGGCGCCCATGGCGAGACCGAGCCGCGCCATCTCCGCAAAGCCGCGCGTGATCAGCGCGGCGGCGGCGTTGTGACCAAGCCCGCGGCCCTCGACGATGCCGGCGGCGATTGCCAGGACATTCTTCACCGCACCGCCCACCGACACGCCGGTGACATCGTCCGTCCAGTAGGGCCGGAACATGCCGGCCGCCAGCGCACCGGCGAGGTCGCGGCCGAGCGCCGCGTCGTGGGTGGCGATGCTAACTGCGGTCGGCAGGCCCTGCACCGCTTCCTCGGCGAAGCTCGGCCCCGAGAGCATGGCGATCGCCCGCCCCGGCAAGGTCTCCGCCAGGACTTCCGGCATGAGCAGACCCGTCGAGGCTTCGATGCCTTTGGCGCAGATCACCACAGGCGAAGCGCCGGGCAGCTCGCGCGCGACGACACGCAGCGCCTGCGCGGGACAGACGAGCAGGATCGCATCGCAGGCCGCGAGAGCGCCGAGGTTCGCGGCGGCCTCGATGCCGGCATCGAGCGATTGCCCGGGCAGGTAGATCTCGTTGCGCCGCTCGCGTGCAATCGCTTGCGAGACAGAAGGGTCGCGCGACCACAGGGTCACCTTGCGGTCGGCGCGACGGGCCAGACAGGCAAGCGCAGTGCCCCAGGCGCCGCCGCCCACGACGCCGATATGGTCGAATGTCCTCACAGGCTGAGATTGAGGGCGATGGAGATGCGCCGCTCGGTGCCGAGATAGGGCCGCACCTGATGCAACAGCCAGGAGGGAAACATCACCAGCCGGCCGGCCTTGGGCACGAATGTCTGGTTGGTTCCGGCCGCGAGGCCGCCCGGCAAGGCGAAGGCAAGGTGCGGCGCATACATGGCCGGCGCCGCCCCGCGCGGATCCATGAATTCCAGCTCGCCGCCCAGCGCCGGATTGGTCGAGATGCCGCCGTCATCGACGTAGTAGACGCCCGACCAGAAGCTGCCGGGATGGGAATGAAATTCGTTGCCGTGGCCGCTGCGGTTGATGTTCGCCCACATATTGGCCTGCCACAGGATGGCGACCGGCTTGCCGGTGCGGTCCGTGGTGATGCGGTTGGCGATGTTGCGCGCAATCGCCAGCAGCTTGATCGCGGGCGCGCCGGCCCATTTGTCGAGATCGAGCGTCGACTGCCAGCCGCCGAGCGTGCTGCGCGATTCGCTGGGCTGCTCGGCTTCGCGCTTCAGCAGCACCGGCCGTAACGCGGCGTTGAGCTGCGCGCCGTCCGGCAGGTCGACCACGATGATCGGCGTCGCGAAGGCCGCGACCGTCTCGAAGGAAAGCGATGCGCTGTTCATGCGGCCATCCTACACGCGTTTGGCCGTCGTCGCGGTCGGATCGAGCGGCCAGCGCGGACGCGGGCGGAAGTCGAGAGCGTCGACGCGGCCGAGGCGCAGCCGCTCGACGCCGGCCCAGGCGATCATGGCGCCATTGTCGGTGCAGAGCCGGACCGGCGGCGCCACCAGCGTCGCGCCATGGGCCGCCGCGACCTCTTCCAGTCGGCTCCGCAGATAGACATTGGCCGCGACACCGCCCGCCACCACCAGCGTGGGCATCGGCGCCAGCGCCAGGGCGTTGGTGCAGCGGTCGGCAAAGACATCGCCCACGGTGCGCTGGAACGACGCGCAGAGGTCGGCCACCGCACTTGCATCGTTTGGATCGAGCTTTTCCGCGGCCTGGCGGACGGCCGTCTTGAGGCCCGAGAAGGAAAAATCGCAGCCGGGCTTGCGCCACATCGGCCGCGGCAGGGCGAAACGCTTGGGATCGCCACCCGCCGCCGCCTTCTCGACGGCCGGCCCGCCGGGAAAACCAAGACCCAGCAGCTTGGCCGTCTTGTCGAAGCACTCGCCGGCGGCATCGTCGATGGTCGTGCCGAGCCGCGTGAAATCGCCGGGGCCGCGCACGGTAAGGAGCTGGCAATGGCCGCCCGAAGCCAGCAGGAGGAGATAAGGAAACTCGACCGGCTCGGTCAGGCGCACGGACAGCGCATGTCCTTCGAGATGGTTGACCGCCAGGAAGGGTTTGTCGTGCGCGAAGGCCAGCGCCTTGCCGGTCATAACGCCGACCATGACGCCGCCGATCAGCCCCGGACCGCCGGTCGCGGCGACGCCATCGAGATCGGCCAGACCCACACCCGCTTCAGCGAGTGCCTGCTCGATCAGGCCGTCGATCCGCTCCAGATGGGCGCGTGCGGCGATCTCCGGCACAACCCCACCGAACCGGCGATGCTCGGTAAGCTGGCTGTAGATCGTGTTCGACAGGATCCTGCCGACCGGCCCCCTCTCGCCTGGACCTGCCCCGGCCGGCCCCTCGACCACGGCAACGGCCGTTTCGTCGCAGCTCGTTTCGATGCCCAGCACCAACATGCGGGTCTTCTGGCATGATGCGACTGCTTACGCTAGAGCAGCGCCATGACGGCTCCCCTTCTCCGGCTCGGCACGCGCGGCAGCCGGCTCGCGCTCACCCAGACCGGCCTGGTCCGCGACGCCCTGGCCCGGGCGGTACCGGCACTCGCCGCACCCGACGCCATCGAGATCGTGGCCATCAAGACCACCGGCGATGCCATCCAGGACCGCCCGCTTTCCGAGGCTGGCGGCAAAGGCCTGTTCGTCAAGGAGATCGAGGAAGCGATGTTCTCCGGCCACATCGATGCGGCCGTACACAGCATGAAGGACATGCCGACGGAACAGCCGCCGGGCCTCGTCATCTCGGCCTTCCTGCCGCGCGAAGATACGCGCGACGTGCTGATCGCGGGCGAGGTGACACGGATCGCCGACCTGCCCAAGGGCGCGATCGTCGGCACCTCCGCCCTGCGCCGCCGCGCGCTGCTGCTGCACCGGCGCCCCGACCTCGAGATCGTGACCCTGCGCGGCAATGTCGAAACGCGATTGACCAAGCGCGAGGCCGGCATCGTGCAGGCGACCATCCTGGCGCTGGCCGGCTTGAATCGCCTCGGCATGGCGCATGTCGGCACGCCGATCCCGGAAGACGAGATGCTGCCGGCCGTCGGCCAGGGAGCGGTCTGCATCGAAGCGCGCGCCGACGATGCGCGGACGCGCGGCTGGTTGGCCGCCATCGATCATGCCGCGACGTCGGTCTGCGTCAGCGCCGAACACGCCATGCTGGCGGTGCTCGACGGCTCCTGCCGCACGCCGATTGCGGGACATGCGGTGCTGACTGGCGACGCCTTGCATCTGCGCGGCCTGATCGCCCGGCCCGACGGGTCGGAAGTGATCTTCACCGAGCGTCGCGGCGGTGCCGCCGACGCCCAGGCCATGGGCCGCGACGCCGGCCAGGAACTGAAGCGCAAGGGTGGACCGGACTTCTTCGCGACCTGAGCCGACGCAGGTCGCACACCGCGGCATCCGCCCGCACATATTCGCCGAGCCAGGCGAGCGCTTCGTCGAAGCGGCCAGCCGTAAACAGCTCTTCGCCGTTCGGGCCTACCGCAGGATGCTCACAAGCTGAGGTTGAATGCGATCGAGATGCGCTCGGCGTTACCGCGATACGCCCGCACTTGATGCGCCAGCCACGACGGAAACATCACCAGCCGGCCGGCCTTGGGCAGGACGGATTCATTGGCGCCGCCCGACAGGCCGCCCTGCATGGCGAAGCCGAGGTGAGGCGCATACATCACCGGCCCCGCGCCGCGCGGGTCCATGAACTCGAGCGCACCGCCCAGCGACGGATTCTCGAAGATGCCGCCATCGTCGACATAGTAGACGCCCGACCAGAAAGAGCCGGGATGGGAATGCATCAGGTTGGCGTTGCCGCTGCGGTTGATGTTCGCCCACATGTTGGCGCGCCAGGTCACGGCAAAGTACCCCGGATGCGGTCCGACACCCGCCGTTCCCTTGCGGTCCGTCGTCATCTTGTTGGCCGTGTTGCGACCGATGGCCAGGAGCTTCAGCGCAGGCGCGCCACCCCAGCGATCCATGTCCCAGGTCGATTGCCAGCCGCCTTCGTTGGAATGCTCTGTCGTCGAATGCGACTTCTCACGCGTCTCGATGACGCTCCGCAGCTCCGCGTTGAGCACCATCGCATCCGGCACGTCGTAGACGACCAGCGGCGTGGCAAACAAGGGGATGATCTCGGCCACGGCGCTCATGCGGACAGCCATTCCGCCAAAGGCGATACCCCGCGAACCAAATACACTGCGGCGACCATTGGCTGTGCATTCTGTGCGGAATTACCGTCTCACGCATCCCTCGGAGCAATGCAGCGTTGCATGGCAGACTTCTCGGGATAGAGACTGCAAATTCGGGGTTTTGGCGCGTGTTCACGCATTCGTTATTTTGGCTGCCTTCGAGAGCCGACCGAGAGGGCGGCATTGCTGCGATGTTCAAGGGGACCTGCATGTTCTTCACTCTGCGCCTGCTGCTGACATTGTGCGGCCTCACAGTTGTACTCGCCGCATGCGAATCGGCGCCGGTCTCCGGTCGCTCGCAGATCATGCTGGTGAGCGAGAGCGAGGAGCGCGACATGGGGCTCAAGGCCTACCGTGAAGTGCTGAGCAAGGAACCGCTTTCCGGCAACACGCAGGCGAACGCGCTGGTCGAGAAGGTCGGTCGCCGTATTGCCGCCGCTGCCGAGCGGCCGCCGGAGGACATGTGGCGCGCACCGCACTTCCGATGGGAGTTCAAGACCATCGACAAGAGCGAGCCCAACGCCTTCTGCCTGCCGGGCGGCAAGATCGCAGTCTACACGGGTCTGCTGCCGATCACGCGGACCGAGGCAGGCCTCGCGGTGGTCGTGGCTCACGAGGTGGCGCATGCGCTGGCACGTCACGGTGCCGAGCGCATGAGCGACCAGATGGTAGCATCGGTCGGCACCACCGCCGCCGCGGTCGCGCTGTCGGCGACGGTGAGCGGACGCAGCCGCACCTATCTGCCGGCAATGATGGCGGCCGTCGGCGCCGGCGCCACCGTCGGATTCATTCTGCCGATGTCGCGCGCACAGGAATCCGAAGCCGACCGCATCGGGCTCGTGCTGATGGCCATGGCCGGCTACGACCCTCGCGAAGCCGTGGGTCTGTGGGAACGCATGCGCGCAGCGAATTCGGGAAAGCAGCAGGCCGAGTGGCTCAGCACCCATCCTGCCGATACGACCCGCATCAGCGATATTAAGCGCTGGCTTCCCGAGGCGATGAAGTATTATCGCCCGCGATGAACACTACGCCCGCCACGCTGGAGTACGACGCAACGGGGCTGCTTTGCCCGCTGCCCGTGCTGCGCGCCAATCGCAAGCTGCGCGAGCTGCCGCCGGGCGGATTGCTCACGGTGCGCGCGACCGATCCGGCCGCCGAAGCGGACTTTCCGGCCTATTGCCGTCAGACCGGCCATGAGCTTGTCTCGACGGACCGCGAGGGCGAGGTGCTGGTCTTCGTCATCCGGAAACGCTAGGCAGACGGCGTAATTCGACGAAATCGCAGAGAGACTCATGCCCCAGGCGACGTTCAAGACGATCGACTCCATCGACATGGCCGGCAAGCGCGCGTTGGTGCGCGTCGACCTCAACGTGCCGATGAAGAACGGCAAGGTGACCGACGCCACGCGCATCGAGCGGGCCGCGCCGACGATTTCCGAACTGGCGGCCAAGGGCGCGAAGGTGATCGTGCTCAGCCACTTCGGTCGGCCGGACGGCAAGCGGGTGCCGGAAATGTCCCTGCGCCCGCTGATCGAACCGCTGGAGAAAGCGCTCGGGAAGCCGGTCGGTTTCGCCGAGGACTGCATCGGGCCGCTGGCCGAGGACGCCGTGCGCAACATGAAGGCCGGCGACGTCCTGCTGCTGGAGAATCTCCGCTTCCACAAGGAAGAGGAGAAGAACGATGCGGCCTTCATCGACAAGCTCTCGCTGCTGGGCGACGTCTACGTGAACGATGCCTTCTCGGCAGCCCACCGCGCACATGCCTCGACCGAGGGCCTCGCCAACCGGCTGCCCGCCGTCGCCGGCCGGCTGATGCAGGGCGAACTGGAAGCGCTCGACAAGGCGCTGGGCAATCCCAAGCGTCCGGTTTGCGCCATCGTCGGCGGCGCCAAGGTCTCGACCAAGCTGGACCTGCTCGGCAATCTCGTCGGCAAGGTCGACAAGCTGATTATCGGCGGCGGCATGGCCAACACCTTCCTGCATGCGCAAGGGGTCAAGATCGGCAAGTCGCTGGCGGAGAAGGACCTCGCGGCCACCGCGCTCGAGATCCTGGAAAAGGCCAAGGCGGCCAAGTGCCAGGTGCTGCTGCCGGTCGACGTCGTGGTTGCCGGCGAGTTCAAGGCAGGCGCCGCGAACAAGACAGTCGAAGCAAATGCCTGCCCGGACGATCAGATGATCCTCGACGTCGGGCCGAAGTCGGTCGACCTCTACCGGCAGGAGCTCGCCGCCTGCTCGACGGTGGTGTGGAACGGCCCGGTCGGCGCCTTCGAGATGAAGCCCTTCGACGCCGGCACGGTGGCATTGGCCCAGGAAGTGGCGCGGCTCACGACGGACGGCAAGCTGCTCTCGGTGGCCGGCGGCGGCGACACGGTCGCGGCCCTGGCAGCGGCGGGCGTCGAGGAGAAGTTCTCCTACGTCTCCACGGCAGGCGGTGCCTTCCTCGAATGGATGGAAGGCAAGACCCTGCCCGGCGTTGCAGCCCTGATACGGGCGGCGTAGGACTGGGCGCCATGAGCGCGCCCCCGTCTTCAGACCGCCCCGTTCCCGACCGCCCTCGCCTGCCCTGGGATCCGCCCGAGCATTTCGAGAAGCGCGTCCCCGACGGCGACAATCGCGAGCGGCTGGTCTGCGGCCGCTGCGAGTTCATCCACTACCAGAATCCCAAGATCGTCGCGGGTGCCGTCTGCACCTGGGGCGAAGGCGCGAGCGAGAAGATCCTTCTCGCCAAACGCGCCATCGAACCACGCAAGGGATTCTGGACCATGCCCGCCGGCTACATGGAGCTGGGCGAGACGACCGAACAGGCGGCGCAGCGCGAAGCCCGGGAAGAGGCTTGCGCCACCATCGAGATCGACCGGCTGCTCGCCATGTACAGCGTGGCGCGCATCGGCCAGGTGCAGATCATGTACCGCGCACGGCTGGTCAGCGCCGACGTGGCGCCGGGCGTCGAGAGCGAAGAAGTGGCGCTGGTCGACTGGGCCGACATTCCGTGGGACCAGCTCGCCTTCCCCACCGTGGTCTGGGCGCTGGCCCACTTCCACGACTCGCGCGGCAAGGCCGACTTCGCGACCTATTCCAACCCTACGGGCGATCTCGCCCGCATGTGGCCGCCGCGCAAGCCGAACGGCGTCTAAGGAGAAGCCTCAGCTTCCGCGTGCGAAGGGATTGTCGTCGCCGTCCCAGTAGCGCTTGAGCAGCGGGATCTGGAAGAACGCGAAGGCCAGCGTAAGCGGGAAGCTCAGGAACATCTTGCTGGCAATCCAGGTCTCGGTCGGGAAGTTGCGCCACATCACTTCGTTGACCCCGGCCAGCACGAAGAAGAACACCGTCCAGCGCAGGGTGAGCTGATACCAGCCTTCGTTGGTCAGCTTGAAGGCGGCCCCGAACAGCGGCTTCAGCAGCGGCTTCTTGAACAACAGCAGACCGCCTCCCAGGATGACTCCGAACAGGCAGTTCACGATGGTGGGCTTCAGCTTGATGAAGGTGTCGTCCTGCAGCCAGATCGTGAGGCCGCCGAACACCAGCACGAAGAAGCCGCCGACCAGCGGCATGATCGGCCAGCGCTTTTCGAGCATGCGGTAGCAGGGCAGCGCGATCGCCGTCGCCACGATGAAGACGCCGGTGCCCCAGTAGATGCCCCAGCGGCCGTTGGCGACGAAGAACAGGATCAACGGCGCCAGCTCCAAAATCGTGGCGTAGAGTTTGCGTGCGCCGTTTTCCTCGCCTGCCCGTTCGTTGCTCATGCACGCTGCCTCATGCCTGTTGCCTTAAGCCGGCAGTCCCATCAATCCGCGGGCAAAGGCCCGCGCCTCGAACGGCCGCAGATCGTCGATGCCTTCGCCGACGCCGATGGCGACGACGGGCAGTTTGAATTTCTCGGCCAACGCCACCAGCACGCCGCCCTTGGCGCTGCCGTCGAGCTTGGTCAGCACCAGCGCATCGACCGGCGACATGGTCTTGAAGGTCTCGACCTGGGCATGAGCATTCTGGCCGGTGGTGGCATCGAGCACCAGCAGGCAGGAATGCGGCGCCTCCGGATCGAGCTTGCGGATCACGCGCACGATCTTCGCGAGCTCTTCCATCAGGTTGGCCTTGTTGTGCAGGCGTCCAGCCGTGTCGATCAGCAGCACGTCCGTCTTCTCGGCCCGCGCCCGCTCCAGCGCCTCGTAGGCCAGGCCCGCGGCGTCGGCGCCGGTGGGCTTCGAGACGACAGGCACACCCGCGCGATCGCCCCAGACCTTGAGCTGCTCGACCGCGGCGGCGCGGAACGTATCGCCCGCAGCCAGCATCACCGAACGGCCCTCGCCCCTGTAGAGACTGGCGAGCTTGGCGATGGTCGTGGTCTTGCCGCTGCCGTTCACGCCGACCACCAGCACGACATGCGGCTTGCGGGCCACGTCGATGGCCAGCGGCACCGCGACGGGCTGCAGGATTTCGGCGATATCGTCGGCGAAGGCGGCGCGCACCTCCTCGTCGGTGACTTCCTTGCCGAAGCGCTCCTTGCCGAGCTTCTCGACCAGCCGCGCCGCGACCGCCACACCGAGATCGGCCTGGATCAGCGCATCTTCGAGTTCGTTCAGCGTCTCCTGGTCGAGCTTCTTCTTGGTGAAGAGGCCGGTGATGCTCTCGGTGACGCGCTTGGTCGACTTGGCGAGGCCGTCGCGCAGCCGCGACAGCCAGCCCTTTTTCTCGACCTCGGGCTTCTCGACCTCGGGTTCCTTCTCGGCCTCAGGTTCCTTCTCGGCCACCACTTCGACAGGGGACGTGTCGGGCTGCGGCGCCGTCTGCACCGGCTCGCTCGGCGACGGAGCGACCTGTGTCTCGGGCTCGGCCGCGACGGCCGGCTCTACCGGCTCGGTTTTTTCGACCTCTGGCTCGGCCGGCTTGGGCGTCTCGACGGCCAGGGTCCCCCGGGAGCGAAACCGCGCAAACCAGCCCTTCTTCTCGGGTCCCGTCTCGCTCATGCCAACAGCCCCGGCGAAAGCTCGCCCGTGTAGGCGACTGCAATGCCGCCGGTCATCATCACATGTCCGTCGCGCAGCCACTCGATACCGAGCGTGCCGTGTTCCATCACGACATCGACCGTGCGGCCGGTGAGGCCGCGCCGCGCCGCGGCGACGCCGGCGGCACAGGCGCCCGACCCGCAGGCCAGCGTCAATCCCGCACCACGCTCCCAGACCCGCAGCCGAAGCCTGTTTTCGCCGATCACCTGCGCGACGCCGATATTGGCGCGCTCGGGGAAGAAGCGGTCATGCTCCAGCTTCGGCCCCAGTTCGGTGATGGCGATCGCGTCGAGATCGTCGACGAAGAAGGTGGCGTGCGGATTGCCCATGCTGGTGCCGACGGGATCCTGCAGAGGGCCGAGCCCCACCGGCATGTGGTTGGTGTCGCATGCGGTGGCGACGGGGATCTCGCGCCAGTCGAGGCGCGCCAACCCCATGTCGACCGAGATCACCGGCAGGCCGTTGCTGCCCTTGCCGGTCTTCTGCGACTCGAGCAGACCGGAAATCGTCTGCACCGTCACCTGGTCGGTCTTGCGCTCGTCCATCACGACGGAGGCGACGCAGCGCGTGGCGTTTCCGCAAGCGCCGGCCTCGCTGCCGTCGGGATTGTAGATGCGCATGAAGACGTCGGCGTCGCTGTCGGTCGGCGGCTCCAGCACGATGAGCTGATCGCAGCCCACGCCCAGCCGCCGATCGGCGATGGCGCGCCGACGCACCGGCGTCAGATCGAGCGGCGTGGCACGCGCGTCGAGCACGACGAAGTCGTTGCCCAGCCCGTGCATCTTGAGGAACGGTGTCCCGGTCATTTGCGCGCTATATGGCGGTTCGCTCCGGCCAGCGCAACGCGCGCGGCCGGATCTGGCCGGCGTGCGGCCCGCCGATTTCGCGCACATCGAGCGTCGCCAGGCGCTTGGTGTAGATCGTGAGATGCAGGATACCCAACGCCTCGTATGGCATCGCGGGCTCTACGAACAGGCCGCGTGCCGCATCCCAGGCCGGCGTGGCGTGGTGGACCGGCCAGTTGCAGCGGCTGGGCAGCGGCTCGTGACGGAAACCCTTGTCGTAGACCAGCACGTTAAGCGCGAGCTGGTCGGTGAGATCGGTCGAGCGCTGCAGGGCTGCATTATAGATGTCGGCCCAACCCGCCCAATGGGGCGCGTCAGCGGAAAGCGCGAAGACGCCGGCATTGATCATCGGATAGCGGATCAGCCGTTCCGCCGTCTCCTTGTCGAAGCAGGCCTCGTAAGCCGCCCCGCAGACCGCGGAGAATTCGCCCCAGGCATGATGATAGTGACGCATCGAGCGATGGATCTCAGGCGCAACGGCCAGCGCGCCGGTGCGGGCAGCCGCCAGGAACAGGTCAATCGCATCGCCTTGCTGCACCCAGCAATCGGCGTCGATCCAGAAGTAGAGATCGAAGCCCGGGAAGTAGCGCGGCAGGAAGGGCCGTGCCGTCAACGCCTTGTAACCATCCTTGAGTGCAGCCCGGCCGGGGAACTCGAAATCCCATTGCGGCACGACCAGCTCGGCGCCCTGCTCTCGACACCAGGCGCGCTGCTCGTCCGTGAGACCGCAATCGAGCACGCCCAGCGCCAGGGCGCGACCTTCCGGCGTCGCCCGCAGCGAGGCGATGCAGTCGTGCATCAAGTCGAAGTAGGCGGCGTCGCCGCCCGTCAGGGCAATCGCTCTTTCGCTCACCGGAGGGACCTTGGCCGAACAGGACTTTGCTGTCGCCTGCCATTCCGCCACAGTCGCGGCAACGTCGAACCGATGGGAAGAAACCGATGGCCAAGCATGTCGACTACTATGTCTCGCTGAATTCGCCCTGGACCTATCTCGGCGCCAAGCGCTTCGAGGCGATGACCAAGAAGTACGGCGCCGACGTCACCATCTGGCCGGTCGATTTCGGTTCGGTGTTTGCGGTTTCGGGCGGCCTGCCGCTGCCCAAGCGCGCGCCGCAGCGCCAGGCCTATCGCATGATGGAGCTGAAGCGCTGGCGCGATCATCTCGGCGTAAAGACGACGCTGGAACCGAAATTCTTTCCCGCCAACGAAGTCCCGGCCGCCAAGTGCGTGATCGCGTTGCGCGAACAGGGACGCATGACCGACGCCATCAAGCTGGCGCATGCCGTGCTGACCGGCCTGTGGGCGGAGGAGAAGAACACCGGCGATCCCGCGACACTGAAGGAAATCATCGCAGGCTGCGGCCTCGATGCCGACGCCGTCGTCGCCGCGAGCGAAGCGCCGGCACTCGCCGACAAGCGCGAAGCCTATACCAAGCACGCCATTTCCCAAGGCGTGTTCGGCGCGCCGTCCTTCGTGATCGACGGCGAGATCTTCTGGGGCCAGGACCGTCTCGACTTCGTCGACCGCAAGCTGGCGTCCTAGGTTCTAGGTTCCCGCGAGGTACGCCGCGCCCAGCACCGCGAAGGCATTGTTGATCACGTGCGTGATCAACGTCGGCCACAGCGAGTTGGTGCGCCAGCGCAGCCAGCCGAACCAGAAGCCCAGGGGAAGAACGAGGACGATGTGGGCAGGTTCGGCATGGGCCGCGGCGAAGGCCAGCGAGCTCACGAGGAAGGCCGGCAGTGGCCCCCATCGTCCGGCGACCCAGCCGTAGAGCAGGCCGCGGAAGACCAGCTCTTCGACCACAGGCGCCAGTACGGCCAGCACCAGAAGTGTCGGGATCAATATCGAAGGATCCCGCACGGAGTCGGTAACTTGTCTGACCCCTTCGGGCTGGACGCCGGTCTGGCTGACGGCAAAGGACAGGACCGTCGTCCCGACCACGCCCAGCACGACAGGCCGCCAGCCCACCGGGCGCAGCCCCAGCACCCGGGCGCCGTCTGCAAGGCCGAGCGGAGATACCGAAATCAGGACCGCCGCCAGGCCCGTTCCGAAGAAGACCGTCAGCAGGGGCAGCAGGGAACGATCCGGCAACAACCAGATCGCCGCCGTCCCAATCAGGGCTCCGACTCCCAGAAAGGTCAGGACCGACCATCCGGGGACCGGATATAAATCCTTCTGAAACAAAGAGTTAGAAGAGCCGTTCAAGCTTTTTGACTCCTTCCGCGGCAGGCCTTATACCCCGCCCGCTCAATCGGTCGTGCCGATTTACAAGGTTCCCCCTCCGGGGAGCTCCGCTGATCCGCGAAGGTTCGCGCATCGGCGCGATACGTCTTTGAGCGAACGGGAGCGCGATGTTCGAGGGTCTGAGTAAACGCTTGGGCGATGTGTTCGACCGGCTGCGGGGGCGTGGAGCGCTCACCGAGGCCGATGTCGACGCGGCCCTGCGCGAAGTCCGCACCGCCCTGCTCGAAGCCGACGTGGCCCTGCCCGTCGTCCGCCAGTTCGTCGACGAAGTCCGTCCCAAGGCCATCGGCGCCGATGTGATCCGCTCGGTCACGCCCGGTCAGATGGTGATCAAGATCGTCAACGACCACCTGGTCGAGATGCTGGGCGGCACCGTCTCCGACCTCGATCTCGGCGCCGTGCCGCCGGTCGTGATCCTGATGGTCGGCCTGCAGGGTTCGGGCAAGACGACCTCCTCCGCCAAGATCGCCTACCGCCTGAGCCAGGGCCCGCAGGGCATGGCCGCCGAAATGTTCGGCGGTACCTTCGCCACGCGCCGCAAGGTGATGATGGCCTCGCTCGACACGCGCCGCCCGGCCGCACAGCAGCAGCTCAAGATTCTGGGCGAGCAGACCGGCGTGCCGACGCTGCCCATCGTGCCGCTCGAAATGCCGCTCGCCATCACGCGGCGCGCGCTCGAGACCGCCAAGCGCGAAGGCTTCGACGTCCTGATCCTCGATACGGCGGGCCGGCTCTCGATCGACGAAGAGCTGATGAAGGAGGTCGCCGACATCAGCGACCTTTCCAAGCCCAAGGAGACGCTGCTCGTCGCCGACGCCATGACCGGCCAGGATGCGGTGAACGTCGCCAAGGCCTTCAACGAGCGCCTGGCCGTCACCGGCATCGTATTGACACGAGTCGACGGCGACGCCCGCGGTGGTGCGGCGCTCTCGATGCGCGCCGTCACCGGCCGCCCGGTCAAGCTGATCGGCGTCGGCGAGAAGTTCGACGCGCTCGAGCCGTTCCACCCCGACCGTATCGCCAGCCGCAT
>JAIUOY010000133.1:0-10648 GCA_020160995.1 Pseudomonadota bacterium | reverse complement strand
GAGCGTGTCGCGCAGACCGTCGCCCATGATGTTGATGGCCAGCACCGTCAAGGCAAGGAAGATGCCGGGATAGAGGATGTTGTGCGGGAACACGCGGAACAGCGTGCGGCCCTCGGCCATGATGTTGCCCCAGCTCGGGATTTCCGGCGGGATGCCGATGCCCAGGAAGGAGAGCGCCGCTTCGGTGAGGATCGCGGCGGCGGCCAGGAAGGTGCCCTGCACGATCAACGGCGCGATGGTGTTGGGCAGGATGTGGCGGAACATCAGCGTCCAGGTCGGCGTGCCGACCGAGATGGCGCCTTCGACGTAGGGCTCTTCGCGCACCGTCAGCACGATCGAGCGTACGAGACGCACGACGCGCGGTACGTCTGGTACGACGATGGCGAAAACCACGGTTATCAGGCCGGCGCGCCAGATCGAGACCAGGGCGATCGCGAGCAATATGCCCGGGATCGCCATTAGCCCATCCATGATGCGCATGATGATGCCGTCGGCCCACCTCACATAGCCGGAGACAAGGCCGATCACGACGCCGATGGCGACGGCCGCCAGGGCGACGGAGATGCCGACGGCGAGCGAGACGCGCGTACCGTAGAGCACACGGCTGTAGACGTCGCGGCCCAGGCTGTCGGTGCCCATGATCGCCACGCGCTTGACGGTCGTGCCGTCGTCGAGGCGCATGGTGATCTCGGTGCCGGGCTTCTTGTTACGCGCTGCCGGATCAATACGTGTCGGATCGACGGTGCCGAGGAACGGCGCCAGCAGGGCGATCAATACCATGCCAAGCAGGATGACGCCGCCGAAGATCACGTTCGGGTTGCGGATAGCAACGAGCCACAGGCTCTTGCGCTTGGTCGAGGCTGCCGCAATCGAGGCAGAATCGACGGTTTCTTCGGTGATCGCGCTCAATACCGGATCCTCGGGTCGAACAGGGTGTAGCTGATGTCGATCAAGAGGTTGATCACGACGTAGACTACGGAGAAGAGAAGAATGACGGTCTGGATGGTCGGGAAGTCGCGGCTCAGCACCGCTTCGACCGTGAGTCGTCCCAGGCCGGGCAGGCCGAAGACGCTTTCCGTGACCACTGCGCCGCCCATCAGGATGGCGATGCCGAGACCGATGACGGTCAGGATCGGCACTGCCGCGTTGCGCAGCGCATGGCGCATCAGCACGACGCGGTTGCTCAGGCCCTTGGCGCGCGCCGTGCGGATATAGTCCTCGTTCAGCACTTCGAGCACGGAGGCGCGCGTAATGCGCGAAATCAGCGCCACGAAGCCCACCGACAGGGTGAGCGATGGTAGAACCATGCGCTCCGCGAACTGCCAGAAATTGACGCCGATGCGGACATAGCCCTGCACCGGCAGCCAGCCGAGCTCGATGGCGAAGATATAAATCAGGCAATAGCCGATGACGAAGCCCGGCACGGAGAAGCCCAGCACCGAGAAGCCCATCACGATGCGGTCGAACAGCGAGCCCTGACGATAGGCCGCCATCACGCCGATCGGCACCGAGATGCAGACCGCGAAGACCAGCGTGCACAGCGCCAGGGCGAGCGTCGGCTCGACGCGCTGGGCGATCAGTTCCGCCACGGTCTTCTTGAAGAAGTAGCTTTCGCCGAACTTGCCCTGGAGGATGTCGCCGATCCAGATGGCGAACTGCGTCCAAATCGGTTCGTTGAGCCCGAGCTTCTCGCGGATATCGGCGATCTGGTCGGAGGTGGCATTGTCGCCGGCGATCACCGCTGCCGGATCACCGGGCGTCAATCGCAGCATGAGAAAGACAAAGATCGCCACCACCGCCAAAACGGGGATGATGGAGATCAAACGACGGGCAATGAAATCGAGCATTTTCCCTCTATGGATCACCCCGAGCGAAGCAAAGGAAGTTCCTTCGCTTCGCCCACGATGACGGCAGCTAGGTCGCCGTCACTTCTTCTCTACGTTCCACATCACCGGCACCGGCGCCTTCAGCCATCCGCTGACGTTGGCGCGCGCTGCGCCAGGGCCGTACCACTGGCCTATCCAGCCGTACTGCGCCGTCTCCAATGCACGGTCCTGCACGGCCTTGGCCAGTGCCTTGTTCTTCACAGGATCGGTTTCCTTTGAATAGTCATCGCGCAACTTCTCGATAACCGGATCGGTTGGCCAGCCGAACCACGATTTGTCGCCCTGCGCCACCATGTACGAGGTCGAGATCGGATTCAGGATGTCCGCAGCGACCGAGAAGGTATGGAACACGTTCCAGCCACCTTGCGCAGGGGGCTCTTTCTTGGTGCGTCGCGTGACCAGCGTTTGCCAGTCCATGGATTGCATGTCCACCTTGAAACCGGCCTGTTCGAGCAGCGCCTTGGTCACGGGCGCCGTGTTGGTGAGCACCGGCAAGGTCGTCGACTGCATCAACACGATGGGCGTGCCGTCGTAGCCGGCTTCCTTGAGAAGCGCCTTTGCTTTCTCGAAGTCGGGTTTCACGAGAAGACCATTGGGCGCATCGAATGCATTGGGCGTGCCACAGACGAAGGCCGCCGAGCAGACTTTGTAATATTCCGGCTCGCCGACCGTCGCCTTGAGATAATCCTCCTGCCGCATCGCCAGAAGTGCCGCTTGGCGGATTTTGGGGTTGTCGAACGGCTTAACCAAGTGATTGAAGCGGATGATGAACTGGTGGCCGAGCGGGTTCCAGTCGACCAGCTTTACGCCCTTGTCCTTCTTCAGCACCGGGATCAGGTCGTGCGGCGGCTGTTCGATCAGGTCGATCTCGCCGGCAATGATGGCGTTCACCTGCTGCTGGGTGTCCGGCATCTCGATGATCTCGACGCGGTCGACTTTGACGACCTTGCCGCCGGCCAGGCCGGAGGCCGGCTCGGCGCGCGGCTTGTACTTCGGGTTCTTGATGTAGACATGCTTTTCGCCGGGCTTGGACTCGGCATTGACGTAGATGAAGGGGCCGGAGCCGATCTGGCTGTCGATCTGCTTGAACGGATCGGTCTCGGCGACCTTCTTCGGCATCATGAAGGGCACTTGCGAGGACGGCTTGCCGAGCGAGTCGAGCACCAGGCCGTACGGTTCCTTCAGCACCATCTGGAAGGTCTTGTCGTTGACCGGCTTCAGCTCCTTCACGAAGTCCATGAGCTTCTGACCCATGGCGTCGCGGGCGCCCCAGCGCTTGATCGAGGCGATGCAATCCTCGGAAGTGACGGGCTTGCCGTCATGCCATTCGAGACCGTCGCGCAAGGTGAAGGTCCACACCGTCTTGTCCGGCGAGACTTCATATTTGTCGACCATCTGCGGCTTGACCGCATTGTTCTCATCCGACGCAAACAGCGTGTCGTAGATGAAGTACCCGTGGTTGCGCGTGACGTAGGCCGTGGTCCAGATCGGATCGAGAATCGTCAGATTGCCGTTCTGGACGAATTTCAGGACCTTGCCCTGCGCCAGTGCCGGACTTGTACTCAAGACGAAGGCACCGGCAACGATGGTGCCTGCAGCCAATGCCGCAAGTGTACGCCTAAACGCTTGTTTCATAGCGTCCCTCCGGGTGTCTCTCCCCATCGAGAAAGGCAGGTCTCCGCCCCACCTTCGTCGATGGGCGCGCGGGGCGAGGAGCCCCGCGCGCAACCTCACTATTTCTTAGTGATGTTCCAGAACACCGGCACCGGGGCGATCATGTTGCCTTCGATGTTGTTGCGGCGCGCGATCGGCGAGTACCACTGGCCGACATTGATGTGCGTCGGGTTGTTGGCCCAGTACTTCTGCAGATCCTCGACGATCTGCTTCTGCTTGGCCGGGTCGGTCTCCTTGGCGAACTGGTCGCGGAACTTCTCGATCGTCGCATCGCACGGCCAGCCGAACATGGCCTTGTCGCACGAGGCGTTGAAGAAGCCGGCCATGACCGGGTTCAGGATGTCGGCGGCGACCCACGAGGTGAGGAAGGCATGCCAGCCGCCCTGGCTCGGCGGATCCTTCTTCACGCGGCGGCCGACCAGCGTCTGCCAGTCCATCGACTGCATGTCGACCTTGAAGCCGGCTCGCTCCATCTGCTGCTTGGCGACCGGCGCCAAATTGGTCAGCACCTGTAGGTCGGTCGACTGCATCAGCACGATCGGCGTGCCGTCGTAGCCCGCCTCGGTGAGGAGCTGCTTGGCCTTGGCGGCATTGCCGTTCAGGACGTCGGCCATGCCGGCGTCGGTGGCGAGCGGCGTGCCGCACACGAACGGCGCCTTGCAGACCTTGAACCACTGCGGATCGCCGATGGTGGCCTTGAGGAAGTCCTCCTGGGCAAAGGCCACGAACACGGCATGGCGGATCTTGGGGTTATCGAAGGGCTTGGCCGTGCTGTTGAAGCGGAACGTATACTGGTTGCCGGTCGGGTTGCCGTTGAACAGGTTGATGTTCTTGTCCTTGGCCAGGATCGGCAACAGATCGTGGCCGGGCGATTCGATCATGTCGATTTCGCCGTTCTGCAGGGCGCCGACCTGTGTCTGTACGTCGGGGATCCAGAGCCATTCGACGCGGTCGACTTTGACGACCTTGCCACCGGCCAGGCCCGACGGCGCCTCTGCGCGCGGCTTGTACTTGGTGTTCTTGACGTAGACGATCTTCTCGCCGGGCTTCCACTCGTCGGCCTTGAAGATGAACGGGCCCGAACCGATCACGTCTTCGACCTTGATCTGCTGCATCGGGTCGGTTTCAGCCGTCTTCTTCGGCATCATGAACGGCACGTTCGACGAGGGCTTGCCGAGCGACTGCAGCACCAGGCCGTACGGCTCCTTCATCTTCAGCTTGAAGGTCTTCGCGTCGACGACCTCGAGCCCTTCGGCCGATGCCATCATCTTCTGGCCCATCGAATCGCGGGCTGCCCAACGCTTGATCGAGGCGACGCAATCCTCGGCCGTGACGGGCTTGCCGTCATGCCATTCGAGGCCATCGCGCAGCGTGAAGGTCCAGACGAGCTTGTCGGGCGAGACCTCCCACTTGTCGACCATCTGCGGCTTCACGTCGAACTTCTCGTCCATCGCGAAGAGCGTGTCCCACACCATGTAGCCGTGGTTGCGCTGGATGTAGGCGGTGGTCCAGATCGGATCGAGAATCTTCACGTCCGAGTGCATCACGGCCTTGATGGTCTGCGCCTGAACGGGCGCAGCCGTCAGCAATGCAGACGCACCAGCCGCGGCGACGAGCGCCAGAGCTGACTTCTTGAAAGAAAACATATTGTCCAAACTCCCTGTCTCGGGTGCGACGCTTGCAAATTCTAAGCCTGCAAGATTCGCGCCTCCCCGTGCAGACAGTAGCAGTCGGGAACCCCCCTCTGACAAGCCGATTCACGAATCGAAATCGGCGTCAGCAATGTCAGCGTGGGCGGTTGAGCGCCTTTTCGAGCAATTCGAGCACACCTTCGGACGCGGCGGAGGCGACAATGTCGCCGAATCCGGCCCAGGTGCCGCGCGCGGCGGCAAGCGGTACCGGGTTCGCCTGCTCGATGTCGCCGACGACCTTGCCGGCGGGATCTTTCAGCACCCACTTGACGACGAGTTTGCCCATGCGTTCGTCGATGGGCGTCAGGTTGACCGTGCCGGCGACCGTGAAGACATCCTCGGCGGCGGCGTCGACAATCACGATTTTGCTCGAGCCCAGCGCCCGGCGCATACCGGAGTAAAGCTGGCGATTGCCGTCCGATGGGGCCCCGGTCACGGCGGCCACGAGAACCTTGACCTGCTGCTCCACGGGTTTCGTAGGTACGGGCGCCGTTGTGGGCTTCGTCCCGGTCGCAGCTGCGGCGTCCGCGGCGGCTGCGGTGCCATCGGCCACGGGGTCGGAAGGAAATTCGTAGGGAATGGTGATGCCGGCCGCTACCTGCCCCGGCGCGCGGGGAATGAAGTTCGGCGGCTTGCCGATCAACGTCGCAACCCTGGGGGCGGCCTGTTGAGCCATGCGCGAAATCAGCCGCTCGTTCTGTGCCGCATAGTCCTCCGGGCGTGCCCGCGTCTTGACCGTGGCCGGCTCGTCGGTGCGCGGCCTGCCGACAACTCGGTAATCGACCTGAACTTCGATCGACATGTCGGCGTCGCGCGTGCTCATCACGCCGTCGACCAGGATCGGCGCGTCGGCAGGCGCCACTGAGGCGACGATGCCGTAGGACTGCAGCTCCATCGCCAGGGTCGCGGCGACGCGCTGACCCATTTCCGGCGGCATGTTGCGCGGAGGCGCGATGGCCACCTCGGCCTTGTCGACCCGGGGGCGAGCGTAGGAGTCCCGCGTGGGGTCGTGTTCGAAAGGTCCGGGAACTCTCGCGCAGGCTGCCAGTGCCAGCAGGCAGAGCAGCGTCACAACATGGCGCATGTCGCGACCACCCCGAGCAGGCACACAAACACCAGGATGATCAAGTAGGGCACGTCAGCTCCTGAGCGCGATCGCCGAGAGCCCGCGCCCGTAGTCGCGCACGCCCTGGAGGGTGTTGCGACGATAGCTGAAGAAATCATCGGTTGAAGAGAGCGTATCGTGACCCGTTGCCGTCACCGAGACCCCAGTGAGCGCAATGCGCTGCGCGAGATAGCCCGGCAGGTCGAACATGAAGTGGCCGGCGCGCTTGGCTTCACGGAAGAAGGCGGCATTGCCCTTCTCCTGTTCCAAGAACGGACTGGGAAATTCGGGACCCACTTCGTAGGAGGCTGGCCCGATGCAGGGGCCGACGGCGACCTGGATGCGGTCGCGCCTGGCGCCGAGCTTCTCCATGGCGGCGATGGTCGCATCGGCGACGCCGCCCAGCGCACCCTTCCAGCCGGCATGGCAGGCGCCGATTACGCCGGCAGCGTTGTCGGCCATCAGCACCGGCGCGCAGTCCGCCGCCAGGACGCCCAGCACCACGCCGGGGCGATCGGTGACCAGCCCGTCGGCCTTGGGAGCGCCGGGCGAACTCCAGCGATCGTCGGCGACGGTCAGAACGTCGGTCGAATGGATTTGATGCACGGTCTGAAGGTCGGGTTCGTCGAGGCCGAAATGCTCGGCCACGCGGCGGCGGTTCTCCCGTACGTTTTCCGGGGGGTCGGCGGAGCCGTAGCCGCAGTTCAGCGACGAATAGAGCCCGGCGCTGACGCCACCCTGGCGCGTGAAGAAGCGGTGCTGCACCCCGTCGAGGTCGGCGAGCGTCTTGGCGAGGATCATGTCGCGTCCGAGGGGATGTCCGACGAAGGGGGGATGTCCGAAAAGCCGACTGGCGGAGCGCTCTTGCCGTCGCCCAGCGCCAGTACGCGAAAGAGGGTGCCCATTTGGTCGGGGGCAATCAAGCGAACCGATGCCGCATCGATGGCATGCGCCTGCACGGCCGTTGCCTTGCGCTTTAACGCCTCGCCGCGTTCGGCAATACCCAGCTCGCGCAGGAAGGCCCCTTGGCCGACCGGCCCGAAGGAGGCGACGCCCGAGGCCTTCGCAAGGGCTGCGAAGTCGACATGGGCGCTGAGGTCGGTCTCTCCGGGCCGGTCGAGGATGTCGGCGCCCCGGTGGCTGCGCACGGCCTGAAGGGAGGCCGCCCGGCCGGCCATCTCGCCGCTGTAATCGACGATCAGCGCCCAGCCACCGTGGCGGGCGATGCGGTCGCCGATCGCCGCGGCCAGAGCCTGTCCGGCCTCGCAGATCTCGGCTTCGGCATCGACCGCGGCCTCGGGCAGCAGCCTGGCGAAGGGGCTGAGGCCCGGCGCCAGCGCAAGCCTGAGCGCGCCGTTCTCGTCGATGCCGACCATGCGCTCGACCCACCCGCGCGGCGTGCGATGGAACTGCCGCACCGGCAGGGCATCGAAGAACTCGTTGGCCACCAGGAGAAGCGGCCCCTCCGGCACCGTGTCGAAGCGCTCGTGCCAGGTCGGCGCGATGCCGGGGGCAAAGCCCCGGAGGGCGTTGTGCTGGGCGGCGCGCATCGGCTCGTTGGTCTCGACGAGATGCAGGTCGAGCGCAGCATGGAAGCCCGGCACGCCGCGCGTGGCGCGCAGCGCATCGGCCATCAGGGCGCCGCGGCCGGGGCCGAGTTCGACCAGCCGCACCGGCGCCGGCTTGCCCATCGCCAGCCAGCGCTCGGCGAGCCAGGCCCCCAGCAGCTCGCCGAACATCTGCGAGATTTCGGGGGCGGTCGTGAAGTCGCCCGCGGCGCCTACGGGCGTGGCGTGGCGGTAGTAGCCGAGGCGGGGGTGACCCAGCGCCTCGGCCATGAAGTCGGCCAGCGAGATCGGCCCGGTGAGCGCGATGCGCCGCGCGATCAGGCCGCCCAGCTCGCTGTCGGTCACAGGTGGGGTCCTTACGGCAGCAGCGGCTTGCGATAGGCGCGCAGGATCAGCCAGACGCCAAACAGCAGCACCGGCACCGACAGCAGCATGCCCATGGTGAGGGGCCCCCAGAGGAAGCCCAGATGCGCGTCGGGCTCGCGGAAGATCTCGCCCACGATACGCGCCACGCCGTAGCCGGCGCAGAACACCCCCGTCAGCAGGCCGGGGCGGCGACGGCCGTCGGTGAGTTTCCAGACCGCGACGACCACCAGCGTCAGCACCACGCCCTCGAAGAAGGCTTGGTAGAGCTGGCTGGGATGGCGCGGCAGCGGCCCGCCGCGCGGGAACACCATCGCCCAGGGCACGTCGCTGACGCGGCCCCACAGCTCGCCGTTGATGAAGTTGGCGAGGCGGCCGAAGAACAGCCCGATCGGCGCCACGATGGCCACCAGATCGGACAGCATGAAGGGGTCCACCTTGTTGCGGATCGCGAACAGCAGGATGGCCACGATCACGCCCAGCAGCCCGCCATGGAAGGACATGCCGCCTTCCCACAGGGTGAGTGCCGCCAGCGGATGGTCGATGTAGAAGCCCGGCTTGTAGAACAGGACGTAGCCCAGCCGGCCGCCCAGGATGACGCCGAGCGCCGCCCACAGCAGGAAGTCGTCGATTTTCAACGCCGTCAGCAGCTTCGGCGGCTGCTCGCAGACGCGACGCATCACCTGCCAGCCGATCACCAACCCGGCGATGTAGGCCAATGCGTACCAGCGGATGGCGAGGGGCCCGAGCTGGACCAGAACCGGATCGATCTCGGGATAGGGAATAACGAGAGGGGTCATGAGGGTGACCCTTATAGCGGCCGAACCTCGGGGCGGGCGAGCCTGCCCCCTGAAATGGTCACGGCGCCGATTCTGGTGAACCGGCGCCGCTGGGACTTTCCGAACGAAGAGACTTCTTGGTCTTTTTTACGAGAGGGGGCGTCGGAGGTCCTTCTTGTTTAGGCTTCGCCGACCGTTTCCAGAATGGAGGCGGTCAACGCGTCGGCGGGCGACTTGCCGGCCCAGACGACGTATTGAAAAGCAGGATAGAAACGCTCGCTTTCGGTGATGGCCACCTCGACGAGGTCGTTGAGCTGTTCGGCCATCAATCCGCTCGTCCCGCGCAGCGGGATGGCGTGGCGGAACATCGGCAGGCCTTCTTCGCTCCAAAGATCGAAGTGACCAAGCCACATCTTCTCGTTGATCAGCGCCAACAGGACGTGGATGTCGTTATGACGCTCCTGGGGGATGCGAACATCGTAGGCGCAAGTGAAATGCAGCGCTTCGACATCGTCCCGCCAGCTGAAGAACATGCGATAGTCGCACCAGCGGCCGGCAACCTCGACGGCAATTTCACGGTCCGAGGTCCGGTCGAAGGGCCAATCGTTGGCAGCGACGACTTGCTCGATCATTTCCAGCGGGTTCAGGTCGGCCTTCCGTCTGGTTCGTTCTTGTCGCGTTAACGCCATCGACCGCTCCCCAACCATTCCGCCATGCGGCTCCGGAAGAGCCATTCTTGAGGCGGGTGGCCGACATATCGTGGTGGGCACCCAACAACCCACTAGCAGCAGTAAGCGTGCCACCGGGGTGCGAGGGACGCAATAAGAAATCCGGACCGAAATGGGGAAAAGAGTCAGGGATTCCATGATTTTAATCCCCAGCGCTAAGATTCGAGTCCCGGAATTCCGCACGCCGAATCGAGCTCTGGTGCTCGTTTCTTGCGCAATTCTGACTCCGATCTGCGGATTGCTTCACATTTATACACATCGGATGCGGCCTGGCACGGGCTTTGCCTTTTGGAAGTCGAGACGGCGGTGTGGCGCCAAGACTTGGGAGGCTTTCGATGTTCAAGGACCCGTTCGACCCCAGCACTCTACTGGGCAAAGGGTGCAGCTGCGGCGGCAATCATGCCGAGGCCGACCATGCGCGCCTGACTGCGGCGGCGGTCACACCGGCCGGCGAGGAAGGGCGCTGGAACCGGGTGGTCGATGCGGCGGTTCTGCGCGCGGTCTTCCCGGTCGATACCCAGCGCCGGCAGTTCCTGAAGACGGTCGGCCGGGCGACCGCCATGGCGGCCATTTCCTCGGTGCTGCCGCTCGGCCTGGCGCGCGAGGCCTTCGCCCAGGGCGGGGCACTGGAGAAGAAGGACCTCAAGGTCGGCTTCATCCCGATCACCTGCGCCACGCCCATCATCATGGCCCATCCGATGGGCTTCTATTCCAAGCACGGCCTCAACGTCGAAGTGGTGAAGACGGCGGGCTGGGCGGTGATCCGCGACAAGTCGCTGGCCAAGGAATACGACGCCTCGCACATGCTCTCGCCGATGCCGCTCGCGATCTCGCTGGGCGTCGGCTCGAACCCG
>JAIUOY010000132.1:0-3805 GCA_020160995.1 Pseudomonadota bacterium | reverse complement strand
GTTCGACATGACGGCGAGTTCGGCCTGCAGGAACGGTCGGCACGCCGTGAACTCGACGGGCAGGGGCTTGTTCTCCGGCGGCAGGCAGCGCACGGCATTGGCGATGCGGCAGTCGACGAGACGCAGCCCGTCGTTCGGGTCGGCACGGTAGGTGCCCTGGGCAAAACCGAACTTCAGCAGGGTCGAGTAGAGCAGGTCGCCGGCATAGTCGCCGGTGAAAGGGCGGCCCGTGCGGTTGGCGCCGCGCATGCCCGGCGCCAGTCCGACGATCAGAAGCCGCGCGTCCAGCCGGCCGAACGACCGGACCGGCGCATTCTTCCAGTCGGCGTGGAGACCCTGCAATTCATGCCGGAACCCGACGAGCCGGGGGCAGCGCGGGCAATCGAGCGGCGGCTCTTCGAAAGGGGATGCAACCACAGAAGCGTGCGGCCTAGGCCGAGCGCATCAGAGATTCGGAGGGCGCGTCGTCGTAGTCGGCGTCCGCATCGCGTGCGCCGGCGGCGGCCGGCCGCGGGGCCCGTTCCGACGGGGTGCGGGCGATCAGCGGGGCGAGCTCCGAAAGCTCGATGAAGTCGTCGGCCTGGCGGCGCAACTCGTCGGCCACCATCGGCGGCGAGGACTTGATCGTGCTGACGACCGAGACGCGCAGTCCGCGACGCTGTACGGCCTCGACCAGGCGGCGGAAGTCGCCGTCGCCGGAGAACAGGATCACATGGTCGAGATGTTCGGCCATCTCGAGCACGTCGATGGCCAGCTCGATATCCATGTTGCCCTTGATCTTGCGGCGACCCATGGCATCGGTGAATTCCTTGGTCGGCTTGGTGACCATGGTGTAGCCGTTGTAGTCCAGCCAATCGACCAGCGGGCGGATCGGCGAATACTCCTGATCCTCGACCAGAGCGGTGTAGTAGTAGGCGCGGACCAGCCGGCCCTTCTCGCGGAACGCTTTGAGGAGGCGGCGATAGTCGATGTCGAAGCCCAGGGATCGGGCGGCGGAGTAGAGATTTGCACCGTCGATGAAAAGCGCGACGCGCTCGTTCTCGTAAAAATTGCCCTTCATGGCGGCTATCCCTTTGAAAAATATGCGCATAGGGAGAATGAAAATTTATTCAGCCGATGGAGTTCTGTAGTCCCCACCCCTCCCACAGCAATTGAAGTTTAGGTCTTTATCCCATAGTTCACAAGGGGTTGGAGGGATTCGCTGGTGGACAAACTGGGCAGTGGAACAATCTTTGTGGGTGCTGGAGCCAACATGGCTCATCCGAACTACAGCTCGCCACGCGAGACGCTGGTTGCAGCCCTTCTGGAACTGGGCCGCCGACAGGTCGATGTGGTGCGCCACTCGCCTTGGTATCGGACGGCGCCGGTGCCGGCGTCCGACCAACCCTGGTACGTCAACATCGTGGCCGAAGTTGCCACGGAGCTGCCGGCCGACGATCTCCTGCAGACTTTGCATGCCATCGAGGACGTGTTCGGCCGCGTCCGCACGGTGCCGAACGCACCGAGGCTGATCGATCTCGATTTGCTCGACTATCGGGGGGAAGTTGCCCCGCCGGCGCCGGGGAAAGCCACGTTGCCCCATCCCCGGATGGCCGACCGGGCTTTCGTCCTGCGGCCGCTGGCGGATTTGGCGCCCGACTGGTGCCATCCGGTCACCGGGGCGTCCATCCAGGCGCTGCTGGCGGCCTTGCCGCCCGAGCAGGAGGTCCATCGCTTCTAGGGGCCAGGCCCTTCCGGGGCCTTTGGCCTTGTCTTTTGGCGGTGGGGGCGTATAACCCGCGGCTCCCGGGAATTCAGAGGTCCGCCATGGCGCGTGTTACCGTCGAAGACTGCATTTTGCAGGTGCCGAACCGTTTCGAGCTCGTCATGTTTGCCGCCCAGCGCGCGCGTGACATCTCGGCTGGTGCCCAGATCACGCTCGATCGCGATCGCGACAAGAATCCCGTGGTGGCGCTGCGCGAGATTGCCGAGGTCAAGCTCGACCAGGCCACCCTCAAGGATTCGCTGATCTCGGGCATGCAGAAGCATGCCGATATCGACAAGCCCGAAGAGGTCAACGAGATGGCCGAGCTCGAGCAGGAGCTGGCTGCGGCGCTGGCGCAGGGCGGCGCCGAAGCGGCCCAGCCCAAGGCACTGCCGATGACCGAGGAAGACGACGTCACCGAATAGGCCCCGGGGCAGGGCCGAGCCCTGCTATTTGTGCAAACGTCGTGGAGTGAGCGCAATCGTCCCCATATAATGGGCGATTGCCATGATCCGTCAGTTTGAACTTGTCGAGCGCGTGCAGGCCTACGATCCGGATGCGGACGAGGACGTGCTGAACCGCGCCTACGTTTACGGCCTGAAAAAGCACGGTAACCAGCTCCGGGCTTCGGGCGACCCCTACTTTTCCCACCCCGTGGAGGTGGCGGGCATCCTGGCCGAGATGCGCCTGGACACGGCCTCCATCGTCACCGGCCTGCTGCACGATACCCTGGAGGATACCGACGCCACCCGCGACGAGATCGCCGGCATGTTCGGCGAGAACGTCGCCCGGCTGGTCGACGGCGTGACCAAGCTCAGCCGGCTGGAGATCCAGTCCGAAAGCACCAAGGAAGCCGAGAACCTGCGCAAGCTGGTGCTGGCCATGTCGTCGGACATTCGCGTGCTGCTGGTGAAGCTTGCCGACCGTCTGCACAACATGCGGACGCTGCACCACATCAAGGAGTCGGCGCGTCGCAAACGCATCGCGCGCGAGACCATGGACCTCTACGCCCCGCTCGCCTCGCGAATCGGCATGGAGAAGGTGAAGCGCGAACTGGAGGAGCTGGCTTTCGCCGAGCTCAATCCGGACGGCCGCGCCTCGGTGCTGGCGCGTCAGGGCTACCTGCGCGAGCGCGGCGACAAGCTGGTGCCGCAGATCGAGGCCGAGCTGGTCAGGACACTGGAGGAAGGAGGGCTCGAAGCGCAGGTGTCGGGGCGGGAGAAAACGCCCTATTCGATCTGGCGCAAGATGCAGACCAAGAACGTGTCGTTCGAGCAGCTCGCCGACATCATGGCCTTCCGCATCATCGTGGCCGACATCGCGCAGTGCTATCAGGCGCTCGGCCTGCTGCATGGCCGCTATCAGGTGCTGCCGCAGCGCTTCAAGGACTACATCTCCGTTCCCAAGCCAAACGGCTACCGTTCGCTGCACACCGGCGTGATCGGCCCGCTCGGCCAGCGCATCGAAATCCAGATCCGCACCGAGGAGATGCAGGACCAGGCCGAGCGCGGCGTGGCGGCGCACTGGATCTACAAGCAGGGCGGACCGTCGACCGATGCGCCGCAATATGCCTGGCTGCGCAGCCTGATGGACATCCTCGACAAGGCGCCCAACGCCGAGGAGTTCCTCGAGCACACCAAGCTCGAGATGTTCCAGGACCAGGTCTTCTGTTTTACGCCCAAGGGCAACCTGATCGCCCTGCCGCGCGGTGCGACGCCGATCGACTTCGCCTATGCCGTGCACAGCCAGGTCGGCGACACCTGTGTGGGCGCCAAGATCAACGGCCGCATGCTGCCGCTCCGAACGCAGCTCTCCAACGGCGACCAGGTCGAGATCGTCACGTCCAAGGCGCAGACGCCGTCGCCGACCTGGGAGCGTTTCGTCGTTACGGGCAAGGCCAAGGCCGCGATCCGCCGCTTCATCCGCGTTCGTCAGCGCGAACAGTATATCCAGCTGGGCCGCTCCCTGCTGGACAAGGCTTTCCACGAGGAAGGATACGAGGTCACGGAGAAGGGTCTCGACGGTGTGCGCGCCAACTTCAAGCAGGCAACGACCGACGAT
>JAIUOY010000131.1:0-19574 GCA_020160995.1 Pseudomonadota bacterium | reverse complement strand
GAGCGCCAACAGGTCGGCCAAGGTGCCGCCGACGCCTTCCTGGGCTTCGGGCACGGCAATCAGCGGCAAACCCATCTCCTCGATCTCCTTCCAGAGATCGGCGGGCCACACACCCTTCTCGACGCCGTTCACGACGTCCTTGCCGCTGCGCTCGGAAAAGAAGCGGCCGGCGGTTTCCAGCAGCATGTCGCGGGTTTCGCGGTCCATGGTCGTTCTCCTCAACGCAGTCCGAGGCCGCGGGCAACGATGCCGCGCAGGACCTGAGTGGTGCCGCCCTGAATGGTGTAGCTCGGGGCCATCATCGTGGCGTACTGGGCGATATCGAGGAAATCGGCGAGATCGTCCTCGGTCGTGGCATCGGACTCCGCCAGCGTGCGTGCGATCTCCGGCAGGTCCTGCTCGTAGATCGTGCCGAGGTCCTTCACCAGAGACGCCTCGATCGCCGGCGACTTGCCGCCCTGCATCATGCCGGCCACCGCGGTCGACATCTGGCGCAGGGTCCACAGGCGCGCGATCAGACGGCCGACGATGGCGCTGGCGCGCTTGGCCGGCTGGCGGCCGAGCACGCGGATCAGCTCGCGCAGCACGTAAACGTTCTGCATGAAGCGTTCGGGGCCGGAGCGCTCGAAGGCGAGTTCGCTCGTCACCTGCAGCCAGCCATCGCCCTCGTTGCCGATCAGGCAATCCTCGGGGATGAACGCATCGGAGAATGTGACCTCGTTCCAGTCGTGCCTTCCGGCGAGGTTGATGATCGGGCGGATGGTGACGCCCGGCGTCTTGAGATCGACCAGGAGCTGGCTCAGCCCCTTGTGGCGGTCGCCGTGCTGGCCCGAGGTCCGCACCAGCGTGATGCAGTAGTGGTTGCGATGCGCGCCGGAGGTCCACACCTTGGTGCCGTTGACGCGGAAGCCGCCGGGAACCGGCTCGGCGCGCGTACGCACGGAAGCCAGGTCCGAGCCCGAGTCGGGCTCGCTCATGCCGATGCTGAAGTAGCACTCGCCGCGCGTAATGCGCGGCAGGATTGCCTGGCGCTGCTGCTCGCTGCCGAACTTCAGCAGAAGCGGACCGGACTGGCGGTCGGCAACCCAGTGCGAGCCGGCCGGCGCGCTGTTGCCCAGCAGTTCCTCGGTCACGACATAGCGGTCGAGGAAGGTGCGCTCGCCGCCGCCGTACTTCTTCGGCCAGGTGATGCCGAGCCAGCCCTTGGCGCCCAGCGCCCGGCTGAATTCGGGTGACGGCGTATTCCAGCTCGCGAAGCGATCCTCGGTCTGGATGCCGGGCAACGTCTCCTTGAGGAAGGCGCGGACCTCGCCGCGCAGGGCCTCGGCTTCGGCAGGCAGGTGGAACGGCGGGAATTCGAGCTTGGGGATGGACATCATCATCTCGGCGGTTGGATGCCCCTTCTCTGTCGGCTAATCCTGTGGCGCGCAACCCGGGAGTTTCGAGGATCGAATGCCTCGCCGTCCACCTCGCCTGCCGCCGCTCCTGGCGGAATTCGACGATGACGAACGCGATGCGGTGCTGGCCGCCAATCGTGCCTTCTATCGCGCGTTCAACGACCGCGATGCCGACGCGATGGATCAGATCTGGGCACCGACCGGATCGGTCGTCTGCCTACATCCCGGACAGGCCGCGCTCCACGACCGCGCCGAGATCATGGCGAGCTGGCGCGCCATCATGAAGCACCCCGAGGCGCCGCGCGTGCGCTGCACCGAGGAATGGGTGGTCGGCCGACCTGGATTGGCACTGGTGATCTGCCGGGAAATCCTGCCCAACGGCCAACTCATGGCGAGCAATCTCTATGTGCGACTGAGCGATGGCTGGCACATGGCGAGCCATCATTCGGGGCCGGTCCCCGCTGTCGCGACCGAGCGCGCAGCGCCTGCGGGTTCACCGACGGCGACCCGCGACCGGCGCAGACTGCATTAGCAGGGAATCAGGGAACGACGGGCCCGCCCGCGCGCAGGTGTGAGCGCAACTGCGCATAGGGAATGTCGACCGTGTAGGCGCCCGCGGCGTAGGGTCCGACCTCGTAGGCATTGAAGTAGAGCTGCAGCTTGCCGGCCTGCCAGCAGTAGTGGCTGTCCTCGCGCAGCAGCTTGGTGAGGCTTGCCGGCTTCAACGCGTCGTCGAAGCCGGGTTTCTCGACGAACTGCTTCTTGAGATCGGCAGCCGTGAGAGCGACCAGCGCCTTCAGCCATTGATCGCCCGGTGCAAACACCGCCTCGGGCGCCACTGCCTTGCCCGTGCGCAGGTCGACCAGCCTGCAGGTGATGGCGCCGTAGCCGTGGGCGCCGCCGGTATAGCTCCAGAAGTCCAGCGCCACCGTGATGGCGTCGGCGCCGGGACGATAGAGGGCGTAGCTGCCCATCGCCGACCATTCCTGCGGTCGATCCACGCCGGCATCGGCCGTGGGCGTCGTCTCGCGTGCCGCCTTGGCGGCATTGTCGGCATAGACCTTGTTGACCGCGGAGAAGTCGGCCGTCTTTCCGGCGAAGCGCGGATAGAGAATGTCGATGGAATAGTTGACCTTGCCGACCTTGCCCTTCTTCTCGATCGTCTGCGCCTCGACGAAAGGATAGGTGCCCGTACCGGATGCCTTGAGGTCGGCGATCCGCTCCTCGTATCGCTTCTTGAGGCAGTAAGTCGCCATGTCGGGCTCGCCGGCGCCGCAACTGCGATTGCGGCTTACGATCCAGCTCACCTGGTTCTTCTCCAGGTTTTCCTTGGCCGGCCCGCTCAACCGCCCCAACAACGCCGTATAGAGGCCCGCCAGCTCGCGATCCGCTTTGGCGAGATCGGCGTCCTTGCAGACCGCCCGCTCCACGACGTTGGAGGCCTTCGCACAATCGAAGCTCGGCCCGCTCTGCGCCTGGACCGCGGTGGCCATCGTCAGAGCAACGACAAGAGAAGTCGCCGGGAACAATCTCATCGCAATCTCCTCAAGCGCGACGCCAGGCCTTGAGCCGACGCACCGCCTCTTCCATCTCGGCGGTCGATCCGGCGAAGGAAATGCGCAACGTGCCCGCCCCGCGGGCGCGGTCGAAATCGACGCCGGGCGTCGTCGCGACGCCGGCTTCGCGCAACATGAGCCGGCAGAACTCGCGACTGTCGTTGGTGAGGTGGGAGACGTCGGCGTAGATATAGAACGCGCCCTGGGCCGGCGTCAGGCGATCCAGGCCCGCGGCCGGAAGGCCGGCCATCAGGAGATCGCGATTCGTGCGGTAGCGATGGACATGGCCATCGAGTTCGTCGCGGCACTCGAAGGCAGCCAGCGCGGCGTACTGGCTGAGCGTCGGCACCGAGATAAAGAAGTTCTGCGTCAACCGTTCGATGGGCCGCACCAGATCCGGCGGAACGACCAGCCAGCCGACACGCCAGCCGGTCATCGAAAAGTACTTGGAGAAGCTGTTGACCACGATCGCACTGTCGGTGACCTCGACCGCCGACGCGGTTTCGCCCTCGTAGACGATGCCGTGATAGATTTCGTCCGAGATGAGACGCACGCCCCGGGCGTCGCACCAGTCCGCCAGCACCTTAAGCTCGGCCCGGTTCACCATCGTGCCGGTCGGATTGGACGGACTCGCCACGATCAGCCCGTCGATGCGACCGGCCTTTTCCAGCGCTTCGACCGTCGGCTGATAGCGATCGGCGGCCGACGTCGGCAGATCGACGGCTTCGAGGTTCAGCGCCGTCAGGATATTGCGATAGGCCGGATAGCCCGGTGCCGCGAGCGCAACGCGATCGCCGACATCGAAGCTCGCCAGGAAGGCCAGAGGGAAACCGCCGGACGATCCGGTGGTCACGATCACGCGGTCCGGCGAAACCTCGGCGCCATAGACCTCGCGATAGAAGCGCGCGATGCGCTCGCGCAGCGCCGGCACCCCGAGCGCCGCGGCATAGCCGATGCGGTCGTTGTCCAGCGCCGCGTGGGCCGCAGCGAGCGCACCCTTGGGCGCGGGCGTGCTGGGTTGCCCCACTTCGAGGTGGATGACGGTATCGCCGGCGGCCTCCTTCTCGGCGGCCGCGGCCATCACGTCCATGACAATGAAGGGATCGACGCCGCCTGCGCGACGCGAGAGCTTGCCCGACATAAAGGTCGCCGCTTACTGCGCGATCGCGGCGAGGCCCGCGCCGGCGGGATCTGCAGCCGCACGGCAGGTACTTCCGTTCGCCCGCAAACCAGAGGGACAGGCGATGGCATTCACGAAGCCGCCCTGCCCGCGCGTTTGCGACAGCACGGTTCCCAGCGGCCTGTCATCCTCGATCGCGCCGCGCGCCACCCAGCCCAGCGCCTGGGCCGCCGTCGCCGCACCGCCACCGGCACCTGCGAACGTGAATTCGCCGTTGCTGGGATTGGCGATGATGAGCGGGCTGACCGCGGCGGCATTGGCCGTCGGCGCACCGAGCAGGATGCCGGTGTTCGGCACCATGACGCGAGCGCCGAAAAGCTGCCCCATCGACAGAGCGCATGCAGCCGCCCCGCCCTGGCCATCGGCTGCGGCCAGACCGGCAAAGCCGTTGGAGTCGACCGGCACGGCGCCGCCCGGCGCGCTGCCCTTCCAGCCGGCGAGGGCGGAAGCGCCCGCCATCGGCGCCGGCGACACGTAGACCCGACGGCGATAGTGCGATTCGCTCATCGGCGCGCTCGCCTGCGGCACGGCGCTGCGCAGCACATCGACCGGCATGCTGCCGCCGGCCTGGGAAATCTGTTCCGAGATGGTCCGCGCGAGCTGACCCTGGAAGAACTCGGCGCCGCCGCGCTGGCGGATGGCGCCCAGCGTCCCCGCCAGTTCCGTCTGGATGAGATTGGATCCTTCGCGAGCGTTGCCCAGAATCCGCTGCGCCTCGTTATCCCCGAGCATGCCCGCGCCTGCCTGCAAGTCGCGCGACAGGGCCCGCGAGACCGGCACGCCGAAACGCGCCAGCCGCTCGGCCGGTGCGACCACCGCCTCCCAGCGCGACGAGCCGTGGCGAACATGCATCAAGGTGACGGCGCGCACGCCGTTCGGCACCGAGAACGACGCGCCCTTGATCGGCCCGGGCGCTGCAATCGGCGCGAAGACGAACGATTCGGCCTGCTTGCTCTTGTCGTCATGAACGATACAGGCGCCCGATGCACCGAGGCTGGCCGCCGACGGCAGGGTCACGGCCAATGCAAAATACATGGCGACCGCCGCGTCGGTGGCATTACCGCCGTTGGCGAGGATGTCGCGGCCGATTTCGGCGGCGCGGCTTTCGTCGGCGGTCGCTGCGGCGAAAGACGAGGTCGCGACAACCCGTGAAAGGCCCTGCCGCCCCGGCGGCAGACCGGCCGGATTGGCGGCATTGTTGGCCCGGTCGATCTCCCGGCTCGTCTCATTTGTGCCACAACCCGACAGCAAGAAGGCAGCAGCCGCTATTAGCGCGGCGCTGTACAATTGACGCGACCGCTGACCGTTTCTAGCCTTTTGCAGAGCCGTGCCACCCGTGTTCAGACGCATCACTACCCTCATCTGTCTCGCCTTTCTGGCGCTGGCGCCGTTTCGTGCCGCGACAGCGCAGCAAGGTCAACGCCTCAATCTCATCCGCGACGCCGAGATCGAATCCACGATCCGCACCTTCACGGTCCCGATCTGGAAAGCAGCCGGTCTCGACCCCAACGGCGTCGAGATCATGCTCGTCCAGGACAATTCGCTCAACGCCTTCGTGGCCGGCGGCCAGCGCATCTTCATCAATACCGGCCTGATCATGCGCACGGAGCGGCCCAATCAGCTGATCGGCGTCATGGCGCACGAAAGCGGTCATATCGCAGGCGGCCATCTGGCGCGCATGCACGAAGAACTGCGCAGCCTGTCGACGCTGCAGATCCTGGAGACCATCCTCGCGGGCGGTGCCATGGCGGGCGGCGCCGTAAGCGGCGGCGGCGGCGGTCTTGGTGGCCCAGCCGGCTCGGGCGGCATGGGCGGCAAGCCGATGGCGCCGGGCTCGTTGATGTCCTTCCTCAAGTACACGCAGACGCAGGAAAGTGCGGCGGACCAGGCCGCGATCAGCTACCTGCAGCGCACCGGCCAGTCGCCGTCGGGAACGATCGAGTTTCTGCGCATCCTGCAACGCGAAGAGAAGCTCGCCATCAACCGGCGCGATCCCTATCTCACGACCCATCCGCTGACGCCGGAGCGGATCGCGGCCTTCGAGGAAGCCGCGAAGAATTCCCCCTACATGAAGACGCCCGATTCGCCGCAAGCCCTGATGCTGCATCAGCGCATGGTGGCCAAGCTCTACGGCTTCATCGCGCCCGACCTCGCCCTGTCGCGCTATGTCGAAGGCGACCGCGCCGTACCGGCCCGCTACGCCCGCGCCATTGCCCTCTATCGCAAGGGGGCGCTGGGCTCCGCCCTGCTCACCATCGACGGACTGCTGAAGGAATATCCCAACGACGGATACTTCCACGAAGTCAAAGGCCAGATGCTCTACGAGAACGGGCGTGCCAACGAGTCGATCGCGTCCTATCGGCGCGCGGTCCAGCTGCTGCCCGCCGCAGCCATCGTGAAGATCGACTTCGCGCGCGCCCTGCTCGATACCAACAACGTCGAGAACGAACGCGAGGCCATCCGAAACCTCGAACAGGCCAAGTATCAGGAGGCGGGAAGTTTCGAGTTGTGGCGTCTCATGGCTTCCGGCTATTCGAAGCTCAACAACCCCGGCATGACGTCGCTTGCCCGTGCAGAAATGGCTTCCCTGCGCGGCCAGCGCGCCGAAGCACAGAACCATGCCGACGCCGCGGTGCGGCAGCTGCCCGCCGGAACACCGGCATGGCAGCGTGCGCAGGATCTCAAAGCCTATATAAACAGCCGGCCGCGCAAGTAGCCCCCGGCTCTGGAGACATAGCAATGCGTTCGTTCCTGTTTGCAATCTGCCTCGGCCTGATCGTCGTCGGGGCACTGGTCGCCACGCGTACCGGCGTGCCCGGCAATTCACTTTCACCGGCCGCGGCCGCTCCGAACGGAGCCGGCGTGCCGGCCGACCTGGGTCAGAACATCCGGGCCTATCTGCTTGCCAATCCCGAAGTGCTGGTCGAGGCCATGCAGGAGCTGGAGCGCAAGCAGGATACACAGCGCGACGCCGTCGCCCAGAAGGCGATCGGCCAGCACGACGCCGCGCTGTTCGCCGACGCCGACAGCCCGATCGGCGGCAATCCCGCGGGCGATGTCGTGATGGTCGAGTTCAACGACTATCAGTGCCCCTACTGCAAGCGCGCGCACCTGGCGGTGAAGTCCGTCACCGGCGCCGACGGCAAGGTCAAGATCATCTACAAGGACCTGCCGATCCTGGGTGAACCTTCCCGCATCGCAGCCCTCGCCGCCCTCGCCTCCGTCAAGCAGGGCAAGCATACGGAGCTGCACAACGCTCTGATGGAATACAACGGCAAGCTCGATCGCGACCGCATTCTCGAGATCGCGACGTCGGTCGGCCTCGACATCGCCCAGCTTCAGAAGGACATGGAAGAGCCGAAGCTGAAGGAGATCATCGACCGCAACATCGCGTTGGCCAATGCGCTCGGCGTGCGCGGCACGCCGGCCTTCGTCGTCGGCAAGCAGTTCGTCCCCGGCGCGATCGATGCCGCCACGCTGAAGCAGCTCATCGCGGAAGCCCGCAAGAGCAAGAGCTAGCGCGTGATGATTGGCGAGTGAATCGAGAGGGGATTCCCATAAGGGAGGGCTCGGGATTGATTCTACAGGAGCATGGACCGGGTTAGCTTGCGGCCCGCGGCAACCGGGAAGGACCTGTGAATGATGCCTAGCCTCCGCCTGCTCGCCCTTCTTCTCACCGGAGTGATTCTCGTGCCGAGCGCGGCGCATCTGCTCGAGATGCCGGGCAAGGCTTCTCTCGACGAGAGCACCTACTTCGCCGTGCAGGCGATCTATGCCGGATGGTCGGCCTTCGCGGTGCCGATCTTCGCGGCGATCCTGGCCAATGGCAGCCTGGCCTGGCTGGAGAGACGAACGGCGCCCCGCAGCGCGCGATGGGCGGCCGCGTCGGCAGTCCTGATTGCCCTCAGCCTCGGCGTGTTCTTCATCTGGGTCCTGCCGGCGAACCAGGCAACATCAAACTGGACAGTCAAGCCGGCGGACTGGGCGATGTTCCGGACCCACTGGGAGTACGGTCACGCCATCGGCGCCGGCCTCGTCTTCCTCGCCTTCGTGTCCACGGCCCTGGCGACGGTCAGGCTCAAATAGTGTCCGCCGCCGACGGTTGACCGACGTCCTGGCGCCAAGTCTCTAGCGCGACAAGGTTGCCGTGAGGCCCAGCGCATTGACCAGGTCGGCGCCGGGCCTCCCGAGATACTCCAGCTTGTCCAGCCCGAGCGCCGGCTGAGGCGTCGCGTCGAGCGTGAGCGTACCGCCCTGCTCGACGAAGCGTGCAATGGTGTCGAGCAGCTTGGTCATGTCCTGGGTGATCAGCACGCCATGCGGCTGGTGACGCCGGATCTCGCCGGCAAGCTCCGCACGTTCCGCCCCGACATCCTTGCCGCCAAGCTTCGACTTGGCCTGCAGGCTGCGCTGCAGCAGGCCCTTGTCGGCGATCGTCAGCCTGGCCGAGGCAAGCGCTGCCTTGGTGCCGAGCAGGACGTAGAGTTCGCCGAAGTCGACGGCCTCCCAGAATTCCTCGTCGATATCGACGATGCGCGCGGTGAAGGAAAGGTCGCCGAGGTTCGGCCCGCCCAGCTTGCAGTCGTCCACCCTCAGCTCGTGACGGGCACGATCGTCGACGGCGCTACAGTCGAAGCCGAGCTTGACGGCATCGAGGTTCATGGCCTGCAGGACCATGCGGATGGCGACGGCCTCGACGCTGCGCCATGAGGGCGCCAGGACAAACCCGTCGACGCGCAGCCGGGAACGGCTGATATCGCGGCTCTCGGCCTTGGTCTCGATGGTGATCTTGCCCAGCGACAGGCCGTACTGGGCCATCAGTTTGCCGCCGAAACCCGACAGTTCGGCGAAAGCGACCGGAACGCGGCCGATCGGCATGCCCGGCTCCCAGTCCATCGAGCCGGCAAGGTCGAGTTGCCGCCGCAGGTCGACTCCCGAGGTCCGCAATTCTTCGAGCGTGAGTTCCTGGGGCTTCAGCCCGGCGCTGACGACCTTCAAGCTTTCGAGGTCGAGCTTGCGGAACAGGCCTTGTTCGTAGTCTTCGATCACGAACTTACGGGCAGACAGCGTCGTGTCGTCGAAACTCGTATGCATAAGCTCGGTCTGCTCGATCCGCTCTACGGAGAGCGCGCGCAGAAGCCGGGCGATCAGGACCCTGCCGCGAAAAGGGCCATCGTAGACCGGATCGTAACGCTGCAGGTCGACCCCGGTGGCGACCATCTCCTTGACCGTCCAGGCCCCGCCTTCGTCGGGATCGGCGAGGCGCACGTCGCCGAGATGCAGGCGTGCCGCCTGCAGCGGCTCACCCCAGTTCAGGCCGTCGAGCGGCAGGCGTCCCTGCCTGATCTCCTCGAACGGCCAGGCAAGCCCCTCGACCTTCCAGCTCCCGATCTTCATGTCGCCATTGGAACTGGTCATCCTGTCGATGGCGACACTGCGGTCGAGCAGATGGACGGTGACGCTCTCGACGTCGATGCCGCTCTGCGCGAGGCCCGACTTGATGCGCCGGGCGGCGTAGTCCTCGGCAAAGGGCACGGTGACCGCGCCGGCCCCCACGAGAACAACGAGGAGCGCGGCAACAACGACAACGGCTTTCTTCACGGTTCGGCGTCCGGCTGCTTCGAGGGCTGGGCGGCGTCGAAGGCCGGGTGCTTCATGCAGGCGTCGTAGATGCGCTGGATGGTCGGGTAGCGCGTCATGTCGACCTTGAAACGGGCGGCATTGAAGACCTGCGGCACCAGGCACATGTCGGCCATGGTCGGCGAATTACCATGGCTGAACGTGCCGGTCCCCGGATCCTTGCGGAGCGTGGCCTCATAGGCATCGAAGCCGGTTTCGATCCAGTGGCGCGACCAGGCGAAGGCGCTCTCCTCGGTCTGGCCGAACTTCGCGCGCAGATAGCCCATGACCCGCAGGTTCTGGATGGGATGGATGTCGGCGCTCACGATCAGGGAGAGCGCCCGCACCCTCGCCCGGCCGACCGCATCCTTGGGCAGCAAGGCGGGCTCGGGATGCGTCTCCTCGAGATATTCCATGATCGCCAGCGACTGGGTCAGCACCGTTCCGTCGTCCAGAACCAGGGCGGGCACCAGCTTCTGTGGATTGATCGCGGCATAGTCGGGCGCCGACTGCTCGCCTTTCCGCAGATGCCGCGACGCCTGCTCGACCTTGATTCCCTTCAGGTTGAGCGCAATGCGTACGCGGAACGCCGCGGACGACCGGAAATAGCCGATAAGCTTCATGACCGCCTCCCGCGGTCACTCTAGCACGGCTCAGGCGGGCGGCGTGTAGCGCACGACCTTCTGGTCGATGGCACCGAAGATCGACTTGCCGGCACGATCGAACATTTCGATGCGGATCCGATCGCCGAACGACATGAAGGGCGTCACCGGCTTGCCGCCGTCGATGGTCTCACGGACCCTGCGCTCGGCGATGCAGGAGCAGCCCGCTGCCGCATCGCGGTTCGCGACCGTGCCGGAACCGACGACCGTCCCCGCCTCCAGATGACGGGTCCGCGCCGCGTGGGCGATGAGCTGGCCGAAATCGAAGGTGAGGTCCGTGGCCGCGTTCGGATGACCGAATTCCTTGCCGTTCAGGGTCGAGATCAGCGGCAGGTTGAGCTTGCCGCCGTCCCAGGCATCGCCCAGCTCGTCCGGCGTTACGGCGACGGGGGCGAAAGCGGTCGCGGGCTTGCCGTGGAAGAAGCCGAAGCCCTTGGCCAGCTCGGTCACGATCAGGTTGCGCAGCGAGACGTCGTTCAGGATCGTCACGAGCTTGATGTGCTTGCGCGCGGCCTGTGCCGACACGCCCATCGGCACGTCGTCGACGATCACGCCGATCTCGCCCTCGAAGTCGATGCCCCAGGCTTCGTCCGCCATCTCGATCGCGTCGTTGGGGCCGGTGAAGGAGTCGGACCCGCCCTGGTACATCAGCGGATCGGTCCAGAAGGACGGCGGCATCTCGACGCCGCGGGCCTTGCGCACCAGTTCGACGTGGACGACGTAGGCCGACCCGTCGGCCCATTGATAGGCCCGCGGCAGCGGCGCCGCGAGCGCCGCCGTATCGACCGCGAACGCCCCTGGCGCCTTGTCGTCTTCGAGCTGGGCAGCCAGGGCCTGCAGCTTGGGTTCGGCCGCAGCCCAATCGTCGAGCGCCCGTTGCAGGGTCGGCGCCACGCCGGTGGCGCGCACGGCCCGCGTCAGGGCACGGTTGACCACGATCAGCGTGCCGTCGCGGCCGCCTTCCTTCAGCGATCCCAGCTTCATTGTTTGGATTTCCCCTTACTCTGCTGCCTGCTTGACCTCGGGCGGCCGCCAGGACTTCACATATTCCTCGAACTCGACGCCGGCCGGCATGGGCGCGACGTCGACGGCATCGCGCGTATCGACCATGACGGCGACCTCGTCGGTCTCCATCCTGCCGCCCTTGGTCGCGGCATTGAAGGCCTTGGGATGCGGGCCGTGCGTGAAGCCGGTCGGATGCACCGTCATCATGCCGGGATGGATGTTGTCGCGGCTGAAGAAGCTGCCCTTGTGATAGAAGATCACTTCCTCGAAATCGTCATTGTTGTGGAAGAACGGCAGGCGCAGCGCCTCCGGATCGCTCTCGAACGGTCGCGGCACGAAGGTGCAGACGACGAACCGGCCGGCCACGAAGGTCGTGTGCGCCGACGGCGGCAGATGAACGCGGTGGCTCATCAGCGGCCGCAGGTCGCGCCAGTTGATCCGCGCCACGCTCAGGTCGCCGTGCCAGCCCACCGCATCGAGCGGATTGAACGGATAGGTCACCGTCGAGAGCTGGTTGCGCCGCTTCACCGAGACCTTCCAGGTGCGTTCGTCCTGCTGCGCCTTGAACGCATCGTCGATGCGCGGCGTGTCGAGCATCGCCGTATCGAAGATGGCGTGATGTCCGACCAGCCCCTTCTCCGGCAGGGTGAAATGATCGTTGGTCGCCTCGATCATCAACGACACCGTGGGCTTGGCGGGCTCCAGCCGCCACATCGTCCCGCGGGGGATCACGAGGTAGTCGCCCTCGCTGTAGTCGAGATGGCCGTAGTCGCAGAACAACGCACCGTGGCCTTCGTGGACGAACAGGAGCTGGTCGCCGTCGCCATTGCGCGCCAGCTCGGGCATCGCCTTGTCCAGCCGCCACATGCGCATCTGCATGTGCGCATTGTCCATCACCAGCTCGGCGTTCCAGGGATTGGCCCTGGCCGTCGCAAGCTTGTTGAGGTCGAGGGCACGCGGCCGGATCGGGCCATCGAAGTCGATCCAGTCCGTCGGCTTGTGCTTGTGGTGGAACTGCGCCGAGGGGCCGAAGAATCCCTCCTTGCTGATCTCGCGTTCGTAGGTGCCCTCGGGCAGCCTCACATGGGCCTGGCGCGAGGCGGTTCCTTCGACCTGGCGCAGCGGGATCCAGTTCTTGGTCATGGTTTCCTCCTCAAGCTTTCAGCACGCCGCGGCGAATCTGGTCGAGTTCGATCGACTCGAACAGGGCGCGGAAATTGCCTTCGCCGAAGCCTTCGTTGCCGCGGCGCTGGATGATTTCGAAGAAGATCGGGCCGATCACCGTCTGGGTGAAGATCTGCAGCAGCAGCCCGCCGCCTTCGGTCGGGGCGCCGTCGATCAGGATGCGGTTGCGGGCGAGCCGGTCGAGGTCCTCGCCATGGCCCGGCAGGCGTTTGTCGACCTGCTCGTAGTAGGTGTCCGGTACCGTCTGGAATGGCACGCCCTTGGTCTTCAGCGTCTCGACGGCGTCGTAGATGTCGTGCGTGCCCAGCGCAATGTGCTGGATGCCCTCGCCGTGATAGGCGGAGAGATATTCCTGGATCTGCGACTTGTCGTCGGTGCTTTCGTTGATCGGGATGCGGATCTTGCCGCACGGGCTGGTCATCGCCTTGGACTTGAGGCCGGTCAGCTTGCCCTCGATGTCGAAGTAGCGGACCTCGCGGAAATTGAACAGCCGTTCGTAGAAGTCGGCCCACTCGTCCATGCGGCCGCGATGCACGTTGTGGGTCAGGTGATCGATGTAGGTGAGCCCCACGCCCTTGGGACTGCGATCGACGCCCGGCAGATACTCGAAGTCGACATCGTAGATCGAGCCGCGCTCGCCGTAGCGGTCGACGAGATAGAGCAGCGAGTCGCCGATGCCCTTGATCGCGGGGATGTTGAGTTCCATCGGCCCGACCTTGCCCTCGACGCCCCAGGCGCCGAGCGACAGCGCCCGCTTGTAGGCGAAGGCCGCATTCTTCACACGCAGCGCGATGGCGCAGACGCTCGGCCCGTGGACCCGCGCGAAGCCCTGGGCGAAGCTCTCCTTCTCGGCATTGACGATGAAGTTCACATCGCCTTGCCGATAGAGCGAGACGTCCTTGGAGCGGTGCCGTGCGACCCTGGTGAAGCCCATGCTCTCGAACAGCGCCCCCAGCGCCGCCGGATCGGGCGCGGTGTACTCGACGAACTCGAAGCCGTCGGTCCCCATGGGATTGATTTCATCGATCTCCAGGACATTGCGATCGTTGGCGCTGGCCATGATGACCTCCCGAGATTGACCGTTAAGTAGAATTAGTTTCAAATGTAACTATTATGCAGAACGCTTTGCAAGCCCTCGAACTGGAGAAATTTCTCCCCTACCGCCTGTCCGTGCTGGCCCAGCTTGTGAGTGAATCCCTGCACGATCTCTACGCGGCGCCGTTCGGCCTTAGCGTCACGCAATGGCGGGTCATGGCCGCCCTGGGGCGCTTTGCCCCCCTCACCGCTTCTGAGGTGGGGCAGCAGATCGTCATGGACAAGGTGGCCGTGAGCCGGGCCGTCGCCGGACTGATGAAGCGCGGCCTGGTCGAGCGGGCGACCGATCTCAGCGACCGGCGCCGGGCCTCCCTGCGGCTGAGCGCCCAGGGCCGCGCCATGCACGCGCGGATCGTCCCTCTGGCCCTGGGCTACGAGAGCGAACTCTGCCAGGCCCTTTCCCCGGAGGAGCGCGAAACCCTCAACGGCTTGTGTGACCGCCTATTCGCACACGCCAAGCTGTTGAGAAAGGGGGTCTGAGGCCGCCTTGTCGGGCCGACTCGCCATGCTATAACGCCGCCTCTTCTATCTGGGAGGCAGGATTGGCCGCAAAGGCCGCCCGGCGCCCGCCGGCGATCAAGCCGGTGCTGGTGCTCAATGGGCCCAACCTCAACATGCTGGGCAAGCGGCAGCCGGAAATCTACGGCCGCGAAACCTTGGCCGACGTCGAGAAGGCGTGCCGTGCGGAAGCGCAGCGGCTCGGCCTTGAGGTCGAGTTCGCCCAGAGCAATCACGAAGGCGCGCTGGTCGACCTCATTCAGGCCGCCCGCGAGAAGAATGCCGGCATCGTCATCAATGCCGGCGCCTATACCCACACCTCGGTCGCCCTGCTCGATGCGCTCAACGCCGCCGAGCTGCCGGCCGTCGAGGTTCACCTGTCCAACATCTACAAGCGTGAGAGCTTCCGCCATCATTCCTACATCAGCCCGGCCGCGGTCGGCGTGATCGCGGGACTGGGTACGCAGGGATATCTTCTCGCCCTTCAGGCGCTGGCGCGCCTGCTGGGACGCTGACAAACATCGGGAGCGTTTCTCCATGGCAAAATTCGAGATGGATACCGAGTTCGTCCGCAAGCTGGCGGAGATCCTGGAAGAAACCCATCTCGGCGAGATCGAGCTGGCCGACGGCGAGCGCCGCATCCGTGTCGCCCGGCCGGCCGTGACGATGGCCGCTGCGGCTCCGGTCGCCATGGCCGCTCCCCTCGCCGCCGCGGCGGTCGCAGCCGTCGCCCCGACAGCCGGCGGTGGCGCGGACATGGCCAAGCATCCCGGCGCCGTGAAGTCCCCGATGGTCGGCACGGCCTACCTGGCCCCCGAACCGGGCAAGCCCAACTTCGTCGCCATCGGCGACAAGGTGACGGCCGGCCAGACACTGTTGATCATCGAGGCGATGAAGACCTTCAATCCCATCAAGGCGCCCAAGGCCGGCACGGTGACGCAGGTCCTGGTCGAGAACGCCCAGCCCGTGGAGTTCGGTGAACCGCTGATGGTCGTCGAGTAAGGACGCCCGGACGGATGTTCGACAAGGTTCTGATCGCCAACCGCGGCGAGATTGCCCTCCGTATCCATCGCGCCTGCCGCGAGATGGGGATCCAGACGGTCGCGGTGCACTCGACGGCGGACAGCGACGCCATGCATGTGCGGCTGGCCGACGAGTCGGTCTGCATCGGGCCACCGCCGGCCCGCGACAGCTACCTCAGCATCCCCCAGATCCTGTCCGCCGCGACCATTGCCGGCGTCGACGCGATCCATCCGGGTTACGGCTTCCTGTCCGAGAATGCCCGCTTCGCCGAGGCGGTCGAAGCGCACGACTTCACCTTCATCGGCCCGACGCCGCAGCACATTTCCATGATGGGCGACAAGATCGTCGCCAAGCAGACCGCCGCGGAACTGGGCCTGCCCCTGGTGCCGGGGTCGCCCGGGCCGGTCGAGTCGCTGGAAGAGATCGTCGCCCTCGGCGAAAAGATCGGCTGGCCGGTGCTGATCAAGGCCGTGGCCGGCGGCGGCGGACGCGGCATGAAGGTCGTGGAGAGTCCGGAAGCGGCCGCGGAAGCCTTCTCGCTGGCGCGGGCTGAGGCCAAGGCCGCCTTCAACAACGACGCCGTCTATGTCGAGAAGTATCTCGGCCGGCCGCGCCACATCGAGATCCAGGTGCTGGGCGATGGCCTGGGCGCCGGCGTCCATCTCGGCGAACGCGACTGCTCGCTGCAGCGGCGGCATCAGAAGGTACTGGAGGAAGCGCCCTCGCCCGCCCTCAACGCCGAGCAGCGCAACAGGATCGGCGAGCTGGCCGCCGATGCCGTCCGCAAGCTCAAGTATCGCGGCGCCGGCACGTTCGAGTTCCTGTTCCAGGACGGCGAGTTCTACTTCATCGAGATGAACACCCGGCTTCAGGTCGAGCATCCGATCACCGAGGCGGTGACCGGCATCGACCTGGTGCGCGAGCAGATCCGCATCGCCGCCGGCGCGCCGCTCGGCATGACCCAGAAGGATATCGTCATCCAGGGTCACGCCATCGAGTGCCGCATCAACGCCGAGCATCCCGAGACCTTCATCCCCTGCCCCGGCAAGATCGTCGACTATCATCCGCCGGGCGGCCTCGGCGTGCGCGTCGATTCGGGCCTCTACACCGGCTACGTCATGCCGCCCTACTACGATTCCATGGTGGCCAAGCTCATCGTCAACGGCACCTCGCGCAACGAGTGCCTGATGCGCCTGCGTCGTTCGCTCGAAGAGTTCGTGATCGGCGGCATCGACACGACGATCCCCCTGCATCGCCGCATCATCAGCCAGCAGGCCTTCATCGACGGCGACTACGACATCCACTGGCTGGAGAAGCTGGTCGGCCTGAAGAAATAGCGGCGGCATGCTGGAGATCACGCCCGACCTCCTGCTCCAGGCCTACCGGATTGGCGTCTTTCCCATGGGAGAGCGCCGCGACGATCCCAAGCTCTACTGGCTCGACCCGCGGCTGCGCGCCGTGCTGCCGCTCGACGGCTTCCACCTGCCGCACCGCCTCGCCCGCACCGTACGCACCGGCCATTTCGAGGTCAGCGCCGATACGGCCTTCGCGGAGACGGTGCGTGCCTGCGCCGAACCGAGACCGGGCCACCCCGAAAGCTGGATCAACGAACCGATCGTCGAGCTCTATACCGAGCTGCATCGCCGCGGCCATGCCCACAGCGTGGAATGCCGCGTCGACGGCACGCTGGTCGGCGGGCTCTACGGTGTCGCGGTGGGCGCGGCCTTCTTCGGCGAAAGCATGTTCTCGCGCCAGCGCGATGCCTCGAAGGTCGCGCTGGTCCATCTCGTGGCCCGGCTGATCGTCGGCGGCTTCCGCCTGCTCGACTGCCAGTTCATGACCGAGCATCTGCGCAGCTTCGGGGCGATCGAGATCCCGCGCGACGACTTCAAGCGGCGGCTGGCCGAGGCGATCGACCAGAAGGCGACGTTTCAGCGCGAGCTAGGCGGTGTCGATCCCTGCGCCATCGTGCAGGAGAGCACGCGCACGTCGTAGACACCGTGATCGAGCGCGGAGAGCGACGGCGTCGAGGCGAACATCCAGCCCGCGAACAGCTTCTCTTCCGCCTGGCCGGGCTTGTGGTCGATGATCGTGAGATAGGCGACGGACTCGGGCGGCGCTTCCGGCACGTTGACCAGGCAATCGTCGACCTTGATCTCCAGGGTGCCGAAGCGCGTCGCCTTCCCGACCGGCGCATAGAAGCGCTGGGTCCGTGCCGTCACCTTGTCGAGCCCCTGCAGCTCGGCCGAGCGCGTGCCCGGCCCGTCCGGAACGGGACGCAGGTTGGCATTGCCGGGACGCGCCGACGGCGGTGGCGGCGTCTGCGCCCGAAGCTCCCAAGCCGGAACCGTTGCAGCGATGCCGGCGACGATCGCGGCTGCCGCGAGGAAGGTGCGCAAGCTCACTTCTTCGCGTGCGGCGGCGCCAGACTGTCGATCAGTTCGTGAAGCGCCTGTTTGATCTGGCTTGCGTCGCATCCCATCAGAACTCCGTCCTCCAGCGCATCGGCGCAGAGGGTTTCGATCTCTTGGATGTTCTGGTTGAGGACTTTGATCTTTTCGAGGCACGAGACAGGCTTGCCGTCCGGTTGCCGCCAGACCGGCGGCGCCTTGGGGGCATGAGCATTCATCATTTGCTCCCTGCGCTTCCGAACATGAACTTTGCGATCAACTCGGTGAGCGGGATCGAATCCTGCGTGTGGGCGATCTCGCCGCCGGCGCGGATCGTCGTCTTGTCGCTGCCCGGCTCCAGGACCACCACCATCCCGCCCAGCAGAGATTCGCTGACGATCTTGGCGGTGGTGTCCGACGGCAGACTGACATTGGACGACACGACGAAGCGCACGACGGCCTGATAGGTCTTCGGATCGAGCGTGAAGCCGGTGACGGCACCGACCTTCACTCCGCTCAACGTGACATCGGCGCCGCGCTTCAATCCGTCGATACGGCCGAAACGGGCAACGACATCGTAGCCGTCCGGACCGCTGCGATCCGACTTTGCAAAGGCATAGAAGACAAAGACGCCGGCCACCACGAGGACCAACGCGCCTACGATCGTTTCGACGATATTGCGGCCCACCCTCGTCTCCTTCACTGCCGCCGGCGTCAGCCCGGACGCCATGCCTCGTAAGGCGGCTTCGGCTTCTCGCCGTCGGAGAGCGAATGACCGGGCGGGCGGTATGCATGGTCGGTGCCCGTGAGATTCGGCACATGCTCCTTCTGCCACGGCTTGCGCGGCAGACCGCCTGCCGGCGGAATGACATCAGTCGTGTGATGCAGCCAGCCGTGCCAATCGGGCGGAACGCGGGAGGCTTCGGCGACGCCGTTGTAGATCACCCAGCGCTTGCGCCGCAGACCAGGAATGGTGCGCTTGTCGAGATAGTAACGATTGCCTTCGCCATCCGTGCCGACGAGTTCGCCACGCATCTTGGTGAAGAGCCAGGTGCCGATAGTCATGGACCAACCACGTTGTCGTATGTGACCGCGCCGCTTGTACGCGGGCGCTTCATCGCGTGCAACGCGACGTGACCGACACATGATTCACATCGTTCGTCGTCATGCGAATCGTGCTTTTCGATCGACTGTTGCGCGCTTGCATCATCTAGTACCATCAACATGGTGGTCTACAAAATATAGTTGCGCACACAAGATTTTGTAATTTACTATCATCGCGTGCCCATATGTGCGTGTTCGAGAGTGATCGAACATTGCCCGCGACAGGGACTAGACGACGGGAAATTAGGGCACGGGGGATAGTCGATGCGCTTTGAGCGTCGGTATACGCAAGCAGGAAAATCGCCATTCGAAGGAATGGCGTTTCGTGTTGCCGATTCCGAAATTCGCAATCCCGACGGATCGATCGTCTTCCAGCTCAAGAATATCGACGTGCCGGCCGAGTGGTCGCAGGTCGCCGCCGACGTGCTGGCGCAAAAGTACTTCCGGCGCGCCGGTGTGCCGACACACCTGGTGCGCTTCGCCGAGGCCGATGTGCCGGAGTGGCTGTGGCGCTCCATACCCGACGATGCCGCCCTCGCCGGACTGCCCTCCGCCGAACGCTACGGCAGCGAGATGAGCGCCCGGCAGGTTTTCCACCGCATGGCCGGTGCGTGGACCTACTGGGGATGGAAGGGCGGCTACTTCGACAGCGAAGACGACGCGCGCGCCTTCTACGACGAACATTGCTTCATGCTGGCGGCGCAGATCTGCGCGCCCAACTCGCCGCAATGGTTCAACACTGGCCTGCACTGGGCCTACGGCATCGACGGCCCCGGCCAGGGTCACTGGTACGTCGACCATCGCGATGGCCAGGCTCATCAGTCCGACTCGGCCTACGAGCGGCCGCAGCCGCACGCCTG
>JAIUOY010000130.1:0-12064 GCA_020160995.1 Pseudomonadota bacterium | reverse complement strand
GCATTGCCGATGGCTCACGCGACGGATGGCGGCGGGTCGATCCGCATTCCGGCCTCGCTGTGCGGCCTGTTCGGCCTGAAGCCGTCGCGCGGCCGGGTGAGCCTGGCGCCGCTCGGCGAGACCCTGGCCGGCGCGGGCGCGCAGCTTGGCGTGTCGATCTCCGTGCGCGACAGCGCCGCACTTCTCGATGCCATTGCCGGCGGCGCGCCGGGCGATCCCTACGTTTCGCCGCCGGCGAGCGGCAGCTTCCTCGCGGCCACCGGGCGGTCGCCGGGCCGGTTGCGCGTGGCCTTCATGCAGGCGCTGAAGGGCAGGCCGCCGCTGCATCCTGCGCTGGTTGCCGCCGTCGAGCAGACGGCGACGCTGCTGAGCGAGCTGGGGCACCATGTCGAGCAGGCCGAGCCCGATCTCGATGGCGCCGCCATGGGCGCGGCGTTCGGCACCGTGATGGCCGCCAACACCTTCACCAACATCCAGCTGCGCGGCAACGGCCGCATACCGGGGCCGGACGATCTGGAGCCGGTCACGCGGCTCTCGGCCGAGCGCGGCGGCAAGATCAGCGCCGACACCTACATCCGCGCCGTGCAGACCTTCCATCGCACCGGCCGGCAGCTCGGCGCCTTCTTCGAGCGCTACGATATCCTGCTTTCGCCGACTCTGGCCTGCACCCACTTGCCGCTGGGGACGGTCCGCACGGACGATACGCTCGACCGTTACGAGGAAGGGCTGGCGCCGATGGTGCCATTTACATCCGTCTGCAACATGACGGGTGTACCAGCGATGTCGGTGCCGCTCGCCTGGGCGGAAGACGGGCTTCCGATAGGTATGCATTTCGTAGGCCGCCTTGGCGCGGAGGAGATGCTATTCTCGCTCGCAGCCCAGCTCGAACAGGCACGTCCATGGCGCGAGCGACGGCCACCTTTGCAGGTGTAACCGAAGGAAAGACGAGATGCGCACGATCATCGTGGGTTTCATCGCGGGCTTCCTGAGTGTGCTGACCTTCCATCAGCTTGGTTTCCACATCGCCAACGAACTCGGAGTCGCCCGCTCCGTCATCTACAACATGCGGCCGGTGCCGCCGTTCGGCGTCCCCCTGATTCTGTCGGCCGCGTTCTGGGGCGGTCTGTGGGGCATCGTCGGCGCCTACATCGTGCCGCGCCTGCCGGTATGGCTTGACGGCCCGACCGGCTGGATCCTGTTCGCCGGAGTCGTGGTGACCCTGGTCAACTGGTTTATCGTGCTGCCGATCAAGGGGGCCCCGGTCGGCAACGGGTTCAATCTGCCCGGCGTCGTCGTCGCGCCGATCGTCTATGCCTTCTGGGGCCTGGGCATCTGGATATTCATCGGGTTGCTGCGACGGGCCCTCGGCTGGCGCTAGAACAGGAGTCGTCTCGATGCTGATCGCCGATGCCCAGGTCCATATCTGGGCAGCCAATACGCCTGAGCGTCCGTGGCCCGCGCGCGCCGAACCTCACCGCGCGCCGCTCGGCAAGGAGGAACTGCTGGCGGAGATGGACAAGGCCGGCGTCGACCGTGCGATCCTCGTGCCGCCATCTTGGGAAGGCGACCGCAACGACCTCGCCATCGAAGCCGCCGCGGCCCACCCGGATCGCTTCGCCGTCATGGGCCGCTTCGATCCCGAAGCGCCCGGCGCGCGCGGCCAGATTGCCAACTGGAAGACGCAGCCGGGCATGCTCGGCATGCGCTTCACCTTCCATACCGAGATCCTGCGCCAGCCCTTGCTCGACGGCAGCTTCGACTGGGTATGGGGCGAGATGGAGAAGGCGGGCATTCCCGCCATGGTGCTGTTCCATCACGAGTACATGCATCTCGCCGACGGCATCGCCGAACGCTACCCGGGGCTGCGCCTCGTGCTCGATCATCTCGGGCTGAAGAGCGGCAAGGGTGTCACGGAAGCGTCGAACTTCGCGACGCTCGACAAGGTGCTGGCATTGGCCAGGCGACCGAACGTGGCGGCCAAGGTTTCGGCATTGCCGTGCTACGCCGACGACAAAACTTATCCTTTCAGGTCGCTCCACGCACATATCGAGCGCGTATTCGATGCTTTCGGACCAAAGCGTACTTTTTGGGGAACTGATTGGTCGCGGCTGCCTTGTAACTATAGCCAGGGCATCACCATGTTTACGGAAGAGTTGCCGTGGCTCGCGGGTCAGGACCTCGAATGGGTCATGGGCCGTGGCGTATGCGAGTGGATTGGATGGAGGATCTGATGCTTGGTAGCAAGCGTAGCGTCCCGCTCTGGCGACAGCGCCGGACTCGGCTTCTGCCCCTGGAACAGTCTTTGGCCGCCGGCCGGACCGGCAGCCGTGTCGTCAAGCCCGCCCTGGCCGCGAAGGACATCAAGGTCGCACGGGCGAGGAGCCGGATGAAAGCCGAAGCCAAGCGGATGGGCCGCTTCTCCGAGGCGTAGTCGAGCCTAGAGGGCGCGCGTCACGGTTTCCGAGCCGCCGCCCCAGATCGGCAGATAACTCATCTTGTAGCCGGCGCCGCCCGTCACGATGACGTGGATGGCGTCCGGCGCGCGCGCAACGCCCTGGCCTTCGTCGAAGAGATGGCGCTGCACGCGGGCAAGGTCCCAGGCGTCGTGCCGCACGATCTTCTCGGCCATTTCCAGCGGCAGGAGAACGACCTGCTCGCCGCGTTCGTTCTTGCGGCCCACGCCCGACATCACGATGGCGGCGCGCATGGCCGTCGCAATCGGCGCGAGGATGGCCTCGGGCGTCGCGCCCTCGCCATCGCCCGGCAGGATCTCGGCCGTTCCGGACACCCCCATCACGGTGAGCGCGCTGGCATCGCTGCCGAGGCCGCGGCGGGCCGGCAGCGTCGGGAAGGGGCCGTCGCTTCGTTCGGCAAAGCAGAAGGTGTATTTGCCCGGCTGTCCCATGGTCGCCATGTCGCCGACATCCGACCGCGCCCCGCCGATATTGCGGATCACCAGCTGCAACGCCCGCCCGATGCTGGCATTGGCGCGATTGCCCGGACCGAGGCAGTTGGTGCCGGCATTGACGCCGAGCTTGCGGGCAATCGGGCCGTGCAGGCAGAGCGCCACGCAGGCCGTGCCGGTGGTGGTGGCGACGCCCAGGAGATTGAAGCCCGGCTCCAGCGTCGCTTCGGCGGCCGCGAGGACCACCGGCAGTTCGGCCGGGCGGCAGCCCGCCAGCACGCATTGATAGGCGACGGCCTCGGGGCTCACTTCCCCGAACAATGGCGGCATCATTCCGAGGGCGTCGCTGCGGCCCTCGATGCCCGACACCATCGCTTCGAGACGCCGCCGGGTCGGCGGCACCAGGGGAAGGCCGTCCGACAGTTCGGCATCCGTCAGGATCTGCTGTGCGTCTTCCCAGCTCGTCTGCTCGTCGACGACCGGCCAGCCGCACCACTCCGTCATCGGGCGATGCGCGTGCAGGCGACCGTGGTGCCGCCGAACGACGGGATGAAGGCCGAGTGCTTGCCCGGTCCGCCGGCCACCGTGATGTGAATGTCGTCGGGGGATCGCGCGATGGAGAACCAGTCGCCGTCGGGCTTGTGGCCCGTGCTGATGTAGGTGTCCTGGTTCTCGGCCGAAATCCGCGAAACATGGACCCGCGAGCGGGCGAACAGCTCCTGGCGGATGCTCTCGATCGTGAAGCCGTCGCGCTTCAGGGTCGCGGCATGCTCGGGGCCGATGATCACGAACATCGGGCCCTTGCCGTAGATCGTGTTGGCGCCCGGCGTCGCCATGCCGCCGGCGAAGGTCGTCAGCAGGCCGTCGCCGCTGGTGCTGCCATGGTCGTTGAGGTTGTGCGGGCCTTCGCCCGACATCACCGTGACCACGCTGTCGGTCGGCGCGAAGCCGCGCTGGACATGGTAGGGCGTCCAGGGATTCTCTTCCTCGTTTTCGCCGAAGCAGAAGGTGTACTTCGCCGGATTGCCCTGGGTCGAGCGGTCCATCTCGCCGGGCTTGGCGCCGGCGACGTTCAGCAGCATGAGGCCGAGCGCGCGGCCGATGGTGGCGTTGGCCTGCCAGCCCTGGCCGAAGCAGTTCGAGCCGCAGTTGATCTTGAGTTCGTGCCGGATCGGTCCGCTCACCATCACCATCGGCGCGCAGGAGTGCGTCGTGGCGAGCGTTCCGTGGAGATTGTAGGCGGGATCGAGGACGCCGCGCAGCGCCGCGGTCACGACCGGGAAATATTCCGGCTTGCAGCCCGCCATGACGGCGTTGGCCGCGAGTGCCTGGATGGTGGGCACGACCTGGCGCGGCGGCACGGCCGGGTAGGGGCGGTTGTCGCCCCGCACCGTGTCGACGAACTTCGCAACCTTGGCCTCGGTGGGAATGTAGAGCGGCATGCCGTCGCTCCAGCCCTGTTCGGCGGCGAACTCGTTGAACGCCTCGACGTCCATGTCGTCGAGGTCGATCACTTCCTGCTCGGCGATATCCTTCATTTTGCCGTCGCCTCGCTCAATCCCTTGGTCGCCGCTTCGATGCGCTCACGCAGTTCTTCCGCGTTGAGGCCGCCGATCGGATGCTTCACCACGATCAGCCGTGGTTCGACCTTGCGGGCCTTCGCCTGGGCGAGGACCAGCGGCTTGAATGTCTCCGTGGCGATCACGTAGGCCGTGATGCCGAGTTTCTCGAGTTCGATGCTGTCGTGGAAACTCCACGATGAACAGCTTCCTCAATCCGCTATGGCGAGGAGGGCTCCGCGATACTTCGCGGCGACCTCCTGCAGCAGATCCTTCGGCGCCGGCTGGCTGGCGCTGTTCTTGGCGAGGAACTCGACATTGTCGACGTTGCGGAACGCGCCGAGCTTGTCGCGGATGCCGGACAGCAGCTCGCGGGCGTTCGGCTTGGAATTGGAGACCAGCGCGATGGCGTCGGTCGCCCAGTTGACGGGCTTCAGCGCCACCTTTGCGCCGCCGGCCGCCGCCAGTCCAAAGGTCGGGTTGATGATACGCATGCCCGTTCTCCTCACCACTATGGCTTGAGCGCCGCCACGATCGCCTTGGCCACTTTCTGGCCGTCGGCGATGGCGTCGGCGATGTAATGCCGTGCACCGGCCCGGACGTCGCCCACCGCAAAGATCAGCGGCGAAGATGTCCGGCCCTGTTCGTCGACAACGATATGCCCGGTGGCGTCGCGTGCAAGCGAATCCGGTGCGAATTCCGCAGCGGGAGACTGGCCGACATAGACGAACACCGCGTTGGCCGAAACGTCGTTTCGCGTGCCGTCGCTCTCGATGGTCACCGACTCCAGGCCGTTGTCGCCGGCAAGGCCGACGATGCGGCCCGGCCGGGTCTTGATGCCGTCGGCGACGCTGCCGTCCGGCGTGCCGAGCAGAGTGACGTCGCTGGCGATGCCGACCAGGGCTGCCGCCTCGTAAGGTGCCCAGCCGGTGGCGCCGGCCACGATGACGGGCTGGCCGGCATAGAGCGGGCCGTCGCAGATCGCGCAGTGCGACAGGCCGCGGCCTTCGTAGTTCTCTTCGTTCGGCACGCCGAGCTTGCCCTTGTTCAGGCCGGTCGCCACGACGATGGCGCGGCCCTCGTGCCGCTCGCCGTCCGCCGTTTCGATGGTGAAGGGTCCGTTGCCGGCAATGGAGGTCACTTCGCCGAAGCCGATCTCGACGCCCGCCACGACGGCATCGTCGGTGAGACGCGCGGCCATGTCGGTGCCGTTGAACATCTCCTCGAAGTCGTGGAGTTCGCCCAGGTTCACCAGCTCGCCGCCCGGCGCGAGCTTGTCGAGGCAGAAGGCCTTGAGGCCGGCGCGCGCGGCTTCGGTGGCGGCAGTGAGGCCTGCGGGGCCGGCGCCGATGACGATCACGTCGTGGGAGGGAGGTGCCATGTATCCTTTACCTAAATCGCCGTCACCCTAATGGGCTCATCGTCCCTTGAACACGGGTTTGCGCTTCTCGATGAAGGCGCGCATCGCTTCTTTGGAATCCTCGGTGCCCTGCAGGTTCACCGTCATGTTCTGCTCGAAGCGATAGCCGTCGCGAAGCGTCATTTCCTCGATGGTGTTCAGCGCGTGCTTGGCCGTGACGCTGGCGATCGGGCTCTTGGCCGCGATCTGGCGGGCGAGGTCCAGCGCGGTGTCCATCAACTTGTCGTCGGGAACGCAGGCCTCGACCACGCCCAGCCGGTAGAGTTCGGCGCCGGACACGCGGTAGCCCGTCAGCATCATGCGCCGCGCCCGCGAATGGCCGAACAGGCGCATGGCGTGGCGGCCGCCGCCCATCAGGCCGACGTCGATCTCGGGCAGGCCGACCGAGGCGCTTTCGCCGGCCACGAGAATGTCGCAGGAGGCCGCGACCGCAAGGCCCGCGCCGAGCGCGGGGCCGTTGATGGCGGCGATCACCGGCTTCTTGCATTCCATGATGGCGTGGAAGCATTCGCGGGCGTAGCGCATGCCGCGCCAGGCGTCGCCCGGTCCGCGCTGGGCGCCGGCGCGGGCCTTGATGTCGACGCCGGCGCAGAAGCACTTGCCCTTGCCGGTCAGGACGGCGACCCGCACCTCGTCGAGGTCGGAGATCCGGTCGAAGGCGCGGATCATTTCATCCTGTAATTCGGCGTTCTGGGCATTCACGGGAGGGTTGTCCATCGTCACGACGGCGATATGGTCCGCGACGTGCACCTGAATCATCTTGAGATCGTCCATCAATTTCCTCCCAAGGTTCGTTCAATACACCGCTTGCCAGTGCCCGCGAAAGCATCGTACGTCGCAAGGGCAGGGAGTCAGAACAAGACATGGCGTACTTCACGCAACAGCTGATCAACGCCATCACGCTGGGCGCAATCTACGGCCTGATCGCTATCGGCTATACGATGGTCTACGGCATCATCGGCATGATCAACTTCGCGCACGGCGAAGTGTTCATGATCGGCGCCTTCATCTCGCTCATCGGCTTCATGATCTGCAGCATGCTGGGGATCGGTTCGGCGCCCGTCGCCATCCTTCTCGTGCTGCTGCTGGCGATGACGTTTTCCGCGGTCTATGGCTGGTCGATAGAACGCACGGCCTACCGACCGTTGCGCGGCTCGTTCCGTCTCGCGCCGCTGATCTCCGCCATCGGCGTCTCGATCGCCCTCCAGAACTACGTGCAGCTGGCGCAGGGCGCGCGGCCCAAGCCGGGCGGGCAGATCGTGTCCGGCGGCTTCACGCTCTTTGCCGACGACGGCTTCGACGTTCGCGTGACCTGGCTGCAGATCATCATCGTCGTGGTGACCATCGTGCTGATGGCGGGCTTCACCTGGCTGATCGCGCGCACCTCGCTCGGACGACAGCAACGCGCCTGCGAGCAGGACATGAAGATGGCGTCGCTGCTGGGCGTCAACGTCGACCGCACGATCTCGCTCACCTTCGTGCTGGGCGCGGCTTTGGCAGCCGTCGCCGGCATGCTCTTCCTGATGTACTACGGCGTCATCGACTTCTTCATCGGCTTCCTGGCCGGCATCAAGGCCTTCACCGCGGCCGTGCTGGGCGGCATCGGTTCGCTGCCGGGCGCCATGCTGGGCGGGCTGCTGATCGGCCTGATCGAAGTCTTCTGGGCCGCCTATTTTTCCAGCGAGTACAAGGACGTCGCCGCCTTCGCGATCCTGGTCCTGGTGCTGATCTTCCGGCCGACCGGACTGCTCGGCAAGCCGGAGATCGAGAAGGTCTGACCGCATGGGTTCGCGTCTGCCCCTGATGCTGAAGGATGCGGGCCTGACTGCCTTCGTCGGTGCGGCGCTCGGCATCTTCATCGTCGGCTTCCGTACCGTCGACGTCGGTCGCGGGCTCACCTTCGATTACCACCTCGTCGATCTCGCGGTGGCGGTCGTCGTGATCTTCCTGGGGCGTCTCGGCCTCTCGATGGCGGCGAACGGCCTGCGCTGGCCGGCGATCGCGCTGGGCGCGGTGATGATCGTGGCCGGCGCCTCGCCGATGCAACTGCCCTCGGGCTTCCTGCACTGGTTCGTGGCGCTGGGCGGCGTGCTGCTGGTGATCCGCGCCATCTGGCCCTGGGCCAACAGTGCGGTGAACGAAGCGGCGCGCACGCCCTCGGGGCAGGCGATCTCCCGGGCCGGGACCAAATGGTTCGGCTGGCTGTTGCTGGCGGCGGCGGTGCTGCTGCCGTTCTCGCCCTTCGCCGACCAGAAGACGATGGATCTCGGCGTCCTGATCCTGACCTACGTGATGCTGGGCTGGGGGCTCAACATCGTCGTCGGCCTCGCGGGCCTGCTCGACCTCGGCTACGTCGCCTTCTACGCCGTCGGCGCCTATTCCTATGCGCTGCTGAGCACCCAGCACGGCCTTGGCTTCTGGTCGGTGCTGCCGCTCGCCGGCATGATGGCGGCGCTGTTCGGCGTGCTGCTGGGCTTCCCGGTGCTCCGCCTGCGCGGCGACTACCTCGCCATCGTGACCCTGGGGTTCGGCGAGATCATCCGGCTGATCCTGCTCAACTGGTTCGACCTGACCAACGGGCCCGCCGGCATCGGCTCGATTCCCGGGCCGACCCTGTTCGGCGCGGTGTTCGCCGAAACGGCGCCGGCCGGCAAGCAGACCGTGTCGGAAATGCTGGGCATTCCGTTCGACGGCAATCACCGGCTGATCTTCCTCTATTACATCATCCTCGTGCTGGCCCTGATCACCAACCTGTTCACCCAGCGCATGCGCCGCCTGCCGGTCGGCCGCGCCTGGGAGGCGCTGCGCGAGGACGAGACCGCCTGCCGGGCGCTGGGCATCAATCCCACGAACACCAAGCTCACGGCCTTCGCCATCGGCGCGATGTTCGCGGGCTTCGCCGGATCGTTCTTCGCCGCCAAGCAGCGCTTCATCAGCCCCGAGAGCTTCGTGTTCATCGAATCGGCGATCATCCTCGCCATCGTCGTGCTGGGCGGCATGGGCAGCCAGATCGGCGTGGTGCTGGCCGCCGTCCTGCTGATCGGCCTGCCGGAGTGGTTCCGCGATCTCGGCAACTACCGCATGCTGGCCTTCGGCATGGCGATGGTGCTGATCATGGTGTTCCGTCCGCGCGGGCTGGTCGCCCATCGCGAACCGTCGATCCGATTGCACCCTGCCGGATCGGGAGGCAGCGGATGAGCGTGGCCATAGCCACACCGCTCATCGAGGTCGAACACCTCACCATGCGCTTCGGCGGCCTGGTGGCGATCGACGATGTCTCCTTCACCGCACGTCCGCGCGAGATCACGGCGATCATCGGCCCGAACGGCGCGGGCAAGACGACGGTGTTCAACTGCATCACCGGCTTCTACAAGCCGACCGTCGGGCGGCTGACTTTGCGCGGGGGCAGGGGCGAGTTCCTGCTGGAGCGCATGCTGGGCCACGAGATCGGGCAGCGTGCGAAGGTGGCGCGGACCTTTCAGAACATCCGGCTCTTTCCCGGCATGACCGTGCTGGAGAACCTGCTGGTCGCGCAGCACAACAAGCTGATGCGTGCGTCCGGCTGGAGCTTTCTCGGCTTGCTGGGATTTGCCAGTTATCGCACCGCCGAGAAGGCCGCGATCGAACTGGCGCGAAGCTGGCTGGAGCGCATCAGGCTCCTGGCCGACGCCGACCGGCCGGCGGGCGAGCTTCCCTATGGCGCGCAGCGGCGGCTCGAGATCGCCCGTGCCATGTGTACGGAGCCTGAGCTGCTCTGCCTCGACGAGCCGGCGGCCGGCCTCAATCCGCGCGAGTCGGCGGAACTCAACGAGCTGCTGGTCTCGATCCGCGACCGCGACGGCATCGGCGTGCTGCTGATCGAGCACGACATGAGCGTGGTCATGAACATCTCCGACCACATCGTCGTGCTCGACTATGGCCGCAAGATCGCCGAGGGCGACCCGGCGGCGGTCAGGAACGATCCCGCGGTCATCCGCGCCTATCTCGGCACCGACGACGAGGCGATCGATGGCTGAGACGTCGATCCTCTCGGTGAGGGGGCTGACCACCTTCTATGGCGCGATCCAGGCGCTGCATGGCGTCGACCTCGACGTGGCGCGCGGCGAGATCGTGACCCTGATCGGCGCCAACGGGGCGGGCAAGTCGACCCTGCTGATGACGATCTGCGGCAACCCGCGGGCGCGCTCGGGAAGTATCAAGCTCGACGGCGAGGACATCACGTCGCTGCAGACGCATGAGATCGTGCGGCGCGGCGTGGCGCAGGTGCCGGAGGGCCGGCGCATCTTCCCGCGCATGAGCGTGTTCGAAAACCTCCAGATGGGCGCGACGCTCGCCGATCCGGCGCATTTCAACGGCGATCTTGAGCGTGTCTTTACGATGTTCCCGCGGCTCGCCGAGCGGCGGACCCAGCGCGGCGGCACCCTGTCGGGCGGCGAGCAGCAGATGCTGGCGATCGGCCGGGCGCTGATGAGCCGGCCGCGGCTGCTGCTGCTCGACGAGCCGTCGCTGGGACTTGCGCCGTTGATCGTGCGGCAGATCTTCGATGCCGTCGGCCGCATCGCCCGCGAGGAAAACGTCACGATCTTCCTGGTGGAGCAGAATGCCTTTCATGCGTTGAGGCTCGCGGATCGCGGCTACGTGCTGGTGAACGGGAGGGTGCGGCTGAGCGGGACCGGCCGAGAACTGCTGGCAAACCAGGAAGTGCGTACGGCCTACCTGGAAGGCGGCCACGGATGAGTCCCCTCGACACCTTCATGTTCGACTGGTTCGGCGACACATTCTTCAATGTCGTGCTGTTCAATCTCGTGCTTGTAGGGCCGGCGTCTTTTGCGGCCGGACATGCGGTGGCGCTGATCTGGCGGCCCTGGCTGCAGATCGTGTTCTATGCCGCGCTGCTGGCCGCGACGCTGCGCTTCCTCGACTATGCCCTGGCCAATGGCGAGTTGTGGTCGATCAGCGGTTTTCTACTTGGCTGGGCCGTGCAGCTCACCATCGCGGCGTTCGCCTATCGCCTGACGCGCGCGCGTCAGATGGTTAACCAATATCCCTGGCTCTATCGGCGCAAAGGCTTGCTGGGCTGGGAGGAGCGGCACTAATGTAGCCGCATGCTCCGCAAAAGCGGGGAGACTCAAATCAAGTAAGGGAGACGTGGGATGAGGAAGTTGTACGGCACCCTGGCCGTCGCCGCCGTGGCGCTCGTGGCGACGCCGGCGCTTGCCCAGATCAAGATCGGCTCGGCCGGTCCGATGACAGGCTCGAACGCAGCCTTCGGCGAGCAGCTCAAGCGCGGCGCCCAGATGGCGGTGGAAGACATCAACGCAGCCGGCGGCGTGAACGGCCAGAAGCTCGAACTCGTGGTCGGCGACGACGCCTGCGATCCCAAGCAGGCGACGGCCGTCGCCAACAAGATGGTTTCCGACAAGGTGGTGTTCGTGGCTGGGCACTTCTGCTCGGGTTCCTCGATCCCGGCGTCGGACATCTACAAGGAAGGCAAGATCCTGCAGATCACGCCGGCCTCGACCAATCCGAAGCTGACCGAGGACGCCGCCGCCAAGGGCAACACCACCGTGTTCCGCACCTGCGGCCGTGACGACGTGCAGGGCACGACGGTCGGCAACTACATCCTGAAGCACCACAAGGGCGCCAAGGTCGCGATCCTTCACGACAAGTCGCCCTACGGCAAAGGCGTGGCCGACGAGACCAAGAAGGCTCTGAACAAGGGCGGCATCCGCGAGGCCATGTACGAGGCCTACAACGACACCGACAAGGACTTCGCCGCTCTCGTCAACAAGATGAAGCAGGCCAAGATCGACATCATCGTGCTCGGCGGCTACCACACCGCCGGCGCGTTGATCATCAAGCAGTCGCGCGAACAGGGTCTGATGGCCCAGATGATGGGCTTCGACTCGCTGCAGACCGCCGAGTTCGCCCAGCTGGGTGGCGCGGCGACCGACGGCGTCCTGATGTCGTTCCCGCCGAAGGCCGAGGACGACCCGAAGAATGCCGCGCTCGTGAAGAAGTTCCGCGACGCCAAGTACAACCCGGAAGGCTACACGCTGTTCAGCTACGCCGCGGTGAAGGCCTGGGCCGATGCCGCCAACAAGGCGAAGTCGACCGAGGCGGCCAAGGTCGCCGCGGCCCTGCGCTCGGGCAAGTTCGACTCGGCCGTCGGCGTGCTCG
>JAIUOY010000129.1:0-4951 GCA_020160995.1 Pseudomonadota bacterium | reverse complement strand
GGCAGCTCGTGCGTGACGACATGGATCATCTTCTCGAAGGTCGTCGCCTGGATGATGCTGATCACCGCCGCCTGGATGCGGTTCTGGACGATCTGGTTCTGCTTGGAGTTGGCGATGATCTCGGTGCGCTCGGTTTTCAGCCGGTCGATCTCGCTGCGCAGGCGCTTCAGGATCGCCTGCTGCATGTCGATGACGCCCGGCCCCTGCGCGCGGCGGGACACCCAGCTCGCTGCCGAGTTCGGCATGCTTCTCGAAGAAGTCGGGATGGGCCTTGAGATAGGCCACGACGTCGTCGGCCGTAATCAGCTTCACTTGCCGGCCGGAACCGTCGGGAGCCGTTACCATGCCGTCTTCCGCCTCGTTTGTCTTCTTGTCCATGGGCGCCCGTCTCCGGGTCAGAGGATCGACTGGCCGGTCTTGGCCCAGTCGTCGAGGAAGGCCTTCAGTCCATTGTCGGTCAGCACGTGCTTGAAGAGCTGGCGCAGCACGTTGGGCGGCACGGTCGCGACCTGGGCGCCGAGCTTGGCGGCCTGGACGACGTGCTGGGGATGGCGCACCGAGGCGACCAGCACCTCCGTCTTGAAGTGCGGATACTGGCGATAGATCGTCATGATCTCGCCGATGAGATGCATGCCGTCGTGGCCGATATCGTCGAGGCGGCCGACGAACGGCGAGATGAACGTGGCGCCGGCCTTGGCCGCCAGCAGTGCCTGCGCCGGGGAGAAGCAGAGGGTGACGTTCACCATCGTGCCTTCCGAGGTCAGCGCCTTGCAGGTCTTCAGGCCATCCGGCGTCAGCGGCACCTTGACCGCGACATTCTTCGCGAGCTTGGCCAGCTTGCGGCCTTCCTCGAGCATGGTCTTGTGGTCGGTCGCGACGGTTTCGGCGCTGACCGGGCCGGGAACGATGGAGCAGATCTCCTTGATCACCTCGAGCATGGGCCGGCCGGCCTTCATGATCAGAGAGGGGTTGGTGGTGACACCATCGAGCAGGCCCGAAGCCGCCAAATCCTTGATCTCGGCGACATCGGCGGTATCGACAAAGAACTTCATATAAAATACCCCAATGGCCAGTAGTTCAAACTCACCTGCTGCCACAATTTCTAGCGATTCCGCCTCGGAGCCACAAGCCGAGGCGGCCGCACGGCTGCGACCTCAGTCGGTGGAAAACACCGTCAAGGTCCTGCTGCCGCTGCCTCTGGCGGATGCCTACGATTATCGCGTGCCGGCGGAAATGCGTCTCGCTCCCGGCCAGTTCGTGATCGTGCCGCTGGGCAAGCGCGAGCTGGTCGGCGTGGTCTGGGGGGCAGGCACCGGCGAAGTGCCGCAGGCGAAGCTGCGCGACGTCATCGGCGTCCTGCCCGCCTTGCCGATGGCCGATGCGATGCGCCGCTTCGTCGACTGGGTATCGGCCTACACCTTGATGCCGCCGGGCGCGGTCCTGCGTATGGCGATGAGTGCGCCGTCGGCGCTGGAAGCGCCCAAGACCGAGCTGGTCTATCGCGCCGCCGAACAGCCGGACGATGTCGCGCTGAAACTCACCGCCGCACGCCGCCGTGTTCTCGACCAGTTGAAGGACGGACCGGCGATGCCGGCCGCCGAGCTTGCGCATCTTGCAGGCGTCGGCACCTCGGTCGTGAAGACCATGGCATCGGTCGGCCTGCTCGAGACCGTGGAGCGCGTCGTGCGTCGCTCCTTTCCGCAGCCCGACGGCAGACGCGACGGGCCGACCCTGTCGCCAGCGCAAAAGATTGCGGCCGACGGGCTGGTCGAAAAGGTAAAGGCGCATGCCTTCTCCGCGATGCTGCTCGACGGCGTGCCGGGCGCGGGCAAGACCGAGGTCTATTTCGAGGCGATCGCGGCGGCGCTCTCGGCGGGACGGCAGGTGCTGGTGCTGCTGCCCGAGATCGCGCTGACGGCGCAGTGGCTTCGGCGTTTCGAGGATCGTTTCGGCGCGCCGCCCGCGCCCTGGCATTCGGGGCTCACCAGCCTGGAACGCCGGGAAACCTGGCGCGCCATCGCCGAAGGCAGGGTGGGCGTCGTGGTCGGTGCACGCTCCGCGCTCTTTCTGCCCTTCGCCAACCTCGGCCTGATCGTGGTCGACGAGGAGCACGACGGCTCCTTCAAGCAGGACGAGGGCGTCGTCTACAACGCGCGCGACATGGCGGTCGTGCGCGCTCGCCTCGCCTCCGCCCCCATCGTGCTGGCCTCGGCGACCCCTTCGCTGGAGAGCATCGTCAATGTCAGGACCGGCCGCTACGGCGAGGTGCATCTGCCGGGCCGGCATGGCGGCCATCAGCTCGCGACTCTGTCCGCGGTCGACATGAGGCGCGATCCGCCGGCGCGCGGCCGCTGGCTGTCGCCGCCGGTGGTCGAGGCAATGAAGTCCACCCTGGCGGCCGGCGAGCAGACGCTGCTCTTTCTCAATCGCCGTGGTTATGCGCCGATCACGCTCTGCCGTGCCTGCGGCCACGGGCTCGAATGCCCGCAATGTTCGGCCTGGCTGGTCGAGCATCGCTTTCGGCGCAGCCTGGTCTGTCATCATTGCGGCCACACCGAGCCGCCCGCGCATTCCTGCAAGCATTGCGGCGCGGTCGATCAGTTCGTGGCCTGCGGGCCGGGTGTCGAGCGTCTGGCCGAAGAGGCGCAGGAACTCTTTCCCGAGGCGCGGCTGGAACTCTTCACGTCCGACAGCCTGATGAACCGCGACGAGGCGGAAGCGGCCGTCGATCGCATGATCAACGGCGAGATCGATATTCTCATCGGCACGCAGATGGCCGCGAAGGGCCATCACTTTCCGAATCTGACTCTCGTTGCGGTAATCGATGCCGATCTCGGTTTGAACGGCGGCGATCTGCGTGCGGCCGAGCGAACCTTTCAGCTCCTCTACCAGGTCGCGGGCCGTGCCGGCCGAGAGGGCAGGCCGGGCCGGGCGCTGATCCAGACTCACAATCCCGACCACGCCGTCATGCAGGCGCTCGTCTCGGGCGATCGCGATCGTTTCGTCGAAGTCGAACTTGCGGACCGCGAGCTTGCGGGTATGCCGCCCTATGGCCGGCTGGCCTCGTTGATCGTCTCGGGTCCCGATCCTGCCGCCGTCGACAATGTCTGTGCCGCACTGGCCCGTCGGGCGCCACACCGGGACGGGATTACGGTGCTCGGCCCCTCGACGGCGCCGCTGGCCCTGCTGCGTGGCCGACACCGGCGGCGGTTCCTGCTCAAGACGTCCCGCGATGTCGCCGTACAGCCGATCCTGCATGCCTGGCTGGAGCGGATCGGGCTTCCGGGTGCAGTTCGTCTGCAGGTCGACGTCGATCCCTATTCCTTCCTGTGACAGATCGCGCCGAAAAACCGCGGTAATACAGCGCCTTGCGAACCTTGCGCCGGGAAAAACCGCATGGTAGCAACGCGCGCTTTTCCGGGGTGGAGCGGGGCGTTCTACTGGTGAAAAGTGAGTGAATTCAATGGCTTACCAGCCGTGCGATCCACGGCAGGGGAGAGGTTTTCGACGTGTCTACCCCATCCTCCGCCACAACCGGCGTTGCTGGACGCTATGCGAGCGCCCTTTTTGAGCTGGCGGACAATGCCAAGTCGCTCGACCAGGTCGCTCAGGATCTCACCACGTTTCGCACGATGGTTCGCGAAAGTGCCGATCTCGCCCGCCTGATCGCCAGCCCGGTCATTGGCCGCGCCCTTCAGGGCAAGGCGCTGCTGGCTGTGCTCGATGCCGCCGGTATTTCTGGTCTGACGCGTAAATTTGTCGGCGCTGTGGCCGCCAACGGCCGCGCCCGCGAGCTGCCGGCGATGGCCTCGGCCTTTCTGGCCGAGCTTGCCGTGCGTCGTGGCGAGACGACGGCTGACGTCACCTCTGCCATTCCGCTGACCCCCGCCCAGGTCGAGCAGTTGAGCGCCGCGCTGCGCTCCGTGCTGGGCGGCGCCAAGGTTTCCATCGACGCGCGCGTCGAACCCGACATTCTCGGCGGTCTCGTCGTGAAGGTCGGCTCGCGCCTGTTCGATTCGTCCATCCGAAGCAAGCTGCAGCGCTTGCAGCTTGCCATGAAGGGAGTTGCCTAAATGGATATCCGTGCCGCCGAAATCTCGGCCATTCTGAAGCAGCAGATCGCCAACTTCGGCACCGAGGCCGAAGTGGCCGAGGTCGGCCAGGTCCTTTCCGTCGGTGACGGCATCGCGCGCGTCTACGGCCTCGACAGCGTCAAGGCCGGCGAGATGGTCGAGTTCCCGGGCGGCATCAAGGGCATGGCGCTCAACCTCGAGAGCGACAATGTCGGCGTCGTCATCTTCGGTGAGGATCGCACGATCCGCGAGGGCGACACCGTCAAGCGTACCGGCGCCATCGTCGACGTTCCGGTCGGCAAGGGCCTGCTCGGCCGCGTGGTCGACGGTCTCGGCAACCCGATCGACGGCAAGGGCCCGATCCAGTCGACAGAGCGCCGCCTCGTCGAGGTCAAGGCACCTGGCATCATTCCGCGCAAGTCGGTGAACGAGCCGATGCAGACGGGCCTCAAGGCGATCGACTCGCTGGTGCCGGTCGGCCGTGGCCAGCGCGAGCTGATCATCGGCGACCGCCAGACCGGCAAGACCGCCGTCGCCATCGACACCTTCCTGAACCAGAAGGGCATCAACAAGGGCACCGACGAGAGCCGCAAGCTCTACTGCGTCTACGTCGCCGTCGGCCAGAAGCGCTCGACCGTCGCCCAGATCGTGAAGACGCTCGAGGATAACGGCGCGCTGGAATACTCCATCGTCGTCGCCGCCACCGCGTCCGACCCGGCCCCCATGCAGTTCCTGGCGCCCTACACCGGCTGCGCCATGGGCGAGTACTTCCGCGACAACGGCATGCACGCCGTCATCGTGTACGACGATCTTTCCAAGCAGGCCGTCGCCTACCGCCAGATGTCGCTGCTGCTGCGCCGCCCGCCGGGCCGCGAAGC
>JAIUOY010000128.1:0-8575 GCA_020160995.1 Pseudomonadota bacterium | reverse complement strand
TTAAAGACCCCGGCAGTCGATTTTTCATCCACGGCGGATGCGCGGCGGTTCTAGCGGGGGGACCCGGCCAAGTCAAACGGGCAGGGAATTTCGCAAGGAATTTCAGGCCCTTGGCCCGCCGGCCCGAACCGTGCGACCCTCCCCGCCATGACGACCGCCCCCTCCTCGATCGAGATGCTGAAGCGCCTGGTGGCCTTCGACACGACCTCCCGCCACTCCAACCTCGACCTGATCCACTACATCCGGGACTACCTCTCCGACTTCGGCATCGAGAGCACGCTGGTCCCCAACGCCGAGGGCACCAAGGCCAACCTGTTCGCCACCATCGGGCCCCGCCAAGAAGGCGGCATCGTCCTGTCCGGCCACACCGACGTCGTGCCGGTCGACGGCCAGCCGTGGGAGACCGATCCCTGGACCCTGACCGAGAAGCCGGACGGCAACCTGTACGGCCGCGGCACCTGCGACATGAAGGGCTTCATCGCCGCCTGCCTCAGCCACGTCCCGGCCTTCCAGAAGGCCCGGCTCAAGGTGCCCCTGCACTTCGCCTTCTCCTACGACGAGGAGATCGGCTGCCTCGGCGCGCCGGCGCTGGTCGAGAAGCTGGTCGGCGCCGTGCCCCGGCCGCAGGCGGTGATCGTCGGCGAGCCGACCATGATGGGCGTGGTCAATGCCCAGAACGCGGGCGGCGGCATCATCGCCACCTTCACCGGCGTCGAGGCCCACTCCTCGATGACCCATCTCGGCGTCAGCGCCATCCACTTTGCCGGCGAGTTCATCCACTACCTCAACCAGGTGCAGGAGGAACTCGAGGCCAAGGCGTCGAAGGACAGCGAGTTCACGCCGGCCGCCGCGACCTTCAACGTCGGCACGATCGTCGGCGGCACGGCCGGCAACATCCTGGCGCGCGAGTGCGAGGTCCTGTGGGGCTATCGCGAGCTGCCGACGCGGCCGATCGAGGAGCTGGGCGAGCGTGCCAAGAAATGGCTCGCCGAGGAACTGCTGCCCAGGATGAAGGCCAAGCATCCGGCTGCCGCCATCGAGACCGAGCTGCGGTCCTCGACCCCGGCCTTCTCGCCCGAGGGCAACGACGACGCCAAGACGCTGGCCGGAAGCTGGTCCGGTTCGAACACGGTGGGCAGCGTGGTCTATGCCACGGAGGCGGGCATCTTCCGCAAGACGCTCGGCGTGCCGACGGTGGTCTGCGGTCCGGGCGACATCGCCCAGGCCCATCAGCCCAACGAATTCATCCTCGTGCCCCAGATCGGCGCCTGCGAGGAATTCATGAAGCGCATGCTGGAGTGGGCCTGCCGGGACTGAGCCCCTCCCGAGGGATAGCGACTACGCCGCGGAGGCGTAGATCCGGTCGAGATCGCGGTCGTCGTAGGAATATTCGGTCGAGCAGAACTCGCATTTCACGGCGACCCGGCCGGTCTTGTCGCGCAGGTCGTCGAGTTCCTCGCGCTTGATCGACTGCAGCACGCGGTCGATGCGTTCGCGACTGCAACGGCAGCGCGCGGCAAAGGCACGGGGCTCGAACTGGCGCGGCTTCTCCTGGTGGAACAGGCGGTAGAGCAGCTTGGCGCCGGGCAATGCCGGATCGAGCATCTCGGCCTCGGTCGCCGAGGCCATGAGGATCACGGCCCGTCGCCAGTCGTCCTCGCGCTGCTCCTGGTCGACGTCGATGCGTCCGGCATCGAGTTCCGGCATCTGCTGGACCATCAACGCCGCGGCATGCCAGCGATGGCCGCTCTCGCTCGCCTCGCGGCGGGCGGAAATCTTGATCCCCGTCGGAAGCTGCTCGGACTGGCGGAAATAGGTATGGGCGCAGTCGGCCAAGGTCGCGCCTTCGAGCGGCACCACACCCTGATAGCGCTCGGTGTGCGGGCCCTGGTCGACCGTGAAGGCGAGCCGGCCCTGGCCGAACAGTTTCGGCACATAGCCGTCGGGCGCGTCCTCGTTGCCGCTGCCCAGGGCAATGGCGAGCTTCCAGGAATCGAACTGGGCGTAGCCGCGCAGCGCGCCGTCGGTCGTGAGGTCGGTGACCAGCAGGCGGATCGGTCCGTCGCCCGAGATCTGCAGGGTGAAGATGCCGTCGTACTTCAGCGACGTCGCCAGGGTGGCGCACAGCACCATCGCCTCGGCCAACGGCCGCGCCACGGCCAGGGGATAGCCGTGGCGTTCGATGATCTCGTCGAGAACATGGCTCAACCGCACCAGCCGGCCGCGCACCCCTAAAGCATCGAGCTGGAAGGGGAGGACGCGATCCCAGTCGGTGGAGGGAGCGCCGTCGGAAGGGGAGCCTTCCGACGTCGTGCTCATGAAAGGCACCAGGCGAGGATGCTCTTCTGCGCGTGCAGGCGGTTCTCCGCCTCGTCGAACACCACCGACTGCGGCCCGTCGATCACCTCGGCAGTGACCTCCTCGCCGCGATGCGCCGGCAGGCAGTGCATGAAGATGGCGTCCTTCTTGGCCTGCTTCATCAGGTGCTTGTCGACCTGATAGGCACGCAGAAGATTGTGTCGTCGCGCGGCGCTCGGGCTGTGCGGGTCCTCGTCGCCCATCGAGACCCAGGTGTCGGTGACGACGCAGTCGGCGTCCTTCACCATCGCCTCGGGATCGTGGCCGATCGAGATGCGGCCGTTCGACTTCTCCGCCCACTGGACGACGTCCTGCGGTGGCTTCAGTTCAGTGGGGCAGGCGATACGCAGCTCGAAGTCGAACTGCACGGCGGCGTGAATCCAGCTCGTCGCCATGTTGTTGCCGTCGCCCGACCAGGCGATCGACTTGCCCTGGATCGACCCGCGATGCTCCTCGTAGGTCATGACATCGGCCATGAGCTGGCAGGGATGCGTCTTGTCGGTGAGGCCGTTGATCACCGGCACGGTCGCGTACTTCGCCATTTCGAGGAGTTTCTCCTCGACGGTGGTGCGCATCATGATGATGTCGACGTAGCGGCTGAGCACGCGCGCGGTATCGGCGATGGTCTCGCCGCGGCCGAGCTGCGTGTCGCCGCGGCCGAGCATGATCGTCTCGCCGCCGAGTTCGCGCATGCCGACCTCGAACGACACGCGGGTGCGTGTCGACGGCTTCTCGAAGATCATCGCGAGGGTCTTGCCGGCGAGCGGCTTGTCGTGCCCGCCGTTGGACCTTGCCTTCTTCATCGCCTTGCCCTGATCGAGGATCTGGCGAAGCGTCTTGGGATCGACCTGGTCGAGGTCGAGAAAGTGTCTTGGCGTGGCCATGGTGCCTACTCGGCGGCCTGGGACGACTCGAACGAAACCGCGGCCTTCTCGAGGATGGCGATGCCTTCGTCGAGCGCGGCCTTGTCGGCGATCAGCGCCGGGAAGATGCGGATCACGTTCTCGCCCGCCGGCGGCACCAGCAGGCCGAGCGACTGCAGGCGGTCGACCATCTCGCCGGCTGGCACCACGCAGCGCAGGCCCTGCAGGAAGCCGGTGCCGCGCTGCTCGGCAAACACCTTGGGATGCTTGGCGACCAGCTTCTCGAGTTCGGCCTTGAGGTACTTGCCGCGTTCGTGCACGCCCTCGATGAAGCCGGGCTTCAGCAGTTCGTCGAGCACCGCGTTGGCCACGCCCGTGGCGAGCGGATTGCCGCCGTAGGTCGAGCCGTGTGTGCCCGGCACCATGCCGACGGCCGCCTTCTCGGTCGCCATGAAGGCGCCGATCGGGAAACCGCCACCCATGCCCTTGGCGATCGCCATGACGTCGGGCGCGACGCCCGACCATTCGTAAGCGAACAGCTTGCCCGTCCGGCCGAAACCCGTGTGGATCTCGTCGTAGAACAGCAGCAGGCCGAACTCGTCGCACATCGCGCGCAGCGCCTTCAGGAACTCCGGCGTCGTCTCGCGGATACCGCCTTCGCCCTGGATCGGTTCGACCAGGATGCCGGCGGTCTCGTCGTCGATCATGTCGCGCACGACATTGGCGTTGTTCAGCGGCGCATGGCGATAGCCGGGCGCCGGCGGGCCGAAGCCTTCGAGGTACTTCTCGTTGCCGGTCGCGGCGAGCGCATTGAGCAGACGGCCATGGAACGCCGCCTGGAAGCAGATGATCTTGTACCGCTTCGGATGGCCGTTCATGTACTGATACTTGCGTATCAGCTTGATGCCGCCTTCGATCGCCTCGGCGCCGGAATTGCAGAAGAACATCGTGTCGGCGAAGGTGAGGTCGGCCAGCCGCTTGGCCAGCTTCTCGCCGTTGCCGATCCGGAACAGGTTGGAGGTGTGCCAGAGCTTCGAGCCCTGCTCGGTCAGTGCCTTGACCAGGGCGGGGTGGCAGTGGCCCAGCGCGTTCACGGCGATGCCGGAGGTAAAGTCGACATAACGTCGGCCGTCCGTCGCGTAGAGATAGTTGCCCTCTCCGCGTTCGAACACGACGTCCTTGCGACCGTACGTCGGCATCACAGCCGTAATCACAACCAGTCCTCCATCAAAAGTAAAAAGCCTCGCTAGAGCCGGCGATTCCGGGATGGAAACTCCGGGTTTTGGCGAGGATCGGGCACTATCTTATCCGGGTTGGGGTGTGTCAACTTGGGCCCTCCACGTTGGAATTGTTGCAAGGAGGCCGTCTTGAGAGGGGGCATCCCCTCTGCTAGGAGACCCGCCTTCCGATGAAATCGCTGCCCACTCGCAATTCCAAGCTCGCCTTGCACCGCGCCGGTTTCGCCTCGGTACCGGCGATGCTCGACTATGCGGCCGAGGGCGAGACGGGCGTGACCTTTTATAATGCCAAGGGCGAGCAGCTCTCGGCCTTGCCATGGAGCGACGTGCGTCAGCGCGCCCATGTCGTGGCGCGCAAGCTGATCGGTGCGGGATTTGCGCGCGGCGAGCGAATTCTGATCACGGCCGATACCTGGCCGGGCTTTTTCGATTCCTTCTTCGGCGCGCAGTATGCCGGCCTCCTTCCCGTGCCGGTGTCCATCCCGGTCGGCATCGGCGGCAAAGAGGCCTATCTCGACCAGCTCCGCCGGCAGATTGCCGCCTCCGGCGCGGTGGCGGCCTTCGGTCTCGACGATCTGGCAGGCTATCTCGGCGAAGCGGCCAGGGATTTCCCCGCCGTCCGCCTCCATGGCGGCATGGACGTGCTGCAGGCGCTGCCCGAGAAGCCGGTCGATCTTCGTCCGCTCGGTGCGGACGATCATTGTTACATCCAGTTTTCGTCCGGCAGCACGCGCCATCCGCACGGCGTGCAGATTACCCAGCGCGCGCTGATGGCCAACCTCGCGGGCATGACGGGATCGGCCGGTCTCGATGTCGTCGTGGGCGATCGGGCCGTGAGCTGGCTGCCGCTCTATCACGACATGGGCCTGATCGGCTTCCTGATGGCGCCGCTCAGCGCCCAGCTGTCGATCGACTACATGACGCCGCGCGACTTTGCCCGCCGGCCGATGCAGTGGCTCAACCTGATGTCGCGCAATCGCGGCACGATCTCCTACAGCCCGAGCTTCGGCTACGACCTCGCCGTCCGTCGTGGCGCCGCCCAGGTGCCGGCCGATCTCGACCTGAGCTGCTGGCGCCATGCGGGTATCGGCGGCGACATGGTGCGCGCCGACGTGCTGGAGCGCTTTGCCTCGACCTTCGAGGCCGCAGGCTTCAGCAGCAAGGCCTTCATCCCGAGCTACGGCATGGCCGAGGTGTGCCTGGCCATCACCTTCAGCCCGCACGACAGGGGCGTCTGCACCGATACCGTCGATCGCGCGGCGCTTGCGGAAACGCAGCGCGCGGTGCCTGCAACCGATCCCACCGACGATCGCCAGGCGCGCCGTTTCGTGTTGTGCGGCCGCGTGCTGCCGGGGCACCAGCTCGAAGTGCGCGACGCCGACGGCAAAGTGCTGGCCGACCGCGAAGTGGGCCGCATCTTCGTGAAAGGGCCCAGCATCATGCCGGGCTATTTCGGCGAACCCGAAGCCAGCCGCGAGGTCCTGTCGGCCGATGGCTGGCTCGATACCGGCGACCTTGGATACATGCTCGCGGGTGAAATCGTCGTCACGGGGCGCGCCAAGGATCTGATCATCGTGAACGGCCGCAACGTCTGGCCGCAGGACATCGAGTGGGCCATCGAAGCCAAGCGCCTGACCAAGAGCGGCGATGCCGCCGCCTTCTCGATCGACACCGGCGAAGGCGAGCGCGTCGTCGTGGCCGTGCTGGCGCGCGTCTCGGGGGAGGAGGCGCGGCAGGCCCTGGCACGCGATGTCGCCGGCGCCGTGCGCGAGGCGATTGCCGTCGACTGCGACGTCGCCCTGGTGGCGCCGACGGTCGGCCTGCCGACCACTTCGTCGGGCAAGCTGTCGCGCGCGCGGACCAAGGCCAACTATCTCGCCGGCCTCTACGCGCCGGCGTCGCCGTCCTCGAAACCCGCAGCGGCCTGATCCGGGCGCGATGAGCAAGCTGGTCGCCGTTACCGGGGCCACTGGTTTCGTCGGTCCGCACCTCGTCTCTGCGCTGGCCCGTCGCGGCTGGCGGCTACGCCTTCTGGTGCGGCGCTGGTCGCCGTTGCCGTCGCTGGCCGGCGTCGATGCCGACATTGTCCTGGGCGACGTCCTCTCCGAACCCGCTTTGCGGGAACTGGTCCGGGGGGCGGATGCCGTGGTCCATGCCGCGGGCCTGATCAAGGCCCGCGCGCCGGCCGACTTTCTGCCCGTCAATCGCGACAGCGCCGCGCTGCTTTCCGCTTTGGCGCCGGAAGCGACGCTGGTTCTGTTGTCGTCGCTCGCCGCGCGCGAGCCGCAACTCTCGGCCTATGGCGCCAGCAAGCGGGCCGGCGAGGAGGCTGTCGCAACCCGGAACGGTCCCTGGGTCGCCGTGCGGGCGCCGGCCGTTTATGGGCCGGGGGACCGGGAGACGCTGGCGTATTTTCGCTCTGTGAAACATGGGCTGGCGCCGCAACCCTGGCTCCCCTCGGCGCGCCTGTCCTTGATCCACGTCTCCGACCTTGCCGAGGCCTTGGCCTTGGCCGTCGAGCGGCCGCCGGGACCGTCGGTCTACGAAGTCGACGACGGCACGGTGAGTGCATATTCCTACGCCGACATGGCCCGGGCGGCCGGGGCGGCGCTGGGCCGGCAACCCTGGCAGGTGAAGGTGCCGCGGCCGCTCATGGCCGCTATCGCGGCGTGGAACGAGCTGCGCCAGTCCCTCGGCGGTCCCACCCAGATCCTGACCCGGGGCAAGGTCGCCGAGATTTTTCACCCGGACTGGTCCGTCCACGATCGACGGCTTGCCGCCACCACAGGCTTCCAGCCGCGTTACGACCTGATGGCCGGCTTCCGCGACACCGTTCAGTGGTATCGCCGCCAGCACTGGCTTTAAGACGTGTGAAACACTGCGTAATAAATTGTTATTTCACAAGGAATTCGGGTTTCTGGCAAAAGTTGCCCGCCTGACCCCGGGACCCGGAGAGCGTTTTGCGCACTGCCCATCAAATGACCGTCGAGAACGACGGCATCGCCGACACCCTCGAACTGCGCCGCGAGAGCGTTCTCGCACGCGGCGAAGTCATGGGTGAAATCTGCCATCACCTGGCGCCGTTCCAGGTCGGCGAGAAGCCGATCTCTGGCGACACCGTGATTGCCAAGGACCTGACCATCGATTCGCTCGCGATCATGGACATGGTCATGGAACTTGAGGATCGGTTCGACGTCTCGATTCCCATGAACGTCGTGGCCGAGATTCATACCGTCGACCAGCTCGCGGATACCATCCTGAAGCTGCACGCCCGGCGTTAGCCATGGGCTTGTTCGATCGCCATGCGGGCCTGCTCGAGGCCTATCGCGACGTTCGGACCACCGGCTACGACCCGTTCCAGATTCGTATGGAACGGGTCCTGTCGCCGACCGAAGCCATCATCAACGGGCGCAAGACGCTCCTGGTCGGCACCAACAATTATTTCGGCCTGACCTTCGATCCCTCCTGCATGGAGGCCGCGATCGAGGCCATTCGCGCCGAGGGAACCGGCACGACCGGCTCGCGCATCGCCAACGGCAGCTACAGCGAGCACGTGGCGCTCGAGCAGGAGATCGCCGAGTTCTACGGCAAGAAGCATTGCATGGTCTTCACGACCGGCTATCAGGCCAATCTCGGCATCATCTCGACCCTGGCGGGCGAGGGCGACCAGCTCCTGATCGATGCCGACAGCCATGCCTCCATCTACGACGCCTGCAAGATGACGCAGGCCGAGGTCGTGCGCTTCAAGCACAACGACCCGTCGAGCCTGGAGGCGCGCCTGCGCCGGCTGGGCGACCGTCCCGGCAACCGGGTGGTCGTGCTGGAAGGCATCTATTCGATGCTGGGCGACAGCGCGCCGCTGCGCGAGTTCATCGACGTCTGCAAGAAGTACAAGGCCTACGTGATCGTCGACGAGGCCCATTCGCTGGGCGCGCTGGGCGACAATGGCCGCGGCCTCTGCGAATCGACCGGTGTGATCGACGACTGCCATTTCATCGTCGGCACCTTCTCCAAGACGCTGGGCGCCATCGGCGGCTACTGCGTCTCGGACGATCCCGACTCCGACATCCTGCGCGTGACGGTGCGTTCCTACATGTTCACGGCGTCGTTGCCGCC
>JAIUOY010000127.1:0-12632 GCA_020160995.1 Pseudomonadota bacterium | reverse complement strand
GACGGACCGCGAAGCGATGCAGTTCCCCAACGCCGAGCACCCGATTGTCCGTACCCATCCGGTAACCGGCCGGCAGGGTCTCTACGTCAGCCGCGGCTTCACTCTACGCATCCCGCAGCTCAAGAGGCACGAGAGCGACGCACTTCTGGAAATGCTCTACCGCCACGTCGAGACACCGGAGTTCCATTGCCGCTTCAAGTGGCAGCCGAACTCGGTGGCGTTCTGGGACAATCGCTGCACCCAGCACCACGCCATGTTCGATTACTTCCCCCACCGCCGCTACGGTCATCGCGTGACGATCAGCGGCGACAAGCCGTTCTATCAGGCGTAGGCGACGGCCAGGTCGCGCGGCCAGATCGCGCGGTCAGGTCGTGGGCATCGACCGGATCGTCGAGGAAGCTGCGGCTCGACCTGGGCCAGCGTGGCGCGCAGCAACGCCTTCGTCTGCGCCTCGATCGAACAATCGCAGATCACTTGAGGGTGATTGCAGGATAGCCCGGCAGGTTGGCGGGCAGTCCTGTCGTGAGGCCCGGTATGTCGACCGCAGCCGGATCCCAGTTCTTCCGGCCAAGCTCGTTGACCATCCAGAAGGCGACCGTGTTGGACAGCATCTCGCGCGAGTCCCGCAGCGAGTGCTTGAGACGAATCATGAATTGGTCGATCGCGTCGGCCGACGTGATGCCCGGGTCGCCCGGCAGCGCCGGCCGGCCGGGTAGGTAGATAGTGGGGATGTTGGAGAAGACGCGGTCGGCGATCAGTTCGCGGTAGTAGAGCGGGCCCCAGACCTGCCGCGTGTAGTAATTGAGACTATCCGCCGCCAGCTGCGCTTCGCCGAGGCCGGGGCGTATCTCCATGTAGGGCGCGATCTTTATTCGCTGGCCGGGGAGGGTAAAGCCCGATGCCGCCTGCAGGAAGCTCACCAGCCAATTGGTTCCGTCGGTCAGGCCCGCGGAAACGTTGCTGCCAGCCCGGCTGCTCACCAGCACAAGGGCGTTGGGCCAGTCGAGTTTCACCCGCGCCAATGCGCTCTGCACTTCGGTCGCGGTGCGCACGGTGTCGAGCATGAACGTGGCGATCATGACGTTGCGGAACGGGATCGGATACGCGGCCGATTTGCCGTTGAAGAAGTCGTCGTTGACGTTCGCGACGGTAAAGCGGGTGCCGTCGCCGAGCGAACCGGCATAGTCGATGGCGCGCGCGCAGGCATAGTCGACCATGGCGCGGATCTGGTCCTTGTGGGTTCGCCAGGAGGGGGGATCGAGCCGGTCGAGCCAGTTGTCCGCCGCCCGGCTGTTGAGCGCACGCACCTCGCGGACGTGATCGACCAGCGATGCGAGGCGCTCCTTCCAGCGCGGGTCGCCATCGGCCTTGATCTGGGCGAGGTAGGCCATTGCCGGGCCGATGTGGCTGATCGCCGTTATCTCGAAAAATCCGCTATTGCGGTCTGCCCGGAAGCGCGCCTGCGCCAGCCGCGCGCCGCTGCCGCTGTCGTAGACGTGGATGTCGGAACCGACGACCAGGATCAGAGGCGGCGGTGCCGCGTGGCCGCGCAGCAGGCGAAGCTCGGCCTCGCTCAGCATCTGGCCGATCGTCGGCCGGCCGGCGGGATAGTCGCGCTCCTCGTTGCCGCTGAAGTCGAAGAACAGCTCCATGAACGGCGCGGGAGTCGTGTAGGCGTCGTCTCGCTGAGCCTGCGCCTGGCTGCTGGCGATCAACGACAAGACCAATGCAAGGATGCCGGCTGGGCGCATGTCAGGTCCCCTGAGGTCTCGCGATGCACCGCGCTCTCGTGCCGGCGGCGCAGCAGCAAATCTAGAGATCAGGCTGAGCGCGAGGAAGATCGCAAACTGCCCCGATCGCCTCCTAATCGCCCTTGAACAGCTTCTCCGTGGGCCGGACCTTTCCGCTTTCGATATCCCGCACGTTCACCATCGGGTAGCCGACCGGCGTGTCGGCGCTGGAGAGCCAGGCAGCGACGATCATGTTGCGCAATGCCGTGGCGCCGGCGGCAAGCCTGTCGGTCGTAAAGGCGATGCCCTGCGGGTTGCCGGGTTTGAGGTCGCCGTCCTTTTCGAGCGCGTAGAGCGGCTCCACCTGGGCCAGCGTGGCGAGCAGCAACGCCTTCGTCTGCGCCTCGATCGAGCAATCGCACGAACGGTAGGGGCCGACCTTCGCGGCTATCTCGGCGCGCGAGAGATTGTCCCTGACGAACTCGCCTTCGAAATAGGCGTCGATGTCCTTGGTCGTGTAGCCGTGGGGATTGGGATAGTTCCCCCAGCCTTCGTAGTGCACGGAGACATGCAGGGGCTGCGAGGCGTCGGCCACGTAGTGGCTCCACACGCCGAGGTCGCGCAGGGTGAGCATCTCCCGCAGCCGCAGATCGGATTCGAACCAGGCGCGCTCCTCGGGCGAAGCGGCCGTCTCGATTCCTTTCCTGGCGGCGCGCCAGTAGGCGAAATCCTTGCGGAGCTGCTGCCAGCCGTCGACGATCGCATAGGGCAGGTAGCCGGCCTTGTACTGGGTAAAGCCCTTGGCCCGCAGCAGCGTGTCGTAGTCCTCGCGCGTCTCCGGCAGGTCGGCCAGCGGCAGGACGCCGACGACCGAGCCGTCGTCGGCCAGCGACACCCAATGGCCCGGGTTGCGCTCGGCGTCGTGCGTGCGGCCGGCGCCCTTGGAGCGGTCCAGTTCGCGCCCCATGACGGCGATCTCGGCGATGGCTTCAGGCGTCCGCACGAAGGCGGGGATCGAGTCCGGCAGCTTCTCGATCGCGATCCCGCTGATCCATTCGTGGCCGGTGGCTCCCCATGCCCAGCAGGGCAGGGGCCCGGCGACGGCGACCAGGCCGACGAACAGCGCGGCCAGCCATCCACCCCTGCGATTCATCGGACGTCAGCTCCTGTCGAGATCGCGCGGCCTGACGAAGGATCGAAGCTCGCAGGCTTCCGGGGCCAGGGCGCTCCACGGGCCGCGGGGCAGGCGCAGCGTCGCCAGCGCTCCGGTCGGATATTTTTCCCGCAGGTCGGACAGTGCCGGTTCGGGTCCATGGCCGGCCAGCATCGCGGCCAGCTGGCCGATCCCGTCGTTATGGCCGATCAGCAGGACGGTCTTCACCTCTTCCGCCAACGCCTGCAATCGCCGGAGCAATGCATCCTCGGAGGCGAGATAGAGTTCCTTCTCCAGGGAGATCGGCGGCGCGGGGAGGCCCAGGGCCTTCACGAGCGGCGCCAGGGTCTGGCGCGTCCGCATCGCCGTCGAGCAGAGGATCAGGTCGGGGCGGGGGCCCTCGGCTGCCAGATGATCGGCCATGACGGCGGCCGAGCGCTCGCCCCGCCGGTTCAGCGGGCGGTCGTGGTCGCTCAGGGCGGCGTTGTCCCAGGCCGATTTCGCATGCCGCAGGAGGAGGACTGTCTTCATGCGATAGACCGGAAAGAACCTTTCAGATCAATGGATTACTGAATTGCCATGACACGGTCATGTAGAGACGATACCGTTTCAATGAACCTTAGGGAGAGTACCCCGCTTGGGGTCCACATGGACGCGCTCAACACTACGGCGGACCAAACGCCGACCCCCGAAATAGCATCCGACAGTCCCCGCCGCTTCATTAATCGTGAACTGTCGTGGCTGGCCTTCAACACCCGGGTCCTGGAAGAGGCCAGCAACCCGCGCCATCCGCTTCTGGAGCGGGTGCGCTTCCTGTCGATATCGGCAGCCAATCTCGACGAATTCTACATGGTCCGCGTCGCCGGCCTGGTCGACATGCTGCAGACCCGCTCGACCCAGTTGAGCGACGACGGCATGACGCCGTCCGAGCAGCTCGCGGCCATCCGCGACCGCGCTTCGATCCTGATGGCACATCAGCAGGATGTCTGGGCGGCGCTGCAGGGAGAACTGCGCGAGGCGGGGATTGCCGTGCTCGATGCCGGCGAGCTGACCGGCGACGAACGCAACTGGCTCGACCAGTATTTCATCGACCAGGTGTTCCCGATCCTGACGCCGCTGGCGATCGATCCGGCGCATCCGTTCCCGTTCATTCCCAATGGCGGCTTCTCGGGCATCCTGAAGCTGCACCGCAAGGACGACCGCCGGCCGCTGATGGCGCTGCTGCCGCTGCCGCCGCAGGTCGATCGTTTCGTGCGTCTCCCCGGCCCAGAGATCCGCCTCCTGCCGCTCGAAGACCTGATCGACATCTACCTGCCGCGTCTGTTTCCCGGCTACGAGGTGATCGAGCGCGCCTTCTTCCGCGTGATCCGCGACAGCGACGTCGAGATCAACGAGGAGGCCGAAGATCTCGTGCTGCTCTACGAGAGCGCGCTGAAGCGCCGCCGTCGCGGCGACCTGATCTCAATCTCGGTCAACAGCGCGATGCCGGCCGAGCTGCGCGACTTTCTGTTCGACCAGCTCGAAATTCCCGTGCAGACGCAGACCGTGCACGTCTTCCATCTCGATCTGATGCTCAACATCGGCGACGTGAAGGCGATCATCGTCGACGACCGGCCGGACCTGAAGTTCGCGCCGTACAATGCCCGTTTCCCCGAACGCATCCGCGACTTCGGCGGCGACTGCTTTGCCGCCATCCGGGCCAAGGACATCGTCGTTCACCATCCCTACGAGAGCTTCGACGTCGTGGTGCAGTTCCTGCGCCAGGCTGCGCGCGATCCGGCCGTGGTGGCGATCAAGCAGACGCTCTATCGCACCAGCCACGATTCGCCGATCGTCAAGGAGCTGATCGCGGCGGCCGAGGCCGGCAAGACGGTGACGGCGCTGGTCGAACTCAAGGCACGCTTCGACGAGGAAGCCAATATCCGCTGGGCGCGCGATCTCGAACGGGCGGGCGTGCAGGTCGTCTACGGCTTCATCGACCTCAAGACCCATGCCAAGGTCTCGATGGTGGTGCGGCGCGAGGCGCAGGCGACCCGGACCTACGTCCACTTCGGAACGGGCAACTATCACCCGATCACGGCGCGCATCTATACCGACCTTTCGTTCTTCACCTGCGATCCGGCGATGGGTCGCGATGCAGCGCGCCTGTTCAACTATATGACGGGCTACGCGCGGCCGGAGCAGATGGAGAAGATCGCCTTCGCGCCGGTGACCTTGCGTCCAACGCTCATCAGCCTGATCGACGCCGAGATCGCCAATGCCAAGGCGGGCCGTCCGGCGGCGATCTGGGCCAAGCTGAACTCGCTGGTCGATGCCAAGCTGATCGACCACCTCTATGCCGCCTCGCGGGCCGGCGTGCAGATCGATCTGGTGATCCGCGGCATTTGCTGTCTGCGGGCCGGCGTGCCGGGGCTGAGCGAGCATATCCGCGTCAAGAGCATGATCGGGCGCTTCCTCGAACATGCGCGCATCGTCTGCTTCGGCAACGGCAAGGCCTTGCCGTCGCTCGACGCCAAGGTATTCATCTCCTCGGCCGACTGGATGCCGCGCAACCTCGACCGCCGCGTCGAGCTGCTGTGTCCCGTCGAGAACCAGACGGTGCGCGAGCAGGTGCTCGACCAGATCATGGTCGCGAACCTGAAGGATGACGGGCAGAGCTGGCTGATGGCGCCGGACGGCGAATACCGCCGGCCCCGTGCAGCCAAGGAACCTTTCATCGCGCATCACTATTTCATGACGAACCCGTCGCTGTCGGGCCGCGGCAGCGCCCTGAAGCTGAGTGGTGCGGTACCGCGCCTTGTCCTGAGTTCGTGACCGGGAGCGGCGTCGGGTCGCGCCCCGCGAAGGGCTGCAATCCGGCGCTGCAATCTCGATCTGTTTCGGCTAGACGGAGCGCGCATGGACGGCGAACGCACCGCAGGCGCCCCCGAGATGCGCGACCCACTTGATCGGGGCCGCGTCGGGATCATCGACGTCGGCTCGAATTCCATCCGTCTGGTCGTCTATGAACGGGCGAGCCGGGCGCCGCTGCCTGTTTTCAACGAAAAGGTGCTTTGCGGCCTGGCCCGCGGCCTCGATGCGACGGGGCGGTTGAATCCGGAAGGCGTCGAGATGGCCTTGGCCAATATCGACCGCTTCATGATTCTCGCGCACAACATGAAGGTAACGTCGCTCGATCTGCTGGCGACGGCTGCGGTGCGCGACGCCGCCGATGGCGCAGACTTCATGCGCGAAATCACCAGCCGGTCGGGCATCGTCGCGCATACCGTGAGCGGACAGGACGAGGCGCGCTTCTCCGGCAACGGCGTCATTTGCGGCATGCCCGATGCCGACGGCGTCATGGGCGACCTGGGCGGCGGCAGCCTCGAACTGGCAGCTCTCGGCAACGGCCGGTTGGGCGCGTCGAGCACTTTGCCGGTCGGACCGCTGCGGCTGATGTCGTCGGGGCGCGGCGACCCGAAGAAGGTCATCGTCGAGGCCATCGAAAGCGTGCGCTGGCTGCGCGAGGAGCAGGGCAAGACCTTCTATGCCGTGGGCGGCGCCTGGCGTGCCTTCGCACGGTTGCACATGGAGCAGGCGGGCTATCCGCTGCACATCATCCATCAATACGAAATCCCAGCCGACGAGGCGCGCGCCGTGGCGCGGCTGATCGCGGTGCAGAGTGCCAAGTCGCTGGAGAAGATGCCGGGCGTGTCGCGCCGACGTGTCGATACGCTGCCGCTGTCCTGTCTGGCGCTCGATCGCCTGCTGGGCGTGCTGAAGCCGCGCAATGTCGTCTTCTCGGCCTTCGGCCTGCGCGAGGGCTTCTACTATTCGCGGCTGAGCGCCGCCGAGCGCGCGCGCCATCCGCTGATCGCCTATGCCGAGGAGCAGGGGGCGGGCTGGCGTCGCTTCGATCTCTCGCCGCAGGAGATATTCGACTGGCTGACGCCCGCCTTCGCCGGCGAGAGCGAGACCGATCGCATGCTGCGCACGGCGGCCTGCCATCTCAGCGACATCTCGTGGGACGACCATCCGGACTATCGGGCCGACCAGGCCTATTTCCGCGTGCTGCATCTGCCGTCGCCGGGAATGAACCATCGCGAGCGGGCCGTGCTCGCGATGGCGCTGACCTATCGCTACAAGAGCGATCCCAAGTCGGCGATGATCGACACGGCGCTTCGGCTGTCGGACGGCCGCGGCCGCGGCTATGCCAAGCGCCTCGGCGCGTGTCTGCGGCTCGCCTACAATCTGAGCGGCGGTGCGCCCGGCCTGCTGCCGCAGCTCCAGCTGCGCCGCACCGAGCGCGAGCTGCGCCTGCTGGTGCCGTCGAACCTGCGCCGCAGCCTGGGCGATGTGACGGCCCGCCGGCTCGAGACCGCGGCCGAGGCCTTCGATCTCAAGCCGATGATCGTCGCCGCCTAGGCTTCTGCCTCTGCTTCCGTCGGGATCGGGATCAGCTTGGCGTGCTCGCCCGACAGCGCCAGGGCGAGCCTGCCCTCGATCAGGTCGACGGCATCGGCGCCGAACACCTCGCGCCGCCAGCCCTTCAAGGCCGGGACGTCGCGCTTACCGGCGGCAATGCGATCCAGCTCGTCGGCGTTCGCGACAAGGCGGCCCGCCACGCCGGCCTGCTCGGCCTTCAACCGCAACAGGGTGCGCAGCAGATCGACGACCGCGCCGGGCGCGCGAATCTGTTCGGCCGGACGCTCGCGCGCAGGCAGCTCGGACTCGGGCAGGGCACGGGCCCGGTCGACCGCCTCGATCAGCTCGCGCCCCTGCCAGCCTTCGGCGAACCCGCGGCCGAGGCCGCGCGTCATGGCCAGCTCCTCGACCGTCTTGGGCGCGTGGCTGGCGATTTCCAGCAGCTGCTCGTCGCGCAGGAGACGCTGCCGCGGGATGTCGATCCGCTGTGCGGTGCGCTCGCGCCACGCCGCCACCTCCTTGAGGATCGCCAGCAGGCGGGGCGAGGAGCCGCGCGGCTTCAGCCGCCGCCAGGCCATTTCGGGATCGCCGCGATAGGTCGCGGGATCGTTCAGGACTGCCATTTCCTCGGCAATCCAGGAGAAGCGGCCGGACTTGTCGAGCTGGCGCTTCAGCTTCTCGTAGACCACGCGCAGGTGCGTCACGTCGGAGAGCGCGTAGGTGATCTGCCGTTCGCTGAGCGGCCGGCGGCTCCAGTCGGTGAAGCGGCTGGACTTGTCGATCTTGGCCTTGGCGAGCCTGGTGGCGAGCGATTCGTAGGAGGCGGCTTCACCGTGGCCGCAGACCATGGCGGCGACCTGGGTATCGAACAGCGGGCCCGGCACCTTGTTCAGGCGCAGGTGGAAGATTTCGAGATCCTGGCGGGCGGCGTGAAAGACCTTCAGAACCTTGGGGTTTGCCATCAGCTCGTCGAGGGGGGCGAGGTCGATGCCATCGGCCAGCGCGTCGATTGCGGCCGCGTCCTCGGGGCCGGCGACCTGGGCCAGGCAGAGCTTGGGCCAGTAGGTCCGCTCACGCATGAACTCGGTGTCGACGGTGATGAACTCGGTATCGGCCAGCGGCTTGCAGAAAGCCGCCAATTCATCGGTCGTGGTTATGAGCTTCATTAAGAGCGTTCTATAGCGGGCGGCGAGGCGAGGGGCAAAGGCCACTGCGGAAAGGCTGCCTTCCCTTGACTTAACGGCGCTTTCCGTGCCTTTTGCCGGGCTTCTAAAACCCGGAAAATACGTAATGTCTTCTGTCTACCGAACCCATACGTGCGGCCAGTTGCGGCCGGAGCATGTCGGCCAGCAGGCCCGTCTGTCGGGCTGGGTCCAGCGCAAGCGCGACCACGGAAATCTGCTGTTTATCGACCTGCGCGATCACTATGGCGTGACCCAGGTGGTGGTGGACGCGAGCAGCCCCGTCTTCAAGGCGGCCGAGGGCGTGCGCAACGAGAGCGTAATCACCGTGACCGGCAAGGTGCTGGCCCGCGAACCGTCCACGGTCAACCCGCGGCTGGCGACCGGCGCGGTCGAGCTGGATGCAGCGGAGATGATCGTGCAGGCGATGGCCGATCCGCTGCCCATCCCGGTCTACCAGGAAAACGACACGACGCCGGAGGAATTGCGCCTCAAGTACCGTTTCCTCGATCTGCGCAAGGACAAGTTGCACAAGAACATCATGCTGCGCAGCCAGGTCATCGCGTCCCTGCGCCGGCGCATGATCGACCAGGGTTTCATGGAGTTCCAGACACCGATCTTGACAGCGGACAGTCCGGAAGGTGCGCGCTCCTACGTGGTGCCGAGCCGGCTGCACCCCGGCAAGTTCTACGCGCTGCCGCAGGCGCCGCAGATGTTCAAGCAGCTCCTTATGGTGTCGGGCTTCGATCGCTACTTCCAGATCGCACCGTGCTTCCGCGACGAGGATGCGCGCGCCGACCGGGCGCCGGGCGAGTTCTATCAGCTCGATTTCGAAATGAGCTTCGTCACGCAGGAAGACGTCTTCGCCGCGATCGAGCCGGTGCTGGGCGGCGTGTTCGAGGAGTTCGCGAGCTTCGGCCGGGAGACGCCGCGCAAGGTGACGCCGTTCCCGTTCCCGCGCATTCCCTATGCAGAAGCGCTGCTGACCTACGGCACCGACAAGCCCGACCTGCGCAACCCGCTGCGCATCGTCGATGCCGGCGAGGTCTTCGCGGGCTCGGACTTCAAGGTCTTCGCCAGCATCGTGGCCGCGGGCGGAGTCGTGCGTGCGTTGCGCGCGCCGGGGGCGGCCGCGCAGCCGCGCAGCTTCTTCGACAAGCTGAACTCCTGGGCCCAGTCCGAGGGCAAGCCGGGTCTCGGCTACATTGTCCTCGAAGCCGGCGCGGGGAAGGGCCCGATCGCCAAGTTCGTGACGGGAGACCGTCTCGCCAAGCTGAAGGCGCTGACCGGCGCAGAGGACGGCGACGCGGTGTTCTTCGTCGCCGACAAGCCGGACGCCGCCTGGAAGTTCGCAGGCCAGGTGCGCACCAAGGTCGGCCAGGAGCTGGGCGTCGTCGCCGAGGACGAGTTCCGCTTCTGCTGGATCGTCGACTTCCCGATGTTCGAGTACGACGAGAAGGCCAAGAAGATCGACTTCAGCCACAACCCCTTCTCGATGCCGCAGGGCGGGCTCGAGGCGCTGGAGACTCAGGACCCGCTCACCATCAAGGCGTGGCAGTACGACATCGTCTGCAACGGCATCGAGCTTTGCTCGGGCGCGATCCGGAACCATCGTCCGGAGATCATGTACAAGGCGTTCGGCATTGCCGGGTACAGCAATGCAGACGTCGAGGCGCGCTTCGGCGGCATGCTCAACGCCTTCAAGTTCGGCGCACCGCCGCACGGTGGGGCGGCCCCCGGCGTCGACCGCATCGTCATGCTGCTGGCCGACGAGCCGAACATCCGCGAAGTGATCTGCTTCCCGATGAACCAGCAGGCCGTCGACCTCATGATGGAGGCGCCGACCGAACTGCCAGCCGAGAAGCTGCGCGAGCTGCACATCGGGTTGCGTCTCCCGCCCCCTAAGAAGGACTAGGTCTTGTAGGGACGGCCGAAATTGACCGGCTAGGAAAAAATACGTACCTTCAAGAGGTTATAGTCTTTTTATTAAGAAGATTATGAGCTCTTTCAGGCTCCCTATTCATATTGTCCTGCCGTTGGCGCTGGGATTGTCCCTGCTGACCGGCGCCTGTGGCGTGCCGGTCGCGGTCTCGGCGGTAAGCTATGCAGCCGACGGCGGGTTCGTCGTCGCCTCCGACAAGACCTCGACCGATCATCTCGCGTCGGTCGTCACCAAGAAGGACTGCGCCATGTGGCGCATCTTCCGTGGCCGCCAGATCTGCAACGAGCGTGCCGACGGCGAAGATCCTTACGAGGTCGACTACAACGAGCCGCAACGCCAGGTCTCCGAGGACGGCGTTCAGTACAGCCCGCCGCTACGCTCCAGCGTGGATGCGCCGGCTGCGAGCTGGGACGAGGCCGCCTACAAGTCGCCTGAGCCCGCGCCGCTGCAGCCCGCCCCGTCGCAGCCCGCCCCGTTGCAGCCCGCGCCAGGTCCGACCGAAGCGCCTGCAACCGTACAGGCGCCCGAGACGGTCGCGTCGACGCCGGCCCCGGTTGCGGCCAAGCCGGCGGCCGCCCCGGCCAAGCCTGTCCCCAAGAAGGTCAAGAGCGTGTCGCGCTCCCCCAAGAAGCCTAAACCTTCACAAGGTCGGGCGGCGCCTGCTTCCTGAGAAGGAAGGCTTCGAGATTGTCGAGCGCCTTGAAGCCCATGGCATTGCGCGTCTCGACCGTCGCCGAGCCCATGTGCGGCAGCAGGAACGCGTTGGTGAGATCGTAGTAACCCTGGTGCAGCTTGGGTTCGCCGTCGAAGACGTCGAGGCCGGCCGAAGCGAGATGGCCGCTCTTGAGCGCGGCGATCAGAGCCTCGTCGTCGACCACGCCGCCGCGGGCGGTGTTGACCACGATGGCGCCTTTGGGAAGGCGGGCGATGCGCTCGGCATTCACCCACTTGCGGGTCTGCGGCGTCATCGGCGCATTGATCGAGAGAAAGTCGCAGTGGGGCAGCATGTCGTTGGGATCGGCATGGAAGATCGCGCCCTTTTCGAGATCGGGCGCCAGCTTGCTGCGGTTGCTGTAGTGGATCTGCATGCGGAAGGCGCGGGCGCGGTCGGCCATGGCCTGGCCGATGCGGCCCATGCCGAGGATTCCGAGTCGCTTGCCGGTGACGTGCGTGCCCATGAGCTGGGTCGGGGACCAGCCGGTCCAATGATGGGTGCGCAGCATCGTGGCGCCCTCGTGCGCGCGCCGCGCCGCGCCGAGAAGGCAGAGCATGGCGATGTCGGCGGTGGCGTCGGTCAGCACGTCGGGCGTGTTGGCGACCGCGATGCCGCGCTTGGCCGCCGCGGCGACGTCGATGTGCTCGTAGCCCACGGAGAAGGTGGCGATCATGCGGATCGAGGCAGGCAGCGCGGCGATCGTTTCGCCGTTCAGCCCATCGCCCGCGGCGCACATGATGGCGTCGCAACCGGCCGCTGCCTTGACCAGGGCAGGGCCGTCGTAAATCCGGTCCTGTGGATTGAGCACCGCGTCGAAGTTCGCAGACAGGCGGGCTTCCACATCGGGAGGAAAGAGGCGGGTCGCGAGAACCCGAGGCTTGCCGTTTGCCATTGACGCTATCCTCCCTGTGCAGCCCTGACGCAGGCGATCATTCTGGTATTCCGCGCGCATGGATATTACGCTTGGCCCGTCGGCTACAAGGCCTAGCCCCCACGCCAGTGTCCGTTGACCAGTTATAGTTATCGCCGTCCTCGCGCCCAAACAGCGGTCATCGTCACCGCCGTCGGAGCGCTTATGTTGCTCGCTCTGTGGATAAGGGTCGCCGACGCCCAGCAGCAACAGCCCCCCCAGACGGCGGAATCGCCGCTGGTGCCGCATCGTGCCACCTACGACATGAAACTCTCCGTAGCGCGGCCCAACAGCGGCATCGTCGACGTGAGCGGCCGCATGGTCCTGGAGACCGTCGAAGCCTGCGAGGGCTGGGAGGTGAAGCAGCGCATCCAGCTCAGGTTCTTGCGCAGCGAAGGCGATGAGTTCGTGACCGATTCGAGCTTTACCAGCTACGAGACCAAGGACGGCCTCGCCCTTCGCTTCAGTGTGCGAAACATCCAGGATCAGGAGATCGAGGAGGAACTGCGCGGCAATGCGGACCTCGAATCGCTGGGGGGCAAGGGCCGGGCGAACTTCACGCTGCCCGAGGTCCGCAGCTTCGACCTGCCGGCCGGG
>JAIUOY010000126.1:0-87724 GCA_020160995.1 Pseudomonadota bacterium | reverse complement strand
CTGAAAGCGTCGCAGCGACGGTCATGATCAGCGTGTCGCGATGGCGGACATGGGCCAGCTCGTGCGCCATCACGCCCGCGATCTACTCGCGCGAGAGGTTGCGCAGCAGGCCGGTCGTGGCGGCAACCGCGGCATGTTCCGGGTCGCGGCCGGTCGCGAAGGCGTTCGGCTGGTCCTCGTCGATCAGGTAGACCTTGGGCATCGGCAGGTTGGCGCGCTGGGCGAGCTGCTGGACGATGCCGAAGAGTTCGGGCGCCGTCTCCGGCCCGACCTCCTGCGCGTTGCTCATGCGCAGCACCATCTTGTCGCTGTTCCAGTAGGCGAACAGGTTCATGCCCAGCGCCACGACGAGCGCCAGGACAAGGCCGGATTGGCCACCCAACAGATAGCCCGCGACTAGGAAAAAGCCTGTCAGGCCGGCCAGGAGAAGGGCAGTCTTGAAATAGTTCATGGCCGGATAGATGGTTTCAAACTGTGGCGAAACAAGGCGTGCGCAGGCATCATGACAGTATGACCGAGCCCAAGAAACCGACGTCACCGGAGTCTGCCAAGGCCGAGCCGGCCGCCCCCGTCCTGCCCGAAAAGCCGAAGAAGGTCGAGGAGATCGGCGGTCCGCCCGGCCCCGAACCGACGCGCTACGGCGACTGGCAGTTCAACGGCAAGGTGACGGACTTCTAAAATGCGCACCGACATCTTCCACCCCGAGTTCAAGGCACAACCCTGGTGGTGGGAGGCGTGGACGCCGAACAACGCCCTGTCGCAGGACCCGCCGGCCCGCACCGACGTGGTGATCGTGGGCGCAGGCTATGGCGGCCTCTCGACGGCGCTGGAACTGCGGCGCAACGGCGTCGGCGCCGTCGTGCTGGAGCGCGGCGACTTCGGCATCGGCGCCTCGACGCGCAACGGCGGGATGATCTCGGGCGGCACCAATCTCGGCAAGGGGCTGGGCGGCAAGAGCCCCATCGCCGAGGAGTTCGAGCGCCTGAAGGCCGAGCTGATGGGCGCCGGTGCGGACTCCCTCAGCGTGCTGGAAGACATCATCGCCCGCGAGAAGATCGAGTGCGGCCTGCATCGCAATGGCCGCTTCGTCGGCGCCTGGACGCCGCGCCACTACGACGACCTCGCGACCAAGGTCGAGACCTACAACAAATACGCCAATGCCGGCGCCGAGATGATCCCGCGCGAGCGCCAGCGCGAGATGATCGCCTCCGACTACTATTTCGGCGGCATGCATGCGACGCGCGCCGGTCATCTGCACCCCGCGCTCTACTACAAGGGCCTGCTGGAGGCCGCCCATCGCGCCGGCGCCATCCTGTGCGCCCAGGTCGAAGCCGAGAAGCTGGAGAAGATCGCGACCGGCTGGCGCGTCCTGACCCCTAAAGGGCCAATCGAATGCCGCGAGGTCGTGGTTGCGACCAACGGCTATACCGGCGATCTGACGCCGCGGCTGAAGCGCCGCGTCGTGCCGGTGGCGAGCCACATCATCGCGACCGAAGAGCTGCCGGAGCCTGCAAGCAAGCTTATCCCCGAGATGCGGGCAATCGGCGATACCAAGCGGGTGCTGACCTATTACCGACCCTCGCCCGACGGCACGCGGCTGATCTTCGGCGGCCGCGCCCGCTTCACGGCGGCGCCGCCGGAAGTGAGCGCACCGGCGCTCTATCAGTACATGATCGACCGTTTCCCGCAGCTCGACGGCATCCGCATCACCCATGTCTGGACCGGCAACGTCGCCTTCGCACTCGACTACATGCCGCACATGGGCACCGACCAGGGCGTGCACTATCTGCTGGCCTGCAACGGCAACGGCGTCGCCATGATGACCTATCTCGGCACCGAGACGGCGCGGAAGATCGCCGGCGGGCGCAACGTGCCGGTCAATCCGCTGGACGGCCGCGATTTCCCCGAACACGCGCTCTACAACGGCGATCCGTCATGGTTCCTGCCGATCGTCGGCGCCTGGTATCGCACGCGCGACTGGCTCGATCGTCGGATGGCGGCTTAGAGCGTCTGCTTGCGGGGCGAGCGGGGCCGGGGCAAGACTAGCGGCGTGACCGAAGCTCTTCCCGTTTCCCTCGCCGATGTCCGCGCCGCTGCATCCCGCATTGCCGGCGCGGTTGTCCATACGCCCTGCCTGCGCAGCGAGACGCTGTCGCGCATCGCGAAGGCCGATATCTGGGTGAAGTTCGAGAACCTGCAGTTCACGGCCTCGTTCAAGGAACGCGGCGCGCTCAACACGTTGCTGCAGCTCACCCCTGAGGAGCGCAAACGCGGCGTCATCGCCATGTCCGCCGGCAACCATGCGCAGGGCGTCTCCTACCACGCCGGTCGGCTGGGCATTCCCGCCACCATCGTGATGCCGTCCTTTACGCCCAACAACAAGGTGAAGCATACGCGCGACCACGGTGCGCGCGTCGTGCTGAAGGGCGACACGCTGTCGGAGTCGGCGGCGGAGGCTCATCGCCTGGCCGAGGCCGAGAAGCTGGTCTTCGTCCATCCGTACGACGACCCGCGCATCATCGCAGGCCAGGGCACGATTGCGCTGGAAATGCTCGAAGACGCTCCTGAACTCGACACCCTGGTGGTGCCGGTGGGCGGCGGCGGCATGATCGCCGGCTGCGCCGTCGCAGCGCGCGGCCTCAGGCCCGACGTGAAAGTGATCGGCGTCGAATCGGCGGGCTATTCGGCGATGCGCCAGCTCCTAGCCGGCGAGGAGGTCACGGTGGGCGGCGACACCATCGCCGAAGGCATCGCCGTCCGCGACATCGGCAAGGCGCCGCTGGCCATCGCCCGCGCTCTGGTCGATCGCGTGCTGGCGGTCGACGAGGTCGCCATCGAGCGCGCCATCGCCCTGCTCCTCGAAGTCGAAAAGACGGTAGCCGAAGGCGCCGGTGCTGCCGGCCTGGCCGCCCTGCTGGCCCATCCGGAGCACTTCACCGGCCGCAAGGTCGGCCTCGTGCTGTGCGGCGGCAATATCGACACCCGCCTGCTCGCCTCCGTGCTGCTGCGCGGCCTGGTGCGCGACGGCCGCATCGTGCGGCTGCGGCTGATGATCGGCGACCTGCCGGGCCAGCTCGCCAGGGTCGCCGGCCTGATCGGCGGCGCCGGCGGCAACATCGTGGAAGTGCAGCACCAGCGCCTGTTCGGCAGCGTCGTCGCCAAGGCCACCGAGCTCGACGTCACCGTCGAAACCCGCGACCGCGGCCATGCCCGCGAGCTGGTCCAGGCCCTGGAGACGGAGGGGTTCAAGGTGCGGGTGCTGGAAGGCGCGGACGCGTAAATCCGCCGCTTTGCCCCCACTGGGGTGCGGGCTAAAAGACCGGCCATGTCCGCCGCCACCCACTACGTCCCCTCGCCCACGCCCGACCTCGCCAGGATCGAGCGCGCCCTGATCTCCGTTTCCGACAAGGAGGGCCTGGTCGAGCTGGGCAAGGCGCTGGCCGCCCAGGGGGTCGAGATCCTGTCGACCGGCGGCTCGGCCAAGGCGCTGCGCGACGCCGGCCTCAAGGTAACCGAGGTCAGCGACCATACCGGCTTCCCCGAGATCATGGACGGCCGCGTGAAGACGCTGCAGCCCTCGATCCATGGCGGCATCCTGGCCCGCCGTACCGACGCCGGGCACAAGAAGGCGATGAGCGACCACAAGATCGCGGGCATCGACCTCGTGGTGGTGAACCTCTACCCGTTCGAGGCCACGGTGGCGCGCGGGGCGGATTTCCCGACCTGCGTCGAGAACATCGACATCGGCGGCCCCGCCCTGATCCGCGCCTCGGCCAAGAACCACGACTTCGTCACCGTCGTCGTCGATCCGGCCGACTACAAGTCGGTTCTCGACGAGCTGCAGGCCCACAAGGGCGCCACGACGCTCGGCCTGCGCCGCAAGCTGGCGGCCAAGGCCTACGCCCGTACCGCTTCCTACGATTCCGCCATCGCCACCTGGTTTGCCCAGCAGGAAGGCGAGACCTTCCCCGAGCGGCTGACCCTATCGGCCGCGCGCGTGCAGACGCTGCGCTACGGCGAGAACCCGCACCAGAAGGCCGCCTTCTACAGCGACGGCAGCAACCGGCCGGGTGTCGCCACAGCACGCATCGTCCAGGGCAAGGAGCTCTCCTACAACAACATCGGCGACACGGAAGCGGCCTACGAGTGTGTGGCCGAGTTCAAGGAACCGGCGGTCGTCGTGGTGAAACACGCCAATCCCTGCGGCGTCGCCGTGGCCAAGAACCAGTACGACGCCTACCTCAAGGCCTATGCCTGCGATCCCGTCTCGATCTTCGGCGGCATCGTCGCGGTCAACACCACGCTCGAAGCGAAGACGGCCGAGGACCTGTCCAAGCTCTTCCTTGAAGTCGTGATCGCGCCCGACGCGACGCCCGAAGCGCTGGCGATCCTGGAGAAGAAGAAGAACGTGCGCGTGCTGCTGGCCGGCACCCTGCCCGACCCGACCACCGCCGGCATGACCCTGAAGAGCGTGGCCGGCGGCTATCTCTTCCAGACCCGCGACAACGGCCATGTGAGCAAGAGCGACCTCAAGGTCGTGACCAAGCGGTCGCCGACGGCGCAGGAACTCGATGATCTCCTGTTCGCCTTCACCGTCTGCAAGCACGTGAAGTCGAACGCCATCGTCTACGCCAAGGACGGCGCCACCGTGGGCGTCGGCGCCGGTCAGATGAACCGTCGCGATTCCTCGCGCATCGCCGCCATCCGCGCCGCCGAATCGGGCGAGATGGCCAAGCTCACGCAGAGTCCGGCGATCGGCAGCGTCGTCGCCTCCGACGCCTTCTTCCCCTTCGCCGACGGCCTGCTGGCCGCCGCCGAAGCCGGCGCCACGGCGATCATTCAGCCCGGCGGCTCAATGCGCGACCAGGAAGTGATCGACGCTGCCGACGAGAAGGGCCTCGCCATGGTCTTCACCGGCATGCGGCACTTCCGGCACTGATCTCCGAGCTTAGCGCACCTTCAACTGTTTGGCCGACGCCATCGCCTTGCGGCGGGCTTCGGCGACGCTGCGGCCGGTCGCCAGCGCCACGGCCATGCGGCGATGGCCTTTGACCTCCGGCTTGCCGAAGATTCGCACCGACGTGCCGGGCTGGGCCAGCGCCTTGGCAAGGCCGGTGTAGGTCGGGTCGGAAATGTTGCCGTCGGCCAGCACGGGCACCGACGCGCCGGGCATGCAAGTGATCCGAGGGATCGGCAGGCCGAGGATGGCGCGCACATGCAGCTCCATCTCGCTCATGTTCTGCGACACCATCGTCACCATGCCGGTGTCATGCGGCCGCGGCGACAGCTCCGAGAACCAGACCTTGTCGCCCTTCACGAACAGCTCGACGCCGAACAGGCCGCGGCCCTTGGCGCCGCACAGCTCGTTCACGACCTTCTTGGCGATGTCGCGGGACTTCTTCAGCGCCGCCTTCGACATGGCGTGCGGCTGCCAGCTCTCGCGATAGTCGCCGTCGACCTGGATGTGACCGATGGGGTCGCAGAAGGCGAAGCCGCCCTCGTGGCGGACCGTGAGCTGGGTGATCTCGTAGTCGAAGTCGATGGCGCCCTCGACGATCACCAGGCCGGTGGCCGCGCGCGTGCCTTCCATCGCGTACTTCCAGCTCTTGGCAACGTCCGCCGGCTTGCGCGCCACGCTCTGGCCATGGCCCGACGACGACATGGTGGGCTTGATGAAGCAGGGGAAGCCCACGGCCTCCGCGCCGGCGCGCAGCTCTTCGAGGCTCGCGGCGAAGCGGTAGGGCGAGGTCGGCAGCTTGAGCTTTTCGGCGGCGAGCTTGCGGATGCCGCGGCGATCCATGGTGAGCTGCGCGGCACGGGCCGTCGGGATGACCGTCCATCCCTCCTTCTCCAGCTCGACCAGCGTGTCGGTGGCGATGGCCTCGATCTCGGGCACGATGAAGTCGGGCTGGACCTTCTCGACGACGCGCCGGACCTGCTTGCCGTCGCGCATGTTGAAGACGTGGGCGCTGTTGGCCACCAGCATCGCCGGTGCGGCGGCATAGCGGTCGCAGGCGACGACCTCGACGCCGAACCGCATCGCCTCGATGGCGACTTCCTTTCCGAGCTCGCCCGAGCCCAGCAGCATGATCTTGATCGACGAGGGTTTGAGCGGCGTGCCGAATGTCTTTTTCATGACTCCATATTAGCAGGCGGCTCCGCCTTGCGGCGACGGGTCAGCAGCCGGAAGAACAGCGGCACGAACAGGATGGCGATGAAAGTCGCAGCCAGCATGCCGCCGATCACGCCCGTCCCGATGGAGTGCCGGCTGGCCGATCCCGCGCCGGTGCTGGTGGCCAGCGGCAGCACACCGAGGATGAAGGCGAGCGAGGTCATGACAATCGGCCGGAAGCGCAGCCGCGCCGCTTCCATCGCGGCATCGTAGGCCGAGAGCCCGTCCTGGTAGCGCTGCGAGGCGAATTCGACGATCAGGATGGCGTTCTTGGCCGCAAGACCGATCAGGGTCACCAGCCCGATCTGGAAATAGACGTCGTTCTCCAGGCCGCGCAGCCAGACGGCGAGCAGCGCGCCGAACACCGCAAAGGGCACCGCCGTGATGACCGCGAGCGGCAGCGACCAGCGCTCGTACTGGGCCGCCAGGATCAGGAACACCATGACAAGGCCGAACACGAAGCCCAGCCGACCCGAGCCCTGGGTCGCCAGCTCCTGATAGGCCGAGCCGGTCCAGCCGATCGTGTAATCGTTGGGCAGCGTCGCGGCCACGACCTGCTGCATGGCGGCAATTGCCTGACCCGAAGAATAGCCCGGCGCCGGCCCGCCCAAGATCTTGGCCGAAGGAAAGATATTGAAGCGGTCGACCGTGTCGGGGCCGACGACACGCGTCACAGAGACCAGCTCGTTCAACGGCACCATGAGATTGCGGTCGGAGCGCACGAAGACCTGCCGCAGGTCGTCCGGCTTTTCGCGGAAGTCGGGCTCCGACGACAGGCTGACGCGATAGGTGCGGCCAAACAGGGTGAAGTCGTTGACGTAGAAGCTGCCGAACGAGGCCTGCATCGTGTCGAAGATCGTATTGATCGGGATGCCGAGCGCCTTGGCCTTCTCGCGATCGACGTCGATCCGGTATTGCGGCACCGCTGTCGTGAAAGTGGTCGAAACGCCCCGCAGCTCCGGCCGCTGCGCCGCGGCCTGCACGACCTTGTTGGCCGCATCCGACAGGCTTGCGAGCGTACCACCGGACCTGTCCTGCAGATAGAACTCGAAGCCGCCGGTCGTGCTCATGCCCAGGATCGGCGGCGGATTGAAGCCGATCACCACGCCATCCTTGAAATTGGCATTCAGCGCCGACAGCGACGGCGCCAGGTTGCGTGCATCCTGCTTCGGGTCCTTGCGTTCCGACCAGTCCTTCAGGGTGACGAAGGAGATGCCCGAGTTGGTCTTCTGCGCCAGCGACAAGAGGTCGAAACCCGAGAAGGTGACGACATTGGCGACAGCCGGATTCTGAATGAGCGCCTCGCTCGCCTTCGCGGTCACCTCGCGCGTGCGTGCCAGCGAGGCTGCGGGCGGCAAGGCCGTCACCAGAAAGACGTAGCCCTGATCCTCGTTGGGCACGAGCCCGCCCGGCACGCGCTGGTAGAGCGCGACTGCCAGCCCGACGATGATCAACGATCCGGCGATGCCGACCACCGCGCGTTTCAGCAGGAAAGAGACGCCGCCAGCATAGCGGTCGCTCAGCCACTCGAAGCCCGCGTTGAACTTGGCGAAGGGCCACCAGGGCTTGCTATGTCCCGGCTTCAGGATCAGCGCCGCGAGTGCGGGCGTAAGAGTCAGGGCGACGATGCCCGAAATGACCACCGAAACCGCAATGGTGACGGCGAACTGGCGATAGAGTTCGCCCGCCAGGCCGCCCAGGAAGGAGACCGGCACGAACACCGCGCAGAGCACCAGCACGATGGCGATGACCGGGCCCGTCACCTGCTGCATGGCCTTGATGGCGGCAGCGCGTGGCGACAATCCCTCGGTCGCCATGATGCGTTCGACGTTCTCCAGCACGACGATCGCGTCGTCGACCACGATGCCGATGGCCAGCACGAGGCCGAACAAGGTGAGCATGTTGATCGAGAAGCCCAGCATATACATGCCGGCGAAGGTCCCGATGATCGACACCGGAATGGCGATGACCGGAATGATCATCGCCCGCACGCTTTGCAGGAAGAGAAACACCACCAGGACCACGAGCGCGATCGCCTCGATGAAGGTGATCACCACCTCCTCGATCGACACCTCGACGAAGCGCGTGGTGTTGAAAGGGATGTCGTAGCGCAGCCCCTCGGGAAACCGCTTGGAGATGCGCTGCATGGCATCCTTGACCGACTGCGCCACTTCCAGCGCGTTGGCGCCGGGCTGCAGGTAGACGCCGATCGGTACGGCCGGTGCGCCATTGAAGATCGCCGAGAAGCCGTAGGTGAGCGCCCCCAGCTCGACCCGCGCCACGTCCTTCAGCCGGAGCGCGCCGCCGATTTCGTCGGACCGGATGATGATGTCCTCGAACTGCGAGGGGTCGACCAGCCGGGCGGGCGTCGTCGCCGAGTAGGTGAAGGTCTGCGGGTTCTTCATCGGCTCGTCGCCGAAGCGGCCGGCCGCGAACTGGGAATTCTGCTCGCGGATCGTCGCCGCGACGTCGCCGGGCGTGAGATTGAACTGCGCCAGCTTGTCGGGCCTGAGCCAGATGCGCATGGAATAGTCCGAGGCGCCGAACAGCGCCGCGTCGCCGACGCCCGGCAGGCGGCGCAGCTCGTCGATCACGTTGACCAGCGCGTAGTTGCTGATGAACACCGTGTCGTAGCGTCGCTCGGGCGACGACATGGTCATCACCATCAGGATCGAGGTCGAACGCTTCTGCACCACGACGCCCTGGCGCGTCACCTCGGCCGGCAGCAGCGGCAACGCACGCTGCACGCGATTGTTGACGTTGATGGCGTTCTGGTCGGGATTGGTGCCGATCTCGAAGCTGACGGTCAGGCTCATCGTGCCCGAGCCGGTCGAGGTCGAGCGCATGTAGATCATGCGCTCGACGCCGTTGATCTGCTGTTCGAGCGGCGCCGCCACGGTCGAGGCAATGGTTTCGGCGGTGGCGCCGGGATAGTTGGCCGTGACCACGACATCCGGCGGCACGATCTGCGGGTACTGCGAGATCGGCAGCGCCCGCATGGCCACCAGCCCCGCCAGCACGATGACGATCGACAGGACGCTGGCGAAAACCGGCCGGTCGATGAAGAACTTGGAGATCACTTCTTCGTCCCGCTTGACGCTCCACCCGCCGGCAGCGCAGCCATAGGAACCGGCCGAACCTTGATCCCCGTGCGGACGCGGATCACGCCATCGGCGACCACTCGTTCGCCGGGCTGGAGGCCACTCTTCACGATCCAGCCACGGCCGACCTCACGGTCGAGCGTGACCGGACGGGCCGTCGCCACGTCGTCGGCGCCGACGACGTAGACAATGGCGCCCTGCGGGCCCTGCACGATGGCCGTCTGCGGCACCACGATGGCGTTGGGCATCGTGACGCCGACGAGGTTGACCCGGACGAACTGGCCCGGCAGCAGGTCGCTCTTCTCGTTGGGGAACACGGCGCGGACCTGAACCGTGCCGGTGCGCGGATCGACGATGCCCGAGCTGCTGTCGATCTTGCCGTCGATCGGGTGGCGGTCGCCGTTGCCGAACTGGAGCTGCACCGTGACGTCTTCGGGCTTCAGCGGCTGGGCGCGCTTCTCGTTCACCTCGCGCAGCTCGCGCTGCTCGCTGTCGGTGGTGGTGAAATAGACGTAGGCCGGATCGAGCTGCGTGATCCGGGTCAGCAGTGTCTGCTGCGGCTGGATCAGCGTGCCTTCCGGCGGCGAGGCTTCGATGCTGGTGAGGCCCGAGATCGGCGCGCGGATCACCGTGTATTCGAGGTTGAGTTCGGCGGTCTGCACGTCGGCCTTGGCTGACGCCAGCGCCGCCGTCGCCTGCTCACGGGCCGCCGTCGCATCCTCCAGGGCCTTTTGCGTCGAGACTTTCTGCGCCGCCAGGCCCTGGATGCGCTGATAGTTCTCCGTCGCCTGGGTGAGCGTGGCCTGCGCCTGTGCGACCTGCGCCTTGGCGCGCGCCAGGGCTGCCTCGAAGCTGCGCGGATCGATGCGGAACAAGACGTCCCCCGCCTTCACCGGCTCGCCGTCGACGAACTCGCGTTTCTGCAGGAAGCCGCCGACCTGGGAGCGGATTTCGACGACGCGGAAGCCTGCCACCCGGCCGGCATAGTGCAGCGGCAACGGTATCTCGGCCGTCTTGACCTGCACGACGCCGACTTCGGGTGGGGGCGGCGCGGCGGCAACCGGCGGCGCCTTGGTCTCGCGGAAAGCGAACCAGTAGACCGCGGCGGCCATGATCGCGAACACCAGAACGGCCGTCACGACGCGGCGGGCGAGAGAGCCGAACTTCATTGCACCGATCCGACAGAAAAGGCCTGCGGCAGGACGCTCGCGTCGAGCGGCAGGCGCCCGATGGTCTCGCCGTCGAGATCGACCAGGGTGTCGCCGTCGGCCTCGAAGCGAAAGGACCGGCCGCGGCTCATCCTCACCAGGGGATGGTGAATGTGGCCGCCGCTATAGGTCTTGGGCAGGATGCTGAAGAGGACGGCAGATTTCGACACGTCACCCAGTTCCACGAGATCCAGCACACCATCGTCGAACGCCGCGCCCGGCGCCAGCTTCATGCCGCCACCGCCATTCTCGGTGTTGGCCACCATCGCCGTGAACAGACGCCTTTTGCCCATAGCGACACCATCCACGGCAACTGCGACCTCCCTGTTGCGATAACCCAGAGTGACCACGGGCGTCATCAGCAGGTAGGCAATCTCGCCGAGCTTCTTCACCCAGCGCGACTGCGACGTACGATGGCTGATCGACGCGGCGGCCCCCAGCGAGACGATCAGATAGCCAAAGCGCTCCATCGGCCGGCCATCGAGGCCCGTGCAACGGACGCGCAGCAGATCGATCGTCCGGCGGCCGTTGGCGACGGCGGAGTCATAGGCAAGCTCGGGTCGGGCAAGGTGGCCGAGCGCCCGGCAAAGCTCGTTGGCCGTACCCGCCGGCACCGGACACAGCACCGTATCGGGGACGCCGAGCTTGCCCGAGGAATCGAGCAGGCCGTTTAGGGTTTCGTTCACGGTGCCGTCGCCGCCGACGGCCACAAAGCGGCGCGCGCCCCCGGCCAGCGCGGCGCGGGCAAGCGATGTCGCGTGGCCTGGGGCTTCGGTGAAGGACGGCTCAAGCGGACCCAGACGCTTCTCGAGCTCGACCTTGATCGCGGGCCAGCGCTTGCCGGCGCTGCCCTTGTTGGCCATGCGGTTGACGATAACCGCTGTCTTCATTCCGGAAGACTAGGCCAACGCGTCGTCTATCGCACTCCCCAGACGGTCCACGATCTCACTGATCTGATCCGCAGTGACGATGAACGGTGGCGCCAGCAGCACATGATCGCCGCGCTGGCCGTCGATCGTGCCGCCCATGGGATAGACCATGAGCCCCCGCGCCATCGCCGCCTTCTTGACCTTCGCATGGAGCTTGCGCGCCGGATCGAACGGCTGCTTGGTCGAGCGGTCCTCGACCAGCTCGACGGCCTGGAACAGGCCGCGGCCGCGAATGTCGCCGACATGCGGATGGTTGCCGAAGCGCTCGCCGAGCCGGCGCTGCAGCAGCGCGCCCATGGTGCGCACATTGGCCAGGAGATTGTCGCGCCGGATCGTCTCCTGCACGGCAAGGCCTGCGGCGCAGGCCAGCGGATGGGCCATGTAGGTGTGGCCGTGCTGGAAGAAGCCGCTGCCGCCGGCGAAGGCGTCGTAGATGTGCCGGCCGAGCAGCACGGCGCCGATCGGCTCGTAGCCGCCGCCCAGCCCCTTGGCGATCGTCATCAGGTCGGGCGAGATACCCTCCTGTTCGCAGGCATGCAGGGTGCCGGTGCGGCCCATGCCGCACATCACTTCGTCGAGGATCAGCAGCACGCCATGGCGGTCGCAGATCTCGCGAATGCGCTTGAAGTAGCCGGCCACCGGCGGCACCGCGCCGGCCGTGGCGCCGACCACGGTCTCGGCAACGAAGGCCATCACCGTCCCGGCGCCCAGTTCGAGGATCCTGGCCTCCAGCGCATCGGCGGCGCGCCGGCCATACTCCTCCTCCGACTCGCCAGGCCGCTGGAAGCGATAGGCGAAGCAGGGATCGATGTGGTGCGTCTCGATCAACAGCGGCGAGAAAGGCGCGCGGCGCCATTCGTTGCCGCCCGCCGCCAGCGCGCCCAGCGTGTTGCCGTGATAGCTCTGTCGCCGCGCGATGACGTGGCGGCGCTGCTTCTCGCCCCGCTCGGTGAAGTACTGCCGCGCCATCTTGAGCGCCGCCTCGACCGCTTCGGAGCCGCCGCTCACCAGATAGACGTGGCTCATGCCCTTGGGGGCGTCCGCGATCAGCCGGTCGCCGAGCTTCTCGGCCACCTCGGTGGTGAAGAAGCCGGTATGGGCATAGGCCAGCCTGTCGAGCTGCTCGTGCAGCGCCGCCGTGACGGCAGGATGGCCATGGCCGAGACAGGAGACGGCCGCGCCGCCCGAGGCATCGAGATAGCGCTTGCCCGTGCTGTCGACGATCTCGATGCCCGATCCACCCGCGGCGACGGGCAAAGTGCCGCCGATCTGGCGATGGAGAATATGCGTCATGGTCTAGGCTCCTTTGGCGCCCCTGCGCGGCAGGTGGACCCCGAACGCGGCGAGCTGTGTCTCGGTTCGCTGCAGTGCCTCCAGCGCCTTGTGGCCGCTGCGACCCGCCACCAGCGCCGCGAGGATCTCCGCGACCGCGAGCAGCGGCGTCACCGTATGAAAGAAGGACGGGCTTTCGGTCGGCACCAGGATGACCGTGCTGGCGAGCCGGGCGAGCGGCGAGACCTCGCTGTCGGTCACCGCGACCAGCGGCACGCCTTCTGTCGCCGCGTAGCGCGCCGCCTCGACGGTGGCGCGCGCGTAGGGTTCGACGCTGGCGGCCAGCACGACGTCGTCGCGGCCGGCGTCGCGGATGGCGTCGAGGCCGGTGCCGCCGGCATCGTCCAGCATCACTGTCTTGTCGCCCAGCAGCGACAGCATGTAGTGGAAGTGCCAGGCCGCCGCGTGACAGGCGCGCAGGCCGAGGCAATAGACGCGACGTGCGCGATGGAGTCGGCCCGCGGCGTCGGCCAGACGCTCCAGAGCTTCGGGCTCGGCCAGCCGCGCGATCTGGCGCGACAGCGAGAGTGCCATGTCGGCCGCCAGCGCCCGCTCGCCGCGCAGATTCTGCTGTTGGACCTGGACGCCGGCCTTGCCGGCGAAGCCCAGCGTCCCGGCGCGGACGGCGCCGGCATAGAGCGCCCGCACCTCGTCGTAGCCTTCGAGGCCAAGACGCTTGGCCAGCCGCGTCATGGTCGCGGCCGGCACGCCCGCCCGGCGGGCCTGTTCACGCATCGACAGCAGGGCCACGTCGTCGGGCTTGTCGAGGACGTAGCGCGCCGCAGCCTGGAGCTGCGGCGGCATGGTCTCGAAGGCCTCCACGATGGTCGCGTTGAGCGGCCCCGCAGTCATTGCCGGCCTGTCAGATCAACGCAGCGGCAGCGGGTACATCAACCCGCCCTTGGTCCACAGCGCATTGGCGCCGCGGTCGAGCTTGAGCGGGCTGCCCTGGCCGACATTGCGCTCGAAGCTTTCGCCGTAGTTCCCGATCTGCTTGATGATGTTGTAGGCCCAGTTCTCTTCGAGCTGCAGGGCCTTGCCATTGCCCGGCGTGACGCCCAGCAGGCGCTGCACCGTGGCATCGGTCGACTTGAGCTGCTCGTCGACATTGGCCTTGGTGATGCCGCGCTCCTCGGCTTCGAGCATGGCGAACAGCGACCAGCGCACGACCGCGTTCCAGACATCGTCGCCGCGACGCACGAACGGCCCCAACGGCTCTTTCGAGATGAGTTCCGGCAGGGTCATGTAATCGGCCTGCTTGCCGCGGGTGGCCAGCGCCGAGGCGAGCGCGGACGAATCCTGAGTCATGGCATCGCAACGGCCGCTGAAGAACGCCTCGTACATGACGTCCTGGCTTTCGAAGACGACCGTCTTGATCTGGAGGTTACGGGCCCGGAACCAGCTCGCCATGTTGAACTCGTGCGTCGTGCCCTGGGCCACGCAGATCGTGGCGCCGGCCAATTCCGCGAGGCCCTTCACGCCCAGCTTCTTCGGCACCATGAACGCCTGGCCATCGTAGAAATTGACTCCCGAATACTGAATACCGAGTCCGGCATCGCGCTGGAGCGTGATCGTCGAGTTGCGCAACAGGACGTCGATCTCGCCAGACTGCAGGGCAAGGAAGCGCTGCTGCGCCGAGAGCGGCACATACTTGGCCTTGGTGGCGTCGCCCAGCACAGCGGCGGCCACGGCATTGCACATGTCGACATCGAGACCGGCCCACTTGCCCTGGCTGTCCGGCAAAGAGAAACCGCCAAGGCCGACATTGACGCCACAAATGATGTGGCCGCGCTTCTTCACCGTCTCCAGAGTCGACTGAGCAAAGGCCGTCGACGCGACGACGAGCGAGACGCCGGCTGCGACACCGGCCACAAGGAGTCGTTTGAGGTCGAGCATCAATTCCCCCACGGAAAGTAACGATCACCACGGGTACCGCTTGCCACGGCCATTCGCAACAGTTGAATCTTTTATGATCTTGATAATCCATTTGGATCATTTTCCCTTAGGAAAACTAAGGTGAAAATGCCTGCATTGACGGCACATCTTTTGCGAGTGTGACCAGCACGACATAGCGCGCCATCAAACCTGCGCCGCAATTGACAGAGGGCCGATGGGCAACCACATCTCGCCCTCGCGCCGCTGAATTTTTCGCGGGGAGTCCAGCTTGTCACTTCATCGCCGTTTGCTGGCTGCCGCCGGCCTACTCTTCGTTGCTTCGTCGATAGCCTTCGCGCAGGGCGGACCGCCGGCCATGCCGGTGGGCGTCGCCGAGCCCGTGGCGAAGCGTGTCACCCAGTGGGACGAATTCTCCGGCCGCTTCGAGGCATTGGCCTCGGTCGAGGTGCGGGCCCGTGTCTCGGGCTTCATCGACAAGCTGCACTTCCGCGACGGTCAGCTGGTGAAAGCCGGCGACCTGCTGTTCACCATCGACCAGCGCCCCTTCCGGATCGCCGTCGAAAGTGCGCAGGCCGAGGTCGCTCGCACCAAGGCGCAGGTCGATCTGGCCGACCTGCAGGTCGATCGCGGTGCATCCCTGATCAAGTCCAGGACCATCACCGACCAGGAGTTCGACACCCGCAAGGCCAATCTCAGCGTCGCGAACGCCCAGCTGAAGTCCGCGGAAGCGGGGCTCAAGACCGCGGAACTCAACCTCGAATGGACCGAGGTGCGGGCGCCGATCAGCGGTCGCATCTCGGACCGCAAGGTCGATGCCGGTAACCTGATCGCCGGCGGCCAGAGCGGCGCCACCCTGCTCGCCACCATCGTGACCCTCGATCCGATCCGCTTCGTGTTCGATATCTCCGAAGCCGATCACCTGCGCTACTCGCGCCTCGTCCTGTCGGGAGCGCTCGCCTCCTCGCGCGACGGCGACAACCCGGTGCGCATTCGCCTGGCCGACGAGACCGAGTGGACGCGCCGGGGCAAGATGGACTTCGTCGACAATACGATGACCGCGCGGTCGGGCACGATCCGCGGCCGCGCCCTGGTCGACAACAAAGACCAGCTCCTCACGCCCGGCATCTTCGGCCGCCTGCAACTCTTCGGCGGCGAGTACGACGCCTTCCTGATCCCCGATTCTGCAATCGTCTCCGATCAGTCGCGCAAGATCGTGTTCACCGTCGGCAAGGACGACATCGTCCAGGCGAAGCCTGTGATCCTGGGACCGATCGTCGAAGGACTGCGCGTGATCCGCAGCGGGTTGGAACCGACCGACAGGGTGGTGCTCGACGGCCTCGCCAACCCGATGGTGCGGCCCGGCGCCAAGGTCGTCCCGCAGAAGTCAGAGATCGTCGCCAAAGCCGGTTAAGGCCTCCTCCCTCAGGGTCAGCCCATGCGTTTTTCGCACTTCTTCATCGACCGGCCGATCTTTGCCTCGGTGCTGTCGGTCATCATCGTAATCGTGGGCTTCATCGCCCAGCGCGGCCTGCCGGTGGCAGAATACCCCGACATCGCGCCCCCCACGGTGAACATCACCGCGACCTATCCCGGCGCTTCGGCCGAGGTCATCGCGGAAACCGTCGCCACGCCGATCGAGCTCGAAGTCAACGGCGTCGACGACATGCTCTACATCCAGTCGCAGTCGACCGGTGACGGCCGTCTGTCGATCAACGTCGTGTTCAAGCCGGGCGTCGACATCGACCAGGCCCAGGTGCTGGTGCAGAACCGCGTCGCCGTCGCCCAGCCGCGCCTGCCCGAGGACGTGCAGCGGCTCGGCATCGTCGTGCGCAAGGCTTCGCCCGACCTGATGATGGTCGTCCATATGTCGTCGCCCGACGGCAGCCGCGACCAGCAATACATCTCCAACTACGCCACGCTCTATGTGAAGGACGTGCTGACCCGCGTCGACGGCGTGGGCAACGTGCTGGTGTTCGGCGGCCGCGACTACTCGATGCGCGTGTGGCTGGATCCGGCCCGCGTCGCCGCACGCAACCTGACGGCGGGCGAAGTGATCCTGGCGCTGCGGGCGGCCAACCTTCAGGTCGCCGCCGGCGCGGTAAACCAGGCGCCGGCCGTATCGCCGGGCGCCTTCACCCTCTCGGTCCGCACCTTGGGCCGCCTGAGTTCGCCGGACCAGTTCGAGAACATCGTCATCCGCGCCGAGCCCGACGGCTCGGTGACCCGCCTGCGCGACATCGCCCGCGTCGAGCTGGGCGCGCAGGACTACACGCAGAATTCCTATCTCGACAACAAGCCGGCCGTGGCGCTCGGCATCTTCCAGCGTCCCGGCTCCAATGCGCTCAAGACCTCGGATGCGATCATCGCCGAGATGGACCGGCTCAAGAAGAGCTTCCCGGCCGGCATCGACTATTCGATCGTCTATAATCCGACCACCTTCATCCAGGCCTCGATCGACGCCGTTATCACGACGCTGTTCGAAGCGGTGATCCTGGTCGTCATTGTCGTGATCCTGTTCCTGCAGACATGGCGGGCGGCGATCATCCCCATCCTCGCCATTCCGGTGTCGCTGATCGGCGCCTTTGCGGTGATGGCTGCCGTCGGCGTCTCGTTCAACACGCTGTCGCTGTTCGGCCTGGTGCTGGCCATCGGCATCGTGGTCGACGACGCCATCGTCGTGGTCGAGAACGTCGAGCGCTACCTCACCCAGGGCATGTCGCCCAAGGAGGCCGCGCACAGGACCATGGACGAGGTCGGCAGCGCGCTGATCGCGATCTCGCTGGTGCTGATCGCGGTGTTCCTGCCGACGGCCTTCATCACCGGCCTGCAGGGCACCTTCTACAAGCAGTTCGCCATCACCATCGCCGCTTCGACCGCGATCTCTGCCTTCGTGTCGCTGACGCTGTCGCCCGCCATGGCGGCGATGCTGCTCAAGACCCATGCGCTGTCGCATGTCGAGAAGTCGAACCCCAGCCTGATGGACCGCCTCGCCTGGCCGATGCGTTGGTTCTTCCGGCTCTTCAACCGCGGCTTCGACTGGTTGTCGAACGCCTATGGCCGCACGACGGCGCGCCTGATCCGCATGGGCTTCATCATGCTGGTGATCTATGCCGGCCTGGTCGGGCTCACCTGGAACCGGCTGGCCGTCACGCCGACCGGCCTGGTGCCGCAGCTCGACCGCTCCTACCTGATCGCCGCGATGCAGCTGCCGGCCGGGTCGACCCTCGAACGGTCCGATGCGCTGGTGCGGCAGGCGAGCGAGATCATCATGTCGCGGCCGGGCGTGGAGCATGCCGTGGCCTTCGTCGGCTTCGACGGCGCCACCTTCACCAACGCGCCCAACACAGGCGTCATCTTCGTCACCCTGAAGCCGTTCAAGGACCGGCAGAACATCAGCAAGGACGCGATCCTGGCCGATCTGCGCGGCCGCATGTTCGGCCTGCGCGAGGCGTTCGTGTTCGTGCTCGAACCGCCGGCCGTGCCCGGCATCGGCACCGGCGGCGGTCTCAAGGGCTATGTGCAGGATCGCGCGTCGCGTGGCCTGACGGCGCTCGAAGGCGCGACCTGGGCTCTGGCCGGCGCCGCCGGGCAGGCGCCCGGCCTCACCCAGGCCTTCACGCTCTACAATACGCGCACGCCGCAGATCTTCGCCGACATCGACCGCACCAAGGCCGAGCAGCTCGGCGTGCCGATTACCCGCGTGTTCGAAACGCTGTCGGCCTATATGGGCTCGGCCTACATCAACGACTTCAACATCCTCGGCCGCACCTATCGCGTCACCGTGCAGGCCGACAATCCCTACCGCCTGACGCTGCGCGACGTGGAGAACCTCAAGACCCGCAGCGTCAGCGGCGAGATGGTGCCGATCGGCGCCGTCGCGACCTTCCGCGATATTACCGGCCCCTATCGCGTGGCGCGCTACAATCTCTATCCGGCGGCCGAAGTGCAGGTGGCGCTGCAGCGCGGCTATTCGTCGGGTCAGGGCATCGCCACCATGGAAGGGCTGGCGCAGAAGGTTCTGCCCTCGGGCTTCGACCTCGAATGGACCGAGATCGCGCTGCAGGAGAAGCTCGCGGGCAACACCGCGGTCCTGGCTTTCGGCCTCGCCGTGCTGTTCGTGTTCCTGCTGCTGGCGGCGCTCTACGAGAGCTGGTTGCTGCCGCTCGCCGTCATCCTGATCGTGCCGATGTGCATTCTCGCGGCCATGATCGGCGTCAACATTCGAGGCCTCGACCGTAACGTGCTGGTCGAGGTCGGCCTGATCGTGCTGGTGGGACTCGCGGCCAAGAACGCCATCCTGATCGTGGAGTTCGCCAAGCAGGCCCACGAGCAGGGCATGAACCGCTTCGACGCCGCCGTGACCGCGGCGCGCACGCGGTTGCGGCCCATCCTGATGACCTCGCTCGCCTTCATCCTGGGTGTCGTGCCACTGGTGTTCAGCACCGGCGCCGGTGCGGAGATGCGGCAGTCGCTGGGCACCGCCGTGTTCTCCGGCATGCTGGGCGTCACGATCTTCGGCCTGATCTTCACGCCGGTCTTCTACGTGCTGAGCGTCGGGTTGGCCGAGCTGCGCTTCAAGTGGCGCAAGCAGGAGATCAAGCACGAGTTCAAGCCGGAGAGCTGAGCCTTCCGGCCTTGACCGTCGGTTCTCAGGCCGTCGCCGGTTTCGGCGGCGGCCCGAGCAGCGCAAAGCTCACCTGCACGAGCCCCGCCACCAGCCCCATGCCGACGCCCAAGCGCCAGGCGAGGTCGTAGGAGCCCATCGCGTCGAAGATCAGTCCGCCGCCGAAGGCGCCGAGGAAGCTGCCGACCTGATGGCTCATGAAGGCGACGCCCTGGATCATTGCCTGCCAGCGTACGCCGAACATCTCGGCGACGGAGCCCGCGACCAGCGGGCCGACGCCCAGCCACAGGAAGCCCATGATCGAGGCGAAGAACAGGGTGGAGAGCGGCGTCGGCGGGAAGAAGAAGTAGCCCGCCAGCACAATGGACCGGGCGATATAGATGCCGCCCAGCAGGGCGAGCTTGGACCAGCGGCCACCGGCCCAGCCGAAGAACAGGCTGCCGAACACATTGAACAGCGCAATCGCGCCCAGCGCTTCGGCGCCGAGCGTTGGATCCATGCCGCAGATCGCAAGATAGGACGGCAGGTGGGTGGTGATGAAGAGAAGCTGCATGCCGCAGACGAAGTAGGCCGTGGTCATCACCAGGAACGGCAGGCTGCGCGACGCGGCGGCAAGCGCCGTTCGCGCCGAGACGTTGCCGATCTGGTTGGCCGTCGCCGCCGGCAAGGCGAGCCTGTCCACCCGGCCGGCGATCCATGCCGCGGGCAGCATGCCGACTACGAGCACGAGGAAGCCCACGATGCCGGCGCGCCAGCCGATATCGGCGGTCAGGGTCTGGCCGAGCGGCGCGGCGAGCAGGGCGCCCAGCGAGCCGGTGGCGGTAATGGCGCCCAGCACGAAACTGCGCAACGGACCGGACACGGCGCGCGAGCCGACGGCAAGCGAAATGGCCGAGGCCGTGCAGGCGAGCGCCATGCCGACGAGTATGCCGCCGCCCAGCATCACGCCCATCATGCCACCGGCCATCGCAAACAAGGCGAGACCGGCGATGTAGAGCGCCGAGCCCGCCATCATCACCGGCCGGAAGCCCATCCGGACCGCCACGGCGCCGGCCACCGGCTGCAGGAAGCCCCAGGCGAGGTTCTGGACCGACATGGCCAGCGCGAAGTCGGAAACGGTGAGCGCGATGTCGCGGGTCAGCGACGGCATGACCAGGCCGAAGCTCTGGCGCACGCCCATGCCGAGGCTCAACATGAGCGAGGCGCCGATCAGGATCGGCATGACCGGCCGCAGTTCCTTGAGGACGGTCATGGCGACGCTCCACCTTGATTACACAGGTCGGTGCACCTTAGTTTCGAGGTCGGGCTGGTCAAGTTTTAAGTAAACAGGTCTGTGTAATATGACGCGATCCGAAGACAGGGCTGCCATGCAGGAGCGCATCCTCGAGACGGCGGACCGGCTGTTCTATGGGCAGGGTATCCGCGCCGTCGGCGTCGACACGATCGCCGCCGAGATCGGCATCAGCAAGCGCACGCTCTATAACCACTTCGCGTCGAAGGACGACCTGATCGTCGCCTATCTGTCGCGGCGCCTGAAACCCGCACCACCGTCGGAACGGCCGCCGGTCGAGCAGATCCTGGGCAGTTTCGAACGGCTGGAGCGCACGATAGGAACCGGGGGAGGAACCGGGGGCGGCACGGGCGTCTTTCGCGGCTGCCCCTTCGTCAATGCCGTGGCCGAACTCAAGGAACCGACGCACGCCGCCAACAAGATCGCGCTGGCCTTCAAGGAGCAGCGGCGCAAATGGTTTCGGACCCTGCTGGTGCAGCTGGGCGTCGCCGATCCGGAAACGCTGTCGATGCAGCTCCTGCTGCTGATCGATGGCGCCATTGCCGCGGCTATCGTGCGCGGCGACCCCAGGGTCGCAACGGCGGCACGCCAGGCGGCCGCCGTGCTGCTGCAGGCGGCCGGGGTGAAAGTACCGAAAAAGCTCAGATCGGCGTGAGCGGGCGCTCAGCGCGCGGCAGCGGAAAGCCAGCGGGCGACGGCGCGGGCGAGGCTGGCCACGACCGCCCCACGCAGCCGCAGCGCGCGGACCTCATAGGCCTGACGTTCGGCAATGGTGGGATAGGCAGTCGTGAACATGAGAACCTCCAAAGGATGGAAACGAACCTAATTCCATCCCAGGAGTTGGTTAATAGAGTATGATTGACTATTACCTGTGAAGGATTTTCATTAATCGCGACATGATCGATCATGCCAGCGAGATGGCCGCCTTCGTGCGGGTCGTGGAATCCAAGGGCTTTTCCGCCGCGGCGCCGGCGCTCGGCCTCAGCCCGTCGGCCGTCAGCAAGCTGGTGACGCGACTGGAAACACGGCTGGGCGTGCGGCTGTTGCAGCGTACGACCCGGGCCCTGCACCTCACCGAGGAGGGCGAGACTTTCTACGCGACGGCGCGGCGCATCGTGGGCGAAATCGAAGCGCTCGAGGACCAGATCGGCCGGCATAGCAGCACGCCCTACGGGCTGCTCAAGGTCACGACCTCGCTCGCCTTCTCGACCCACCAGCTCGCGCCGGTCATCGGCGAGTTCCTGCAACGTTATCCGCAGCTCCAGCTCGAACTGATGCCAACCGACCGGGTCGTCGACATGATCGAGGAGGGCGTCGATGTCGCGATCCGTATCGGCCGGCTGGCCGATACCAGCTTCATCGCGCGCAAGATCGGCGAGGACGTGCGCCTGGTCTGCGCCTCGCCCGCCTATCTCGAACGCCGCCGCGTGCCGCTGCGGCCCGAGGATCTGACGCGCCACGCCTGCATCGTCTCGCGCGAGCACAGTTACCTCAATCGCTGGCCCTTCCGCATCGACGGCGAGGTGCGGGAGATCGAAGTCGGCGGCCGCCTCGCCGTCACCGAAGGGGAGGCGCAGATGCGGCTGGCGCTGCAGGGACTGGGGATCGTCCGCCTGACCCGTCTCACCGTCGCCGCGGCGGTCAAGAGCGGAGAACTGGTTTCCCTGCTCGAGGAGTTCCGGGCCGAACAGCCGGTGCCGATCCATGCAGTCTATCCGCATCGCCGCCACCTCGCGCCCAAGGTCACGGCCTTCATCGACTTCATCCTCGAAAAGTTCTCGCCCCCGCCCTGGGAGGTTTAGGTGCTAGGGTTGGCTACAACCAACGGCAGGAGGGGAGATGGATACCGAGACCGATCTGTTCGTGCAGGCCTTCTGGGTGAAATGCCGCGACATCATCCGCCCGGAGTTCGACGAGGCCGTCGACGCGCTGCGCGGCGCCGGCCATGAGGCCAATGTCGCGACGCTCGAATTCTCGCCGGACGAGGCCGGCAACGCCGATGCAGCGCCCGCGATGGTGCTGACGGCTCACCCCAAAGAATCCTACACGGCGTCGCTGCTCGTGCGTGGCGATGTCATCGCCAAGGATGTCCTCTTCGTATCGGCTCTCGAAACGCCGCGTCGATACGATCTGGCCCAGATCGACCTCGCTGTCGTAAAGCGCGAGCTGGCGGCAGCCTTCGCCACACTGCTTCCACCAGAGTAACCCGAGGAGGACACCATGGCCGACGCCATCGACGACCTGTTCCGCCGTTTCGGCAAAGCCTTCAACAAGGCCGACGTCGAGGAGATTGCTGCCTGCGTTACCGACGATTTCGAATGGCGCCTCAGCGCCGGCGGTGCGCCGTCCGGCCGTGTGCTCAAGGGCAAGGACGATCTGCGCGCCTACTTCGCCGACAAGAGCAAGGCGCCGCGCGAGGCGCGTTTCTCCGAAGCGCGCATCCATCGCGCCGGCGACAAGCTGTTCGGCACGTTCCGCGTCACCGGCATCGACCATGCCGGCAAGCCGTTCGATCGCTACGGCATCGACCTCTACGAAGTGAGAGACGGCAAGATCTCCCTCAAGGACAGCTACGCGAAGGTCGACTGAGAAAATGGCAAACGACACTGTTCTTTGGGAAATCGACCGGCGCGGCGTGGCCACCATCACGCTCAACCGGCCGAAGGTGAACAACGCCTACAACGGCGATCTGATCCAGGGCCTGCACGACGCCATGGATGCGCTCGGCCGCGAGGCGCATCTGCGCATCGTAGTGCTGCGCGGCAACGGCAAGCACTTCCAGGCCGGCGCCGATCTCTCGTGGATCACCGGCGTCGCCAGCCAGTCGCCGGCCGAGAACGACACGGTGAGCCGCCTCACCGCCGAAGCGATCCGGCGGCTCGACACCTGTCCGGTGCCGACCCTCGCCCTGATCCAGGGCGGCTGCTTCGGCGGCGGCACCGGCATTGCCGCGGCCTGCGATGTCGTCGTCGCGTCGGAGGATGCGATCTTCTCGATCAGCGAGACGCGCTGGGGCCTGATGGCCGGCATCATCCTGCCGCAGCTCTGCCAGTCGATGGGCTTCCGCCAGGTCCGCCGCTACGCGCTGACCGGAGAACGCTTCGGCGCCGCGGAAGCCTGCCGGCTCGGCCTGGTGCACGAAGTCTGCCCGACCGGCGGCCTCGACGCGGCCGGCGACAAGATCGTCGACGCCGTGTTGATGAACGCGCCGCGCGCGACGACAGCGACCAAGTTGCGCTCCCTGGCGTCGGCGCGTGCCTTCGTCGACGATGGCCAGCTGCGCGACCTGATCGAAGAACATGCCCGCACCCGCCAGCAGGACGAAGCCCGCGAGGGCCTCGCGAGCTTCCGCGAGAAGCGCAAGCCGTCCTGGTATCCGGGCTGATCGTTACTCGGCCGCCTGCTTCTGGGCGAGGCGGTCGGGCGTCAGCGAATAGGTCGTGAACTGACGATTGAGCGCCGGCATCGGACAGGCTTCGAGATGGCCTTCCGCCGGCCGCATCAGGATCATCGCCGTCGTGGCGACCATGACGCCGCGATTGCTGAGTCGCGGCGGGCGGCACACCGAATGCGGCGTGCCCCAGTCGTCGAAGAAGGCTTGGCGGAAGTCTTCGAGCGTGAGCTTGCCGCGCTTCGGTGAAAGCCGGTCGCGCACGCGCTTGTCGCGGTAGATCGAGTCCGGCGTTTCGGCGAGGCCCGTGTCCTTCACCTTGGCGCGCGCCGATTCGGCAATCCAGTGATTGGCGTGCACATAGAGGCCGCGGTCGGGCGCAAGCCAGAACGTATCGTCGGGCGCGCACTCGAAGCCGAACGCCTCGCCGCCGCAATGGCTGATGGCCATGTGATTGGAGCCGGGCTTGGGCGTCGCGACGACCGTGTGGACGGCAAGCGCCAGATGCGTGGCCTCCAGCACCTTGCGCCGGATGAAGGGCAGCGGCACGCCGGGGCCGCGCTGATAGTCGCGGTCGCATTCCAGCGCATTGGCCGTGAGCCCGATGCCGGCGGAGTTCAGGCCCGAGCGGGCAAGGCCGCCCGCTTCGGTGAAGGTCAGGATGTCCGGGCCATCATCACGACGGATGCGCAGCACCACGCCGGTCTCGGCACACCCCGCCCGCCAGTCCCAGTTCTGGCCGTGCAGCAGCACGCCGTCCGCGCTGGCCTCGGGCAGCGCCAGCGCTGCCGTGCAACCGTCGGGAAAGTGCCCCGCTGTCTGCTGCGCCGCCTGCTGCTTGCGGGCCGCCACCACCATCTCGGTGCGGGCGTTCATCAGCACGACCGCCGCGAAGGGCTCGTTGGCGCCCTCGGCGATGCCGCGCATTTCCTCGACATAGGCCGGATCGAACTTCTCGATCGTCGGCACCATCGCTTCGGCACGCCGCTCCAGCTCTTTCCAGTCGACGCCGCTCTTCAGCAACGACTCGGCATACATCTTGGCACCGCGCCGCAGCCGGTCGGCGGCGGCCTTGCCATGTGTCCGACCCCGCTCCCGCGGGCTGCCCGAAAGGTCGATCAGCGGGAAGGGAGCGTAGTCGGTCATGAAGCCTCCGGGCGCTGTCGCCTATGGATGTCCGAGCAGGGCCTGGCGGAAGCGATCCTTGAGATGCGCGCCGTCCTGCGGGGGCATCACGAACTCTAGCTTCTCGACCATCACCTTTACGAGCCGAAACACCGGCCCCTTCTTGGTGCGCACGTCCTTCACCAGCGCCGCGACTTCGGAAGCGTCGCGGACCGTACCGGTATCGGCAATGCCGCAACCCTTGGCGATCATCGCGAGATCGGTGCCGGCGCCCGAATCGGTCGGGCCATTGTTGAGCGGGCTGGTGTGCGTAGCCTGATTGCCGGTCTCGCCGAACTTTTCGTTGTCGAGCACGACGATGGCGAGATTGTCCGGCTGCTGGGCAGCAACGGTCGCCAGCGAGCCCAGGCTCATCAGCATGTCGCCGTCGCCGGTGATCACCAGCACGCGCTTCTTGGGCTGCGCCAGAGCAAGGCCAAGGCCCATGCCGACCGGCGCGCCCATCGAGCCCCAGAGCGGCATGTTGAGCGGACGGTCGCCGGCTTCGGTGATGTCCCAGTTGGACGAGCCGAGGCCCGCGATCACCAGCAGATTGTCGTCGGCGCCTTCGAGGATCTTCTTCACCAGCGGGCGGCGCTGGAGCGTTGCCTTCTGCATGCTCATGCTACTTCTTCCCGAAATTCTTGATGCCGATCAGCTTCTGGCGCAGCAGGACCGCGACGGACTGGCCGCCGTTGAAGGCGGACCGTGCAGCCGCATCGACGGTCGCCTTCACCTCCGCCGCCGTCTCGACCGAGTAGAGAAGCACGCCCATCGCTTCGAGCACCTTCGGCGTCGCCTGGCCCATGGGGTACTGCCAGGAATTGAACTCGCCCCAGTCGCCGCGCATCGTGATCAGGGTCAGGAACGGAAAGCGCAGGGTCTTGGGCATGCCCATCAGGTTGATGGTGTTGCCCACGCCCGAACTCTGCATCAGCAGCACCGAGCGCTGGCCGCCCAGCCACGCGCCGGCGGCGAGCGGAATGCCCTCCTCCTCGGTCGTGAGCGCCAGGGTGTGCATGGAGTTGGAGCGTTGGCAGGCCTCGATCAGCTTGCCATGCCCGGCGTCGGGCACGTGATAGACCTGCTTCACGTCGTGATCCTGCAGGACCTCGAAAATCTGGTCGCGCCAATCAGGCGTCGCGCTGGCGTTCATGTCTCTCCCGTCTCGGGCTGCTTCAAGGAAGGCGATAACGAAGGGCAGATACTAGCTATCACCAAGATCGCCATCGAAGACCATTCTCTGTGATCAGCTATAGCGATATTGTATAGCTCCATGGAGCTTTCCCAACTCCGCACGCTGATCCACGTCGCCGAACTCGGCAGCCTGAGCAAGGCGGCCGAGCGCCTGGGCATCGCCCAGCCGGCCCTCAGCCGCCAGATCCGGATGCTGGAGGAGGAGCTGGCTGTGCGCCTGTTCGCGCGCCACGGCCGCGGCATGATCCTGACGGACAAGGGCCGCGAGATCCTCGAACACGCCACGCGGGTCATGGTCGAGCTGGAAGAAATCCGCGCCGCCGCCGCCGACCTCGACACGCCCTTGCGCGGCCGGATCGGCATCGGCTTTCCGCCGACGGTCGCCGACATCGTCTCGGTTCCCCTGGTCGCGGCGTTCGGGAAGGCGCATCCGCAAGTCGAGTTGCGCTTGGTCGGCGCCTACACCGGCTACCTGCTCGACTGGCTGCATCGCGGCGAGATCGACCTCGCCGTCCTCTACGATCCGCACTCGGCGCGGTCGCTGCGCTCGCAACCGCTGCTGCTCGAAAACCTGTTCCTGATCGGACCACCCAACTCGGGCCTGTCTGGCACCCGCGCCGTTCCATTCAAGGACCTCGACGGCCGGCGCATCCTGCTGCCCAGCACGCGCCATGGCCTGCGGACGATCGTCGAACAATGCGCCACCGAAGCCGGCATTTCTCTCAACGTCGCGGTCGAAGCCGATTCCTATGCGACCTTGAAAGACCTGGTGCGCCACGGCCATGGCTGGACGATCCTGCCGCTACCGCCCATCCACGACGATATCGCCGCCAACCGTCTGGCCGCCGCGCCGTTGATCCGTCCCGTGCCGGTCCGACGTCTGGTCCTGTCCTACCCCGCAGACCGTCCCGTCCTACGTCTCGCGCGATTCGCCGGCGATACGATTGCCGACATCGTGACCGATCATGTCGAAAGAGGAATCTGGCCCGGCCAACTGCTCGGCCACAAGTCATCCGTCTAAAACGGCTTCAGCACCACCAGGAACACGATCCCGATCATCAGCAACGTCGGCACTTCGTTCCACCAGCGGTAATAGGTGGCGGGCCGCGTGTTGCGGTCGGCTTCGAACGCCTTGCGCCAGCGGCCGTAAAGGTGGTGCACGTAGGTGAGTACGCAGACGAGGGCAAACTTCAGGTGCCACCAGCCGGCATGCCACCACTCGCCCTGCCACGCGAGCAGCAGCCCGAAGATCCAGACGAGGATCATCGCCGGGTTCATGATGGCGCGCAGCAGGCGGCGCTCCATCACCTTGAAGGTCTCGCTTTGCGGCGAACCCGGCGGCGCATCGGCGTGATAGACGAACAGGCGCGGCAGATAGAGCAGCCCGGCCATCCAGGCGATCACGGCCACGATGTGCAGCGCCTTCAGAACCTCGTAGAGCATCACACGCTTCCAGCGATCAGAGGACAACCCGTGTGGACATGGCGGCAGGGCATCGACGTCGCACCGTGGCAGACGGCTACCTGCGGCTCGGCGAGCACCGCATGCACGCGACCCGCCAGGCCCGCGATGAAGGCGGGGTGCGTCCCGACAGTCGGCACGCGGATGTAAGTCGGTACGCCATTCTTCTCGGCGAGATGACGATATTCCATGTCGAGTTCGACCAGCGTTTCCGAATGTTCCGACACGAAGCTCAGCGGGTAGAGCACGACCGCCTTCCTGTCCGCACCGGCGCGCGCGATCTCGGCATCGGTCGACGGGCCGATCCATTTCAGCGGGCCGACGCGGCTCTGGTAGCAGACGAACCAGTCGAGACCACCGATCCGGTCGGCAATCGCCTGTGCTGTGCGTTCGACCTGCGCCTGATAGGGATCGCCGGCCTTGATCACCCGCTCGGGCAGACCATGCGCCGAAAAGAGCACGCGGGTCGGCTGGCTTCCGGCTTCGTGCAGTCCTTGTTTCAAGAGTTCGACCGACGCCGAAATGAATCCTTCCTCGTCGGGATAGCAGCAGACGGTTTGCGTCGGCACCGAAAGCTTCGCTTTGGCAGCAGCTTCCTTCCACGCCTTGACGGAGGAGTCCGTCGTCGTGGTCGAGAACTGCGGATAGAGCGGCAGCAACACGATCCGGTCCGGCGCGAAGCGCTTCACCGAACGCACGACGGCCTCCGTCATCGGATGCCAGTAACGCATGCAGACATAGCCGCGCCATTCATGTTCCGTGCCCAGCGCCTCTTCGAGTGCACGGGCCTGCGCCTCGGTCTGGCCGAGGATGGGCGAGCTGCCGCCGATCTTGGCGTAGATGTCCCGTGCTTTCGGTGCACGGCGACTGGCGATGAAATTCGCCAGCGGACCGCGCAGCAGCGACGGCAGGCGCAGGATGGCGGGATCGCTGAACAGGTTGCGCAGGAACGGCTGCACGGCCTCGGGTGAATCCGGGCCGCCGAGATTGAACAGGACGATGGCGATCTTCATGGAACAATCTTCATGTCGCGAACTTCACTCGGTCGATCCTCATGAGTCGTCCGGCTTCCAGTTGCGCACGATCTCGACCAGTTGCGCGACATGCTCGGGCGGCGTCTGCGGCACTACGCCGTGGCCGAGATTGAACACGAAGGACCCATGGCCGAGCTTGTCGAGGATACGCTTGGCCTCCCGCTCCAGCGCCGCGCCGCCCGCCACCAGCATGATGGGGTCGAGATTGCCCTGCACGCAGATATGCGGCTGCAGTTCCTTGGCGGCCCAGTGCGCGCCGATGCCGGTATCGATCGACAGCGCGGTGAAACTGTCGGGGCGCCGGTACATCAGCGCCGCCGGACCGACCGCGCGCGGAAAGGCGATGACCGGGATCGAGGGATGACGCTCGCGCAGCCCCTTGGCAATACGGACCAATGGATCGAGCGACCAGCGGAAGAGCTGTTCCTCCGGCAGCACGCCGGCCCAGGAATCGAAGAGCTGCACGGCATCGGCGCCGGCCTCGACCTGGTTGGAAAGATGATCGACCACGGAATCGACCAGCAGGTCGATCAGCAGGCCGAAGGATTCGGGATGGGCATAGGCCCACTTCTTGACCTTGGCGAAATCCTTGCTGCCGCTTCCTTCGATCATGTAGCAGGCGAGCGTGAAGGGCGCGCCGGCGAAGCCCAGCAGGGCGGTTTCCCTGGGCAGCGCTGCGCGTGTTTGCCTGATAGCCTCATAGACCGGCGCCAGAAAATCGCCGAGCCGGGCCCGCGAGAGCTTCCCGAACTGCGCCGGATCGGTCAGGGCCTCCAGCTTCGGCCCCTCGCCCTCCTCGAACCAGACCTTCTGGCCGAGGGCATCGGGAACCACGAGGATGTCGGAGAAGATGATGGCGGCGTCGAACCCGAAGCGCCGGATCGGCTGCAGGGTGACCTCGACGGCCTTGTCCGGCGTGTAGCAGAATTCGAGGAACGACTTGGTCGTCGCGCGCACGGCACGATACTCCGGCAGGTACCGGCCGGCCTGCCGCATCAACCAGATCGGTGGCGTCGCAAAGCGCCGCCCGGCCAACGTCTCCAGGAATTTACTGCCGTTCACGCGTCATCCTCATGCCTTCCCTCTTACTCTATTCATAATAGGTAGTAGCAGTAGTAGGGCCTGTGGCATGTGGGGATGCGCCTTATTGGCCAGCCTTCCCCAGACGCCTGTGGACCAGAAAACGCCGATTCCACGCGATCCGATTACCTGATTCACGATTCCCAGAACATTCCTTCAGGCTTGTCCGCAAGGGACCATTCTTTGGATCGACCGGGCGAGTCGGGTCTCGAATCCGGGACTCGTGGGCAACGGGCCGACCTGTCCCCGTGTTCCAATGGCCAATCCCACGTTTCTCCCGAGGGCCCTGTGGGGTAAAACGAGCCGTGGCGAATCGAAATTTCCATGTGCACCTCGTTTCCGACTCGACCGGCGAGACCGTGTCGAGCGTGGCGCGTGCCTGCCTCGTGCAATATGAGGGCATCTTCGTGCAGGAGCATGTCTGGTCGCTGGTGCGCACGCCCGGCCAGATGGAGAAGGTGATGCAGGCGGTCGAGCGCGACCGCGGCCCCGTCCTCTATACGCTGGTCGATCCGGAACTGCGCGACGTCGTGCGCGACCATTGCCGGCGCCTGCAATTGCCCTGCGTCGGCGTGCTCGATCAGGCGATGAGCGTTCTGGCCGTCCACTTCCACTCCAAGAGCGAGCAGTGGCCGGGCCGCCAGCATCAGCTCGACGAAGGCTATTTCGACCGCATCGACGCCATGCACTACACCCTGGCGCACGACGACGGCCAGTCGACGCACGATCTCGAGGATGCCGATGTGATCCTGGTGGGTCCGTCGCGCACCTCCAAGACACCGACCTGTGTCTATCTGGCCAACCGCGGCGTGCGCGCGGCCAACGTGCCGCTGGTGCCGGCCGTGTCGCCGCCGGTCGAGCTCGAAGAGGCCAAGCGCCCATTGATCGTGGGGCTGATCACCGATCCGGAGCGGCTGGTGCAGATCCGGGTCAACCGCCTTCGTCTCATGCAGCAGGAGACGGAGACGGACTACACCGACATGGAAAGAGTGCAGCGCGAAATCCAGGAAGCGCGCCGCCTCTATGCCCGCCGCAAGTGGGTGACAATAGATGTCACGCGCCGTTCCATCGAAGAGACGGCCGCGTCGATCCTGCAAATGTTGGCGACTCGTCGCGAGCAGAGGTTGCAGGCCGGATAACGAAGCAGGAGGCGACCATGAGGGCAGCCTTTGTAGCGTTGGGTCTGGTGTTTGGGAGCGCAGCGGCATTTGCCGCCAATGGGATAGACGTCAAGCGCGGCGGCGATGCCAATGTCTATGGCAACTGCGTGCCGAGCCTCGTCGTCGAAAACAAATCGGGTGAGACGATTGGCTATCTCCAGGTCGATGTCGTGCTGGCGCTCAATGACGGGCGCGAGCGGACGATCGAACTGGCATCGGCCTATCGCGACGGTGCGCCATTTCCGATCGCCCCCGGGGCGACGGCGACCCTGAAGCAGCATCTCGACCTGTCGCGGGCGCTCGGCGTGCCCTGCGGCGAGGTCAAGGAACGCAAGGTCTCTCGGACGATCTGCGAGACAGCGCGTGGCACAGCCTGTGCATCGTCAGTCTCCGTGAAACCCTGAGGCACCATCCATGAAACTCCGTCGCAGGACTTTATTCGGCGCCGCCAGCGCCTCCCTTCTGGCTGCTCCGGCGATCGGGCCGGCACGAGCCCAAAGCGATTTTCCCAACAAGGCGCTGAAGATGATCGTCCCCTACCCGCCCGGCGGCGGCACGGACGGGCTGGGGCGCATTACGGCTCAATTCCTGGGCGAAAAGCTCGGCCAGCAGATCGTCGTCCAGAATATCGGCGGCGCTTCCGGCACCATCGGGTCCGATACGGTGCGGCGTGCCGAACCCGATGGTTACACCTTGCTGTTCAACGCCAGCCTCTTCGTTCTGGGCAAGACCATCGTGCCGTCCTGCCCCTACGATCCGCAGACGGACTTCCGCGCCATTGCCCAGGCGGGCGAGGCGCCGCTGGTGCTGCTGGCCAACAACAACGTGCCGGGCAACGACTATGCCGCGGTCATGGCCGCCGTGAAGAAGGAGCCGAAGAAGTATTTCTTCGCCCTTTCCTCCGGTGGCTCGGCCGGCCACATCGCGACCTTGGCCTTCCTGAAGAAGACCGGGCTGCCGCTCGACACGATCATGTACAAGGGCACGGCACCGGCGAACACCGACCTGATGTCGGGGGCGGTGCAGTTCTTCATGGACCCCTGGACAGCGCTGCTGCCGCTGGCCACCTCGGGCCGCGCCAAGGGCCTGTTCGTCACCTCCAAGCAGCGTACGTCGCTGGCGCCCAACATCCCGACGACCGACGAGGTCGGCCTGAAGGACTTCCATCTGAGTTCCTGGTACGGCATATGGGCGCCCAAGGACACGCCCGATGCCGTCGTGAACAAGCTTGCGGGCGCGATGGCCGAAGTCTCCAAGGACAAAGGCTTCGTCGACAAGACCACGTCGCTCGGCATCGTGCCGACGGCGCGCGGTCCCAAGGAGTTTGCGGCCTTCATCAAGCAGGAGGTCGAAACCAACACCGCGCTTCTGAAGAACGCAGGGTTCAAGCCGGAGTAGTTTGCGGCCTGTTTCCGGACGGCAACTTCGTCGCCTTGCGGCGACGATCGCCGGCGCGTAGAGCGCTGCTTTCGCGACTCTCCAGTGGAGCCGTTGCAAGGAGCGAGACGAGAATGGCCGATCCCGACGACGAGTATGTGTACGACGAAGCCACGGGCGAATGGATACCCGCTGCCGAAGCCGCGAAGAAGCCGGCAGCGGATGTTGTCGAAGTACGCGACGCCGTCGGCAATGTCCTCGCCGATGGCGACAGCGTCGTTCTGATCAAGGACCTGAAAGTCAAAGGCGCAAACCAGACGCTGCGGCGCGGCACGACCATTCGATCGATCCGTCTGACCGGGGATCCTCAGGAAATCGATTGCCGTTACGAAGGCATCAAGGGCCTTGTGTTGCGTGCCGAGTTCGTCCGAAAGCGCTGAAAGGGATCCAGCCGATTACGCAGCCGCCTTCGGCAGGGGATCGAAGCGGGCGTCGAAGTCCTGGATGGAGGCTTCGACGGTGGTCGCGATCTGCTTGAGCTTTTCCTGGTTTACGACTTTCAGGCCGAACAGGTCCTTCACGTAGAAGACGTCGACGGCGCGTTCGCCGTACGTCGTGACATGTGCCGAGGCGATCTGCAGGTTGAGGCGGGTCAGGGCGCGCGTCACGACGTGCAGGAAGCCTGGACGGTCACGACCGTTGACTTCGATCACCGTGAACGTGTCCGAGGCGGTGTTGTCGATCAGCACGCGCGGCTCGACCGTGAAGACGCGATCGCGCTTGGGCCAGGATGCGCGCTGGCCGTCGAGTTCGCGCTGGATGTCGAGGCGGTTCGACAGCGCCAGCTCGACCCGGGCCGCCAGTCGCGCCAGCCGCTGCGGGCCCTCGAATGGTTTGCCTTCGAGATCCTGAATCCAGAATGTATCGAGCGCCATGCCGTTGGCGAGGGTGAAGATCTTGGCATCGACGATGTTGGCGCCGCTGATCGCCATCGCGCCGGCAAGGCGCGCGAACAGGCCGTGCGTGTCGAGCGTGTAGATCGTGATCTCGGTGACGGACCGTTCGATGTCGACACGATGCTCGAAGGCGAGCGGTTGCTTCTCGCGTTCGGCGCTGCGCACCAGCTCGGCCTGGCGCGCCAGGGTCTCGGGCGGGAACGAGAGCCAGTAAGGCGAGTAGCCGCGCGCGAAATGCGCCTCCTTGTCGGCATCCGACCAGCCGACGAGACGGCCCGCGACGTCGGCCTGGATGTGCTTGATGCGTTCGGCGCGGCCACCGGCCAGCGTGCCGCCGGACAGGACCTGTTCCGTGGCGCCGTAGAGCTGGCGCAGCAGGGCCGCCTTCCAGTTGTTCCAGACATTGGGCCCGACGGCGCGGATGTCGCAGACCGTCAGGACCAGCAGCAGGCGCAGGCGTTCCGGCGATTGCACCAGCGCGGCGAAGGTATCGATGGTCTTGGGATCCATCAGGTCGCGCTGAAACGCCGTCGCCGACATGACAAGGTGATGGCGCACCAGCCACGCGACGGTTTCGGTCTCGGCGGCGCTCAGGCCCAGGCGCGGCCCGAGCTGCATCGCCACATCGGCGCCCAGAACGGAGTGATCGCCGCCGCGGCCCTTGGCGATGTCGTGCAGCAGCACCGCGAGATAGAGCACCGGCCGCGACAGGATCTTGTGCACCATGTCGGCCGACAGCGGATGATCCTCTTTGAGCGCCCCTGACTCGATGCGCGAGAGGATGCCGATGGCGCGGATCGTATGCTCGTCGACCGTATAGGTGTGGTACATGTCGTGCTGCGTCTGCGCGACGACGCGGCCGAAATCGGGAATGAAGCGGCCGAACACGCCGGCTTCGTTGAGACGCCGCAGCGTCGTCTCCGGATCGTGTCGCGACGTCATCATCGCCATGAAGAGACGATTGGCTTCGGGATCGTTCCTGAGCCGATCGATCAGACGGATGTTCTGGGTGATGAGCCTGAGCGTTGCCGGATGAATGTCGAGGCCGTTCTCCTGCGCCACATGGAAGAGCCGCAGGATCGCCACCGGATCCTTGGTGAAGGCATCGGAGCTTGCGACCGCCAACCGCTCGCCATCGAGCCGGAAGCCTTCGAGCTGGCGCGGCCGCAGCGTCTGCCAAAGTGCGGCGAGCTTGGGCTTGCGCCGGTGGCTGTCCTCCAGCGCAGCAACGAAGATGCGTGTGAGATCGCCGACCGTCTTGGCGTGAAGATAATAGTGCTTGGTGAAACGCTCGACGCCACGGCTGCCTGGACGATCCTGATAGCCGAGGCGCACCGCGATCTCGCGCTGAAGGTCGAAGGACAGGCGATCGTCGGCACGCCCGGTCAGGTAATGAATGTGACAGCGCACGGTGGCCAGGAAGCGCTCGGCCCGTTCGAAGTGGCGCGCTTCGCCTCTCGTCAGCACACCCTTGGCCACCAGTTCGCCGGGCTCGCTGACGCGATAGAGATATTTGGCGATCCAGAAGAGCAGGTGCAGGTCGCGCAGCCCGCCCTTGCCTTCCTTGACGTTGGGTTCGACGACGTAGCGCGAGTCGCCCATGCGATGATGCCGCTGGTCGCGCTCTTCGAGCTTGGCCTCGACGAAGTCGCGGCCGTCGCCGACGTAGAACTTCTGCGCGAAGCCGCGGGTCAACTCGTCGAACAGCTCGCGGTCGCCCCAGAGATAGCGTGCTTCCAGCAGCGCCGTGCGGATCGTCTGGTCCCGTTCGGCATAGCGAAGGCTCTCGTCCACGGTGCGGGTGGCATGACCGACCTTCAGGCCGAGATCCCACAGCAGGTAGAGCATGAACTCGACGATCTGCTCGCCGCGCGGCGTCTGCTTGTAGGGACGCAGGAACAGGAGATCGATATCGGACAGCGGCGCCAGCTCGCCGCGGCCGTAACCGCCCGTGGCAACCACCCCCAGCCGTTCGGCGGTGCTCGGATTGGCCGCGGGGTAGGCATGCTGATCGGCAAAGTCGAACAGGACCCGGATGATCTGGTCCATCAGATAGGAGGTCGCGATGAGGACCGCCGGACCGTCGTTGTGCAGTGGGCCCGGTTCCTCGAACCGGCAGCGGATTTCCGCACGGCCTTTGGTCAGGGCCTCGCGCATCAGGGCGAGAATTGCCGTACGTGGCGGCTCGCCGCCGGCCGGCATGTCTTCGACCAGCGCGGCAAGGGCCTCTTCCAAGGCGCGCCGGCGGATGATGGCACGCCGATCGGGAATCTGGTCGTAGGGTGTGGCCATGTGCGGCCGATACTACAGGTCCGACCCTGCCCCCTGCCAGCCCGGGCGGTTTTCGTGTCATAAAGGCATGCCATGAGGTTCAAGCCTTTCCTTGCCGCCGCAGCGCTGGTTTTTGGCGCGGTGGGTGCAGTTGGTGGCGCGGTTGCGCAGGGCGCCGGTCGGCCGGCGCCGGCCGCGCCTGCCTCGAGCCTGATCGACCTGAACAGCGCCAGCCGCGACGATCTCATGAGCCTGGAGGGGATCGGCGAGGTGCGGGCTAACGCCATCATCCGGGCGCGGCCGTTCAAGGCCAAGACCGAGCTGGTCGAGCGCCGGCTGATCCCCGAATCCCTCTACGAGAAGATCTCCGATAAGGTGATGGCGCGTCCCGTCCCCGGCCAGCCGGCACAGCCGCCCGCCCGGCCGGGACAGCCCGCCCCGCCCAAACGCTCGTGACCGAGGCCACGATCTATGCGCTGGGCACGCCGACGCCCTCGCGTGCGCATCCCGGCGCGATTTCGATCATCCGGCTGAGCGGTCCGCGCGCGGCCGACGCCCTGATTGCCCTTACCGGCAAGGACGCCTTGCCCGAGCCGCGCCGCATGGTGCTGCGAACCCTGCGCGATCCGTCGACCGGCGAGGCCATCGATCGCGGCCTGGTCGTCCGCTTCGAGGCGCCCAACAGCGAGACCGGCGAGCCGATGGTGGAGTTGCATCTGCACGGCGGCCGCGCCGTCGTCGGCGCCGCGCTCGACGCCATCGCCCGACTGGGTTTCTGCCGTCTGGCCGAGCCTGGCGAATTCACGCGGCGAGCCTTCGAGCACGGCAAGCTCGATCTCACTGAGGCCGAAGGCATTGCCGATCTGGTCGCGGCCGAGACGGCGGCACAACGGCGGCAGGCCCTGCAGCAGATGGACGGCGCGCTTCACCGGCTCTACGAGTCATGGCGCAGTGCGGGCCTGCGGGCACTGGCCCATCTCGAAGCGGCCATCGACTTTCCCGACGAGGATCTGCCGGGCGGTCTTGCCGACGAGGTGCGGATTGCCATCGCGGCGCTGCAGAAGGATGTCTCGGCGCATCTTGAAGACAGGCGCGGCGAGCGACTGCGCGAGGGCCTGTCCATTGCCATCATCGGCCCGCCCAATGCCGGCAAGTCTTCCCTTCTGAATCTGCTGGCGCGGCGCGATGCGGCGATCGTGTCCGAGACGGCGGGCACGACGCGCGACGTGATCGAAGTGCATCTCGACCTCGGCGGTTGGCCGGTCGTGCTGGCGGATACCGCCGGCCTGCGTGCCTCGCCGGATGCCATCGAACAGGAAGGGGTACGTCGGGCAAAGGCGCGGGCGGCGGCGGCCGACCTGCGGCTGCTGGTGCTCGATGCTTCCGGGGACTGGCGCACCGAGCGGGATACGCTGATCGCGGCGACGGAAAACTGGAACCCCGCTTTCGACATCGTGGTCGCCAACAAGAGCGATCTGGCAACCGCGGAAGATGCCGATGTGGTGGCGCTTTCGGCCAACAGCGGCAATGGCCTGCCGGTGCTGCTGACGCGCCTGGAACGGTCTGCCGGCGAGTTGATGCAGGAGGGTGCCGGCGTCGTGCCCCTTACCCGCGCGCGCCATCGGGAAGCGCTGGTCGAGTGTCGGGCCGCGCTGGGCCGCGCGCTGCTCGCGCCCGAAGTGGCTCTCGCAGCCGAAGATTTGAGGCTTGCCGTGCGCGCCATCGGCCGCATCACCGGCACGGTGCGCATCGACGAATTGCTGGACGTGATCTTCCGCGACTTCTGCATCGGGAAGTGAACAGGCTGGCGGCTTGCAACTGGAACGAGTCGTGCGCAGGCTCGTTCCTCTCAAGGCCATGCGCAAAGACCGGCTCGCTTCCTATCGCGCGATGCGCGACTTCAGTCGGACGGACGAGCCGTCCGGGAAGAGCAGTGTCGGCGCAGCGAAGCAGCTCCGCTTCGTCGTCCAGCGCCACGATGCGACGCGGCTGCATTACGATTTCCGGCTGGAACTCGACGGCACGTTCAAGTCGTGGGCGGTGACCAAGGGGCCGTCGCTCGACCCCACGGTCAAACGCCTCGCCGTAGAGGTCGAGGACCATCCTCTAGATTATGGAGATTTCGAGGGGACGATCCCCAAGGGGCAGTATGGCGGTGGGACCGTGCAGCTTTGGGATCGCGGTTACTGGATCCCCGAAGGCGACCCCCACGAGGGGCTGAGGCGCGGCGACCTCAAGTTCACGCTGGTGGGCAACCGGCTCGAAGGAAGCTGGGTGCTGGTGCGCATGCGCTGGGACCACAAGGCCGGCAAGGGCAGTCGCAAGCGGATCAACTGGCTGCTGATCAAGCACCGCGACGCCGCGGCCCACGAGGGCGATGACGACGCAATCCTGGAGGATCCAACCTCGATTGCGTCGGGCCGGACCCTGAAGCAGATCGCGCTCGGCACCGGCAAGGCTCCGACACCGTTCATGACGGCCAAGGGCAAGAAAGCGAAAGCAGCGAAGAAGCGGACGGCGAAAACCCGCAAAGCCGCTGCGATGCCGCGCTTCGTCGAGCCCCAGCTCGCCAAGCTGGTGGAGCGTGCACCGTCGGGCGCCGGCTGGGCGCATGAGGTGAAATTCGACGGCTACCGACTGCAACTCCGGGTAGAGAGCGGCGACGCTGTGCTGCGCACCCGCAAGGGACTGGATTGGACGGAGAAGTTTGTGGCCATCGCTCGGCAGGCCGAGAAGCTTCCGGACTGCATCATGGACGGTGAGGTCGTCGCACTCGACCGACATGGCGCGCCCGACTTTGCTGCATTACAGGCCGCTCTCTCCGAAGGCGACTCCAAGAACTTGATCTACTACGCCTTCGATCTGCTGTTCGTCGAAGGCGAAGATCTGCGAGGCCTGCCGCTGATGGAGCGCAAGGCCCGGTTGCAGGATGTGTTGGCGAGGTTAAAAGTAAAGCATCCCGGGCTACGCTATGTCGATCACTTCGAGACCGGTGGCGATGCGGTTCTCCAGTCGGCTTGCCGCATGCATTTCGAGGGGATCATTTCCAAGGAGCTGTCGGCGCCCTACCGCTCCGGTCGTGGCAGCAGCTGGACCAAGGCCAAGTGTCGTGCCGGCCACGAGGTGGTGATTGGCGGCTGGACGAGCGAAGGCAGGAGGCTGAGATCGCTACTGGCAGGTGTGCATCGGGCAAAGAAGCTCGTCTATGTCGGGCGCGTCGGTACGGGGTTCGGTGGGGCCGTGATGCGCTCGCTGCTACCCAAACTGCGCGACCTGGAAAGCGACACCAGCCCCTTCGCGGCAGGCGCAAGCCCACCCAAGGAAGCCAACATGCATTGGGCGCGGCCCGAGCTGGTGGCCGAAATCGAGTTCGCCGGCTGGACCGGCGGAGGGAATGTGCGTCAGGCTGCCTTCAAGGGGCTGCGCGCCGACAAACCGGCCGACGAGGTCGAGGCGGAGAAGCCCGCCAAGCCGGGGAAGGCCCGAATGGCCAAGCCAACGTCGACCAAACGCAAGTCGCGCACGACCGCGAAATCATCGGGCGCGTCGGGACGCGCCATCGTGATGGGGGTGTCGATCTCCCATCCCGACAAGCCGATGTGGCCGGACGAGACGCCGCCCGTGACCAAGCTCGAACTGGCCCGGTATTACGAGACCGTGGGCGACTGGATGATCGATCATCTGCAAGGCCGCCCCTGCTCCATCGTGCGGACGCCGGATGGCATCGACGGACAGACGTTCTTTCAACGTCACGCCATGGCTGGTTCCTCGCACCTGCTCGAGGAAGTGAAGGTCAAAGGCGACAAGAAGCCTTACCTGCAGATCGACCGGGTCGAGGGTTTGATTGCGGTGGCGCAGATGGGAGGCACGGAGCTGCATCCTTGGAACTGCCAGCCCGGCAATCCCGAGCTGCCGGGACGGTTGGTCTTCGATCTCGATCCCGGTCCCGACGTGGAATTCTCCGCGGTGATCGCGGGCGCACGGGAAGTGGCGGCTCGGCTGGAGCCGCTCGGGCTGGTGCCCTTCTGCAAGACGACCGGCGGCAAGGGGCTGCATGTCGTGGTGCCGCTCACCTCCGATTCCAGGAGCCCCGACTGGGATACGGCGAAGACCTTCGCCAAGGAGATCTGCCGCCGCATCGCCCAAGACGAGCCGGAACGCTACGTGATCAACATGGCGAAGAAGCAACGCAAGGGGCGCATCTTCCTCGACTATCTGCGCAACGACCGGACCTCGACCGCGGTAGCGCCGCTATCGTCGCGGGCGCGGCCGGGCGCCACGGTCTCCATGCCGCTCGACTGGAGCCAGGTGAAGGCAGGGCTCGACCCCACGAAGTACACGGTGCGCACCGCGCCGGCGCTGCTGAAACGCAGCAAGCCGTGGCGCACCTACGCGAAGTCCGCGAAGCCGCTGCGCGCGGCGATCGAACGTCTTCTGAAGATGAAGGGATAAGGGCCATGGCCAGACAGAAAGGATTGAGGCCGACCTGGGAAGGCCATCTGCGTCTGTCGCTCGTCACCTGCCCCGTCGCTCTCTACTCGGCGACGGAGCGCAACGCCGACATTCATTTCAACCTGATCAATCCCAAGACCAATAACCGCATCCGCATGCAGACGGTCGATGCCGGCACCGGCAAGGCCGTCGAACGCAGCGATTTGGTGCGCGGCTTCGAAGTGTCGAAGAACAAGTATGTATTGCTCGACAAGGAAGAACTCGATGCCGTGCGGCTGGAATCGACGCGCATCCTCGACATCGAAGAGTTCGTCGATGCCGCCGGCATCGATCGTATCTATTGGGATCAGCCCTATTACCTCGCACCGTCCGGCAAGACCGGCATCGAGGCCTTCTCCGTGATCCTGGCGGCGATGGTGCGGCAGAAGAAGGTCGCGCTGGGTCGCGTCGTGATGCATCAACGCGAGCGCATCTGCGCGCTGGAGCCAAGGGGCAAGGGCATTCTGCTCACGACGCTGCGTACGCATGACGAGATTCGCGACGCCTCCGAAGTCTTCGATCGCAGCCTGCCCAAGCCCGAACCGCGCATGCTGCAGATCGCCGAGAAGATCATCGAGCAGCAGGAAGCGGAGTTTCGACCGGGACGCTTCAAGGATCGTTATGAGGATGCCTTGCGCGACCTGATCGCCCGCAAGAAGAAGGGCGAGACGGTGACCACGGCGGCGCCGGAGGAAGAGGACGAGAAAGTCGTCGATCTCATGGAGGCGTTGAGGAAGAGCCTGAAGGGCGGCGGCGGTCCTTCGCGCGAGAAGACCGAGCGTTTCCTCGAAGCCCATGGCCGTCGCACGAAAGCAAAGCCAAAGGCCAAGAGCCGCCGCAAGTCGGCCGCCCGCAAACGCGCGGCCTAGATCGTCGCCACGCCCTGGCTGTCCGGGTTTGGCGGGCTTTGTTACACAGGTCGGTGTAATGTAGGCCGCGGTCCTGACGCGCGGTCGCCGGCATCGGCCATCTTGAAGGCCATCTGGACCGCGTGGGATCGGGGGGCGTAAAAGGCACCGCCATGCGGGCCTTTTCTTCATATGACGTGATCGTCGTGGGTGGCGGCCATGCCGGCTGCGAAGCCGCGGCTGCTGCTGCGCGCCTGGGCGCCCGCACCCTGCTCCTGACCCATCGGGTCGAGACCATCGGCGAGATGTCGTGCAATCCGGCCATCGGCGGCCTGGGCAAGGGCCATCTGGTCCGGGAGATCGACGCCCTGGACGGCATCATGGGCCGCGCCATCGACCGGGCGGGCATCCAGTTCCGCACACTGAACCTTTCCAAGGGGCCGGCCGTGCGCGGCCCCCGCGCCCAGGCCGACCGCAAGCTCTATCGGGCAGCCGTGCAGGACCTGCTCGCCGAGCAAGCCAACCTCGACATCCGGGGCGACGCCGTTGCAGATATTGTTCTGGATGCAACTGGTACGTGTGCCGGCGTCGTCACCGAATCCGGCGATGAGATCGGTGCCGGGCGCGTGATCCTGACGACGGGCACGTTCCTCCGCGGCCTGATCCATATGGGCGAGACCAAGATTCCCGCCGGCCGCGTGCGCGGCAATGGGCGGGACGATGTGATCGAGCAGCCATCGACGGCGCTTGCGCAGACATTGCATCGTCTCGGCTTCGCCTTGGGGCGCCTGAAGACCGGCACGCCGGCGCGGCTGGATGGGCGGACAATCGACTACGCGTCGCTCGACCGACAGGACGGCGACGACCCTCCGCAGCCCTTTTCCTATCTGACCAATCGCATCACCACGCCGCAGATCGCGTGCCACATCACGACGACCACGCCGGCGACGCACGAGATCATCCGCGCCAACCTGCATCGTGCGCCGATGTATTCGGGCCAGATCGAGAGTGTCGGTCCGCGCTACTGTCCGTCCATCGAGGACAAGGTCGTGCGGTTCGGTCATCGCGAGCGCCACCAGATCTTCCTCGAACCCGAGGGGCTGGACGACGACACGGTCTATCCCAACGGCATTTCGACGTCGCTTCCCCCGGAGGTGCAGCTCGCCATGCTGCAGACCATTCCGGGGTTGGAACGCACGACGATGCTGCGTCCGGGATATGCCATCGAGTACGACCATATCGACCCGAGGGAGCTTCACCCGACCCTGGAGACGCGGCGGGTTCCGGGCCTCTACATGGCCGGGCAGATCAACGGCACCACGGGCTACGAGGAAGCCGCCGCCCAGGGGCTGATCGCCGGGTTGAACGCCGCCCTCGACAAGCCGTTCACCGTCGACCGCGCCGATGGCTATCTCGGCGTCCTGATCGACGACCTGGTGTCGCTGGGCGTGACCGAGCCGTATCGGATGTTCACGTCGCGCGCCGAATATCGGCTCTGGCTGCGGGCCGACAATGCCGACCAGCGCCTGACGCCGCGGGGGCTGGAAATCGGATGCGTCGGCTCCCGCCGAGCCGAGATGTTTCACGTGAAACAACGGGACCTGGAGGCGGCGCGCGCCTTGGCCGGGAGCCTGCGGTTCAGCCCGTCCGTCCTGGCAAAGAAGGGTGTTGCCATCAATCAGGATGGCGTGGCCCGCTCGGCGTTGGACCTGCTGGCCTATCCGGACATCGACTGGGCGCGGCTAGGAAGCCTGTGGCCGGAGCTGGCGGGCGTGGCGCCGGAGATCGCCGAACAACTCACCATCGACGCGCGCTACGAGGGCTACCTTGCCCGGCAGCGCCAGGACATCGCTGCCTACCGTCGGGACGAGGCGTTGGAACTGCCTCCGAATTTGGACTATGGCGCCATCGGCAGTCTATCCAACGAAGTTCGGCAGAAGCTCCAGGATGGAAAGCCGGCGACCCTGGGTCAGGCCGCCCGGATCTCCGGCGTGACGCCTGCGGCTCTCGTTGCCCTCCTGAAGCACGTCCGTCGCCGGGCCGCCTAGGCCATGGCGCCCAAACAGGATCCCTTGGCGGATGTTTCACGTGAAACACGCCACCGCCTCGAAGTTTTCGTCGAAACACTGGAGCGCTGGCAAAAGGCCATCAATCTGGTCAGCCGGAACACCCTGGAGGCCGTCTGGAAGCGCCATATTCTGGATTCCGCCCAGGTCGTGCCCCTGATTCCGGCGACGGCCGAAACCCTGGCCGATCTGGGGAGTGGAGGTGGATTCCCGGGCCTTGTCATTGCGGCCATGCGGCCGGACCTGCGAGTCACCCTTATCGAGTCGGACGCACGAAAAGCCGCGTTTTTAGGTGAAGTTGGCAGGCGTATGGGGTTGGAAAACCAACCGAAAATCGCCATTTCCCGTATAGAGGCGGCTCCGCCGGCCGCGGCGGATATCGTAACGGCGCGTGCATTGGCACCAATGAAACAATTACTCCATTGGGCGCAGCGTCACCGAAAGGATACCGCTATTTGCCTTTTCCACAAGGGGAAGGACTGGCAGACGGAAGTCGAGGAGGCCAAGAAGGAATGGGATTTTTCGCCCGAGCCTATCGCCAGCGTAACAGACCGTGACGCCGTCATCCTTCGAATCGGCCCCTACCGAGCCACCACCTCCGGCGCCCCCTCCGGCTCCTGAAACGCCTCCAAAGGCGTCGGCGGCTCCCCAGATCTTCGCGATCGCCAATCAAAAGGGCGGCGTCGGGAAAACGACGACTGCGATCAACCTCGCCACCGCCTTGGCCGCTGTCGGCGAGAAAGTCCTTTTGATAGACTTAGATCCCCAGGGAAATGCCTCCACGGGACTAGGGGTAGGCAGAAATGAGCGCTCACCCGGATCCTATGAATTCCTCCTGGGGCTGAACCCGCTCGGCGAATGCGTGCGAAGCTCGCAGATCCCCGGTCTGGAGGTGATGCCCGCTTCCGTCCAGCTGGCGGGTGCAGAGATCGAGCTGATCGACATGGACGACCGTGAGCATCGTCTCGATCAGGCGCTGAACGGCCCGGGCGGCGAAGCGCGCCAGCGCTGGAATATCATCCTGATCGACTGCCCACCGTCCCTCGGTCTGGTCACCCTGAATGCCCTGGTTTCCGTCGACGCCGTCCTCGTCCCGCTGCAGGCGGAGTTCCTGGCGCTCGAAGGCATCGGCGCGCTGGGCAACACGATCGAGCGCGTGAAGAAGAGACTCAACCCCAAGTTGCACATCGCCGGTGTCGTCCTGACCATGGTCGACCGTCGTATGACGCTCAGCCAGCAGGTCGAGGCCGACGTGCGCGGGCACTATGGCGAGCTGGTCTTCGGAACGACCATCCCGCGCAACGTCCGCATCGCCGAAGCGCCCTCGCACGGCATGCCGGTGCTGATCTACGACAATGCCTGCGCTGGATCGCAGGCCTATATCCTGCTGGCGAGCGAGTTCATTCGCCGCCGCCGTACCATCGCAGAACAGGCAGAACAGAAGGCCCCGCATGAGCCAGCCTCCTAAGTCGCGCGGCCTCGGTCGCGGCCTCAGCGCGCTCCTTGGCGACGATGAAGTCGCCGCTGCCGTCGCCCCGCCCCCCTCGCCGCCGCCACCTGCCGCGCCACCCGAACCCGCGGTCAAGGAAACCGCGAGCGCGGCCCCCAGCCGGACGCCCTTCACCTTGCCGATCGGCCAGCTCAAGCCCGGCAAGATGCAGCCGCGCACCAGCTTCGAGGGCATCCAGCAGCTCGTCGAATCGATCAAGGAATTCGGACTTCTACAACCGATCCTTGTAAGGCCGCTGGGCGATTCGGCCGACGCCTACGAAATCGTTGCCGGCGAACGGCGTTGGCGGGCGGCTCAGCTCGCCCAATTGCACGACGTGCCGGTCGTCCTGCGCACCATTACCGACCAGGATGCGCTGCAGATCGGCCTGATCGAGAACCTGCAGCGCTCCGATCTGACGGCCATCGACGAGGCCAAGGGCTACCAGCGCCTGATTGCCGACTTCAAGCAGACCCAGGAAGAAATCGCCCGCACGATGGGCAAGAGCCGGCCGCATGTCGCCAACACGCTGCGCCTGCTGGACTTGCCCCCGACGATCCAGGAGATGATCAAGGACGGCGACCTGACGGCCGGCCATGGCCGCGCCCTGATCGGCCTGCCCGACCCGCTGGCCTTGGCCCGCCGCGCCATCGACGAAAAGCTTTCGGTGCGCGACCTCGAAAAGCTCGGCGGCGAGGAAAAGCAGATACCGCAACGCAAGGGCGGCAAGCCGAACGGCAAGGCACCGTCGACGGACTCAGCCAAGAGCGCCGACACGCGCGCGCTCGAACGGCGCATCGAAGAGGCGCTCGGCCTCAAGGCCGACCTGAAACTGCGCGGCCTTGGCGAGCAGAGCTTGCTCACCCTGGAGATCCGCGACTTCGACCAGCTCGACACGGTCGTGGACAAGCTCACGCGGCGTTAGTCGACGCGCCGGTCCGGCGGGAACGCGTAAGAACTCCGAAAGAGAAACGCCGGAAAGCAGCCCCCTTCCGGCAGTGAAGTGTCCTCGCTCCGAAAGAGCAATGGAGGATACGATGATGAAGACGATTTCCGCGTGGACCGTGGTTGCGGTAGCGCTGCTGGCGCCGACAGCCGCGTTTGCGCAGTCGAGCGACGCCGCCTACTGCAGCGCGCTTGCCGCCAAGTATGAAAAGTACCTCAACCAGAACGTGCATCGAGGTATCCAGTCGCAGAGCCTCGAGGCCCGCAGCTCGTTCGAACAGTGCAAGGCGGGAGACCCTACCGGCATCGCCGGCCTCGAGAAGGCGCTCAAGAACGCAGGCTACGACCTGCCGCCCCGGAGCTGATCGCCTGGCAGGTCTCCGACAACAGGAATCCGAGGCCATGGATGGTGTCGATCCTCGCCGTCGCGTTCGCATCGCCAAAGAGCTTGCGCAACCGGCATAAGTAGACATCGAGCGCGCCGTCGCCCTGATGTCCATGCTTGCCGAATATCTGGTTGGCCAGGGCCTCGCGCTTGATGACGTGGCCCTGGTTGCGCATCAGCAGCTCCAGCACCTCGAGTTCGCGTGCCGGCAAAGACTGTACTTCGCCGTCGATCTTGAGGAGGCGATTGGCGACGTCCAGCGAGACGTTGCCGGCGCGCAGAACCTGTTCCGCAGGCGCATCGACCCGGCGAAGCACCGCATGCAACCGTGCGACGAGTTCGTCCATGGCGAAGGGCTTCACGAGATAGTCGTCGGCCCCGCTCTGGAGGCCGACCATCCTGTCGTCGAGGCCATCGCGCGCGGTCGTGACAATGACCGGCAACGCGCGCGCCGACGACCTGAGCGTTCGCAGCAAATCGACGCCCTCGCCGTCCGGCAGGCCGAGATCCAGCACGACGGCGGAATACTCGATTGCCGCGACCGCCTTTCGCGCAGCTCCGACCGTATTCACTTCGTCGGTGCTGAATCCCACGCGCACCAAGCCCTCTGCGACCAGCCGGCAGAAGGCGACATTGTCCTCGACAACGAGAATCCGCATCGACGCGCTCCACCTCCGAACTTCCTTGCCGCCATCCGGGCCATGCTGCGCGCGGCACCTGACGGCTCCCTTACAGTCAAAGGGCGGCTGGCCAACTTGGGCGAATTATCAGCCAGGTAATCGACGCGACCGCCGCAGGGGCGCACCTCTCCAGGACAAGCCTGGGAGAGTTCCATGTCCGCGTCGTCCACCTCTGGCCTGTCCGCCCGCACCCAACGCCTTCTCGACGCGCCGGTCCTGCCGCTGCTGCTGACCCTGGCCTTGCCCAACATCGGCGAGGCCGCCGCACGCATCACCTTCCTCACGGCCGATGCGCTTTTCGTCTCCTGGCTGGGCAGCGATGCCCTGGCCGCCGCCGCCGTCGTCTTTCCCCTGTTCCTGATCCTGCAGACCGCGACCGCTTCGGGCATCGGCTCCGGCGTCTCCTCTTCCATCGGCCGCGCGTTGGGGGCCGGGAATGCCGAACGTGCGCGATCCCTCGCCGGTGTCGCCGTCGCCATCGCGCTGATCGGCGCGGCCCTCACCACGGCGCTGATGCTCCTGGTGGGTCCTCGCCTCTATGCGGCGATGGGCCTGGCGTCGGGCGCCCTCGAAATGGCCGTGCTCTACAGCGCCGTGATGTTCGGCGGCTCGGGCTTCGTCTGGGCGATGAACCTGCTGGCCAATGTCTCGCGCGGCGCCGGCAATATGGTGGTGCCGGCCTTCGCCATCGCCATCGGCGAACTCTTCCATCTGGCGCTGTCGCCGCTCCTGATCCTCGGCTGGGGGCCGGTGCCGGCGATGGGCATCGTTGGTGCCGGCGTCGCAGCCATTGCGGCCTACGCCGTCGGCACGATCGTTATCGCGCTCCACCTCGTCTCGCGGCACGCGCTCGTCCGACTGGAGCGCCGCAACTTGAGGTGGCGGGCCGGCGAAGCGAAGGAGATCCTGAGCGTCGGCGCGCTGTCGGCGGCAAGTGCCCTCGCTTTCCAGATCACGACGTTCCTGGTCGCGGGGCTGATCGCCGGACTGGGCAGCACCGCGATCGCCGCGTACGGCGCGGCCAACCGGCTGGAGCTGCTGCAGTATCCCATCACCTTCGCCTTCGGTGCGGCTGTCATCACGATGGTTGCGACGGCCGCGGGCGCGCGGGATTTCGCCCGGGCGCGGCGGGCCGCCTATACCGGCGCCGCCGTGGCAGGCGTCATCGGCTTGATCTTCTCCGGCGTCGCCTTGATCGGCGGAGGCTGGATGAGCCTGTTCACCGCCGATCCTGCCATCCGGGCGGCAGGCTCGCTCTATCTCCTGGGGCTCGCTGCGGTCTTCCCGCTGACCGGGGTCGGGCTCGCCTGCTACTTCGCCTGCCTCGCCATCGGCTATGTGACGGGGCCGTTCCTGCTGGCCGTCGCGCGCGTCGGCGTGGTCGTCGCTGGCGGCTGGGCGGCGTTGCAGCTTGGCGGCGGATTGATCGGCATCGCGCTCGCCAGTGCCGCGGCCTTCGCGTCGTTCGGGGGCGGCGTCTTCCTGTTGGCGCGCTGGCGTTTCAATACGTTGGCAAAATACTGAGCCAGCCCGCGCCGGCGGAAACCTGGAAGGAACCAGCCGCGGCAGCACGCGTTTGCCAGATCATGGCAAGCGAAACACTTCACGAGGATCCGGCCGCTCTCGGTCCGGAGGTCATTGATCGTCACCGCGCGATCGTCTCTCTCATGGAAGAGCTCGAGGCCGTCGACTGGTACGACCAGAGAGCGAAGGCCACCGCCAATCCCGAGCTGCGCGCCATCCTCGAGCACAATCGCGACGAGGAGAAGGAGCACGCGGCCATGGCGCTGGAGTGGCTGCGCCGGTCCGATCCCGTGCTCGACAAGCATCTGCGGACGTTCCTGTTCAAGGAAGGCCCGATCACCGAGATCGAAGCGAACATGGAAAGCGGTACGGAAAGCAAAGCCGAGGAGGAGGCCGCCCCTGCAGGAAGCCTCGGCATTGGCAGTCTGCGCCAGCGGCAGGGGAAATGACGCCATGAAGAACCATCTTTTTCGCGATCGTGCGCCGATCACCGAAGCCGGTTGGGAAGAAATCGAAAAGGAGGCGAAGCGCACCTTGCAGGCGCTTCTGGCCGCTCGCCGCGTCGTCGACTTCAAGGGGCCGCTGGGCTGGGGTGCCTCCGATGTCGAGCTCGGTCGAGCCGATGCCATTGCCTCGCCGCCGTCGGCCGACAGGGTGCAGGCGCGGTTGCGTCGCATTCAGCCGCTGGTCGAACTGCGCATTCCCTTCGAGATGAGCCGCGGCGAGCTCGATGCGATCGATCGCGGTGCCCGCGATCCCGACCTCGATCCGGTGACGGCGGCCGCGCGCGAGATCGCCATTGCGGAGGACCGTGCGATCTTTCACGGCTACGAGGCAGCGCAGATCTCGGGAATCTGCGAGGCCCAGGCGGCCAATGCTGTGCCCTTGGGCGGCAGCCATGCCGACTATCCCGATGCGGTGGCCGCGGCGCTGAAGGCGCTGCGCGACGAAGGCGTCGATGGGCCTTTCGCCGTGGTGCTGAGCGAACAACTCTACAAGGATCTCACCGCGCGCACCGACGGCGGCTATCCGATCCTGAGTCACGTGCAGCGGCTGATCGACGGCGATGTCCATGCCGCCCCGGGTCTTGAGGGCGGCCTGGTGATCTCGCTGCGCGGCGGCGACTTCGAGCTGACCGTGGGTCAGGATTTCTCCATCGGTTACCTCGACCACGATGCAGAGCGCGTGCGGCTCTATATCGAGGAAAGCTTTACCTTCCTGGTTCTGTCCGCCCAGGCCGCAATTCCGCTCAGTGCCGGTGGTGCGACGAAGGGGAAACGCTAGTCCCTTCCCTCGGCGGCGACTTCGCGGGCTTTGCCGGATATGATCGTCCGGCATGATCGAGAAGCAGGACGTCCAGGAACTCTTCCCGACCCCTTTGTGGATCGTGGATCTCCAGCCCGCCGCGGCGGTGGCGCTGAATGCTCGGCTGAACGCCGAGATCGAGCGGCTGATCACGCCGCGTCCGGCTGTCCCGGTGGGCAGCAACTGGCAGACTCCGCAGGACCTGCACACGCGCCCGGCGTTTGCCGAATTCGTCAAGCTGGTCGAGACCGCAGCGCGCGGCGTCGCGCGCTTCCTGCAGGTCGATCAGTATCCCATGGCCATCACCGGCTGCTGGGCCAACATCAATCCACCGGGTGCCTATCACCCGATGCACCACCATCCGAACAATTACCTGAGCGGCGTTTACTACGTGGCGGTGCCGCCGCCGGGCTCGCTGATCCTGTTCCAGGACCCGCGCGGACAGGCGTCGATGATCATGCCCAAGCCGCGTCAGTACACGCGGATGACCGCCAACGGCGCCAATGCCGAGAGCAAGGAAGGGCGCCTGCTGATCTTCCCGTCATGGCTGAAGCACACGGTGCCGCCCAACGATGGGCAGAGCGATCGTGTCAGCATTTCGTTCAACCTGATGTTCAAGAACTTCAGCGAGACCATGGCCTCGCCGCTCTGGGATCCCACCGCCGGTAAGGCCGGCTAACGCCGCGCCCGTCCCGCACGTGCGGCCTGGGATAGTCTAAGGCAGAGCCGGCGGGCGATCGCCTCGTCGGGCAGGCCGGTCCGCTTGCACTCGATCTCGGCCTCCAGGATCGTCGTCAGCGCCGCGGAAAGCCGCGGCAGCGGCCAGTTGCGCAGGTGACGCTCGAAACGCTGGCGCACCGGGCCGCCGCGCGGCAGGCCGCGCGCCTTGAACATCGCGGCTTCGAGGTTGCCGCCCTTGGCAGCGTGTCCCGATACGAGATGAAGCTGGTCGGCGTGGCGCTGCAGGGAGCGCACGAGCTGCACCGGATTGCCGCCTTCGGCAAACACGCGGTCCAGCGCACGGTCGAGCGCCACCGGCTCGCCGTCGAAGGTCGCCGCGATCACGTCGTCGATGCCGATCGAGGCGGTGTCGCCCAGCACCGCCATCGCATCGTCGAGCGTGACGGTCTTGCCGGCGTCGGTGCCCTTGTAGAGCAGGAGCTTGTCGATCTCGCTGCGCGTCTGGCCGCGATCGCCGCCCAGCCGCTCGACGATCCATTCCAGCGCTTCGGGCTCGACCGCCAGGCCGAGCGCGCGGGCCGAGCTCTCGACCAGCCCTTCAAGAGCGGCTTCGTTATCCATGTAGCAAGGCAGGGCTGCCAAAGTGGGCTCGGTTTCGGCCAGCGTGCGCAAGGTCGAACGCGGCGTGAGATTGCCGCCCTCGACGATGATCAACGCATCGCCTGCCGCTGCTTCCGCCAGATTCTGGAGTGCGGTTGCGGACTCCTCGCCGGCCGGTCGCACCCGGATCACGCGCCGGCCGCCCATCAGCGACATGGCGCCGAACTCGTCGGCCAGCCGCGCCGGATCTCCCTTCAGCACGTCGCCGGCAATGTCGACGACACGGAACGGGTCCTTGAGGTCTTCGCAGACGGTCTTGGCGAGCTGGGCCGCCCGCTCCGCGATCAGCCCGTCGTCATTGCCGTAGATCACCACGCCCCGGATCTTGGGATCCGGCTTCCGGAGAAAAGCTTCGGCGTTACGTGGCTCGATCTTCACGCCGTCTTCATACCACGACGTTGACGATGCGGTTGGGCACGACGATCACGCGCTTGGGTGTCTTGCCGCCGAGGCCGCGCGCCAGCTCCGGCAAAGCAAGGGCGGTCTTCTCGGCAACGTCCTTGGGCGCGTCCTTGGCCAGCGCGATCGTGCCGCGCAGCTTGCCGTTCAACTGGACCGCCACGGTGACGGTATCGTCGACCAGCAGGGCGCCGTCGGGCAGCGGCCAGGGCGAGTCGGCCAGCAGGCTCTTGTGGCCGAGCGCCCCCCACAGCTCTTCGGCGAGATGTGGCGTCATCGGCCCGATCAGGCGCACGAAGATCTCCAGCGCCTCGCGCAGCGCCCACTTGGCCGACTCGTCCTCAGCCTTGGCCGAGTCGATGATGTTGGCGAACTCGTAGAGCCGCGCTACGGCCTTGTTGAAGTGGAAGGCTTCGATGTCGGTCGAAATGCCGGCGATCGACTTGTGCGCCGCGCGACGCAGGGCCATGGCGGTATCGGAGAAAACGCCGGGCTTGGGCGTGCCGACCGGCGGCAGCTTCTCGATGGCGGCCGTGGCAATGCGGAACAGCCGCTGCTGAAAGCGCCAGGCGCCGGTGACGCCGGCTTCGGTCCATTCGAGGTCGCGCTCCGGCGGGCTGTCGGAGAGCATGAACCAGCGCGCGGTATCGGCGCCGTAGTCGCGGATGATCTGGTCCGGGTCGACGACGTTCTTCTTCGACTTGGACATCTTCTCCGAACGGCCGACATCGACGGGGCTCTTGTCGGAGAGGCGCACGACCTTGCCGCCCTCCACCCGCTCGATCTCCTCGGGTGTCAGCCAGGTGCCGTCGCTCGCGCGATAGGTCTCGTGGCAGACCATGCCCTGAGTGAACAGTCCGTCGAACGGCTCGTCGCGGCTGGTCAGCTGGACTTCGCGCATGGCACGCGTCCAGAAGCGCGAGTAGAGCAGATGCAGGATCGCGTGCTCGACGCCGCCGATATACTGATCGACCGGCATCCAATAGTGATTCTCGTCGCGATCGAACGGCGCCGTCGTGAGTTGCGGCGAGGTGAAGCGGTCGAAGTACCAGCTCGAATCGATGAAGGTGTCGAACGTGTCGGTCTCGCGCCGTGCCGGCTTGCCACAGGTCGGGCACGCGACGTGCTTCCACGTCGGATGACGGTCGAGCGGATTGCCCGGCCGGTCGAAGGTGACGTCGTCCGGCAGCTCGACCGGCAGGTCCTTGTCCGGCACCGGCACGACGCCGCAGCTCTCGCAGTGGATCGCCGGGATCGGGCAGCCCCAATAGCGCTGACGCGAGACCAGCCAGTCGCGCAGGCGATACTGGATGGTGCCCTTGCCGACGCCCATCTCTTCCAGTCGCGCGATGACCCGGCTCTTGGCTTCCTCGACGTCGAGTCCGTTCAGGAAGTCGGAGTTCACGATGACGCCGTCCTCGATGAACGGTGCCGCCGCGATGTCGATCTTCGTGCCGTCGGCCGGCGCCACCACCTGCAGGATCGGCAGGCCGTACTTGGTCGCGAATTCATGGTCGCGCTCGTCGTGGCCGGGGCAGCCGAAGATCGCGCCGGTGCCGTATTCCATCAGCACGAAGTTGGCGGCGTAGACCGGCACCGTCTTGCCCGGCATCAACGGATGCTGCGCAAGCAGCGGCAGCTTGTAGCCCTGCTTCTCCGCGGTCTCGACCTCGGCCGCCGCCGTTCCGGTCTTGCGGCATTCGGCAACGAAGCGCTGCAGGCCGGGATCGTCGGCCGCGAGGCCTGCGACCAGCGGATGCTCGGCTGACAGCGCCATGAACGAAGCGCCGTAGAGCGTGTCAGGACGCGTGGTGAAGATTTCGAGCTTGCCGTGATCCTTCCCGGACGCGTCGGTGAGCTGCCAGAAGACGCGCGCGCCGCGACTCTTGCCGATCCAGTTCGCCTGCATCAGGCGCACCTTTTCCGGCCAGCGCTCGAGCGTGTCGAGGCGGCTCAGCAGCTCGTCGGCGAAATGCGTGATCTTGAGGTTCCACTGCGTGAGCTTGCGGCGCTCCACCGGCGCCCCGGTACGCCAACCCTTGCCTTCGATCACCTGCTCGTTCGCCAGCACGGTGTTGTCGACGGGATCCCAGTTGACCCACGCTTCCTTGCGGTAGGCGAGCCCCGCCTTCCAGAAGTCGAGGAACATCTTTTGCTGGTGGCGGTAGTAGGTCGGATCGCAGGTCGCGAGTTCGCGGCTCCAGTCGAGCGACAGGCCCATCGACTTGAGCTGCGCCTTCATGGTGGCGATGTTCTCGTAGGTCCACTTCTTGGGGTGGACCTTCTTTTCCATGGCGGCGTTCTCGGCCGGCAGGCCGAAAGCGTCCCAGCCCATGGGATGCAGAACGTTGAAGCCCTTGGCGCGCTTGTAGCGGGCGATCACGTCACCCTGCGTATAGTTGCGCACGTGGCCCATATGGATGCGCCCCGACGGATAGGGGAACATTTCGAGCACATAGTACTTGGGCCGCGCCTTATCCATGACGGCCTTGAAGGTCTGACGATCCTCCCAGACCTTCTGCCACTTGGCTTCGGTTTCGTGGAAATTGTAGCGCGCAAGTGCGGCGGGTGCGGTGGGCGTCGACGACACGGACTTGTTCCCGAAAAAGACTGAGGCCGCAGCGGATGCCCGCTGCGGCCTCTCACGTCAAGCTTTTGGCGACAGGCCTGGAATGCGTCAGGAGCCGCCGGCGATACGAAGCTGGCGCGCACGCGTCAGGATCGCGTTCTCGATATCGATATTGGTACGCGGATCGACCTGGGCATCGACCCAGTTGCCGCCGCGCGGCGAGGTCTGCTGCTTGAATACCGAAACGCGGACACCGTCGGCGCGCAGGTCGCGGTCGAGGATGGTGACCTGGACCTTCATGCGCTCGTTGGGCGTCTCGGAAGGCGTGTACCAGTCGGTGATGATGACTCCGCCGAACGGATCGGCCGAAACCAGCGGGATGAAATTGATGGTGTCGAGGGAAGCGCGCCACAGATAGGCGTTCACGGCCACGCCCGTTCCGGTGTCGTCCTTCTTCTGCTGCTTGGAGCCGAACAGGCCGCCCGGACCGAAGAGGCTGCCCTCCTCGCGGCTCCGGCCGCCGAGGCCCTCTCGGACGTCACGCGTCGAACGGTCACCGGACGGTCCGGTCCTCTTCTCCAGCGAGCTGCTGCCGTCGGCGCAGGCACCCATAGCCAAAGGAGCGGCCAGAGCGAGCACGATGCTGCACGCGATGACGATCGGCGATCTAGACGAGCCCGGCATGATTTTGGCGCCCTTATCCTCTCTGGCCGTGGACGGCACGGCGGCGGCCGGACCATAGGCCCAAGCGGTGGTGGACTGCAAGCGCGCGAGACAGCGCATCACAATAAGTCTTCAATAAAAACTATAACAACTCCCCAGGTGAGTTCTATCTCAAAACTCATTTGATTTTGTGGCTCAGGAGATGCGCGGAAGCCACTGGAAAATGTGACAAAGACGCCACAGGTGCGGACAGAATGGTGCAACGGCGCGTCCATTTCTTGACCCCCTTTTTGGCGAAGTGTTTTATAGGCCGGCCGCATTGGCGGGAGCCGTGAGTCGCTGCGTTCAGGCTTCCACTTTCCGCCGGTCGGACAGGCCTTTTGGTACGTACCAGTCTCTGATCAATGAGAGAGGGAGAATGATGAAAAAGCTTCTACTCGGCTCGACCGCTTTGGTCGTCGGCGGGCTGATGGCCGCCCCGGCCATGGCAGCCGATCCGATTAAGGTCGGCGTGGGTGGTTACTACACCTTCTACGCGATCGCCGGCGGCATCGATTCCACCGTCGCCATGGACGGCTCCTGGACCCAGTACAAGGGCCTCAACTTCCAGCAGGAAGGTGAAATCCACTTCATCGGCCAGACGAAGCTCGACAACGGCACGTCGGTCGGTCTGCATGTGGAGCTCGAAGGCTGGAATCCGGGCGGCGCCACGGCCCGTACGATCGACGAAGCGTTCCTCTTCGCCTTCGGCGACTGGGGTCGTCTCGAGTTCGGTGGCCGCGACCCGGCCTCGTACCGTATGTACTACGGCACGCCGTCCGCGCTGATCGGCTTCGGCGCCATCCAGCACAACACGTCGTTCGCCTGGGCCAACCAGTCGGTCATGTCGAACAACAAGGCGTGGTTCCACGCCACGACGACGACCAACGCCGGTCAGTTCCAGGACGGTCAGGGCATCAACTACTTCACGCCCCGCTTCCAGGGTCTGCAGATCGGTGTCGGCTATCGTCCGAAGGCCAACCTCGGCCAGCAGGCCGGTGCCCTCTCCGGCCTCGGCAACCCGGGTCCGGCTGGCGTCGCAGGCGTTTGCGGTTACAACGATCCCACGACCGCTCCGAACTGCCCGTCGGCTGACTACTCGTGGCAGGACGTGTTCGACGTCGGCGTCAACTACCTGAACAAGTTCGGTGATGTGACCGTCGCCCTCTACGGCGCGTTCATGTACGCTTCGTTCATCCCCGGCAATCAGCCCTTCGGCACCCAGAACTACGCGAACGGTGCGAACCTGACGTCGTGGAAGCAGTGGGTCGTCGGTGCTCAGCTGGGCTACGCCGGCTTCACCATCGGTGGCGCCATCGGCTACGACAACAACGGCCTCGGCTCGAACTACTTCACCAACGTCGACAACGACACCCGCTTCTACACCGCGGGCGTGATGTACGAGACCGGCCCGTGGCAGATGTCGTTCGTGTGGGTTGGCTCGTTCAACACCAACGGTAACGGCTCGGTGTCTGTCAACAGCATCGCGCCGGGCACTGGCGCCCAGTCGGTTGCTGCTGCTGCCTCCGGTGTTCCGGGCATCAGCTCCAACGCCTTCAACCCCAACTCGCTCGCCGGGCTGCGCTTCGGTCAAGAGTCGGTCCAGAAGTTCGAAGTTGGTGTCAACTACGCGCTCGGACCGGGCGTGAAGCTAACCGGCGGTGGTCTGTACTACGCCGCTTCGGGTCCCTCGAATGCCGTCTCCGGCAATTCCTGGGGCATCCTGGTCGGTATGGATCTGCGCTTCTAGTCGCAAATCCTGCGAGAAAAATTGGGAAGAGCGGGCGAAAGCCCGCTCTTTTCTTTTGCGCCCACTCCATCTGACGGAGCAGGCTGGCTCAGGATTTACACGCCACCATGTTGACGAACAGCGTCGGCAGATAGGTCCGCGAGACAGGCAGGCGTTCGGTGGCCTGACGCGCCAGAACCGCCTTGTTGTCCTCGTGGTCGAGCACGAGCTGGAAGAGACCTTGCTCGACGGCTCCGGCCCGAGGATCGAGATCGGGTTTGCCGTCTCTCTCCACGCGATAGGCAACGTCGAGCCCGACATCACCGCCGCAGTAGAAGGTGCGGGTGACTTCCAACCGGCCGAACAGCAGTCGCAGCCCGCTCAACGAGAAGCGCCAGTAATCGTCGGGCGTGGCATGGAAGGCCTGCGACCAGGCCGTCGAGACATAGGCGATGCCGCCCGGCCGCAGCAGCCGCTCGATGTTGCGGGCAGCCCGCGCGGGATGACGCGTCCGTTCCAGCACGTGGCGACCGATCACGAGATCGAACTGCTTCTCGTCGAGTTTGCCGTCGAGCGTGCGGGGATCGCTGCAGATGTCGGCAACGCAATCGACATTGCTGCCCTCGAAGGCGTCGAGGCCGACGAAACGCGCCCTTGGGCCGAAGCGCTTGGCGACCAGACTCCGCCAGTTGCGTTCGTTGCGATCGGAGAGGAGGCTGCGCGAGCCTACCTGCAGCACGCGCGGCGCTCGTCGTCCGGCCGACTGGGCCACGCGATCGAACAGCAGCTCGATCTCCCGGCTGACGCTCGTGCCGACGACGCGGAGTTCGCTCCTCGGGCCGGAGCCTGCTGGCTCGGAAGCAGGTGCGTCGCCGGCGGACTTCATGGCTGCGATCTCATTCGCGTACGACCAGGATGTGCATGCGCCGCGGCCCGTGCGCACCCAGCTCGATGGTCTGCTCGATATCGCCGGTCCGCGACGGGCCGGTGATGGTGTTGACGGTCCGCGGCATGCGGTCCTTCCCGTAGCGCTCGCGCAGCCGCGTCCAGACCTCTTCGTAGCCGCTGACGATGTCGCCTTCCCGCAAGACGACGATGTGCGTATCCGGCAGCAGATTGAGCGACACAGGATGGTCGGGCCCAGAGGCCATCACCACGGTTCCGGTTTCGGCGATGCCGGCGAAAGCTCCTGTGATCGAGACCTGGTCGCCGCCCTCGCCACGCCCGCGCCGGATCGACAGCATCTTTTCGCTGGCCCAGTTGTAGCCCTCGAGAAGCGGCGAGGGCGCCATGGCGACGGTGGCGGGCAGGTTGTTGCGTGCGAGAAAGGCCGTCACTTCGCCCGGCACGTCGGCTGTGGCGATGCGTGCAATGGTGGCATTGTTGAACTCCGCCCACTGGCAGAACAGGGCCACCTTGTCGGCCGGCGCGACCTGCGCGCGCGCGATGGCGGGGCCGCGCGGCGGCTGGGCCAGCCGGCCCTGAACGTTCTTCAATCCATCGCCGCCAAGCTCGCCCCGTTGCAGCGAGCGGCGGATGCCGTTCAGAATCTGCGCGCGGTCGGCGCTCATGACTGCCTCCTCGCAGCCTTCCATTGCGCGTGGAAGGTGCCGCCGGGTGGCGGTGCAGGGAAGTCGCGGAAACGCGTCCAGCCGCCGGCCAGCGGCAGGCTGCGGTAGCGACCCTCGGCGCGCCCGAACAGGGAGAGCACGCGGTTGGCGATGGCCGTCAGGCTGCGATAGAGACCGGGCCGTCGGGCCATGAAGCTCCAGAGCGCGAGGCCCTGACGAACGGCCTTGGGTGTCAGGTGTCGCTCGAACTCGCGCTCGCGCCAGTGTCGCATCAGCTTGGGCAGGGGGATGCGTACCGGGCAGACGCTCTCGCAACGGCCGCAGAAGGTCGATGCGTTGGGCAGGTTGCTTGCTTCCTCGACGCCGACGAGTTGCGGCGTCAGCACCGCGCCCATCGGCCCGGGATAGACCCAGCCATAGGCGTGGCCGCCGACCGCGCCGTAGACGGGGCAATGATTCATGCAGGCGCCGCAGCGGATGCAGCGCAGGATCTCCTGCATCTCGGTGCCCAGGACGCCGGAGCGGCCATTGTCGAGCAACACCACGTGATACTGCTCCGGCCCGTCGAGATCGCCGGGCCGCTTCGGTCCGGTGTTCAGCGTCGTGTAGGCCGACGATTCCTGGCCGGTCGCCGAACGCGCCAGCACGCGCAACAGCACGGCGGCGTCTTCGAGCGTCGGAATAACCTTCTCGATGCTGGCCAGCACGATGTGCATTTTGGGCAGCGTGTTCGAGAGATCGGCATTGCCCTCGTTGGTCACCAGCATCGACGAGCCGGTTTCGGCCACCAGGAAGTTGGCGCCCGTCAGTCCCACATCGGCATCGAGGAATTTCTGGCGCAGGACATAGCGCGCTTCGGCGACGAGATCGTTGCGCTCGGTCAGCCGCTTGTCGAATCCCAACTTACGGTGGTGCTCGAGGAACGTGTCGGCCACCTGATCCTTGGTGAGATGAACGGCAGGCGCGATGATGTGGCTGGGCGGCTCGTGGCGGAGCTGGATGATGTACTCGCCGAGATCGGTCTCGATCGGCGCGATGCCCAGCTCTTCGAGATGCTCGTTGAGGGCGATCTCTTCCGCCACCATCGACTTCGACTTGGCGACGGTGCGTGCGCCGACGCTGCGGCAGAGATCGGCGATGATGCGCCGCGCATCGGCGGCCGTCGGCGCCCAATGGACGTGGCCGCCGAGGGCAATCACCTTGCGCTCGAACTCCTCGAGATAGAAATCGAGATTGGCCAGCGTGTGGTTCTTGATGTCGCGTGCCCGGTCACGCAGCGCCTCGAACTCGGGCAGCCGTTCGGCCGCCTGGCGTCGGCGCTCGGAGAAGCCGACCTTCAGCTTGGAAAGCGAATCCTGTAGGTTGGGATCGGCCAGGGCCGCGCCGACATTGTCCTTGAAGGCGTGAGCGGTGGACTGCATCAGCGCGCTCCCGTGTCGGGCTCGCCGATTGCGGGCAGGTCGCCCATGCCGGCCAGAACCTCGGCGACGTGTCGTACCCGCACTGCGCTGCCTTCACGCTGCAGCTTGCCGGCCATGTTCATCAGGCAGCCAAGGTCGCCTGCCAGCAGTGTATCCGCGCCGGTTGCCGCGATGTCGGCCGACTTCTCGCCGACCATGGCGTTGGAGATCTCGGGATACTTCACGCAGAACGTCCCGCCGAATCCGCAACAGACTTCCGGCGTCTTCATCTCGCGAAGGCCGAGACCCTTCACCGAACCGAGCAACTGCCGCGGCTGCTGCTTCACGCCAAGTTCGCGCAGGCCGGAGCACGAATCGTGATAGGTCACCGTGCCGTCGTAGCGGGCGGCGACCTTGTCGACGTTCAGGACGTCGACCAGGAAAGAGATCAGCTCGTGGCTGCGCGCGGCGAGATCCTCCGCCCGAGCCTTGAGCGCAGGATCGTCGTCGAACAAGGCAGGGTAGTGATGCGACAGCATTCCACCGCAGGAACCCGAGGGAGCCACCACGGCATCGTACCCTTCGAAGGCGTCCATCACCTGCATCGCGATGGCCCGGGTCGTGGCGCGATCGCCCGTATTGTAGGCGGGCTGACCGCAGCAGACCTGCAACGGCGGGACCTCGACGGCACAGCCTGCTTCCTCGAGGAGCTTGACGGCGGCAAAGCCTACCGCGGGCCGGAAGAGATCGACCAGACAGGTGACGAAGAGCGCAACACGGCGCGGCGGGGGGCGGTGGTTTTCAATCGAAGTGGACACGCCGGCCACCATGGCAGCGGCGAAAATAGGGTGCAATGGTCCCTTGTTTAGAATCATTCTCTCCGGCCCGAATGGCCCTCTACGGCGCACCGATCCTCGTCATTCGCGATCCGCAAAGCCGCGATTGATCGCGATCGGCAAGCTGACGCGGTATCAGGTCTTGTTGGGGACGAGAACGATGGCGCGGCCGTCACCGACCATGCGGCCGGCCCAATCGGCTGCTTGTTTGCCGCTGCCGAAATAGACGTCGCCGCGCGCCGGGCCCTTGATGGCCGCACCTGTATCCTGAGAGATCATCAGCCGGCGATAGGGCTCCGTTACGCCGGGCTTGCGCGCTACCGGGCGCTTGGTGTCGATCCAGATCGGCGTGCCATAGGGTGTGATCGTCGGGTCGATCGCCATGCTGCGCTGCGCCGTCAACACAACGCCTTCGGCGCCGATCGGCGCGGAGGTCCGAGTGTCCCTGAAGAAGATGTAGCGCTCGTTGCGGCGCATCACATCCCGCGCCTGCTGCGGATTGTGCTTCAGCCAGTCGCGGATGGCGGGCCAGGTCGCATCTTCCCTCTTCATCACGCCCATCTCGGCCAGCACCGCGGCCATCGCCGTATAGGGACGATTGTTGGAGCCGTCGAAGCCCAGGGTCATGGTCCCGCCCTCGGCGAGCTGGATGCGGCCGCTGCCCTGGACCTGCACCTCGAACAGCCCGACTGGATCCTGCACCCAGGCGATCTCGAGGCCCTTGCCTTTCAGCACGCCGCTCTCGATCTCGGCGCGCGTGTAGTAGGGCTTGTCGGTAAGGTCGGGCGGCTTGCGATAGACCGGCACGGTGAAAAGACGCGACGGCGCCTTGCTGCCCCGCAGTTCCGGTTCGAAGTAGCCGGTAAACTTGCCCGGAGACTGGACGACCAGCGGGCGGAAATTGTCTTCGAAGAAGAGGCGTGCGGCACGCGCGTCGCCGGATTTCACGGCGGCCGCCGAAGCGCAGATGCTCCTCCATTCGGCCGAGGTAATCGTCTTTTCGCCGCCGTCAGTGGCGATCTTGGTGTCGGGGCCCGTCGTCAGCTTAGGGCAGGAGCGGCGGAACGTGACCAAGGCTTCGCCGTGCCGATCGTCCGCCCAGCCGGGAATTTCGTTGTAGGAGATCGGCGCCATCGCGACACGCGCCTCGGGCGCGGCACCCGGTGTGCTTGCGCAAGCAGAAAGAAGACCTGCAACGGCCAGCCATGCCGCGCCGCTGGCGAGGACGCTCCAACGCATTATCGGAAACGCCTCCTTCAGCCTTCGCTTTCGGTCTTGATGAGCTGCCAATTGGGATCGCTGGACTTGGTGTCGCGCCGGAAGGTCCAGAGGTCCACGACCTTCTGCACTTCGTTCGGATTGCCGTCGACGATCTGACCTTCGGCATTGCGCACGACGTTGATCTGTTCGCTGACGAAGCGCACGGTCACTGCGGCATGCGTGCCCTGCATCTCGGCGCCCGCGATGTCGGAAGCCTCGAAGCCGATCAACGTGCCTTCGGCCTTTTCGTTGCGCTCGGCGCGGCCACGGATGGCGGCCTCGAAGCTTGCGAACGTGGGGCCGTCGAGCAGCGGCTTCAGCGTTCCCGTATCGCCGCGTGCGAAAGCTTCGACGATGGCGGTGAAGGCGGCGCGGGCGCCAGCGGCAAAGCCCAGCGGATCGAAGGACGGATCGGCGGCGCGGATCGCGGCGACACCCGCCGTTGCCGTCGGCACCACCGTCGCGCGAATACCGCCTGGACCGCTCGTCGCGCTTGAAGGCCGCGGTGCGGGCTGGTTGGCCGTCGGCAGCGGCACGACATTGTCGTTACCCTGCGCGGCGTCGCCGCCGCTGCGCGGCGTTGCCGGAGGTGGCGTCGGCGGCGCGAACGGATCGCGCGCCGGCGGCCGTTCGTTGCCGGTACGCTTTCCAAGCACGGACCTCAGTCGCAAAATCAGAAAGACTGCGACCAGTCCAATAAGGATGATGTCGTAGTTGTTACCCACGATGGCGCTCCGCCAGCTCGCTACTCAAGCGTCCTTACCCTGTCCCCAAATTACATAGGCCCCGAATTGGGAAAGGGCAAGGCAACGAGATGCCGCCCTTTTGGGGTCCGGCCGACCTCAAGTGGCGAGAATCACGATGTCGACGGGCTCCGCGACACCGCTGACCGTCCGATTCATCCGTCGTTCCCGAGATTCGGCGGGTACGTAACCCTGATGCTCGGCCAATCGGTAGGTCGCAACATCTGTCAGGGCGCACGTATGTTCCTCCTTGTTGTGCTTCTCCAGTTTCGCCGCGAAATTCACGGCGTCGCCGATCACGGTGAACTCCAGCCGTTCGCCGTCGCCCACCGCGCCAAAGACGACCCGCCCGGAGGATACGGCCAGCCCGACCTGGAGAGGCGCCATGGCCGCAGCCTGACGCTCGCGTGACCATTGCGTGGCGGCCGCCATCACGGCGTCGGCGGCGCGCAGCGCATCGGCCGCGGCCGTCGGCGATGGCGCAACTGCGCCAAACGAGGCGAGGATGCCGTCGCCCAGGAACTTGTCGATGCTGCCGCCGTGCGCGGCGATCAGCGGGCAGATGCGACCCTGATATTCCTGCAGGAGCTTCATCACCGCGTCGGGGGCGAGTTCGGTCGACAGCCGCGTGAAGCCGCGCAGGTCGACCGTCAGGATGGCGACGTCGCGCAGCTCGCCTTCGCCGGCCTTGATCGACATCGAGGCGCCCCGAATACGTGCCGCGACGCCGGGATCGAAGAAGCGCGAGAGATCGCGGGCGGCAACGCCCTCGCTCACCGCACGCACCAGCAGATAGCGCGCGCGGGCAATGGCAAGAGCCAGCACGATGGTCGTCAGCAGGATGGCGACCATCTTGTCGATCTCGGCGTAGAGCAGCAGCGCATTGCCGGTCATGTATTCGACGAAGTCGTCGGTCGGGTTGGGCGGGCCGCCGCGGCCGCCGATGGCGTAAAGGACGAGACCGATCCAGCCCAGAATGGCGACCAGGCCGGTAAACAGGACGAAGCGCGCCTCGAAGCGCAACGCGCGCAAGGCGATGAACAGGAATACATAGAGAAGTGTCGGCACCTTCAGATAGAAGACGGCCGGCTGCGCATACTTGTAGTGGAACGAGTAGATCAGGCCCATCAGCAGGGCCATGTCCGCGATCACCGACAGATAGAGCATCCAGGGCCTGAGCAGGCGGGCATAGGCGAGGCCGAGCCGCAGCAGGCAGAAGAGGCCGTAGGTCGCCAGCACGTCGAGCTCGAAGGAGTAATCCTCCTGCACCACGCCGGTTGGCATGGCCGTCGATTCGTAGGCCGTGGCGACCAGCACGACGATGGCGAGCTGGACCCAGCCGATCAGGATCTCGCTTTGCTCCTGCTGGCGGTGGATCGCCTCCTGTACGCGCTCCGGCAGCTGACCGATCTCTGCGCCGTCGAACAACCATGCGCGCAGACGGCTGAACATCCGTAGTCCCTAGCGCTTCTCGAGCCAGAGGCTCGCCGGCAGGGCATCGGGCAGCCGGGGCAGCCGCGCCAGGACCGAAGAGGCCAGGCGGTCGGCCAGACGACGCTCGGCCCAGGCACTGGCGAATAGCGGCGTGTACGCGCCGGTCGCCAACAGGGGCATCACGCCCTGCTGTTCGTTGTAGGCCCGCCACCCCCAGATCGCCGGATAGTCGTAGGGCAGGAAAACGTCGTGGATATGGACCAGCACCCCGGCTGGAAGCTTCGGCAGCACGCGGTTGAGCAGGATGTCGACGTCGCTGCCGGGCATCAGGATGTGGCTGGAATCGATGAACAGCGCATCGCCGGCCTGCAATCCATCGAGGATTTCCGGTGGCGCGGCCTGCAGGGTCGAGGGCACGACGCGCACGCCCGGCAGGTCGGCGATGTCGGCCCGCGGCGCGGGATCGATGGCCAGGATCTCGCCGAGGCCTCCCAGCGCCTTCGACAGCAGGCGAGTCGAATGGCCGGAACCGACCTCGACGATGCGGCGCGGCTTGCGATCGCGCACCAGCGCATAGGCAACGGCCGCATCGAGCGAGGGAAACCACGCTTGGTCGAGCAGGCTCTTGAGCCCTTCGAGCGCGGTCGCCTGGGCGTCGACGGCATCGATCACGGCGGTGAAGTCGGCCAGCCTGCTTTCGAAGATCTGCTCGATCGCGGGATAGGGCGGCTGCGCACCGGGCGGCGGCAGAAGCGGCGCATAGCGGTGCGGGATGAACCAGCCGCGCGGCTTCATGCCGAGAACGGTCGGCAATCCGAGCGCGAACCGCCGCCAGCGGCCGCGCAGGCTGAGCCTGGCAGTCATGACAATATGCTCACGGGCTAAGAGTAAGACCTTCGTGGGCGACGATCACACGCGGCAGGCCGTTTGCGGCGGTGCCGGGACGCAGCGCCGCCGCCTCGCGTGCCACGCCGTCCATGAAGGCGTCATCGTGGCTGGGGTCGTGATGGAAGATCGCCAACGTGCCGACGCCGGCTGCATCGGCAATGCGCACGCCTTCCTGCCAGGTCGAATGGCCCCAGCCGCGATAGCGCGCATATTCTTCGTCGGTGTAGCTCGAATCGTAGATCATCACGTCGGCGCCGCGGCACAGGTCGACGATGGTCTGGTCGCGCTGGCCCTCGCGATGTTCGGTGTCGGTGATGTAGCAGATCGACTTGTCGAAGTAATCGATGCGGTAGCCGGTCGCGCCATTGGGATGGTGGAGCGGCGCGGTACGAAGGCCGACCGTGCCGCAGGACAGCGTTTCGCCGGCGGTGAACTCGCGAAACTCGACGCTGGCCTGGAAGACGTCGAGCGACACCGGGTAGAGCGGCGCCTGCATCAGATGGCCGACGACTTTCTTCAACGTGTAGGGCGCCTCGAGATGGCCGGCCCACATGCGCACCGAATTGCGACGTTCGAACAGCGGCGCAAAGAAAGTGAGGCCGGAAATGTGATCGAGGTGCGTATGCGTGAAGTAGATGTCGAGGTCGAGCGGCGTCTGGCGCGCAAGCTCTACGCCCAGCGTGCGAATACCCGTGCCCGCATCGAAAATCAGGCGGCGGCCGCCAGCGGTGACCTCCAGGCATGAGGTATTTCCGCCGTAGCGCGCATATTCAGCCCCAGGGCAGGAAATCGAACCCCGCACACCCCAGAACCGTACTTTCAAGCCCTCGGCCAACGATACCTTCCCGTGCAGCCTTTCGACGCCAGAGTCCACAGGCTGGCGGTTCCCGTCAACCGAGCCACCCGTGCAGACCCTGCGCCGACCGGCCGGTCGATGATCGCGGGCGTATTGGCCGGAATCCGGCAGAGTGGGCCATGCGGCCATTTTTCACGCATTGTTGCAGTCCGAAGTCGAATCCGCGGTCCTACTGCGTTGCCTCTCGGCGGCTTCGGAGCAATACTTTGCGTATGGAACCCAATAACCAAGCCTCCAGCCCTGCCCCCGGGGCGGCACTTGGCACCTCCCGTCGCGCCAAGTTCGCCATCGGCCAGGTGGTAAAGCACAGGATCTACCCGTTCCGCGGCGTCATCTTCGACGTCGACCCGGTGTTCGCCAACACCGAGGAGTGGCTGGCCTCCATCCCCGAAGAGGTCCGGCCGCGTCGCGACCAGCCGTTCTACCATCTGCTGGCCGAGAACGCGCAGACGACCTACGTCGCCTACGTGTCCGAACAGAACCTGCTGGCCGACGAGACCGGCAAGCCGGTGTCGCACCCGCAGGTGCCGCAGTTCTTCAAGGAATTGAAGCGCGGCCACTACGTCTCGCGCGACCGCTCGCTTCACTGATCGGCAAAGCGCCGCAGAGACCTGGTCGACCGTTGCCGCCGCCTGACGCGAACGTTCAGTTCAGCGGGAACGGGAAGTATTTCTCGTTGATCTTCTTGTAGGTGCCGTCGCTGATCATGTCGGCGAAGGCCTTGTTGAGCGCGTCGCGCAGTTTGACGTCTTCCTTGCGCAGGCCGGCGGAGACGCCGACGCCCAGGGTCTGGGTGTCCTTGATGTCCTGCCCGACCAGCTCGCAGCATTTGCCTTCCGGCTTTTGGCTCCACAGCCACAGCTGCGCCTTGTCGCCGAACACTGCGTCGACCTCGTCGTTCGCCAGGGCGTTCAAGGCTTCGTCGACGGTGTCGTAGCGCTTGAGCTGTGCCGAGCGGCGGAAGCTCTTGTCGGCCCAGTCGGCATGCATCGAGTCCTTCTGGATGCCGATGCGCTTGTTACGCAGCAGCGATGGAGGCCCGTCGAACGGCGCGCCCTTGGCGGCGATGAAGGCGCCGGGCGAGAGATAGTAGCGCCGCGAGAGGCCGAGCCGCTGGCGCCGCTCGCGCGTCACTTCCAGCGACGACATGATGACGTCGAACTTCTTGTCGAGCAGGCCCGGGATCAGTTCGTCCCACTTGAGTGCGATGAACTCGCACTCCGCCTTGATGCGCTGACAGGCATCCTGCGCCAGCTCGATCTCGAAGCCCGCCGGCATGCCCTTGCGGTCGAGATAGTTGAAGGGCGGGAAGGCCCCTTCGGTCGCGATGGTGATCTTGAACGCGGGCGGCGTGAACGGCGACTTGGGACCGGGCTTGGCGGCGGGCTGCGGCGCCGGCTTGGCCCCCGGCGCTTGCTTGGCGGGCGGGCGCTGCGGCTGCGGAGGCTGTTGTTGCTGCTGGGCCGAGGCGCTGGCGACCATTGCCAGCAGGGCAAGGACGGGCGTCAGAAACTTCATGCGACCAGCCGCTCCAGAAGTGCGTTCAGCCGCTGCTGTCCGGCCGGCGTGGCGCGTAGATGCGTGGCGTCGACGTCGAGGAACCCGGCGGCGAGCAACGGCGCCAACCGCTTCTCGCCAACGGCATCGACGGGATCGGCGCCGGTGACGGCGGCAAAGGTGGCGCGGTCGATACCGTCGGCCAGCCGCAATCCCATCATCAAGGCCTCCTCCACCAGATCCCGGCCCTCGACCGACGACGTTTCCGCCGTGCCGTGACCATCGCGCTCCACGGCCTCCAGCCAGGCTTCCGGACCACTAGCGCGTCGGGTTGCCTTCTTGGCGGCGGCCTCGGCGAAGCGGCCATGGGCGCCCGGCCCGATGCCGACGTAATCCTGATATCGCCAATAGATCAAATTATGGCGGCAGGCAGCCCCAGGGCGCGCATGGTTGGAAATCTCGTAGGCGGGCAGGCCGGCCGCGGCGAGCCGCGCCTGGGTATGTTCGTACATTGCGGCCGCTTCGTCCTCGACCGGCAGAACGAAGGCGCCGCGGGCGTGCTGGGTGAAGAACTTCGTGCCGCGTTCGATGGTGAGCTGATAGAGCGACAGGTGCTCGCCGGCGAGGCCGAGCGCCCGTTCCAGTTCGGCGGCCCATGCCTCCGGCGTTTGGCCGGGGCGGGCGTAGATCAGGTCGAAGGAGTAGCGTGCGAAGTGCCGGCGTGCGGTCTCCAAGGCTGCAAGCGCTTCGTCGACCGAATGCTCGCGGCCGAGGAACTTCAGCGCGGCAGGATCGAGCGCCTGCAGACCGAGCGATACGCGGTTGACGCCGGCCTGCGCCAGGCCGGCGAAGCGGCCGGCTTCGACCGAGGTCGGGTTGGCTTCGAGTGTGATCTCGAGGTCGTCGGCGGTATCCCAGAGCGACCGCGTGCGCGCGATCAAGGCCGCAACGGTCTCCGGCTCCATCAACGACGGCGTGCCGCCGCCGAAAAACATCGTTTCGACGCGGCGGCCCGGCGCTTCGCGCGCCGCATGCTCCAACTCTGTGAGGAGCGCTTTGCGCCAACGCGCCTGCTCGACGCCCTCGCGAACGTGACTGTTGAAATCGCAATAGGGGCACTTCGATTTACAAAAGGGCCAGTGAACATAAACGCCCAAGGGAGCAATGGGCGGCGTCGCGCTCATCCGAAGCAGGCCTCGACCATCATCCGGAATGCCCGGCCGCGATGGCTGATCGCGTTCTTCTCGGCGTCGGACATTTCGGCCGTCGTGCGTGTGTCGCCTTTCGGCTGAAAGCAGGGGTCGTAGCCATGGCCGCCGGTACCGCGCGGCGGCCAGACGATCGAGCCATCGAGCGTGCCATGGAAGAGTTCGAGATGCTCGTCGGGCCACGCCAGCACCAGCACGCAATGGAACGTCGCGGTGCGGGCCTCGTCGGTCTGGGGCACGCCGCGCGCGGCCAGCTCGTCCTGGATGCGGCGCATGCCCACCATGGCGTCGCGCGTCGGGCCTTCCCAGTCGGCGGTGTAGAGACCGGGCTGATCGTCGAGCGCGTGCACGCTGAGGCCCGAATCGTCGGCCAGGACCGGCAGGCCGCTGGCGCGGGTCGCGGCCAGCGCCTTGATCGTGGCGTTCTCCTCGAAGGTGCTGCCGGTCTCGTCCGGTGCAGGCAGGCCAAGCTCGCCGGCCGAGACGATCTCGACGCCGTAGGGCGACAGCATGGTGCGGATCTCGCCCGCCTTGCCGCGGTTGTGGGTCGCCACGACCAGTTTCGGCAGGACGAAGCGGCGCGCCATCAGGTCTTGCCGACCGCCGTGCGCTGCAACAGCGTGAGTTCGCCGATGCCTTTCTTGGCGAGGCTCAGCAGCTCCAGGAATTGCGCTTCGCTGAACGGGTCCTGCTCGGCGGTGCCCTGGACTTCGACGATGCCGCCGTTGCCGGTCAGCACGAAATTGGCGTCGGCCTCGGCCTTGGAATCCTCGGGGTAGTCGAGGTCGAGCACGGCTTTGCCTTCCCAGAGACCGCAGGAGACGGCGGCGACCTGGCCGGTGATCGGGTTGGCCGCGAGTTTGCCCTCCTTGATCAGGCGCTCGAAGGCGAAGTGCAGCGCCACCCAGGAGCCGGTGATGCTGGCGGTGCGGGTGCCGCCATCGGCCTGCAGCACGTCGCAGTCGATGTTGATCTGTCGCTCGCCCATCGCCTGCAGGTTCACGACGGCGCGCAGCGATCGGCCGATCAGGCGCTGGATTTCCTGGGTGCGGCCCGATTGCTTGCCGCGCGCGGCTTCACGGTCCGTGCGCGTGTGGGTGGAGCGCGGCAGCATGCCGTATTCGGCCGTTACCCAGCCCTTGCCGGAATTTCGCATCCACGGCGGCACCTTCTCGTCGATCGACGCCGTGCAGATCACATGGGTGTCGCCGAACTTCACCAGGCAGGAGCCTTCGGCGTGGCGCGAGAAGCCCGGTTCCAGCGAAACCGGGCGAAGCTGGTCGGGGGCGCGGCCGGAAGGGCGCATGAAAGGTCTCCTGACGGGGTGGGGCCGCCGGGTGTAACGCCGGCCTTCATTGACCGCAATGCCTGCACTACCTACATTTTTCGCCATGGCGATCCACCGTATCGGCATTCAAGGAGGCGGCCTCGCCGAGACTCCGTCGGGGCAGCGGCAGGCGGCTTCGGTCACGGAGCTGAACGACCGGGCGCGCGAAGTGCTGCGCCATGTCGTCGAGAGCTATGTCGAGACCGGCGAGCCGGTCGGCTCGCGCGCGCTGACCCGCAAGCTTACCGAGACGCTCTCGCCCGCCACGATCCGCAACATCATGGCCGACCTGCAGGATGCCGGCTTGCTTTACGCGCCGCACACCTCGGCCGGTCGCCTGCCGACCGACGCGGGCCTCAAGCTGTTCGTCAACGGCCTGCTCGAAATCGGCAATATCTCCGAGGAGGAGCGCGAGTCGATCGAAGCGCGCTGCGCCACGGTCGGCCGCAGCGTCACCGAGGCGCTGGAACAGGCGACCACCATGCTGTCGGGCCTGTCGCGCTGCGCCGGGCTGGTGATGGCGCCCAAGTCCGAGCACCCGCTGAAGCATATCGAGTTCGTCAATCTCGGCCCCGGCCGGGCGCTGGTCGTCACGGTCACGCAGTCGGGCCATGTCGAGAACCGCGTGATCGACACGCCGATCGGCATGCCGCCGTCCGCGCTGACGGAAGCCAGCAACTACCTGAATGCGCGGCTGAGCGGCCGCACGTTCGACGAAGCGCGCCGGCTGATCCTCGAAGACCTGAAGCTGAAGCGCGCCGAGTTGAACGACCTGACGGCGCGCGTGATCGAATCGGGGCTGGCCACCTGGGCGGGCGAGCCCGGCGCGGGCGGCGCGTTGATCGTGCGCGGCCAGGCGCGGCTTCTCGAAGACATCACCGCGATCGAGGATCTGGAGCGCGTGCGCCTGCTGTTCGATGCGCTGGAACGTGGCGAGAGTTTCGTACGCCTGTTGGAACTCGCGAATGTGGCGTCGGGCGTGCAGATCTTCATCGGTGCCGACAATCCGCTGTTCGCCAACACCGGCTGTTCGATGGTGGTGGCACCGTTCCGCGATTCGCAGGAGCGAATCCTCGGCGCCATCGGCGTCATCGGGCCGACGCGGCTCAACTACGCGCGCATCATCCCGCTGGTCGACTACACCGCCCGCGCCATCGGCCGCGTGGTAGGTTAACTACCAGTCCTTCTCGTCGAAATCCTCGAACTGCTTCATCTCGTCGTCGGCAGCCGAGGCCGGGCGAGCCTCTTCGTCCGCGGGGTGAGACAGCACGCGCAGGCGCGTATCGCGGTTGAGCAACGGCAGCAGTTCCAGAAGATCGCCGCGAGCGAAGGCGACGCAGCCCTGGGTCGGGCTGTAATCCTCGCGGGCTATATGGAGGAAGATGGCGCTGCCCCATTCGCCCTCGGGCGGGTCGTCGTTGTAGCCGACCACGACGACGACGTCGTAGAGCCCGTCCTCGCGCCACATCTTCTCGTGGCTCCACTCGTTGGGGATATGGACCAGGCGATTGTAGGTGGGCGAACGCGGGTCGTCGCACCAGCCGTCATGCTCGTTGATCGGCCGCGCCGGCAGTTGAACCTTGGGCAGCACGACCCGGTCGTTGCGAAAATAGATTCGGCGCAGCGGAAATTCGCCGACGGGCGTGGCGGCATCGCCCTCGACCTTGTCTTCGCGGATGCCGCCTGCACCCAGCGTGCAGCGCCACCGGCGTGCGCCCAGGCGGGCACTCGCCAGCGAGGTTTCGGCCGTGTCGGCCCGCACGATCAGGACATTCTCGTCGGTCATTGTCTGCTACTCCGATGCCCTTCATAAAGGCACGCTCTTGAGGGAGGAAGCGATGGCTTATGTCGTGACGCCGCCGGCCACGGTCGGCGTGCCGGTCAACGGAACCGGCGATCTGTTTCCGGTGCGCCGCATCTTCTGCGTCGGCCGCAACTACGCGGCCCATGCGCGCGAGATGGGCCACGATCCCGATCGCGAGCCGCCCTTCTTCTTCACCAAGCCGGCCGATGCCATCGTCATTTGCGCCGATCCGAAGAACCCGACCAAGGTCGCCTATCCGCCGGCCACCAAGAACCTGCACCACGAGATGGAGCTGGTGGTGGCGATGAAGTCCGGCGGCTCGGACATCCCCGTCGACAAGGCGCTGGAGCATGTATTCGGCTACGGCGTCGGCCTCGACATGACGCGCCGCGACCTGCAGAACCAGGCCAAGGACATGGGCCGCCCGTGGGACATGGGCAAGGGCTTCGACCAGTCTGCCCCGATCGGCGAGATCTATCCGGCGGCCAAGATCGGCCATCCCTCGAAGGGCACCATCCAGCTCGACGTCAACGGCAAGACTCGCCAGAAGTCCGATCTCAACGCGCTGATCTGGAGCGTGCCGGAGACGATCTCCTACCTCTCGGGCCTCGTGGCGCTGGCCGCCGGCGACCTGATCTACACCGGCACGCCCGACGGCGTGGCCGCCGTCGTCAGGGGCGACACGCTCTCGGGGTTCGTCGACGGCTGCGGGACCGTGACCTGCACGCTGGTGTAGCGCATTCACATGCGCTGGCGGGCGGCAGCGCCTTCTGAGGCGCGAGAGGCCGCACCGAGCAGAAAAGGCAAGAATGCACCTCTGGAGCGGCGCGCTCCCAGCCTCAGAGTTGCTGCGCCCTGAAGGTATCGCACTGGCGGGGATCGCCGGTGTCCAACCCTTTGCGGAACCAACGGGCGCGTTGCGCACTGGTGCCGTGCGTGAAGCTATCGGGAACGACACGGCCCTGCGCCTGGCGCTGTAGCGCATCGTCGCCGATCGCCGTCGCGGCGGCCAGCGCCTGCTCCACGTCCTTGTCGTCGATCATCCTGCCGCCGCGCTGCTTGTCGGCGCGGTTGGCCCAGACGCCGGCAAAGCAGTCGGCCTGCAACTCCGTGCGCACGGAGAGCGCATTGCCGTCGCGCCGGCTCATGCTCTGGCGCATCTGCTGCACCTGGTCGGAGATGCCGAGCAGCTTCTGTACGTGATGGCCGATTTCGTGGGAAATTACATAGGCTTGCGGGAACTGGCCGGGCGCGCGGAAGCGGCGGGCCAGTTCGTCGAAGAAGCCGAGGTCGAGATAGACGCGCTGATCGGCCGGGCAATAGAAGGGACCCATCGCGGCCTGGCCGACGCCGCACTCGGTCCGCGTGGCGTCGCGGAACAGCACGAGCTTGGGCTCGCGATACTGTCTGCCCATCTCGCGGAAGATATCGCCCCATACGTCCTCGGTGCTCTTGAGCACGCGCGAGACGAACTGCGATTCGGCATCGCTCGCGGGCGCCGAGGCCGACGGTCCGCTCTGCGACGGTGCCGAGCGCGGCGGCGGGGAAGGGGCCGGCGAATAGCTCGCGCCGCCGCCACCGGCAATGTCGTTCAGGATCGCGCCGGGATCGGCGCCCATGATCATGGCAATGACGACGAAGGCCACGAGCCCGAAGCCGCCCTTGAACAGGCCGCCGCCCCCGCCACCCATCGGGATGGGAAAGCCGCCACCCATGCCACCGCCGCCCATGCTGTCGTCGCTGCGGCGATCCTCGATGTTGCTGCTCTGGTCGCCATCCATCTGCATGGCCGGTCTCCCTCACCGAGATCGTAACGTCGAGATCGTCTCCGGATCGTCTATAGTGCCGGGCAATGAGTCTCACCATTGCTACCTGGAACATCAATTCGGTCCGGCTACGGATCGCCAACGTCGAACGTTACCTGAAATTGCGCAAGCCCGATGTGCTTTGCCTGCAGGAAACCAAGTGTCCCGACGAGTTCTTTCCCCATGCAGCCTTCGAGCGGCTGGGCTACGTCCATCGCCTCGTGCAGGGCATGAAAGCCTATAACGGCGTGGCGATCCTTTCCAAGGTGCCGTTCTCCGGCACCAATATTCACCATCGCTGCGGCAAGGAGGATTGCCGGCACGTCGAAGCCGCCCTCGATATCGGCGGCGATCCGATCCTGCTCGACAATCTCTACATTCCGGCGGGCGGCGACATTCCCGATCCCGATCTCAACATCAAGTTCGCGCACAAGCTCGACTTCTATCGCGAGATGGCCGGCTGGTACGCCGATCGCAAGCCGCGGCCGCGCGCGCGCAAAGGCCTGCGCCGCATCACCGTCGGCGACCTCAACGTCGCCCCGCTGGAGCACGATGTCTGGAGCCACAAGCAGCTCCTGAAGATCGTCTCGCACACGCCGGTCGAGGTCGAACTGTTCGGCCGCCTGCAGGCTTCGCTCGACTGGATCGACGTGCCGCGCCAGTTCGTGCCGCCTGACAAGAAGCTCTATTCCTGGTGGAGCTACCGCAACAACGACTGGCGCGCCTCCAATCGCGGCCGGCGGCTCGATCACATTCTGGCCAGCCCGGCGCTGGCGGGCGCGATTTCCAGCCATCATATCGATGTAGACTTGAGAGGTTGGGAGCTTGCATCGGATCATGTCCCGGTGTCGGCCACCTTCGAGGTTTGAAACAGGATCTGAGGGAGATCACATGTCGATCGTCATTACTCTGATCATTGGCCTGATCGTCGGCCTGCTCGCGCGCTTCCTCACCCCGGGCCCCAATCCGCACGGCATCATCGTCACGATCGTGATCGGCATCGTCGGCGCGGTGATCGCGACCTACGGCGGCCAAGCGCTCAACCTCTACCAGCCCGGTGAGCCCGCCGGCTTCTTCGGCTCCGTGATCGGCGCGGTCGTACTGCTGGTGATCCTGCGCCTTATTCAGCGTTAACTGACCGGCAGCGCTAGCCGACCCGGTAGAGGAAATACCGGCCCTCCGGCACGCCGGGGGGATCGGGCTGGCGCTGCCAGCGCGCCACGTCGAGCGCCTGGTTGGCGAGAACATAGCTTCCCTTGGCGGCCAGGGCGTCGAGCGCGGGGCCGAGCCATTTCCCCATAGCGACGTTGGCCTGATGATCGCCGGTGCCGAGGTCGGTATGGATCAGCGCCGCCGTCGCGCCGAGCGAGGCGGCGGCACGCGGGATCGATTCGCTCGCTTCGCCGAGAAACAGCCGGTTGTCGGGCGGGATGCAGTCGGGATGGGCCGCCACCTTGCGCTCGAACACGAAGATGTCCCGACCGGGAAAGAGATCGCGCAAATGGTCGTAGGTGCGGCCGTTGCCCAGCCCGACTTCGAGGATCGGTCCGGGCAGGGCGTCGATGGCGGGCTTCAGAAAATTGAGGCAATCGCGCTGCGCCTTCATGCGCGCGATGAAACTATCGAGACGACTCATGCGTGATGCTCAGGCCGCTGCCCTTGTCGCCGCACGCAGCTTCTCGTTGGTGTCTTCCAGACGATGCGCCAGCTCGCGCATGATCTCGACCGCCATCTGCGGGAACTCCGCGACCAGGCGGTAGAACATGTCCTTGGTGATTTTGAGCGTGCTGAGCGGTTCGCGTGCCTTGATGGTGGCGGTACGCGGCACATCGCACAGGATCGCGATCTCGCCGAAGAAGCTGTTGGGCTGCATCTCGGCGACCACGATCTGGCCCTTGTCGGTGTCGATCAGCACGTCGGCGACGCCGCCCAGGATGACGTACATCGTGTCGCCGGGGTCGCCCTGGTGGCAGACCTCCTGGCCTGCGGCGAAATTCACGCGCTCGCTGGTAAAGGCCAGCAGCTTCAGCTTCGCCTGCTCGACCTTGGAAAAGATAGGAACGCCCTTCAACAGCTCGACTTCCTCGTTGAGGTTCATCGTGTCCTCCTCGATCCGCTACGCCGACGCCATCAGCTCAGCATAGAGCCCACCCTTTGCCGCCAGGTCCGCCGGTGCGCCCTGTACGGCAACCCGCCCGCCCTGCATGACGACGACCTGCTCGAACGGCTCGGCCTGGCTCGCCCGGTTCGCGATCCACACGACGCCGCGCCCTTCTTCGGCCGCCGCGGCCAGGATGTTGTCGCGAATGCGATCCTGCGTGCGGCCGTCGAACATGGCGACCGCTTCGTTCACCACCAGGAGCTGCGGCCGCTTGATCAGTGCACGGGCGATGCCGAGCTTCTGGCGCTGCGTTGCCGGCAGGCGCTTGCCTCCGACGCCGACATTGTACTCCAGGCCGACTTCGATCACCGAATCGCGCAGGCCGAGCTTGTCCAGCACTTCGGCGATGAGCGTGCCGATACGTTCGCCGGCCTGCGCCTGGCCGTAGACCAGGCGGCCGAACAGGATGTTGTCCTGCAGGGTGGCTGCGCTGTTGTAGCGGCCGAAATCATAGAACTCGACGGCGTCGTGCAGGCTCTCCGGCAGGCCGTCGGCGAAGCTGCGCCGGGCTTGCAGGATGCGCTCTTCCATCGCCGCGTCGATCAGGCCGAGGCGATGGCGTGCCTCGATGTACCGGAACGGCAGGGTCATCAGGCGCGTGCGGTCGGCCTCGGGCACTGCCTCGATGCCCTTGCCGCCCAGTCGCTGCAACAACAACCGCACATTGGGCAGCTCGTCGGCCGAGATGAAGCTGTACTGCTCGAACAACGGATTGTCCGGCGACAGGCCGGAGAAGAGTTCGACCATGGTCTCGGCGATCGACAGGCCCATGCGCTGCAGGTCGAGATCGAGGCCGGTGGCCTGCAGGACCGACCGGACGTAGGGGTCCGCCGCGATATTGTCGCCGTCGAACTGCTTGCCGACCGCCGTGCCGAACAGCAGGTTCTCCGCGACCGAGAGGTTGCGGATGTAGTGGTCCTTGTCGAACCGCTCGACGAGGCCGGCGTAGGTGCCGTCCTTCAATCGCTCGTGCAGCGCATGGCGCGCCTTCAAAATCTTCTCCGCGAGGTCGGGCCGCGCCGCGGCATCGACGGTGCCACGCAGGCCCAGCGAATAGACGTCTTCATCGAGCTCGACCTGCTTCAACACCTTGACGATGCACGGCAGCAGGTCCTCCGGGCCGGTGGCGCCGGCCAGCTCATAGTCCACCCAATCGGCATTTGGATCGAGCGACGGATTGCCGGCGCGTTCCGATTCCTTCCAGAAGGTCTCGCGCAGGGCCTTGGCGGCCTCGTCGTAGGTGGCCGGCGCAATCGGCCGGAGCTTCAGGCCGAACAGCAGGTTCTCGCGGACCGTTAGTGGAAACAGGTAGGTGTCCTGGCCGATATAGGCCACGCGTGCACCGAGCACGTATTCGGGAAGCTGGAAGAAATCCTTGCCGTCGATCTTGATCGAGCCGCTGCTCGGCAGCGCCTGACGCGCCAGCACCTGGCCCAGCACGTCCTTGCCCGAGCTGGCGGCGCCGATAATGGCACAGCGCGCCGCCGTCGACAGGGTGAGCGATACGCTGTCGAGCTGCTTCACGCGCCCGTCTTCTGAAACCACGACGCCGGCCAGAGCCAGTTCCTTGCCGAGAGCCGGCGGCGGACCGTCGGGGATTGCCTGCAGCTCCGGCGGCATCATGCCCTCGGGCTGGAACTGGTCGATCACCTGCTCGTACTTGATCTGGACGTCCTGGCGCTGCTGGTCCCAGTCGATCAGCTCCTTGATCGGCGAGGGCAGGTCTTTGTAGGCGAGCAGAACGCCGACCACGGCGCCCACGTCCATGCGGCCGGTGATGGCGAAGTAGCCACCCACCAGGTAGATCGCGAATGGCGTGGCCTGGGAGAGGATGTTGTTCCAGAACTTGGCGAGGAACTTCTTCTGATAGAGGTCGAAGCGGATCTTGAAGATCCGGCCCAGGCGTTCCGTGATGTCGGCGCGCTCGTAGTTTGCTGCGCCGTGAATGTGGATTTCGGTGATGCCGTCGGCGGTCTCGGCGATCCGGCCGGCGAGCTGGCGGGCCGTGATCTGACGTTCCCGACCGAGCACCAGCACGGGCTTGCGGAGCCGCGGGATGATCATCATCTGCGCCGCCAGCAGCACGATCACGATGATTCCGAGGGCCCAGCTCTGCAGCATGATGAAGATGATGGCCGTCAACGCCTGGCCGCCCAGGAACATCGGCTGCACGAAGGCATCGCCGATGAAACCGCCGAGCGGCTCGACCTCGTCCTTGATCATGGTCGCGAGTTCGGCCTGTTTCACTTTCCGGAAGTGAGCCGGCGGAAAGCGCAGGATGCGGTCGTAAAGTTCGTAGCGCAGGCGGCGCAGCATGCGCTCGCCCATGCGGCCCTTCTGGGTGTTGATCGTCTTCTTGAAGAGGCCGTTGACGATGACGGCTCCAAGAAAGACGAAGCTCATCGCCACGAGGTATTGAAGCTGGTCGACCTGAAAGCCGTCGAAGAGGCGAATCACCTTGCCGGGCAGGAAGGCTGAGAGGTCGAACTCCCAGACCAGGAACGGGATGGTGTGCTGGTTCTTGAAGGCGTTGCCCTGGATGCCATTGTTGATGACATCCTTCGGGACAGTCAGCGACAGGAAGTAGAAGACCTGGGCCAATACGACGAGCGCCAGGATCACGACCTGCTCAGGTCGGCTGTAGCGCCAGATGTAAGCGAAGAGACTGCGTTCCATTGATTCCCGCACTACGGCGATCTCGTCTCCCGTATAGGCGATCAGGCCCTTGATTACATTCGGTTTTTTCGGGCAAGAAGTGGCCGGAAAGTTGGTGGGGGTGCGCGGCGACCCTGCCTTATGGCATAATTTGTCTAGACTTCACCGGTCGGGGCAGGAAGCGCTTCGGCAACGGGAGACGCACTGCATGTCGTTAAGCGGCCGGTCCAAGCGTGTGCTGCTGTACAGCCACGACTCCTTCGGTCTCGGCCATGTGAGCCGGTGCCGTACCATCGCCAATGCGATCGTCGAGGCCGACCACACGGTCTCCGTCCTGATCGTTTCGGGCTCGCCGATCATCGGTTCCTACGAATTCCGTTCGGGCATCGACTTCGTGCGTATTCCCGGCGTGGTGAAGCAGATCGACACCGGCGAGTACGATTCGGCCAATCTGCGGGTGAACGTCGAGCATACACTCGAGATGCGCACCCGCATTATCCGCGATACGGCCGACATCTATCGGCCGGACCTTTTCATCGTCGACAAGGAGCCGCTCGGCCTGCGTGGCGAGGTCGGCCCAGCGCTGCACTTGCTGAAACAGCGTGGCACCCCGCTGGTGTTGGGCCTGCGCGACGTCATGGACGACCCCGCCCAGCTCGCCAAGGAGTGGGAGCGCAAGAATGTCGTGCCGGCGCTGCGCGACCTCTACGACGAGATCTGGGTCTATGGCCTGCCGCAGATCAACAAGCCGCTGACCGGCATCGAGGTGCCGCCGTCGGTGCGCCACAAGATGATCTATACCGGCTACCTGCGCCGCGAGCTGCCGTTGCACACCGACGTGCCGCACGAAGGCGAGGACATTGATGGACCGTTCATCCTGGTCACGCCGGGTGGCGGCGGCGATGGCGTCGAGCTGGTCGACTGGGTTCTGTCCGCTTACGAGACCGATTCGAACATCCCCTACGGGGCGGTGATCGTGTTCGGTCCATTCATGTCGGCCGCGGCGCGCGAGGCCTTCAAGGAACGCGCGGCCAAGTTCCGCAACATCCGCACGCTCACCTTCACCAACAATCTCGGCGCGCTGATGCAGCGCGCGGCGGGTGTCGTCGCGATGGGCGGCTACAACACGTTCTGCGAAATCCTGTCCTTCGACAAGAAGGCCATTATCGTGCCGCGCACGCGGCCGCGGCTGGAGCAGTTCATTCGCGCGCGGGCGGCACGCAACGTCGGCCTGCTCGAAATGCTCGATGCCGATCGCGGCCGCGATCCGCAGCACATGGCAACCGCGCTGCGCCAGTTGCCGCAGCAGGGCCTGCCGAGCGAAGTCGTAGTGCCGGGCCTGCTTGACGGCCTCGGCAACGTCTGGCGCCTCGTCTCCAAGCAGCTCGCGAATCCGCATCGCGGCCCGGCCTCGCTCGACCCTCCGGAGGTGCCGGTCAGTCCGATGGCGACAGACACCGCCTCGCTGCCGTCGCGCGCCAGGACCTGACAGCCGGTCGTTCATGTCTCAGAGTTCCGGTCAGAAAGCAGGGGCCGCGCGCGTCGCCGTCATCCTCAAGGGGTGGCCACGCCTGTCGGAGACCTTTATCGCCCAGGAGCTTGCGGGCCTGGAGGCGCGCGGCGTGGCGCTCGAACTCTGGTCGATGCGCCATCCGACCGACAAGGAACGCCATCCGGTGCACGACAGGGTCCAGGGCCGCGTCGTCTATCTGCCGGAATACCTCAAGGACGATCGGCGCCGCGTCTTCGCCGGCTGGCTGAAGGCGCGCCGACTTCCCGGCTACGGCGCGGCTCGGCGGAAATTCCTCGCCGATCTGCGGCGCGACTTCACGCCGAACCGGGTGCGCCGCTGGGGACAGGCCTTGGTGCTGGCGGCCGAGCTGCCGCCCTCGATCGAAAGGCTCTACGCGCATTTCCTGCACACGCCGGCGTCGGTGACCCGCTATGCCGCCACCATGCGCGGTTTGCCGTGGAGCGTGTCGGCCCACGCCAAGGACATCTGGACCAGCGAATCCTGGGATGTGAGCGAGAAGCTGGAGGATTGCGCCTGGCTGGTGACCTGCACGAATCTCGGCCTGCAGCGCCTGAAGGAGTTGGCGCCGCATCCGGAGCGGCTGCGTCTCGTCTATCACGGGCTCGACTTTGCGCATCTGCCGCCGCCGCCGCCGCCGGCGCGCCCGCGCCGCGATGGCACGGATCCGCAGGATCCCGTCACCGTGCTGTCGGTCGGCCGCAAGGTCGAGAAGAAGGGCTACGGCGATCTCCTCGATGCGCTCGCCCGCCTACCGCGTTCCCTGCACTGGCGGTTCGAGCATATCGGCGCGGGCGAGCTCTCCGACGCGCTGAAGGCGCAGGCTGCGGCCCTGGGCATTGCGGAGCGCTGCACCTGGCGTGGCGCGCAGCCCCAGAAGGAAGTGTTTGCCGCCCTGGCGCGCGCCGATCTCTTCGTCCTGGCCGCGAAGAAAGCGGCCGATGGCGACCAGGACGGTCTGCCCAACGTATTGATGGAAGCGGCCTATCAGGGCCTGCCGCTGGTTTCGACCTCGGCGGCGGCGATCGGCGAGTTCATCGAAGACGGCGAGAACGGCTTGCTCGTTCCGCCCGGCGCTCCCGACGCGCTGAGTGCCGCGTTGGCCCGCATGATCGGCGCTCCCGATCTGCGCCAGCGCCTCGCCGAGTCTGCAGGCGAGATCGTACGCACACGTTTTTCCTTCGAGGCCGGTGTCGACTGGATCGCCTCGTCGCTCGGTGAGCCGCGTTCGTCACAGCAATCCGCTGCCGCACGCGCTGCAGCGTAGCGCCATGCGCGTGCTCCTGCACACGCCGTTGAAGCCCCCCGACAGTCCCGTGCCGTCGGGCGATCGCGAAATGGCGCGCGGCCTATGGCGCCTGCTGCGACGTCTCGGCCATGAAGTCCTGATGCCGGCCGCGAGCCGGGTCGCGCCGGGCGTGCCGGCCGCCGACGCCCATATCGACCTGGAGCGGCGTGCGCGGGCCCAGGCGGCGCGGCTGATCGCGCACTGGAAGGCGCTGCCGGCCCATCATCCGCAGCGCTTCGATCTCTGGTTCACCTACCATTGCTACTACCGCAAGCCCGACTGGCTGGGGCCTGCGGTCACCGATGCGCTGGGCATTCCCTATGTGATCGCCGAAGCCAGCCACGCGCCGCGCCGCGCCCAGGGTCCCACGCGGCTCGGCCATCGCGCCGTCGAGCGGGCGCTGGCCGCTGCCGATCTCGTGCTGACCTTGAATCCGCGCGATGTGCCCGGCGTGAAGACCCGGCTACGGCCCGGCGCGCGTCAGGTCTGGCTGCCGCCGTTCATCGATACTGCACCGTTCCGTTGCTCGTCGCGCCGCGACCCGAATCTTCCGCCGCTGCTCCTGAGCGTCGGCATGATGCGCACGCGCGACAAGGCGGACTCCTACCGCGTGCTGGCGCGCGCCCTCGGCAAGTTGAAGGACCGTTCCTGGCGGGCGTTGCTGGTGGGCGATGGGCCGGCGCGACCCGAAATCGAATCGCTGATGGCGCCGCTGGGCGACCGCGTCATGTTCGCCGGCGCACGATCGCATGCGGAACTGCCGGCGATCTATCGGTCGGCCGACCTTTACCTTTGGCCGGCGATCAACGAAGCCTATGGCATGGCTTTCCTCGAAGCGCAGGCGTCGGGTCTTCCCGTGGTTGCCGGCCGCACTGGCGGCGTGCCCGCCGTCGTGGCCGATGGCGTCACCGGCCTGCTGACACCGATCGGCGACGCCGATGCCTTTGCCGCTGCCGTGGCGCATCTGCTCGATGCGCCGCAGGAGCGTGCGCGTCTCGCCGCCGCCGCGGCGGCCCGTGTGGCGGCCCGTCACGACGAGCGTGCCGCGGCACGCGCCCTGGCGATGGCGCTCCGGACCCTGCGATGACGGGTATTCCTTTCGCCATCCTGCGGCATGGGCCGACCGACTGGAACGCGACGGGCCGCCTGCAGGGTCTGACCGATACCGATCTCAGCCCCGATGGTGAGGCGTTGGTGCGGCGCTGGCGCCTGCCGCCGCCGGCCGATGGCTGGAAACGGGTGTGCAGCCCGCTGCGGCGCGCCCGCCGCACGGCGGAGCTGCTGCGGCCGGCGATGCCGGTCGGCACCGTTTCCGCCCTGCGCGAGATGAGCTTCGGCGTCTGGGAGGGCCGGACGCTGGCCGACCTGCGGGCCGACGGCGGCGAGAGCTTTGCCGTTGCGGAAGCCGCCGGCCTCGATTTTCAGCCGCCGGGGGGCGAGTCGCCGCGCGCGACCATGGTTCGCCTTGCCGGCTGGGCCTCGTCGTTGCGCGAGCCCGTCGTTGCCGTATCGCACAAGGCGGCGACCCGGGCGCTGCTGGCGCTGGCCACCGGCTGGGACATGCTGGGACGTCCACCCCACAAGCTCGATTGGCGTTCGGTGCATTTCTTCGTGGCGTCGGGCGACGGCAAGGTCGCGATCGACCGTCTCAATGTGCCGTTCGAGAGCGCGCCATGACGGCACGTGTTTTCTTTTACGTGCAGCATCTGCTGGGTATCGGCCATCTGCGCCGGGCGGCCACGCTGGCGCGGGCGCTGGCGTCGGGCGGTTTCGACGTGCTGCTGGTTTCGGGCGGCGCGCCGGTCGCGGGAATCGATCTCGGGGGCGCACGTTTCCATCAACTGCCGCCGTTGCGCGCGGCCGACGCGCGGCTGAAGGAGCTGGCGCAGCTCGACGGCACGCCTGTCGACGATGCCTTTCGCGCAGAGCGCACGCGCCAACTGCTCGATCTGTTCGATGCGGAACAGCCCGACATCCTGCTGACGGAACAGTTTCCCTTCGGCCGCACGCAGCTTCGCTTCGAGCTGTTGCCGCTCCTCCAGGCGGCGCAGGATCGCACCCCGGCGCCATGGATCGTTTCTTCGGTGCGCGACGTGCTGCGGCGCTCGGCTTCGCCGGCCCGGGTCGACGAGATGGTCATGACCTTCGAGGCCTTCGATGCGGTGCTGATCCATGCCGATCCGGCGCTGGTGCGCCTCGACGAGAGCTTTCCGGCCTGGCCCGACATCCAGGATCGCGCACTCTATACCGGCTACGTCGCCGAGGTCGATCCGGCGCGCACCCTGCAAGGGTCGGTTGGCGCGGGCGAGGTGATCGTCTCGGCCGGTGGCGGCGCGGTCGGCATGCCGCTGTTGCAGGCCGCCATCGCGGCGCGCCCGATGACCGGGCTGGCCGACCGCAGGTGGCGCCTGTTGCTGGGGCCGAATGTGTCTGCGGCGGAGGAGGAGACGCTGCGCGCTGCAGCCAGCGAGGGCATCGTCGTCGAGCCCGCGCGGGCCGACTTTCCGAGCCTGCTGCGCAATGCGGCGCTCTCGATCTCGCAGGCCGGCTACAACACCGTGGTCGAGACGCTCTGCCTTGCCGACCGGGCTGTCCTGGTGCCGTTCGGCACGGCGCGCGAGACGGAGCAGGCCGACCGCGCGCGCGTACTGGTCGAACGCGGCATGGTGGCGTCGGTGCCGCCGGATACGCTCTCGCCACAGAGCTTGGCGGCGGCCGTTGCGCGCGCCTGGGCCGGCCCCTCGATCCGCAGCTTTCCGGCCGTCGATGCAAATGGCGGCCCGGCGACGGTCGCTGCCTTGAAGCAGATGCTGTCGCCATGACCTCCTGGCAGGCCCTGTCCGATGAAGCGGCGCGTTGGCGCGACGCCGGGCGCACGGCCGACCTCTGGTGGCGCGACGACGATGCGGCGGATGTCGATCCTGCCCTGGATCGCCTGCTGGCTATCCATCGCGATACGGCCGTGCCGCTCGCCCTGGCGGTCGTGCCGGCGCGGGCCACGGCGGCGCTGGCGCAACGGCTCGCCGGCGAGCCGGGCATCGATGTGTTGCAGCACGGTTATGCCCACCTGAACCATGCCGCGCCGCCCGACAAGAAGATCGAACTCGGGTTGCAGCGCCCCGCCATGATCGTGCTGGGCGAACTCGGCACCGGCTGGATGGCCTTGGAGCGGCTGTTCGCGGCGCAGGCCCTGCCAGTCATGGTCCCGCCGTGGAACCGCATTGCCGACATCCTGGTGCCGACCCTGCCGGAGATCGGCTATCGCGGTCTGTCGACCTTCGGCCCCCGCAAGCGCGCCCAGCCGGTGCGCGGGTTTCTTCAGGTCAACACCCATGTCGACCTGATCGACTGGAAGGCCGGCGGCGGCTTCGTCGGCGAGGAGGCAGCTCTCGCTGTCCTGGTCGAAGCGCTTGGGCGCTCGCGCCGCGGCGATGGCGAGCCGATAGGTCTGCTCAGTCATCATCTTGCGATGGACGGCCGGGCTTGGGATTTCCTAAGGTCGGTTTTGGAAGCAACAAAAACGACGCAAGGGCTGTGCGTTCGCGCGGCGCGCGAGCTTTTCGCGTCGTGAGCGTTCAATCAGGGGAGGAGCGCGGGTGAGTTCTGCCGATCTGCGCTATCCGCGCCCGACAATCATGGCGGACTATGCGCGCGCCGGCATCGGCGTGCTGCTGTGCGGTGCGCCGCTTCTGCTGCTCGAAGTCAACTATTGGCTGGCCGCGACCCTGGGCGCCGGTTTCGCGCTCTTCGCGTTGTTTCTCGTGCGCACGGCGCTTCGACATCGCACGCGCTATGTGCTGGGACCGGACACGCTCTGCGCCGACGGCCCCGCCGGCACGCTGGTCGAATGGAGCCGTCTCGACCGGATGAAGCTCAGTTATTTCTCGACCAAACGCGATCGGTCGGACGGCTGGATGCAGCTCGCCATCGGCTCGACGAACGGGCGGCTGATAAAGGTCGATTCCTCCCTCGACGGCTTTCACGATATTGTGGAGCGGGCGGCACGTGCAGCCGAGGCGACGGGGGTGACGTTGAGTGACGCGACACGCGCGAATTTGCGGGCGATGGGGATCGTGGTGGCGGGTCAGGAAGAATCGGTATGAAGGATCTGCTGCGCGTCGAGGACCTGACCGTCGAATTCGGCGTCCACGAAGGCATCTTGCGGGCGGTCGACAAGGTTTCCTTCGCCATCCCGCCTGGCGGTACCGTGGCGCTGGTCGGTGAATCCGGTTCCGGCAAGTCGGTCTGCAGCCAGGCGATCATGGGTCTGCTGCCGCGTACCGCCAGGATTCCCTCCGGGTCGATCCTGTTCCAGGATCCGCGCGTCAAGGAAGGCGTTGTCGACATCGCCAAGCTCGACCGCGCCGGCCCGGCCATGCGGCGCATCCGCGGCGGGCAGATCTCGATCATCTTCCAGGAGCCGATGACCTCGCTGTCGGCACTGCATACGGTGGGCGACCAGATCGGCGAGGCCGTCGAACTGCACGGTGTGCCGATCGGCAGTCAGGATGGCCCCGACCAGAGTGGCCGCAAGCTCAGCCGTTCCGAAATCGACGAACTGACGCTCGCCATGTTGCGTATGGTCGGTTTCCCCGATCCCAAGCGTGCGCTCAGGACCTATCCTTTCGAACTGTCGGGCGGCCTGCGTCAGCGCGCGATGATCGCCATGGCGCTGGTCTGCCGGCCGGCGCTGCTGATCGCCGACGAACCGACGACGGCGCTCGACGTCACCATCCAGGCCCAGATCCTGCGGCTCATCAAGGACCTGCAGAAGGAACTCGGCATGGCGCTGCTGATGATCACCCACGATCTCGGGGTGGTCGCCAACGTCGCCGACGATGTCGTCGTCATGTATCGCGGCAAGGTCGTCGAGTCGGGCGACCTGCACGACATCTTCCGCGATCCGCAGCATCCCTATCTCAAGGCCCTGCTGCATGCCGTGCCGCGCTTCGACATGGCGCCGGGCGAGCGGCTGGTGCCGATCCGCGAGATCAAGGGCACGACCGGCCATCTCCTGAAGGAGAAGCCCGCCCAGGCGCCGACCGCGACCTTCAATCCCGAGGCGCCTGTTCTCAAGGTGCGGCACGTCTCCAAGACCTTCCGCATCCGCAAGGCCGATACCTTTCTCGAATCGATGATGGGCGGCGGCACCACGCGCACGGTCCATGCCGTCAACGATGTCAGCTTCGACGTCAAACGCGGCGAATGCCTGGGGCTGGTGGGCGAATCGGGCTGCGGCAAGACCACGCTCAGCAAGATGCTGATGCGCGGCATCTCGGCGGATTCGACGCCGGACGGAAGAGGCGAGGTCGGCCGCGTCGTGTTCGACGATTGGGGCCGCAAGACCGACGTGCTGAAGCTCGAAGGCGAGGAGCTGAATCGCTTCCGCACCAAGCTACAGTTCATCTTCCAGGATCCGTTCGGCTCCCTGAACCCGCGCATGACCGTCTACGACATCCTGGTCGAGCCGCTGGTCATCCACGGCATCGGCGACGATGCCTATCGTCGCGAGATGGTATCCGAGCTGATGGAGATGGTGGGCCTCGACCGCCGGCATCTCAGCCGCTATCCGCATTCCTTCTCCGGCGGCCAGCGCCAGCGCATCGGTATCGCCCGCGCACTGGCGCTCAGGCCCGACATGGTGATCTGCGACGAGCCGGTGTCGGCGCTCGACGTCTCGATCCAGGCCCAGATCCTCAATCTCCTCAAGGACCTGCAGAAGCAGCTCGGCCTCACCTATCTGTTCATCAGCCACAACCTCGCCGTCGTCGACTATATCGCCGACCGGATCGCGGTGATGTGCGCCGGTCGCCTGGTCGAGCTGGCGCCGGCCGGCGAGCTGTTCCGCAATCCCATGCACCCCTACACCAAGGCCCTACTCACGGCAGTGCCGATGCCCGATCCTGATGCGCGCCTCGATCTCGGCGCCCTGATGGAAGGCAAGGCCTCCGATCCCACCGTCTGGCCGACGCCGTTCCGCGACGACGGCAAGACGCCCCTCTTCTGGACCGAGGCCGAACCCGGCCATTATGTCCGCATGGCGCGCGGAGGAGCCTGAGCATGTTGCGCTTCATCGTCCGCCGCGTGCTGCTGATGATCCCGACCCTGTTCGTGATCAGCGCGCTCGTCTACTTCATCATCGACCTGCCGCCGGGCGACTGCGTTTCCTCGCAGATCGACGAGCTGCTGGCGCGCGGCGATGCCGATGCGCATCAGCGCGCCGACGAGCTGCGCGAGCTCTATGGCCTCAATATGCCGCTCTGGCAGCGTTACCTGAGCTGGGTCAGCGGCATCTTCCGCTGGGATTTCGGCCTGTCCTGCCAGGATACCGTGCCGGTGGCCGACCTGATCGGCGAGCGGTTGACGCTCACCATCATCATGGAAACCAGCACGATCGCCTTCATCTGGATCGTGTCCTTCCTGATCGGCACCTATGCCGCCACGCACCAGTACAAGCTCGGCGACTATGTCGCCTCCTTCATCGGCTTCATCGGGCTCGCGATCCCGAACTTCCTGCTGGCGCTGGTGCTGCTCTACGTCGGCAAGGTCTATTTCGGCCTGTCGATCGGCGGCCTGATGGATCCGGAGTACATCGACAAGCCGCTGAGCTGGGGCAAGGTCTTGTCGGTCATGCAGCATCTGATCATTCCGGTGATCGTGATCGGCATGTCGGGGACCGCCGGCATGATCCGCCGCCTGCGCGCCAACCTGCTCGACGAACTGCAGAAGCAGTATGTCGTCACCGGCCGCGCCAAGGGCCTGCCACCCATGAAGCTCCTGGTGAAATACCCGCTGCGCCATTCGCTGAACCCGTTCGTGGCCGACATCGGCGGCCTGTTGCCCGACGTCATTTCGGGGTCGGTCATCGTCTCGGTCGTGCTGTCGCTTCCCACGACCGGCCCGATGCTGCTGGGCGCACTCAAGACCCAGGACGTCAACCTCGCCGCCACCTTCCTCCTGTTTGTGGCGGCCCTGACCGTGATCGGCATGCTGATTTCGGACCTGGCGCTGGCCGCCCTCGATCCGCGCATCCGCTTCGGCGCAACGTCGGAGAAGTGAGCCGGACATGACCGATACCACCCCCAACTCCAACCCTCCGCGCCGCACGCCGCACTTCGTCAGCCAGGAGCCGTGGGATCCCTACGTTTCCGAGCGCCTGACCAAGGAGCAGGAACGCTACTACATGGCGGGCCAGTGGAAGCTGATGTGGTGGCGCTTCCGCCGCCACCGGCCGGCCGTCATCTCCGCGGTTTTCCTGGCGCTGATGTACCTCTCCACGCTCGTCAGCGAGTGGATCGCGCCCTACGACCTGCACACCCGCAATTCGCGCTACATCTTCGCGG
>JAIUOY010000125.1:0-12970 GCA_020160995.1 Pseudomonadota bacterium | reverse complement strand
GCCGTCGTCGGAGCGCTACCACGACCTCGCGGCCCGTCTCGACGAAACCTTGAACTTCATGGCCGCCTGCGGCCTGACCTCGGCGACGACGCCGCAGATCGCCGAGACCGACTTCTTCACCAGCCACGAGGCGCTGCTGCTGCAGTACGAGGAGGCGCTGACCCGCGTCGATTCGACCTCGGGCGACTGGTACGACTGCTCGGCCCATATGCTGTGGATCGGCGATCGCACGCGCCAGCCCGACGGCGCACACGTCGAGTTCATGCGCGGCGTTCGCAACCCGATCGGCTTCAAGGCCGGCCCGACGATGCCGACCGACGACCTGCTGCGCCTGATCGATGCGTTGAACCCGAGCAACGAGGCGGGCCGCATCGTCATCATCGCGCGTATGGGCGCCGACAAGGTGGGCGACAAGCTGCCGGCCCTGGTGCGCACGCTGAAGCGTGAAGGGCGCACGGTCGTGTGGTCGTGCGATCCCATGCACGGCAACACGGTCACGGCGTCCAACGGCAAGAAGACGCGTCACTTCGATGCCATCCTGAACGAGGTGAAGGCGTTCTTCGCCGTGCACCGCGCCGAGGGTACGCATCCCGGCGGCGTGCATTTCGAGATGACCGGCCAGGAAGTGACGGAGTGCATCGGCGGCTCGACCGATATCACGGTCGATAACCTGAACGAGCGCTACGAGACGCAGTGCGACCCGAGGCTCAACGCCAGCCAGGCGCTGGAACTCGCATTCCTGCTGGCCGAGCAGCTCAAGGCCGAGCGCCTGTCGGCGACGAAGGTGCGTCCGGCCGTCTGAGCAACAAGAAGGCAGCGTAGGCGAGCCGGGGGAAGTCGATGACGACGCAGCCGAGCAACGGCGAGATCGAGCGTTATACCGATCACTATTTCAATCGCACGAAGCAGGTGATCGGCCGGTTCGGCGATGCCCGCGTGACCTACGCCGTCTTCATGCGCCGGCCGGTGGTCTTTGCGCCGCGGCTGGCGCTGGAGTGGCTGGAGGAGACGGGCCGGCAGCGCAACACCAAGCTCGAACTCGACCTGCGCTACGGCGAAGGCAAGTGGGTCGGCGCCGGCGAGCCGATGATGTACATTACCGGCTCCTTCTTCCATCTCGTCGATCTCGAGACGATCTTTCTGCAGAAGCTGGGGCCGTCCTGCGTCGCGGCCTACAACGCCTGGACCATGTGCGCCGATCTGCCGAAGGCTGCCTTCCTCGCCATGGACGCGCGCCACTGCGCAGGTCGCGAGATGGCGGAGATGATGGCTTATGCTGCGTCGGTCGGCTCTGCCCGCGCCAAGCGCAAGGTGGGGGCCGTCGGCTTCATCGGCAACGCCACGCACGCCACGGCGCACTTCTTCGGCCGCGAGCAGGGGCTCGGCACCATGCCGCATGCCTTGATCGGCTATGCCGGTTCGACCTTGCGGGCGGCAGAGATGTTCGCCGAGACGTTTCCCGGCGAGCCGATGACGGTGCTGGTCGACTACTTCGCGCAGGAGGTCTCGGACTCGCTCGAAGTCTGCCGCCGGTTCCCGGAGCTCGCTGCCAAGGGGATGCTCTCGTTCCGGCTCGACACGACGGGCGGCCGCTATGTCGAGGGCCTCGATCCGGCTTCGTCCTATGCCGTGCTGGAGCGCTTCTCGCCCGAATCGATTCGCGGCTACAGGAGTGAAGAGGAGTTGCGCTACCTCGTCGGCACAGGTGTTTCTGCCGCTGCGATTTTCCATCTGCGCGCCGAACTCGATCGTGCAGGCTTCAATGCCGTGAAGATCGTCGCCTCTTCGGGCTTCGGGCCGGCCAAGTGCCGTATCATGGCCGAAGCCAAGGCGCCCATCGATGTCGTGGGCACGGGCTCGTTCCTGCCGTCCAACTGGACCGAGACCTACGCGACCGCCGACATCGTCGAATACAACGGCGAGAAGCGCGTGAAGATCGGCCGCGAGTTCCTGCATCGCGTCCGGCCCAACGGCAGCATGAAGCCGCTTTAAATCTTCGGGAGACCGCCATGCTCAAGCTCTATTACGCACCGGGCGCCTGCTCGACGGCGTCGCACATTGGCCTCGAAGAGAGTGGTGCCGCCTACGAATCGCAGGCCTTGAGTTTCGCCAAGAGCGAGCAGCGGACGCCGGAGTATCTCAAAGTGAACCCGCGCGGCCGCGTGCCGGCGTTGGTGGTGGACGAAGGCACGATCGTCGAGAACACGGCGATCCTCGACTACGTGGCGGCCAAGTACGCGCCGCAGCTCATGCCCAAGGATCCCGTTCAGCGGGCGCGGGCGATCTCGCTGATGGCCTGGTTCTCCAACGGCGTGCATCCGAACTTCACCCATATCGGCCGGCCCGAGCGCTTCGCCACCGATACGGCCGTGTTCGACCATCTGAAGGCGGTGGGGCGGGAGAACTTCCACGCCAACCTCAAGGAAATCGACGGGCTGCTGGCCGGCAAGACCTGGATCCTGGGCGACGACTTCTCGGTCGTCGACGGCTACGCGCTGGTCTTCTATGGCTGGGGCAAGCGCATCGGCCTGCCCGTTGGCGAGCTGAAGAACTACACTGCCTGGAAGGACCGCATGCTTGCGCGCCCGGCCGTGAGGCGCGTCCTGGAGCGCGAGCAGAGCGTCCTGCTGGCGGCCTGAACGTCGCGCGCTGTCGACTGCTCCTGACCCACGATTGTCAGGAGCGACAAAACCCGTCGCTCAGGCGACGACGAAACTCTGATACATGAACTGCAGGTCCTGGCTTTCCTGCGGCGTGATCTCGCCGTCGAGGACACGCGCTTCCCAGTTCCTGAGCTTCCGCTTGATGTCGGCCGGCGTGCGCGGGCTCAGCAGCACCATGAAGAACTGTTCATGGGGCGAGAGATCGCGCTCGCGGCGATAGCCGAAGGGGCCGGCGCTGACGGCACGCGGAGGTGCCTCCGGTAGAGCCGGCGTGGGCGCCGAACGGGGGAGCACGGTCGTGTCGATCACCTGATCCCAACTGAGACCGGCTTCGCGCACCATGGCCGAAGCGAGTTTAGCGGCCGCCAACGCCTCCTCGGCGTGGCTGCTGTCCAGGATCTCGAGAACCTTGACCAGGGTGTTACGATTGAAGGTCGACACGAAATATGTGCCTTTGACTAATGAATGAGCAATGTGCACTAAGTGCCTATAAGATATAGATGGATTTGCCTTGGATCAAGCCAAGAGCCCACCGCCTTCTCCCGACGCGTCTTCGGCCTTCCCTGTCTACCTCGCCGGCCTCGGCACCTGGTTCGTGCCGCTCGGCATCCAGATGGTGCTGTTCCCATGGCTGGTCGCCGTGGTGCTGCGCATGGACGCCTTTGCCGTCGGCGTCGCGCAGGCTGCCGTCATGGCGCCCTCGTTGCTGTTCCTTCCGCTGGGGGGCCTGGTCGCCGACCGCGGCAATCCCCGTCGACTGCTGCTGCTCTATCACATGCTCTATGCCGCGCCGCCGCTGGCACTGGCGGCGTTGCTGTGGTCGGGCGGCGAGGGCGCGTTGAGCTATCCGCTGCTGATCGCCTACGGCATTGCCGCGGGCGCGATCGGCGCCTTCGCCATCCCGACACGCGACGCGCTCCTGCCGGTGGTCGCGCCAAAAGGGGCGCTGCCGCGCGCTGTTGCACTGGCCACGGCACTTCAGTTCGGCGGTCAGCTCCTGGGCATCGGCTTCGCCTCGTCGGCCGACCGCTTCGGCGCCGTGCCTCTGCTGTTGCTTCATGCGGGTATGGTGCTGGTGGGTTGCTTTGCCGTGAAGAAACTGCCCGATCCGCCGCCGCATCCGCCGGGCGCACATGCCGGCTTCTGGCGGAGCGTCGGCGAGGGGGTATCGGCGGCGGCCAAATCGGACCAGATCTGGCCGGTGCTGTTGCTCAACTTCGGCGTCGGCGTTTTCTACGTCGGGCCGTTCATGGCGGTCCTGCCGCTGGTCGTGCGCGACAACTATCAGGGCGGCGCGCTCGAGCTTTCCTATGTCAATTTGGCCTTCTGGGCGGCGACCATCGTGGCCAGCATGGCGCTGGTCGGGCTGGCGCGGCGTTTCACCCTGCGCGGCCGGCTGATCGGGGTTGCGGTGATGGTCGGCGCGGCGGTGCTGTTCGCCATGGCAACGTTGCCGCCTTTCCCGGTGTTCGTGGCCCTGAATTTCGTGTGGGGCATCGGCGCCGGCATCACCATGACACAGAGCCGGACGGTGGTGCAGATCGTGGCGCCGGCGACGCATCGCGCCCGGCTGATGTCGCTTTTCCAGTTGGGATTGAGCGGCGGCGGCCCGATCGGCGCCTTCCTGACGGGAACGATCTGTTCGATGTGGGGCCTGAAGGTGGCGATGCTTCTGCCGGCCGGGGCCATGCTGGTGCTGATCGGCGTCGTGCTGGTCCGCTCGCGTCTCTGGACGATGCGGACGGTGGAGTAGGCGCTACTCCGCCGCGGCCTTCGAGGCGAGGCCCAAGGTCTGCCAGACGTCCTGAAGGGCATCGACCAGACGCGCCATATCCTCGTCGCCGTGCAGCGGCGTCGGCGTGAGGCGCAGCCGCTCGGTGCCGCGCGGCACCGTCGGGTAGTTGATCGGCTGCACATAGATCGCGTGGCGTTCCATCAGCAGGTCGCTGGCCTGCTTGCAGAGCGCGGCATCGCCCACGAATACCGGCACGATGTGCGTCACCGACGGCATCACCGGCAGGCCCGCCGCGACGAGGCGGCGTTTCAGGGCCGCGGCGCGTTCCTGATGGCGGGCACGCAACTCCGGCTGGCTGCGCACGAGGCGCACGCTGGCAAGTGCCGCAGCGGCAATGGCCGGCGGCAGCGACGTCGTGAAGATGAAACCGGAGCCACAGGAGCGAACGAAGTCGATCGTCGCCTCGGTCGAGGCGATGTAGCCGCCCACGACGCCGAACGCCTTGGCGAGGGTGGCCTGTACGATGTCGACCTTGTCGAGAGCGCCGTCGCGTTCGGCGACACCGCCGCCGCTGTCGCCGTACATGCCCACGGCATGGACTTCGTCGAGATAGGTAAGGGCGCCGTGGCGGTGGGCGACATCGCAGATCTCGTTGATCGGCGCGATGTCGCCGTCCATCGAGTAGACCGATTCGAACGCCACGATCTTGGGCGTCGCGGGATCGGCCGCGGCCAGCAACTCTTCGAGGTGACGCACGTCGTTGTGGCGGAAGATCTTGCGGACGGCGCCGGAGTGGCGGATGCCCGCGATCATCGAGGCGTGGTTGAAGGCGTCCGAGTAGAGTTCGCAGCCCGGCAGCATGGCGCCGAGTGTCTGCAGGGTCGTCTCGTTGGCGACATAGCCCGATGTGAAGACCAGGGCCGCCTGCTTGTTGTGAAGGGAGGCCAGCTCGCGCTCGAGCGCGGCGTGCAGCGTGTTCGTGCCGGAGATGTTGCGCGTGCCGCCGGCGCCCGATCCTTGCGCGCCGATCGCGGCCTGCATGGCCTCGACGACGGCGGGATGCTGACCCATCGCGAGATAGTCGTTGCTGCACCAGACGGTGACGTCGCGCGGCGGCTTGCCTTCGCAATGCAGGCGCGCCCGCGGGAAGGCCCCCACGATGCGCTCCAGTTCGGCGAAGACACGATACCGTCCTTCGTCGCGCAGGCGTCCGAGATGGCCGGTGAAGAATGCTTCGTAATCCATCAGAGTAATTTTAGTCGTGTTGCAGCCTCTGCAGCAGACACATTTTAGTCGCGGGCGTGCGTTCCAGTTGCGAATCGCTCGCAGATCACATCAGCAATGGTACGACCAGAGCCACGCTCAAAAACAGGGAAACCGAGAGGAGGGGAAGTGTGCCGAGCCAACGTGTCTGGGCCGGCAGGCCGTCCCAATAGCGCAACGCCGGAACGGCGGCCCATAGCGCGAAGAGCAGGCCTACGGCCCAGAACAGCAGGGCCAACGGCTGGGCGGTGTTGATCTGATCTTCGGTCGCCGTTGCGACTCCGAGCCCGATGATGGCCGGCGCGATCGAGGCGCCGAACAGGGCGACGGCCCAGATGGCGCGGTTGCGGATGCGGCGCCCCGTGCCGAACGGCGGCTCAGTCAAAGCCAAAGCACGAGCAACGCGACGGCCTGGGGCAAGCCAATGCAGAGAAGCGGGGTGATGGCCAACGAGCGCACTTCACGGGGGAGAGTGCTCCAGTGGCGCAGGGCAGGCAGCGCAGCCCACAAGGCGACCAGAATGCCCAGCGCCCACAAGGAAACCGCGAACAGCAGCGGAAGGCGAATGGGCGCGTTGTCCACCATGCCGAGCGTCGCAATGACGATCGGCACGATGGCAATCGCGAAAAGAACCAGCGCCCAGACAACGCCGGTGCGTATGTGGCGGTACGTGCCCGACGGCAGCGTTCCGCCGGATACTGCGCCAGCGTTATCCGGGCTGAAGGTCATCTCAGCCCTTGAAATGGCCTTCCGACTTGAGCTCGGCCAAGGTCGCGTCGAAGGCCTCGTGGAGACGGCCGAACAGGTCGGCGAGCTCGGTCTCGTTGATCACCAGCGGTGGGCAGATCGCGACACGGTCACCCATGTTGCGGATGAACAGGCCGCGCGAGACGGCGTGGTTGTAGACCTTGGTGCCGGCGGCACCGACGGCACCGATCTCGAACGGCGCCTTGGTCTTCTTGTCGGCCACGATCTCGATCGCGCCCATCATGCCGACGCTCATCGCCTCGCCGACCAGCGGATGGTTGGCGAACGACTGGACGTGCTTCTGGAAGGCCGGGCTGAGACGCTTGGCGTGACCGAACAGGTCGGTCTCCTCGTAGATCTTCTGAGCCTCCAGTGCGACGGCGGCCGCAACGGGATGGCCGGAGTAGGTGAAGCCGTGACCCCAGGTGCCGATCTTGTCGCTCTCGCTCATCAGCGCCTGGTAGACCGCCTCGTTGATCATCACGGCCGAGATCGGCAGGAACGACGCCGACAGCGCCTTGGCGCAGGTCAGGATGTCCGGCTTGATGTTCATCGTCTGGCTGCCCCAGACGTTGCCGGTACGACCGAAGCCGCAGATCACCTCGTCGGCGATGAACAGCATGTCGTACTTCTTGCAGACTGCCTGGATCTTCTCGTAGTAGCCCTTCGGCGGAACGATCACGCCACCGGCACCCATCACCGGCTCGGCGATCATCGCGGCAACCTCGTCGGCGCCGCCTTCCTTGATGATGAGCTGCTCGAGTTCCTCGGCGCAGCGCGTCGCGAACTGTTCCTCGGTCTCACCGTCCTTGCCGAAGCGGTAGAAGTGCGGGCAGCTCGTGTGGACGATGCCCTGGATCGGCAGGTCGAAGGAGCGGTGGTTGGTCGGAAGGCCGGTGAGGCTGCCCGACGCCACGGTGATGCCGTGATAGCCCTTGAGGCGGCCGACGATCTTCTTCTTCTTGGGGCGGCCGAGCGCGTTGTTCATGTACCACACCATCTTCACGACGGTGTCGTTGGCCTCGGAGCCGGAGTTGGCGAAGAACACCTTCGACATCGGGACCGGCGCCATCGACTTGAGCTTCTCCGCGAGGTTGATCGCGGGCTCGTGGCTGCGCTGGTTGAAGGCGTGGTAGAAGGGCAGCTGCTTCATCTGCTCGTAGGCGACCGTCGCTAGCCGCTCGTTGCTGAAGCCGAGCGCGGCTGACCAGAGACCGGCCATGCCCTCGATGTATTCCTTGCCGTCGTCGTCCATTACGTAGACGCCGCGACCGCGCACGATGGTCAGCGGGCCGGTCGCCTCGTGCTTCTTGAAATTGGTATAGGGGTGCAGGTGGTGTGCGATGTCCCGCGAAGCATTGGAATTGCCGCGGAAGCTGCGAGAAACGTCGTTCATGGCCGTACCCCTAGTACTGTGAATTTGGCCACGATAGCCCGCCTGAGCCCTAAGTTCACTCTATCTGGACATGCAAATTTTTTGTGCAATTGACGCCGTCTCATGGCGGGTGCAACGTGAGCAAGATATGCGTCCACGCATGGGTTGGCGGCCGGGGAGGTTGCCCCTGCGGCAGCGACGCCGACCATCGAGGGGGTAAGTTCTGATGCATTTCAATCTGCGGCATACAGTGGCGCTGACGGCGCTTGTCTGCGCGAGCGCGGCGTTTGCGCCGATGGCCAACGCCAAGACCTTCAAATGGGCCAACTCGGGCGATGTCAGCTCGATGGATCCCTACGCCCGGCAGGAGACCTTCCTGCTGACCTTCACGGCAAACATCTACGACCCGCTGGTGCGTCGTAACAAGGAGCTGAAGCTCGAACCGGCGCTCGCCACCAAGTGGGGGCAGACCAGCCCGACGAGCTGGTTCTTCGACCTCCGCGAAGGCGTGAAGTTCAGCGACGGTACGCCGTTCACCGCCGACGACGTGATCTTCTCGATCAACCGCGCCAACGGCCCGGGCTCGAACGTCAACGGCAACTTCTCCTCGATGAAGGAGATCAAGAAGATCAACGATTACCGCGTCGAGGTAACGACCAGCGTTCCCGATCCGCTGCTCGCCGACAAGTGGGCCTCGATCAGCATCATGTCCAAGGCCTGGGCGGAGAAGAACAACGCCGTCCAGCCGGCCGACATGATCAAGAACGAAGAGAACTTCGCGACCCGCAATGCCATGGGCACTGGACCCTTCATGCTGAAGGAGCGCCGCGCGGGCGAAAAGACGATTCTCGTCGCCAACCCGACGTGGTGGGACAAGCCGGAGCACAACCTCACCGAGGTGATCTTCACGCCGGTGCCGAACGCTGCGACCCGTATTGCTGCGCTGAAGGCGGGCGATATCGACATGACCTACGAGGTGCCGCCGGCCGATACCGACAACCTCAAGAAGGACGCCAACATCAAGGTCCTCGAAGGGCCCGAGACCCGCATCGTCTTCCTGGGCTTCGACCAGGAGCGCGACGAACTGGTCGAGTCCAACGTCAAGGGCAAGAACCCGTTCAAGGACAAGAAGGTCCGCGAGGCGATTCACCGCTCGATCGACGTCGACGCGATCAAGCGCACCGTGATGCGCGGCCAGTCGTTCCCGACCAACCTGATGGTGGCGCCGGGCATCAACGGCTACACCAAGGATCTCGACAAGCGTCCGGCGCTGCTGAAGCCCGAGGAAGCCAAGAAGATGCTGGCCGATGCCGGCTATCCCAACGGCTTCGAGGTCGGCATGGATTGCCCGAACGATCGCTACGTCAACGACGAGAAGATCTGTCAGGCCGTCGTCTCGATGCTGGCGAAGATCGGCGTGAAGGTGAACCTGCGCGCCCAGACACGCAATCTCTACTTCGCCAAGATCCTGCGCAGTACGGCGGACGGCAAGCCGAGCAACACCAGCTTCTACATGCTGGGCTGGTCGCCGGCGACGACCTACGACGTGCACAATGTCTTCGAGCAGATCATCCAGACGCCGAACGTGAAGGCCAAGAAGGGCCTCTATAACGCCGGCGGCTATTCCAGCAAGAAGTTCGACGAACTCTCCAACGCCATCGAGGTCGAGACCGACAAGGCCAAGCGCGATGCCTTGATCCGCGAAGCCACGAAGATCTACGTCGACGACTTCGCCTACGTTCCGCTGCACCAGCAGGCGCTGGTCTGGGCGTCGCGCAAGAACATCAACCTCGTGCAGCCTGCGGACAACAGCTTCCCGCTGCGGTACGTGACCATCAAGTAGCAGGGTGCGCGCTACTCTCACGAGTGGCGCAATCTCCGCCAATCGATGATGCAGCGCCGGGGTCGAACCCCGGCGCTACTTCATTTTTGGCCTTAATCCTGCTAGGGATGATCCTGCGCGCAGGGGCGCTGGCGCCTAATAAAAAAGACAACGTATGCTTGCCTTCATTCTGAGACGACTCTTGCAATCGATCGCGGTGCTACTGACGGTCGGGCTGGTCGCTTTTTCTCTGTTTCGTTACGTCGGCGATCCGATCAACGCGATGGTCGGGCAGGATACGCCGGCCCAGGAACGCGAGGCGCTACGCGAGAAGCTCGGCCTCAACGATCCTCCCCCCGTCCAGTTCGTTCGTTTCATCGGCAATGCCGTGCAGGGCAAGTTCGGCCTGAGCTACCGGACCTCCGAGCCGGTCGGCAGCATGATCGTCGAGCGAATGCCGGCGACACTCGAACTTTCCTTCTGCGCCGCCCTGTTTGCTCTGTTCGTCGGCGTCCCGATGGGCGTCTATACTGGCCTCTATCCCAATCACTGGTCGAGCCGGCTGTTCCAGGCCGTATCCCTGATCGGCATCTCCTTACCCACCTTCCTGATCGGCATCCTGCTGATCCTGGTCTTTGCCGTCTGGCTCCATTGGCTGCCCTCGTTCGGGCGAGGGGAGACGGTGCAGATCGGCTGGTGGACGACGAACTTCCTGACGGTGAAGGGATTGCAGGCGCTGATCCTGCCATCGATCACGCTCGGCCTGTTCCAGCTCACCCTTCTGATGCGCCTTGTGCGCTCGGAAATGCTGGAGGTGATGCGCACCGACTACATCAAGTTCGCGCGCGCCCGCGGCCTTTCCAATCGCGCCATCAACTTCGGCCACGCCCTGAAGAACACGCTGGTGCCGGTCATCACCGTGACGGGCCTGCAGCTCGGCGCTCTGATCGCCTTCGCCATCGTCACCGAGACGGTCTTCGCCTGGCCCGGCGTTGGCCAGCTCTTCATCCAGTCCGTCCAGTTCTCCGATATTCCTGTGATGGCGGCCTACCTGATGCTGATCGGCCTTCTCTTCGTGCTGATCAACCTGACCGTCGATCTCCTCTACTTCGCCGTTGACCCGCGCCTGCGTGCGCAGGGCACGGCGCGCGCCGCGGGACACTGACATGGCTGATTCATCGGCACGATCCGGGGCGTCGCCCGGCTGGCTGCACCGCATGACGGACAGCGACGTCTGGTGGAGCTTCAAGTCCTCGCCGCTGACCGTGACGGCTGCGGTCGCCACCATCCTGATCGTCGCCATTGCCTTCCTGTCGCCGATCCTGGCGCCGCATACGCCCTTCGATCCGGCAACCTTGAGTCTCAGCGACGGGCTGAAACCGCCCGTGCTGATCTCGTCCGATGGTGACTGGACTTTTCCGCTCGGTACGGACGACCAGGGCAGGGACATCCTTTCGTCGATCATGTATGGCACGCGACTTTCCCTGGTCGTCGGCATCGCCTCGGTGGTGGTCGCCATGACCATCGGCATCACGCTCGGCCTGCTCAGCGGCTATTTCGGCGGCACCATCGATGCGGTGATCATGCGCATCGCCGATGTGCAGCTCACCTTTCCGGCCATTCTGGTGGCGTTGCTGATCGACGGTGTCGTGCGCACGGTGATCTCCGTGCAGCGCCACGATGAGATCGCCCTGTTCGTTATCGTTGGCGCCATCGGGCTTTCCTTCTGGGTCCAGTATGCCCGCACCGTGCGCGGCTCGGTGCTGGTCGAGAAGAACAAGGAATACGTGCAGGCGGCGAGGGTGATCGGCTTGTCGCCGCTGGTGATCATGGTCCGCCACGTCCTGCCCAACGTCACCGGGCCGGTCCTCGTCATCGCCACCATTAATCTCGGCCTCGCCATCATCACCGAGGCGACGCTCTCGTTCCTGGGCGTCGGGCTGCCCTCGACCGAGCCGTCGCTCGGCACCCTGATCCGGCTCGGCAACGAAGTGCTGCAGTCGGGCGACTGGTGGATCACCGTGTTCCCCGGCGTCACGCTCGCGGCGCTTGTGCTCGCGGTCAATCTTCTGGGCGATTGGCTGCGCGACGCCCTCAATCCCAAACTGCGTTGAGGTTGGACGCGAGATGGCCGCCGCATCGAACAATCCGCCGCTTCTCGAGGTTCGCAACCTCCGCGTCGAATTCCCGACGCGCCGCGGGACCCTGCTGGCCGTCGACGACGTGTCGTTCGACATCGCACCGGGCGAGGTGCTGGGGGTGGTGGGAGAGTCCGGCGCCGGCAAGTCGCTGACCGGCAATGCCATCATCGGACTGCTCGAGCCGCCGGGCCGCATCGCCGGCGGCGAGATCAGGCTCGAAGGACGGCGCATCGACAATCTGCCCTACGAGGAAATGCGCAAGATCCGCGGCGCCCGCATCGGCGCCATCTTCCAGGATCCGCTGACCAGCCTCAATCCGCTCTATTCGGTGGGGCGCCAGCTCATCGAGACGATCCAGACGCATCTCTCGCTGTCGAATGCGGCCGCGCGAACCCGTGCGATCGATCTCCTGAAGGAGGTCGGCATTCCCGGTGCGGAGATGCGTATCGATCACTATCCGCACCAGTTTTCCGGCGGCATGCGCCAGAGGGTGGTGATCGCTCTTGCCTTGTGCGCAGGCCCGCGGCTGATCGTGGCCGACGAGCCCACGACGGCCCTCGACGTTTCCATCCAGGCGCAGATCATCGCGCTCCTGAAGCGCCTTTGCCGCGAACATCAGACGGCGGTGATGCTGGTGACTCACGATATGGGCGTGATTGCCGAGACCGCAGATCGCGTTGCGGTGATGTATGCCGGTCGCGTCGCCGAAATCGGCCCGGTGCGCGACGTCGTCAAGCACGCACAGCATCCCTACACCAAGGGGTTGATGGGCTCGATCCCGAGCCTCGGCGTGCGCCACGAGCGGCTGACCCAGATCGACGGCGCCATGCCGCGGCTCACCGAGATTCCTAAGGGCTGCGCGTTCAATCCGCGCTGCACCGTCCATGGCGCGCGCTGCCTCGTCGAACGGCCCGAGCTAATGGCGGCCGGGGCGAGCCGGGCGGCCTGCTGGCGACACGATGCCGGCGGGGTTGGCCAACCCATCTCGAAGGAGATGGTCGATGCCTGATGGCAGCCAGAACCATTTCGTCCAGCTCGAAGGGCTGAAGCGTTACTTCGATGTGTCGCCGCCCTGGCTGGTGCGCGCGCTTGAAGGCAAGCCACGGCAGATCGTGCAGGCGGTCGACGGCATCGATATCGAAATCGCCAAGGGCGAGACCTTCTCGCTGGTGGGCGAATCCGGTTGCGGCAAGTCGACGGTGGCACGGCTGGTGGTGGGGCTTT
>JAIUOY010000124.1:0-45053 GCA_020160995.1 Pseudomonadota bacterium | reverse complement strand
TGACGCCGATCTCGTTGTTCACGGCCATCACCGAGACCAGCACGGTCTTGTCGGTGATCGCCGCGCGCAGCACGTCGAGGTCGAGCAGGCCGTTCTGCTGGACCGGCAGGTAGGTGACCTCGAAGCCCTGCTGCTCGAGATGGCGGCAGGTGTCGAGCACGCACTTGTGCTCCGTCACCGTGGTGATGATGTGGTTCTTGCGGTCCTTGTAGAACTCGGCCACGCCGCGGATCGCGAGGTTGTTCGATTCGGTGGCGCCGGAGGTGTAGATGACCTCCTTGTCGTCCGCCCCGATCAGCTTGGCGATCTGGCCGCGCGCCTTCTCCACTCCCTCCTCGGCCTCCCAGCCGTAGGCATGGCTGCGCGAACCCGAATTACCGAACTTGTAGGTAAAGTAGGGCATCATCACTTCCAGGACCCGCGGGTCCATCGGCGTGGTGGCCTGGTAGTCCAGGTAGATCGGCTGGTCGTTGCGCCGGATTTGGGTAATGGCTGTCATGCTAACCCCTTGAAACTCCTACGCTGCTTCAGCCCGAGAAATATCCGACTGCGCCACTCGGATATATAGGTCCCGCCATGCGGCGATCAAGCGCTCGATATCGGCCAGTTCGGTGTTCCAGCCCAAGCTAATTCTGATGGCGCTCCCGGCCTCCTCGACCGGCACGCCCATGGCCGCCAGAACGGCCGACCGCTGGACCTTGCCCGAGGAACAGGCCGCTCCGGCGCCGATACAGACACCGGCAAGATCGAGCGCCATGACCTGCGTCTCGGCCGGAACGCCCGGCATGGAGAGGCAGCTGGTATTGCCCACCCGCGCGGCGCCAGCGCCGAAAACACGCGTCTGTGGCGCAATCTGGACAAGAGAAAGTTCGATCCGGTCGCGCCAGCCGGCAAGATCGCGCCCGCCGTCGGCCGCCTCCTGCGCCGCAACGCCGAAGCCCGCGATCCCGGCCACGTTCTCCGTACCGGCGCGGCGGTTGGATTCCTGGCCACCGCCCCGGCGATCCGTGGCGAACGGGGCGCCATCGCGCACCATCAGGGCACCGACGCCGGTCGGGCCGCCGAGCTTGTGGGCGGACAGGCTGAGATAGTCGACGCCGAGACCATGCACCTCGACCGGCACCTTGCCGGCCGCCTGGACGGCATCGCAATGGACCAGCGCACCGGCGGCGCGCGCCAGGCGCACGACATCGGCGATCGGCTGCAGCACGCCGGTCTCGTTGTTGACCAGCATGACCGACACCAGGGCCGGTTCGCCTGCGGACGCCCCCAGTGCCCGCTCCAGCGCCGCCAGATCGACGACGCCGTTGCCGTCCACGCCGACGATCTCCGCCCCCGGCACGGCACGCAGCACGCTGTCGTGCTCGACCGCCGAAACCAGGACGCGGCGACGGCCGGCGCCGGAAAGCGCCAGGTTGTTGGCTTCGGTGCCGCCCGACGTGAAGACGATCTCGCCCGGCAATGCGCCCACGAGGGCGGCCACCTGGCGGCGCGCCGTCTCGACCGCGGCACGGGCCTTGCGCCCGGCGGCATGGACGGACGACGGATTGCCGCCGGCGCGCAGCACCTCGACCATCGACTCGAACGCGGCCGGCCGCAGGGGGCTGGTGGCGTTGTGGTCGAGGTACGCGAACGCGGCCATGGTCCGGGCAGTTCCTAGCTGGCGGCGGCCATCGACGATTCGGCCTCGGGAACGCCCGGCGCCTCGACGATGCGCGACGCCAGCTTGCGCTCCAGCACGTCGTGCAGGGTGACCGAACTCAGGAACATGTGGATCTGGTTGCCCAGCTCCTCCCACAGGTCGTGGGTCAGGCACTTGCTGCGGTCGGTGCGGCAGCCGGGCGCACCCATCTCGGTGCAGCGGGTGGCGCTGATCGGCTCGTCGACCGCCAGGATGATCTCGGAGACCCGGGTCTCCATCGACAGGCGGGCCAGACGGTAGCCGCCGCCGGGACCGCGCACGCTCTTCACAAGGCCGGCGCGCCGCAACCGGGCAAAGAGCTGTTCGAGATAGGACAGGGAAATCTCCTGCCGGGTGGCAATATCCGACAGGGAAACCGGCTTCGCCTGGGCATGGCGCGCCAGATCGACCATCGCCATAACGGCGTAACGACCCTTGGTGCTGAGCTTCACAGCATCCTCCATCATGGCCGGATCATCCGACCTTGCATTACGGAACGCCTAAAGGTCTTGAAAACCAAGGCGTTACTACGATATTCCGGCCCCTCAAGGCGGGGTTCGGGCAAAAACCAACTGCGTAACTCGGGATTTAGATAATCCGAGTAAGTCGGTCAAGTATCAAGAATCTCCCCATCGATCGCCCCGAATCGGTTACGACCAGAGGTCAACAGGGTGAAAAACCGGAGTCTCCATGCCTGACGTGATGTTCACCGGCCCCGAGGGTCGTCTCGAAGGCCGCTATCACCAGAGCAAGGAAGAACGTGCGCCCATCGCGCTGATCCTCCATCCCCATCCGCAGTATGGCGGAACGATGAACCACAAGGTGGTGTTCTCGCTCTTCCATGTCTTCGTGAATCGCGGCTTCTCGGTGTTGCGCTTCAACACGCGCGGCGTCGGCCGCAGCCAGGGCCGCTTCGACAACGGCATGGGCGAACTCTCCGACGCGGCCGCGGCACTCGACTGGCTGCAGGGCATGAACGCCGACGCCAAGTCGTGCTGGATCGCCGGCTACTCGTTCGGCGCGTGGATCGGCATGCAGCTGCTGATGCGCCGCCCCGAGATCGACTGCTTCGTCTCGGTCGCGCCACCGGCCAACTCCTACGACTTCGCCTTCCTCGCGCCCTGCCCTTCGTCGGGTCTGATCGTCGGCGCGGAGCGCGACGAAGTGGTGCCGCTCGCCGACATCCAGAAACTGGTCGCGCGTCTGTCGCTGCAGAAGGGCATCACCGTGGAGTCGCGCACCGTGAAGGGCGCCAACCACTTCTTCCACGACTCGCTCGACAAGCTCGCCGTCGACGTCGACAGATACGTCGCCAAGTCCCTGCTCAATCCGCCGGGCCGCGCGACGAGCAACAAGGAACCCTAAGGTTCGCTGAGGCGGCCGCCCGTCATCGGCCGCGGCGCACCCGTGGTCGTCGGATAGGTCAGCGGCAAACCGCGCAACGAGCGCACGGCCAGGAAGGCGAAGGCCTGCGCTTCGAGGGCGTCGCCGTCCCAGCCGAGATCGGCCGCCGTCACGACCTTGCCGCGCGTCTCGTCCATGATCGCGCGCAGCAACGTCGGATTGCGCGCCCCGCCACCGCAGATCACCCATCGAAGAACCGGCGCCGGGAAATGCCGGGCGGCGAGCGCTATGGCGCGCGCCGTGCCGCGCGTCAGCGTCGCGGCGCCATCGGCAACGCTCAGCCCTTCCGCCCAGGCATCGTTGAAGTCGCCACGGTCGAGCGACTTGGGCGGCGTGCGCGCGAAGTAGCGATGCTCGCCGAAGCGTTCGAGCCGCGCGCGGTCGACCTTGCCCGACGCCGCAAGCGCGCCGTCCTTGTCGTAGCGCTGGCCGGCGCGCCGCGCACACCAGTCGTCGATCGGCCCGTTGCCCGGGCCGGTATCGAAGGCCAGCAGCGTTTCGTCCGCCCCCACCCACGTCACGTTGGCGACGCCGCCGACGTTGACCACGGCAAGCGGCCGCGGCAGATCGCGCACGAGGGCCGCATGATAGGCCGGCACCAGCGGCGCGCCCTGCCCGCCTGCAGCGACATCGGCGGTACGCAAGTCGTTGACCACGCGCACGCCCAACGCACGCGCCAGCGCGGCGCCGTCGCCGATCTGCCAGGTGAAGCGCCGTTCCGGCCGGTGCGTGATGGTCTGGCCATGGAAGCCCACGAGATCCACGGTGGAGAGCGGCACGCCCTGCTCCCTCGACCAGCGTCGCACGGCGTCGGCATGCGCCTCGGTCACGGCCCGTTCGGCGGCACGCGTCGCTTCCGACACCTGCTCGGCGCCAAAGGCTGCGCGGATCGTGCGACGCACCTCGTCTGCATAGGGAACCGTGAGACTCGGCCCATAGGAGGCGATGCGTTCGCCGTCGGTTTCGATCAGGGCCACGTCGACGCCGTCGACCGAGGTCCCGCTCATCAAACCCAGGGTGCGCAACGGCCGTCCGGGAGAAAGCTGGGTGAGCGAATTGGGGGACATGGGCTGCAGGGAGATGGACTTCAGAGGTAAGGCGGGCCGTTGAGGCACTTATCCTCGCATGTTACATCCACGGCCCTTCACGAACAAACGAGCCAGGCGGCAACGGACGGCGATATGTCGGGTTTCAAGTCGGATTTCATGCGGATCGTGCACGAGCGCGGAATGGTGCATCAGTGCAGCGACCTTCAGCGCCTCGACGAACTTCTCGCGAGCGGCGTCCGCACTGCCTATATCGGCTTCGACTGCACCGCCGATTCGCTGCATGTCGGACATCTGCTGCAGATCATGCTGCTGCGCTGGTGGCAGAAGAGCGGCCACCGTCCGATCGCCCTGATGGGCGGCGGCACGACCAAGGTCGGCGATCCCTCGGGCCGCGACGAGACGCGCCAGCTCCTGACGACGGCGCAGATCGACTCGAACATGGCGGCGATCAAGCGCAGCTTCTCGAACTACCTCACCTTCGGCGACGGCCCGACCGAGGCGGTCATGGCCAACAACGCCGACTGGCTCGACGGGCTGCTCTACATTCCTCTGCTGCGCGATGTCGGCCGGCACTTCTCGGTCAACCGCATGCTGACCATGGATTCGGTCAAGCTGCGGCTCGATCGCGACCAGCCGCTCACCTTCCTCGAATTCAACTACATGATCCTGCAGTCCTACGACTTCGTGGAGCTGCACAAGCGCTACAACTGCGTCGCGCAGATGGGCGGCTCCGACCAGTGGGGCAACATCGTCATGGGCGCCGATCTCGGCCGTCGCATGCAGGGCGCCGAGCTGTTCGCCCTGACCTCGCCGCTGCTCGCGACCGCATCGGGCGCCAAGATGGGCAAGACGGCGGCGGGTGCGGTGTGGCTCAACCCCGACCGGCTGTCGCCCTACGATTTCTGGCAGTTCTGGCGCAACACCGAGGACGCCGATGTCGGCCGCTTCCTCAAGCTGTTCACCGACATGCCGCTGTCCGAGATCGCGCGGCTGGAAGTGCTGCAGGGCCAGGAGATCAACGAGGCGAAGAAGATCCTCGCGACCGAGGTGACGGCGCTGGCGCACGGCAAGCAGGCCGCCGACAACGCCGCCGAAACCGCACGCCGTACCTTCGAGGAAGGCGCCAAGGCCGAGACGCTGCCGACCATCGACATGGCGCGCGGCAAGCTCAAGGCCGGCATCGCCGCCTTCGAACTGCTGCACGATGCCGGCCTGACGGAAAGCCGCAACGAGGCGCGCAAGCTCATCAAGGGCGGCGGCGCCCGGCTGAACGACAAGCCGATCATCAACGACACGGCGACCGTGGGCGAAGCCGACCTCGATTCCTCGGGGACGCTGAAGCTCTCGGCCGGCCGCAAGCGGCACGTCCTGGTGCGTGCGGTCTAGGTTCGTCTTATTCGTGAATGGCTAGCTTACTAGCCATTCACGTGCTTCAGAGTACTAGATTATCGAAGGGTGATTTCTTCTGGCTTAGGTCGTTCCAGTCAAAGTCGTAGCGATCCTCTTCCGGCCAGTCGGATGGGAAGTGCACGATAAAGTAGCCCCCAATGGCAACTTCATGGCCTTCTGGTAGCCCCGATTCGCCCACGAAAACGATATCTGCTTTAGGGCTAAAATCGCAGGTATAGAATTGCGATCCGAGAATTGCGACTAAGCCGCAGACCGAATCCACCAAATTCTGAAGGTTGGCCGCGGAAAATCTGTCGTGTCGATTGTGCTTGGCATCATTATAAGCCTGATACCAGGGCAGAGAGCAGGGCCACTTTGCAAATGGCCTTCTCACCTTTCCTTCGCCCTGCCATGTCGGCAATATGATCTCATAACTTGAGAGCCGATGTGTCTTTTCCAGCTTCTTGTACTCACGCATCGTCGTTTGTCGAACAGCATGGCCATTTGCGGAGAGGATCGCCTTAAAGTTCGCCTCGATCTCCATGCAGGTACGCATCATCAGGGCATGAATGCGATGAGAGAATGTTCCTGCATTTGCATCTGATGGTTCAACGAAATCGAAGATCTCCAGCAGGTCTTGCTGAATCAGCATATACGCCCTGACGTACTGCTGCGGAGATTGGCTAAAATCAAGGTGCCGTACGTACGGCGCATTCAGGTAGCCCCCCTTGGCGAAGGGGCGGACTGTGCACTTGAAAGGCCGATTTACCGGCATTGTTGCTTGCCCCCGCGCGAACGTGCGTAGCGCAGAGACGATATTCTACCTAAAGTTCTATTGCACCCACCGGCTACTTCGGGGCCGGCGGCGCGTTGAAGATCTCGCGCAGGGCGCCGGGCGTTACGGCCGACATCATGTTGACGTCGCTCTTGAGGTCGTCGAACCGGCCATGCAGCTGGTACGAGATGGCGAACATGCCGCCGTCCTTGCCGCCGGTCAGCAGCGGTCCCAGCAGCGGCACGTTGGACAGGAGATTGTTCAGCGCAAAGGCCGGCACGATCACGCCGTAGAGCTGGGCCGTTTCGTTGCCGATATCGACGATGCCCTGGGTCGTGAGGCCGATGGATTGACCGCTGGTGCGGCCGTTGCGCACCTGGATGCGGTCGCCCGCCTTGGAAAGGTTGGCGCTGAGACTGTCGAACTGCTGCAGCGCGTTGCCGGCACTGTTCAGACCGTCGATGGCGGCATTGAGCGTGCCGATGTCGGGTCGCGGCGACACCTTCTGCAGGCGGTAGGGGCCCATCTTCAAAGTGCCGTCGAGGGGCGGATCGGCCCAGAGATCGTTGAATTTCCCTTCGATGTGCAGGTAGCCGTTGACCAGGCCGTCCATCCAGCCGGCCTGCGAGAGTAGCTGCCCGAAGTCCGCAACGTAGAGAAAGAGCGTGCGGCCGGATTGGCCCGGCGTCACGCGGAAGGTCGAGCCCTTGCCCGCCCCCATGCCGAGATCGGCGAAGGTCACGCGATCGCCCATCATTTCGAAGCGGCCATTGAGGTAGCCCAGCGACCCATGCTTCAGGATCACGTCCTGGATCTGAAGCGTCATCTTCGTACTGTGGCGTGCGTCGGCAGCCGGCCCCTTGGGTTCCCGCTTGGCGATCTCGTTGCGCGCGCGCAGCATCTCCTGCACCCGCGCCAGTTCCAGCGACTGGCCCTTCACCGACATTTCGACGCCGGCGGGCACGCGTTTCCAGTCGAACGACACGTCAGATCGGCCGAGCTTCGCCTGCTGCATCGTGATCTGTTGCAGCAGATTGTCGGGACCGAAACGCGCCTGCCCCTTCGCCTGCAGGCCGGCACCGCGGCCTTCGAAGTCCGCCACCGTGAGCTTGCCGCCGGGAGCAAGTTTCAGGGTCAGGTTGGCCAGCCCCTCGGCGCCGGCTTCCTTGGTGAGCGCAAGCGGTTCGACGAAGACCTTCGCTCCCTTGAGATCGAAGCGGCCCACGACCTCGCTCGTGCCGTTGGTCGCGACCTGATAGGAGAGCGTGGTGCCGATCGGGCCGGTAATGAAGGGATCGACGGCGGGGAAGCCCGCCTTGCCCACGATGTCGGCGTTCACCGTCCCCTTGACATCGTAGCGCCGGCGGAACGGCGCCTTGGCCGCGAACAGCTCGCGCCAGTTGAGGTCGATGGTATTGCCGTCGAGCTTGCCCTGCCCTGAGACGCTGAGTTCGGAGTCGCCATATTTCAGCCGTGCCGTGGCGTCAGTGAGATCGAGGTCGCCCAGCACGTCCTTGAGCGAGAACGACGTGAGCGTGGCGTCGGCCTTGATGTCGATATCGGCAACGGCAAGTGCATTGATGAGCGGGAAGCCCAGGGACAGGTCGATCTCGACATCGCCGCCCAGCCGGCGATAGTCGTAAAGAACGTCCTTGGACAGGCCGAGCTTGGGCCGTGCCAGGAAGCGGATGACGTCCTGGGCGGAACCCGTGATCGGCAAGCGCAAGGCGGCCGTCTGCACTGAGCCGTCGAGGCCGGTCAGCTCGATGGAGCCATCGACGACCTTCAGGCCAACGGCCCCGCCTCGCACCACGTCGAAGCGCAAGGTACCGTTCTCGTAACGCGCCTTGCCCGAGACGTCCTGCAGCTCGGGCATGTGCGGCATGTAGCGCACGGTCATGCCGCCGTACTCCAGCAGGCCGACCAGCCGGTCGACCTTCATTGCCGAAATATCGTCGACCGGCGAACTCAGCGCGAACTCTGCGGCAACATCGAGTGCGCCGTTGCTGAGATTCGCCATCGCCCATTCGCGCCCACCCGTCGCGAATTCGAGCGGCCAGTAGTCGCGCAGCTTGTCGATGGGGATCTGCCGGATTTCGGCCCGGCCCGAAAAGGTGCGGCTGTCCTCGGTGCGCATGCCGCTGCCCGTGACGAGGATCCTGGCGGCGCCGAAATCCATTTCGACCCTGTCGATCTTGGCGACATGTTCGGTGGCGTCGACCGAGAAACGGGCCTTCATGCCGCGCACTTCGTGCGCCGCTTGCAGGATACCCGGCAGGGTGACGCTGCCGGCACCGCCGGTAATGTCCACGCCGACGGTCCGGATTTCGCCCTGCCCGGTCGCTTCGATCTGCATGTGGCCCGACAACTTGACGTCGACACCGCGCAGCAGAGCGAGATCGGGCGACAGATCGGCAAACACCCAGGGCTTGAAGCCATCGATCCTGGCATCGACAAGAATGCGGCTGCGATCTCGCGTATAGACGCCCGAGAACGAGGTATCGACCGGATCGCCATGCCCTGTGAAACGCGCATTGGCCTTGATCGACACGCCGGCGGCATCGCGTCTCAGCTCGGCATTGGCGCCCGGCGCCACCCAGACAAGGCCCGACTTCAGGTCTCGCAAAGTGACGGTGGCCTGCTGCACCTTCACCGAGTCGAGCTGGCCCATCAGCGACTTGTAGTTCGGTTCGGCCAGGAGCTGGTCGATCAGGATCGACACCGCCTCGCCCTGCGCGCCGCCGGTCTCGGACGTGAAGATGCGTTTGAAGACCCCGCCGTCGCGGGCGATGTCGGCCTCGATGACCGGCCGCTCGACGACGACCGCCGTCGGCAGGAAGATTCCCTGGAAGACCGAGCGGGGCTCGAAGGTCAGGGCCGCGTCGGGCGCCGAGGCGATGACCTGATTCTGGTCGTTGGTGAAGCGCAGCCCCTGGAAGGCCAGCCGCATCGGCTGGTTGAGGGCCGTCCATTCGAAGGCGAGACGGTCGAACTGGGGGCGGATGTCGTTGCCGGGCGCGTCGATCAGGCGCGTGATCTGGGGCTTCAGGAAGTCGAGATCGACCGGACCGGCCGACAGCCGGATTGCCGCCACGATGACCAGCGCCGCGACAGCCAGGACGACACTGGCGACGACACGGACACAGACCCGATAGGTTCGCTTGACCAAAACCGACTCTTTCCGGTTCTTGACGATGGTGACTCGCTTGGGCGAGCGTGCCAGCGGACGAGAACAATTTAACTGTCGACGTATTGAATGTCTTGGCTTTCGATCACCCGCCTACCGCGACCGCACGATTCCGAACGGCAGAGCGTGGCGTGGACGCGCTGGAAAGAGCGTGCCGCGCCGCCCGACGACGCAACCGGCGTCGCCCTGCTCGACGCACTGTTCGGTAACAGCCCGTATCTGACGGAGACGGCGCTACAGAACCCCGATTTTATGACCGATCTGTGGCGTCATGGGCCGGATACAGCGTTTGCCGGGCTGATGACCCAACTTGCCGCAACCCACGACGAGGCACGATCGGGGGCCACGCCCGAGGCAATCGCGGCCACCCTGCGGCGGCTGAAGCGGCGCGTGGCGCTGACCGTGGCCGTGGCCGATATCGCCGAGGCCTGGCCGCTCGACCGCGTAACCGGCGCGCTCAGTTCCTTCGCCTCGGGCTGCCTGGACGCCCTCACCGATTCCATTCTCCTGCAGCTTGCCCGCGACGGGCAGCTGGGCATCGGCAACGATCCGCAGGCCGCCGCCTTCACGGTGCTCGGCATGGGGAAACTCGGCGCCGGCGAACTCAACTATTCGAGCGACATCGACCTGATCCTGCTCTACGACCGCGACGCGCCGGCGGTGGTCGAGAACGAGCAGCTCTCCCGCCATTTCGTGCGCGGCGCCCGGCTCCTGGTGCAGCTCATGTCGGAAGCGTCGGCCGACGGCTACATCTTCCGCACCGACCTCCGGCTGCGTCCCGATCCCGGATCGACGCCGCTCGCCATGTCGGTGCAGGCGGCGGAACTCTACTACGAGAGCGTCGGCCAGAACTGGGAACGCGCCGCCATGATCAAGGCGCATCCGGTGGCCGGAAATCGCGCGGTCGGCGCGGCCTTCCTCAAGGACATGACGCCCTATATCTGGCGCAAGCACCTCGACTTCGCGGCGATCCACGACATCCATTCGATCAAGCGCCAGATCGACGCCCATCGCGGCGGCGGCACGATCAAGGTGCTGGGTCACAACGTGAAGCTGGGCCGCGGCGGCATCCGCGAGATCGAGTTCTTCGCCCAGACGCAGCAGCTCATCTTCGGCGGCCGCGATCCGTCGCTGCGCCTGCGTGGAACCTGCGAGACGCTGCGCGCCCTCGCCGCCGCCGGCCACGTCACGTCGCGCGCAACGGAGGAGCTGATCGAGGCCTACGGCTTCCTGCGCCGCGTCGAGCATCGTCTGCAGATGATCGACGACCGCCAGACCCATTCGCTGCCGTCCGACGAGGCCGGCATCGCGGCCGTCGCGACCTTCCTGGGCTACGACGATCCGACGACGTTCCAGGCCGAACTTCTAAACACGCTGCGTCTTGTGGAGAGCCACTACGCCCATCTGTTCGAGGAGGCGCCGAGCCTGGCCGGTCCCGGCGGCAATCTGGTCTTCACCGGCACGGACGACGACCCCGGCACGCTCGAGACCCTGAAGGGACTGGGCTTCCGCGACGCCTCCGCCGCGGCGGCGATCGTGCGGCGCTGGCATCACGGCCGCTACCGCTCGACGGCGACTGCCCGCGCCCGCGAACTGCTCACCGAGCTGATGCCGGGCCTGCTGAAATCCCTGGGCGAGACGGCGTCGCCCGACCAGGCGTTGCTGAACTTCGACCTCTTCCTCGGCAACCTGCCGGCGGGCGTGCAGCTCTTTTCGCTGTTCAAGGCCAATCCCGCGCTGCTCGAACTGCTGGCGACCATTATGGGCAGCGCGCCGGGCCTTGCCGCCCATCTCTCGCGCCGCGCCCTCCTCCTCGATTCGGTGCTCTCGCCGGATTTCTACCGGCCGCTGCCGCCGGCTGCGGAAATGACCGCGGAGCTGGGCGCGATCCTGGCGCGCGTCGATCACGAGCAGGACATTCTCGATCTCGCGCGGCGCTGGACCAACGACCGCCGCTTCCAGGTGGGCGTCCAGCAGCTCAAGCGCATCGTGAAACCCGCCGAAGCGGGCTTCGCCTATTCCGACATCGCCGCCGCCTCGATCTCGGCGCTCTGCGACCGGGTCGAGCAACGCTTCGCCGACACCCATGGCGGCTTCCAGGGCCAGCGGCTGGCCGTGCTGGGCCTGGGCAAGCTCGGCAGCCGCGAAATGTCGGCGACGTCCGACCTCGACCTGATCTTCGTCTACGACATTCCGGAGGGCATGGAAGTGTCGGACGGCGCCCAGCCGCTGTCGCCCATCCAGTACTACACGCGGCTCAGCCAGAAGATGGTGACGGCGCTCACCGCCCACACCAACGAAGGTGCGCTCTACGAGGTCGACATGCGGCTGCGGCCGTCCGGTCGCGCCGGGCCGCTCGCCAATTCGCTGGAAGGCTTCGAGACCTATCACGCGCAGTCCGCCTGGGCCTGGGAGCACATGGCGCTGACGCGCATGCGCGTCATCCACGGCCCGGCGGCGCTGGTCGGACGGCTGACCGAGATCGTGAAGGCGACCCTCTGCCGGGCGCGCGATCCCGCGACGCTCGTGCGCGACGTGGCCGACATGCGCGACCGCATCGCCCAGCACGCGCCGCCCAAGAGCGCCTGGGACTTCAAGCATCTGCGCGGCGGCCTGTTCGATATCGACTTCGTGGCGCAGTACCTGGCGCTGCATCACGCCGCGGAGCGTCCCGACATCCTCGATCCGCATCCCGCCGAAATGCTGCGGCGCATGGCGGCCGCCGGCCTCATCGCCACCGCAGACGCCGAGCGCCTGTGCGCCACGCGCACCCTGCTGTCGGACGTGCAGAGCCTGTTGCGGCTCACCCTGAACGGCGACGAAGCGGCGTTCGACGAAACCAAGGCGCCCGAGGGCCAGCGGCGCCTGATCGCCGCGACCGAAGGCGCGGCCGACCTCGGCGACCTGCAGATACGGATCGGCCGCGAAGCCGATATGGTGCGTGCTATATACGAGCGTATCGTCGAGGCACCGGCCCGCGCCGCCGGCTGGGTGCCCCGCAAGGAAGGCAAAGGAAGCGAACGATGAGCGTCGAGGAAGGCAAGAAGGCTCCGGATTTCACCGCCCCCACCGATGGCGGCAAGAAGCTCAAGCTTTCCGAACTGCGCGGCAAGCCGGTGGTGCTTTACTTCTATCCCAAGGACGACACGCCGGGCTGCACCACGGAGGCTTGCGGTTTCCGCGACGCCGCGCCGGACTTCAAGAAATTGAAGGCGCAGATCGTCGGCGTCTCGAAGGACAGCGTCGCCCGCCACGACAAGTTCAAGGCCAAGTACGACCTGAACTTCCCGCTGGTCTCCGACGAGGACGGCAAGATCTGCGAGAAGTACGGCACCTGGATCGAGAAGAGCCTCTACGGCCGCAAGTACATGGGCATCGACCGCGCGACCTTCCTGATCGACAAGGACGGCGTCGTCCGCAAGGTCTGGCACAAGGTCAAGGTGAAGGGCCACGTCGACGAAGTGCGCGAGGCGCTGGCGGCGCTCTGACCCCTCCGCCCCTGATTACAGGGGCACCTCCCCATGTGAATGGGGAGGAGATGACTCTTCGCCTCCCCATTCAGATGGGGAGGTGTCAGCGTCTTACGCTGACGGAGGGGTCATGACTTCTCCTACACCAGCCAGCCCTGGCCCGAGGCACTCGTGAAGTCGAGCTGGACCACCAGGTCGTTGTAGTCGCGGTCGCCGCCGCCGTAGGTGTCTTCCCAGCCCCAGGTGTTCACGCCGTAATTCCAGAGGTGGCCGACATGGCCGCCGCTGGCATTGGCTTCGTTGGCCTCCGAGAACGCCCAGAACGACTCTCCCGACGTATCGTTCACGAGGTGCATGGCGATGATGTTGCCTGCATCGACATTCGTCAGCATCGCCTGGCCGTAATTGCCATACCCTGGCCCGGTGATCGACGTTCCGCCCGTGCTCGTCGTGTAGGCCCGTCCCAGGGCAGCCTCGGCATAGCCCGCCTCGCCGGGCCGAAGGCTGCCGATGGTGCCGTTATGGTCGTCGACCCGGTAGAAGGTCAGCGAGAGCGAATCCTCGCCATTCTGGCGCACGCGCACCACGGCCTGCTGGTCGCTGGCATTGCCCACCGTCTCGGCAACCGCCACCGCGGAGGCCACACGCACGACGGTGTTGCCGTCGTTGCCGACGAAATCGACGAAGCCGAAATCGTTGGTCAGCGTTCCCTGCGGCGTCGTGGTCGAGGTGCCGTTGATCTCCACGGTGAAGCCGCCGTCGGCCGCAGCCGACGACTGCCCGACCCAGCCATGCGTCTGCTTGTCGAACAGGCGCACAAGCTGCGGATCGAAGTCGGCCTGCAGCGACTGCTGCGCGAACTGGCTCGTCCAGGCGAAGGCCGATGAAACGCCGCTGCCGAAGGTCAGGCTATGCTCGCCGGCCGTCACGTCGATGGCGGCATTCCTGCTGGACATCGATTGAACGAGCAGCGACTCGCTGACGGGTGTCGTCCAGCCGCCGGTCCCGGTCTGGTCGAGCACATCGGGCGTCGAGCCGTAGGTGTACTGTTCGTGGGCGATCGTCGTCAGGGCGCGCGCCAGCAACGTCCCGTTCGGCGTTCCGAGCCCCGTCGTCAGATCGTAGCCCAGCGCGGCCGAATAGCCGAAGCCGGTCAAGGTGACGGGCCAGCCGCCGCTCGAATACTGGCCATCGTTGTCGTAGTAGAACGACGTGACATTGTTGCCGAAGGTGATGTCGTTGAACGACGCCGGGGCAATCGCGGCCGCGGTGTAAAGCAGGTCGTTCATGTAGCCGAGGCTGGGCAGGCCCTGATCGCCGAAGATCGTGGTGATCTGCGCCGCCAGCGACGCCCAGAGCGGCGTAGCGGCGCTCGTCCCCAGGTCTTCCCAGATGTCGCCGGGCTGCATCGTATCGCCGGGCACGAGATAGAACATGTTGCCGCCGGCATTCGCGGCGACGTCCGGCGCGCCGCGGCCGGTGCCGCCTCCCGGATTGGCCGAGGTCGGCGTGAGGCCGAAGGCCGTCTGATACCAGGGCGTCGGCTGCGTCGTGTCCACGCCGCCGTCGCTCCCCGCAGCGGCGCCCAGACCGCCTTCCGGCAAGATGACGTTGTTGTTGCCGATGACGTAGCTGTTCCACACCGCTTCGAGCAGAGTCGTCTGCGTCGCATCGGTTCCGGAAACGCCGCTCGGCAACTGCGTGAGGCCGCCTTCGATCAGCCGCCACAGCATCGACATGTGCCCGGCCATCGCCTGGCCATAGACCGACTGCGACGGCGACGGTTCGTGCGCGACCGTCGGATCGTGCGGCGCTGCGGCCACCGTGGTGATGGACGTGCCGCCGACGAGGACGGCGTAAGGCGAACTCAGGTTGGCGTTCTGGTTGGCCAGGCCGTTGGAGAAACTGTAGCTCGATCCCCAATCGTTGTTGGCGATGAAGGTCGAGACGTTGCGCAGGGCCGCATCGACGAAAAGCTCCCGGACCGCGAAGGCGAAGGGCGAGTCTGGTGCCGACTGCGAAACGATGCTGAAAGACGACGAGACCGCCGCCGGATTGTTGGTCTGGTCCCAGAACGACGATTGATAGGCCGTGTAGGAGTTCGCGTAGGCGCCGCCCTCAGGCGCGAAGCCCGATCCGGCATAGAGACCGACCTTGCCGTAGGGATTGATGGCGGCGACGACGCCAAGGTCGAGAGACCGTTCGCCGGGATTGGAAACGTCAGGATCGCCCCAGCTGTACCTCTCGCCGTTCTTCGCGACGACGTAGAACTCGCCGTCCTTGTCGATGCCGGCGCTCCGAAGGTACGAGTTCAGCCCTTCCTGAAGGGTATAGTCGGCTCCCGGTGGCAAGGCGCCGCCAATGCCCGGCTCGACCAGCCCGACGGTCGCGGTCGGCACGTCCTTTCCCGTCAGCGGGAAGTTGTAGAAGTTCTCCGCGATCTCGTTGGGATGCTGCGTCGAGGGATTGTTCGACAGCGAGTTGCCGATGCTGAGCGCGCCCTTCGGCGGCGACACCGACGCCTCCCCGGCAAGGTTGGAGGTCCCCGGCTCGGTTCCCCAGACCGGCGGCGCATCGAACCACAGGCCCGCGACGTTCATGCCCTCGGGCAGCGAGAGATGGCCTTCCCAGTAGAACATGCCGCCCTGTTCGAGCGAGGCCGTCTGATAGCCCGTCGTGCCGAACAGGGTCTGGAAATTCTCGGGCGTCAGCGAGACCCAGATCGTGCGCGAATCTTGCGACGTGATATAGCCGCCGGTGCCGCTGGCATCGCCCACGATGGGGATACCCATGTCGTTCAAGGCATTGGTGACGGCAGTGTAGTTGTCCGTCGTGGCCCCGTAGGTCGACCACAGCGCGCCATCGTTGTTGAGCTGTTCGAACTGTTGCTGGCGTGTGCCCCAATCGCTGTTGAGAAGCGCCGTCGGATCGTTGGCCCGCTCCAGCACCAGCGCGACGTTGATCGTGGCGGTGGTCGGGATGGGTGCGCCGGTGAGGCCGTAGGCTTCTGCGACGCTGGTCGCCGTCGTCATCCCGTGGCTCGTCATGTCGAGGAACGTCGAATTGGCGATGACGACATTGGCCATGGGTGACTCACCTACTCCGAGAAACGCGTCGTTTCCCTTATCGCAAAGTTGAGCTCTCCGTCATCGCCAACATCATGCAGTGGCGCTGAGGCATGGGCCGAAATGTCCGCTCAGGATTTTTCGGCTAGCTCGTGCAGGGCCTTCACCGTCTCTCGAAGGCCACGCTGCAGGACCTTGTCGCGCCGCACGACGATGGCGAGCTTGCGATAGAGCCTGGGCGACAGCCGACGCACCACGAGGCGCGCGCGATCTCCGGGCTCCTGCAACGCAACGGCCGGCAAGATCGCACAACCCAGTCCCACACCGACCAGCCGCTTGATTGCCTCGACGCTGCCCAGCGACATGCTGGGCCGGAGTTCGACGCCGCCTTGAAAGAACCACTGATCCGTCACCAGTCGCGTCTGCCCGCCCGGCTCGAACATGATCACCGGCAGGCGCGCCATCACTTCCGGGGTGACACGTGCCGGCAGCTTCACGCCATCGCGCGACGTCACCGCCACGAACTCGTCGTCCAGCACTGGAGTCACTTCGAGATTGCGGCCACCGGCCGGCAAGGTCACCAGCGCGACGTCGAGCGCATTGTCCTGCACGGCCTTCACGACATCGGAGGTGTTGCCCGTGGCGATGGTGATTTCGAGCGACGGCAGGCGTTGACGGAGCCGGCGCAGCATCTGCGGCAGGCGGAAGATCGCCGCCGTGGCGCCCGTCCCCAGACGCACACGGCCGACCTCGCCGCTCTTGTAGTGCGCGAGCTGTTCCAGCGCCGCCGTCACTGCGCCGTCGATGCGCGCGGCATGGTCGAGCAGTTCGAGGCCGGCCGCTGTCGGCGTCGCGCGGCGGCCCAGCCGTTCGACCAGCGCCACGCCGAGCCGCTTTTCGAGTTGGGCGATCTGCTGGCTGATCGCGGGCTGCGTCAGGTTGAGCTGTTCGGCCGCCGCCGAAAAGGTGCCGAGCCGCGCCACTTCGGTGAAGGCCCTGACATGGTCGAGATTGAGACTGCGCATCCAAAGATTCCCTTATGGACCGCATAAAATGACAAGATTTCCCTTATGGCGCCAGCGGCAGCAGATTGGCCCCATGTCGTGTTGCTGTTCACTTGGAGAGGTCATCGTGGAGATCGCTCGCTTCATCGGCGGTTCACCCTGGTCGCGCACCCGGCAGCGGGCGGCGCTCAGAAACCTCGACGACCGCCTGCTGGCCGATATCGGCCTCACGCGGCAGCAGGTGCTTTCGGGAGGCCCGATGATGAAAACGGCGGTGGTCGTGCGTGACGCGCGCGAAGCCGATATGACCTTTGTTCAGGAAATCTATGCCCATCACGTGCGGCATGGGCTGGCGAGCTTCGAGGAAACTGCCCCGACGGTCGCCGAAATGATCGGCCGGCGCGAGGGCGTCCTGAAGCTCGACCTGCCCTACCTCGTGGCCGAGATGGACGGCCGCATCGTGGGCTACAGCTACGCGTCGAGCTACCGTCCCCGCCCCGCCTATCGCCACACGATCGAGGACTCGGTCTATGTCCGCGATGGCATGGCAGGACACGGCATCGGCCGCGCACTGCTCAAGATGCTGATCAAGCGCTGCGAGGCCGGCCCCTGGCGCCAGATGCTGGCCGTCATCGGCGACAGCGGCAATGCGGGCTCCATCGGCCTGCATGCCAGCCAGGGGTTTCGCCAGATCGGCACGCTCGATGGCGTCGGCTTCAAGTTCGGGCGCTGGGTCGACTCGGTGCTGATGCAGCGGCCGCTCGGCGGCGGCAGTGCGCGCCTGCCTACTCGGTGAAGGCCGCGAGGTTCGCCAGGCTCGATTCGATGCCGACCCGGTGATCGCTATCCTTGATGCCCGCCGGTGCATTCTCGCAAAGCACGGTCACCTTCGTTCCGGCGGCGACGGGCTCGAAGGTCGTGGTCAGCCGCATCGTGCCCCTGAAGTCGGGATCGTCGGACTCGAAGTCGATCTCTTCGACGATCCGCCGGTCGGGCTCCAGCACCGCGAACCGCCCCTCGAAGCCGTCGGAATGTTCCGAGGTCTTGCCGCGCACCGAGTGATCCGCGACCGCATAGTCGAACGCCATGCGGTAGCCGCCGCCTTCGCGGGCATCGAAGGCGAAGATGCGCGCCGTCATGCCCGCCGGCGGCCGCCACTTGGCGACCGACTCCGGATCGAGGAACGCCCGATAGAGCGCTCGCGGCGATGCCTTGATCACCCGCGAGACGGCGAGCGTCACTTCTTGGGCGACCAGCCGTAGATTTTCTGCAGCGAGCCTCCCATCAGCACGGCGCGGTCGCTGTCGGACAGGCGATCGGTGACGCGGAAGGAATCGACGCCTTCCTTGTAGGTGAGCAGCGCCACGGCGCGGGTCCAGTCGGTGCCCCACATGCAGCGGTCGAGGCTGAAGGCGTCGAAGATGCGGCCCAGCGGATCCCAGATGTCCTTGTAGGGGAACTTCTCGTGGCTGAGCGTGCAGGCGCCGGTGATCTTGACCACGACATTGGGATGCGCGGCGAGCGCCAGCAGCTTCGGCAGCTCGTGCCAGGGCTGCGGCGGCGCCGGCGGCGCGAAGGGCTGTTCGAGGCCCAGATGGTCGATCACGAGCGTCGTGTTCGGGTTGCGCTTGGCAAGCTCCGCGACCTGCTCCAGACGGCCCTTCGCCATCAGGTTCACCGGCAGGTCGTGCTTCGCTGCCGCGGCCAGTACGCGGTTGATGCCGGGGTCGGCCGCGTCGGTCGAAATCTCCGGCGTGAACATGATGCGGATGGCCACCGTGCCATCCATCGCCGCCCAGGCCGCGATCGTGTCGGCAACCTTGGGATCGTTGGCGTTGACCGGCTTGATGACACCGAAGCGGCCGGGATGGGCCTTCTGCACCGCGACGGCATAGCTCTCGTCCCAGCGATACATCGTGTAGACCGAGACCAGCAGCGCCCCATCGACGCCGACCTCGTCCATCGCCTTGATCATGTCTTCGGCAGTGACCTCGGGCGGCCCCGCGAGCACTGCCGCCCAGGGCCGGCCCGGATGATTGCGTTCGTAGCAATGGACCTGGGCGTCGATCGTCGGCATGTGCGTCCTTCCCTCTTGCCCGCTCGCCGGGCTCTTACCTCTTGTGGAGCGCGACGCTAAGTTGCCCCGCCCCGATGTTCAAGGGCATCACGACATAGCAAGGTTGCACAGACATGAGCATAGAGACCGTGCGCGCGTTCTTCGCCGCACACGCGCCCGACATTTCCATCGTCGAACTCGATGCCAGCACGGCGACGGTCGAGATGGCGGCGAAGGGCCATGGCGTCGCGCCGGCGCAGATCGCCAAGACGCTGTCGCTCAGGATCAAGGATCGCACCCTCCTGATCGTGACCGCGGGCGATGCGCGGCTGAACAACCGCAAGATCAAGGACGTGCTGGGCGGCAAGCCGCGCATGCTGGGCCAGGACGAGGTCGTGGCCTTGACCGGCCATCCGGTGGGCGGCGTCTGCCCGTTTGGCCTCGCCACGCCCCTGCCCGTCTATTGCGACGTCTCGCTCAAGGAATTCGACGAGGTCGTGCCGGCCGCCGGCTCCACGAACTCCGCCCTGCGGATCAGCCCGGACCGCATGGCCACCCTGGTCGACGCCGAATGGATCGACGTCTGCGATCGCGGCTGACGCGCGTCAGGCCCGCGCCGCCTTCTGCTCCTCCAGCCGGTCGGTGGCCGGCGGCGGCGTGCGCGACAGGTCGGCGATCTCGCGGTACAGCTCGGGCGTCATCTCGATCTTCACCGAAGCCAGCGAATCCTTGAGCTGGTCGAGATTGCGGGCGCCCACGATGGGCGCCGTGATCGCTGGATGCGCGCCCACCCAGGCGATGGCGGTGCTGACGGGATGCAGGCCCTTCTGCTTGCAGAAGGCCACGTATTTCTCGGCGACCTCGAAAGCCCAGGCCTCGCCGTAGCGCGCCTCGTACATCTTGTTGGTCTTGAGCCGGCCCGACGCCTGGCCGAGATACTTGCCCGAGAGCAGCCCCGCCGCGGCCGGGCTGTAGGGAATGACGCCGATGCCATTGGCCGCCGCCATCGGCAGAATCTCGACCTCGGCCTGGCGCTTCACGAGATTGTACATCGGCTGCACGACCTGCAGGCGCGCCCAGTTGTGACGCTCCTGGATGTCGACGGCGCGCTGGGTCTGCCAGGCCGACCAGTTGCTGACGGCGGGATAGATCACCTTGCCGGAGCGCACGAGGTCTTCGAGGGCGCGCATCATCTCGTCGATCGGCGTCACCTGATCGAAGCGGTGCAGGAACAGCACGTCGATGCGGTCGGTCTGCAGGCGCCTCAGGCTCGCCTCGACCGCCTGCGCGACATGGCGGCGGTTGGCGCCGCGTGCGTTGACGTCGGGGCCTGTCGGATTGAAGCACTTGGTGGTGATGACAAGGTCGTCGCGATGATCCTTGGCGAGCCGGCCCAGGATCTCCTCGGACCTGCCCTTGTTGTACTCGTTGGCCGAGTCGAAGAAGTTGATGCCGGCGTCGCGGACCGCCTTGTACATCGCGGCGGAGGTGGCTTCGTCGGCGTCGCCGCCGAAGGACATGGTGCCGAAGCAGAGTTGCGAGACGGAGATGCCGGTACGGCCGAGGAGTTTGATCTTCATGGCGCGATGCTAGCACGAAGCCGCTGGTGCAGGCCCAGCCCTCCGACGATCAGCGCCAGGCCGCCGCCGATCAGGAAGCCGGTGGCGTAGCCGCCGGTGAGCGTCAGCGCCGCGCTGAACAGCAGCGGCAGGAGCAATGCGCCCGCGTCGCCGAAGGCCAGCACCGCGCCCGTCGTGGCGCCGATGCGGCCCGGCGGCGAGAGCCTTGCCACCTCGGCCAGCAGGACGCCGTGCCAGCTCACGGCGGTGACGCTCAACAACGTGGCGATCACCGCCGCCACCCAGGTGGGCCACGCCGGATCGATGCTGGCGGTCAACGCCGCCGCCGCCGCCATGCCCACGCCCAGCACCGCCAGCAACGTCGCCGGCTTCACGAACCGCGAGGCCAGCCAGCCCCATCCGATACGGGCCGGCACGGCAACGGCCACGGCGATGGCGAAGACAAAGCCGGCGCGTTCCAGGTCGTAGCCGAGCCCGCGCACCAGATAGAGGACGAAGAAGCCGGTAAAGAGCGTCTGCAGACCGACGAAACTGAACATCGCCAGGCAGAGCGCGCGCAGCGCCGGATTGCGCACGACGCTCGCCACGTTGGCCCGGATGTCGGCCGGCGACAGCGGCTGGTTGGGATTGCGGTCGGTATCGAAGCGCCCGCGCAACGGCTGCAGGACGATCGCGGTCAGCACGCAGATGCCGGCGACGACGAGCAGCGCCGTCCGCCAGCCGGCCTCGGTGGCCAGCGCCGGCGCCACGACGCCGGCCAGCATCAGCCCCGCCGGAACGCCGGTCTGCTTGATCGAAAAGACGAGCGGCGCCAGGTGTTTCGGCGAAAGCCGGCCCAGCAGATGCGAACTGGAGGGCGTCGACAGCGCCTGCCCCAGGCCGCCGACGAAGGCGCCGACGGCGAACAAGGCCAGCCAGCCGGACACCACCACCGCAAGGCCTGCCGCCAGGGCCAGCATGCCGACCTGGGTCATGCGCAGCGCGCCATAGCGCTGGATGAAGCCGCCGCATCCCATGGTGGTGATAAAGGCCGCAACGGAGCCGATGGCGAGATAGATGCCGACCAGCGCCGGATCGATGTGGAGATCCGCGACGATGGCGGCGGCGATCAGCGGCACGGTCGAGCGCCCCATCGTCGCGAAGGTCTGCTGGACCGTCATCGCACCGAGGGCGAGATAGAGATCGAAGATCGCCGGGGTCCTGCTGCCGTCTTCCATTTCGCCCAGCATGGCATGGCGATGCGGCGGGAGTCGCGCGCTCTCCCGCGAGACGGTACGCTCTGCGACATGGACGGGGGAAAATTCGATTTCATCGTCACCGGCGCGGGCTCGGCCGGCTGCGCCGTCGCCGGCAGGCTGAGCGAGGACGGCCGCTACTCGGTGCTCCTGCTCGAAGCGGGCCCCAGCGACACCTATCCGTGGATCCATGTGCCGCTCGGCTATCACAAGACCTTCAACAATCCGAAGATCAACTGGATGTTCGACAGCGAGCCCGAGCCCGAACTGAACAACCGCATCATGTACCAGCCGCGCGGCAAGGTGCTGGGCGGCACCAGCTCGATCAACGGCATGGTCTACATGCGCGGCAACGCCGCCGACTACGACGAGTGGCGCCAGCGCGGCTGCGAGGGCTGGGACTACGACTCCGTCCTCCCCTACTTCAAGCGCGCCGAAGACAATGAACGCGGCGCCGACGAGTTCCACGGCACCGGCGGCCCGCTCAAGGTCCAGGACCATCGCTGGCAGCCGACGCTGGCCAAGGCGATGCACGACGCCGCGGTCGAGGCCGGCATCCCAGCCAACCCCGACTTCAACGGCGCGACGCAGGAAGGCGTCGGCTACTACCAGACCACCATCAACAAGGCGCGGCGCTGGTCGAGCGCGCGGGCCTATCTGCGCGAGGCGAAGAAGCGCCGCAACCTCACCGTCGCGACCTCGGCCCATGCCACCAAGGTACTGATCGAAAACGGCCGCGCCGTCGGTGTCGAATACAGGACACCGGCCGGCCTGCAGGCGGCGCGAGCCAATCGCGAGGTGATCGTCTCCGGCGGTGTCTACGGTTCGCCGCAGCTTCTCCTTCTGTCAGGCCTCGGCCCGGCCGAGCATCTCAAGCAGCACGGCATCGACGTCGTCAGGGACATGCCGGGCGTCGGCAGCCACCTGCACGATCACTTCAACACCTACATCGCCTACAAATGCAGCCAGCCGGTCACCATGAACGACCTGGCGAACAGCCTGCCGCGCCGGCTCCTCGCCGGCGCGATGTATGCGCTCGGCCGTACCGGGCCGCTGGCCAGCATGGGCCTCTATGTCGGCGCCATGGTGCGCAGCGACAAGCGGCTGGAACGGCCCGACCTGCAGATCAACATGTTCGCCTGGGCCATCAAAACCCGCGACCGCAACGGCGTGCAGGCCCAGCCCTTCTCCGCCTTTGGCCTCAGCCCCGTGCATCTGCGGCCCGACGGCCGCGGCACGGTGCGGCTGAAGTCGGCCGACCCGATGGCCGCGCCCGAGATCAGGTTCAATTTCCTGCGAACCAGCAACGACTGGAACGCCATGCTCCAGGGCATGCGCCTCTGCCGCGAGATCGGCCGGCAGCCGGCGCTGAAGCCGTTCGTCGTCGAGGAGATCATGCCGGGCCCCGGCGTCGCCGAGGAACCCGCGCTGCGCGACTACCTGCGCAGCACCGGCGTCTCCAACCTGCATCCCGTCGGCACCTGCCGCATGGGCCGCGGCCCCGACGACGTGGTCGATCCGCAGCTCAAGGTCCACGGCATCGCCGGCCTCCGCGTCGCCGACGCCTCCATCATGCCGAGCATCGTCGCCGGCAACACCAACGCACCCTCGATCATGATCGGCGAGAAGTGCGCGGACATGGTGCGGACGGCGGCGGCCTGAGGCCGCCTCGCCCTCAGCCGTTCCTCTTGACCACCTTCGGGTACATCACCGCGTCGCCGTGGGAGAACATGTGCGCCAGTTCCTCGTCGGTGATGTATTCCGGCGTCCGGCCGTTGGCCGCGCAGAGCTGCTCGACGATGATGTTGCGCTTGATCTCGCTCACCAGCACGCAGGTGCGATGGTAGGCCTCCGACACGCTGCGCCCCAGCACCGTGAAGCCATGACGCTTCATGATGATGCAGTTGGTGCCCTCGATGAACGTCTTGATCGGTCCGACATCCTCCTCGACGTTGATGCTGGCCGGCAAATAGTGCGCCGGCTTCTGCATCAGGTAGCCGTAGGTCAGGCTGAACGAACGGATCTGGTCATAGCCTGCGGCCATGAAGGCGATCATCTCGTCGTGATGCAGGTGGATCACGGCGTTGACGTCGGGCCGCAGACGCAGGATCTCGCGATTCATCTGGTGGCCGACCGTCGTCGCCCGTTCGCCCCGCAGGATGCGGCCATAGGGGATGTCGGTGATCACCAGATCCTCTTCCTCCACCTCCTCCAGGCTGATGCCCTGGGGCTTGGCGTAGCAGACGCCATCGGCATGATCCGGATGGGCGACGCGGATGACCATGCCGCCCACGCTGCTGTTGACCAGCCCGCGCGCGGCCAGACGATGGGCATAGGTGACGTAGCTCTTCGTCACCTTGGGATCGAACTGGACGTTGGGATCGGGCGTCAGTTCATTGACCTTGAAGGCCGGGCTCGTGCTGCCGTCCATGGTGCTGTCCTTTCCTATTCCGGCTTGATGCCGAGACGATCTGCGAGCGCGCGCAGATCGGCGGTCTGCTTCGCCATCAGACTCGCGAACTCCTGCGGGGTCGACATGACGGGCTCGACGTCCATGGCCCGCAACGCGGCGCGGCCCGGATCGACGAGGAAGCCATCGGCCAGCGCCTTCTGGATACGCAGCGCGATCTCCTGCGGCAGGCCGGCCGGCGCCACCACGCCATACCAGAAGACGTTATCGAAGCCCTTGACCCCCTGGCTCTCGAAGGTCGGCACGTTCGGCAGCACCGGCGACTTGCGCGTCACGGCGAAGCCCTTCAGCCGGCCTTCGCGCACCAACCCGGCCGAGCCCGAGGGGTTGTCCAGCATCACCGCCACCGTGCCGTTCATCAGGTCGGGATAGGCAACGCCCGACCCCTTGTAGGGTACGTCGACCATCTTCAGGCCGGCGATCAACTCGAACTGCTTGGTCAGCAAATAGCCGAGGGTCGACGCCCCGACCGATGCGCAGGCGACCTTGCCGGGGTTGGCCTTGGTGGCCGCGATGAAGCCTGCGAGATCCTTCGAGCCCGCGGCCGGCCCGCCGATCAGAATGTAGGGCGTGGTGCCCAGCAGCGTGACGGCGGTGAACGACTTGACCGGGTCGTATGGGAGATCCTTGCGGAACACCGGCGCCGCCGCGTGGCTGCTCGCCGTTGCGATGCCGAGCGTGTAGCCATCCGGTTCGGCCTTGGCGACGACATCGCTGCCGATCGTTCCGCCGGCACCGGGCTTGTTCTCGACAATAACGGGAACGCCCAGCACCTCCGACAGACGCTGCATGGCCTTGCGCCCGATCGCATCCGTACCGCCGCCCGGCGGCAGCGCCACGATGCAGCGAATCGGCTTGTTGGGCCAGGTCCCCTGAGCGCGGACAATGGCGGGAAAGGCCAGGCTGGCCGTGGCAGCTTTGAGAAGAATACGGCGCGATGTTCCAGTCATGCAGTCATTGTCGCGCCGAACGGACGACGCAACAAGGCACCGGAGCCGCACGTCAAATTTTGATTCCGGCCTTCTTGATGATTTCGCCGAAGGATTGCGCTTCGCGGGCGATGGTTTCGCGGAACGCGAGGGCTTCGAGGTAGCTCGGGTAGTTGCCGCTGGCGACGAGCTTCTCGTTGATGTCCGGCATCGCCGCCGCCTCGCCGATCGCGCGGCTCATCTTGTTGACGACGGCGGGGCTGGTTCCTCGCGGCGCCAGGATGCCGTACCAGGCATCGCCGCCCATCTTGCCGTAGCCCTGCTCCTTCAAGGTCGGGATATCGAGCCGGCCCGGCCAGCGCTTCTCGCTGGCGATGGCGAAGCACTTCAGGCGGCCGGCCGCGATGTGCGGCAAGGTCGTCGGATCGAACTGGACCTGGATCTGGCCCGACAGCAGGTCGTTGGTCGCCGGTGCGCTGCCCTTGTAGGGCACATGCACCATCTTCACGCCGGCCTCGATGTTGAAGATCTCGCCATAGAGCTGGGTGATCGTGGCAAGCCCCGCCGATCCGAAGTTGATCTTGCCGGGATTGGCCTTGGCGTAGGTGATGAACTCCTGGAGGTTGTTCGACGGCACCTGCGGGTTGATCCCCATGCCGATCCACGACGTCGCGTGCCGCGCCACCGGAACGAAATCGGCGGCGGGGTCGTAGGGCAGCGGCTGCAAGTGCTGCGTGATGCAGACCATGGCCGTGGTCGACATGAGGAACGTGTAGCCGTCGGGCACCGTGTTCTTGACGTGCTCCGCGCCGATCGCGCCGCTGGCGCCGCCCTTGTTGTCGAACAGGATGCTCTGGCCCAGGATCGAGCCTGCCCGCTCCAGCACGATCCGCGTCGTGACATCGGACGGTCCGCCGGGCGGATAGGGAATGACGATGCGGATTTGCCGGCTCGGCCAATCGCTCTGCGCCGAGGCAATGGCGGGCGCCGCGACCAGCCCCGCGGCCGTCATCGAGATAAAGGGACGGCGCCCAATCTTCTGCTTGCCCATGGCGTTTGCTCCCGGAGTCTCTTTTGCCGGGAAGCATACACCGGCAGGCGTCAGTCACGCACCGTCATGTCCACGGTCCGCGCCTTGTGGGCATAGATGTCGATCTTGGCCCACATGCGGGCGACCGCCACGGAATCGGCCTCGGCCTCGGTCGCAAAGGGTCCGTGCCAGGCCATCGTCTCGGTCACCGGCTTGTTCCAGTTGGCACGCCGGTTCTCGATTGCATACTCAGCCTCGAACACGAACCACATGACGCCCTCCTTCAGGCGGCTTCCTTGTCGTTGCCTTCGCCGACCCGCGCCGCCAGCGACGCAGCCATGAACTCGTCGAGATCGCCGTCGAGCACCTTCTGCGGGTCGGAGCGTTCGACGTTGGTGCGCAGGTCCTTCACCATCTGGTAGGGCTGCAGCACATAGGACCGGATCTGGTGGCCCCAGCCGATATCGGTCTTGTTGGCCTCCGCCTCCAGCCGCTCGGCTTCGCGCTTCTGCAGCTCGACCTCGTAGAGGCGCGCTTTCAGCATCTGCATGGCCTTGGCGCGGTTCTGGTGCTGCGAGCGTTCCTGCTGGACGGCGACGGCAATGCCGGTCGGGATATGCGTGATGCGCACCGCCGAGTCGGTCTTGTTGACGTGCTGCCCGCCCGCGCCCGACGCGCGGTAGGTGTCGACGCGCAGATCCTTGTCGAGGACTTCGATCTCGATGTTGTCGTCGACCTCGGGATAGACCCAGACGCTGGCAAACGAGGTCTGGCGGCGGGCGTTCCCGTCGAACGGCGAGATGCGCACCAGGCGATGGACGCCCGATTCGGTCTTCAGCCAGCCATAGGCATTGGGCCCCTCGACCTTGAAGGCGCAGGACTTGATGCCCGCTTCTTCACCGGCGCTCTCTTCGAGCCAGCTCACCTTGTAGCCGCGACGCTCGGCCCAGCGCGTGTACATGCGCGCCAGCATCTCGGCCCAGTCCTGGGCCTCGGTGCCGCCGGCGCCGGCATTGAGTTCGACATAGGCGTTGTTGGGATCGGCCTCGCCGGACAGCAGCGTTTCGAGACGCGCCGTCGCCGCTTCCGAGCGCGCCTCGCCCAGCGCCTTCTCGGCGTCGGCGATCATCGCCTCGTCCTTCTCGGCCTCCGCCATTTCGATCAGGCCGACATTGTCGTCGATCGAGGCGCGCAGGCGCTTGATGGTGCCGATGGCGCCCTCCAGCCGCGTGCGCTCGCGCATGACGGCCTGGGCCTCCTTGGGATCGTTCCACAGCGCCGGATCTTCGGCGCGCGCGTTCAGCTCATCCAGACGTACGACGGCACGGTCGTAGTCAAAGACGCCTCCTGAGGAGTGCGAGCGACTCCTCGATTTCGGTCACCATGGCCTGAGCTTCGGCGCGCATCGTCACTCCTCAAACGGACCGCGGGCCTCAAAGCGCGGGGGTTACCCCGCGCGGAGCCCGCGTCCCACGATCAAGATCAATAGGTTTCGCCGGTGCCCGAGAGACCCGGACGCCGGGAGCCGCCCGCCTGCTGCGGGCCCGCGGTGGGGTCTATAGCGGAATAAGGGGCCGACCCGTCAAGCGGCGAGACTTGATAACCTTCCGCGCCCGGCTCGGTGCCCGGCTTGAAGACCTCGTCGATCGTGCCGCCCTCGTAAGTGAACTTCACCATGCGCAGGCCCGGCGGCACGCGGAACGGCGTCGGCGGCTTGCCCTTGAAGATTTCCTTGGCGATCGCCTCGTAGATCGGGGCCGCATTGCCGCCGCCGGTCTCCTGCGAGCCCAGCGTGCGCGGTTCGTCGAAGCCGATATAGACGCCGATGGTGATGTCCGGGGTCGAGCCCAGGAACCAGTTGTCGTGCGCGTCGTTGGTCGTGCCGGTCTTGCCGGCAATCGGCCGCCCCAGCGCCGCCAGCCGCCCGGCCGTGCCGCGCGTGGTGACGCCCTGCATCATGCTGACGACCTGATAGACCGCCGCCGGATCGTGGAACGGCTTGCGGCCATCGATCAGTTCCGGCGCGATCGGCTTGCTGCTGGCAGCGGCCTCGCCGCAGCCGCCGCACGTGCGCGGCTCGTGACGATAGATCGTGCGGCCGTTGCGGTCCTGCACGCGGTCGACCAGCGACGGCGTGATCTCCAGCGCGCCGTTGGCCAGCATCGCGTAGGCCATGGTCATGCGCAGGAGCGTGGTCTCGCCCGCGCCCAGCGCCATCGGCAGATAGGCGCCCATATTGTCGGTGACGCCGAATTCCTTTGCGACCTCGACGACCTTCTTCATGCCGACCTGCTGGGCCATGCGCACGGTCATGAGGTTGCGCGACAGCTCCAGACCGCGGCGCACGGTCGTGGGCCCCAGCATGTCGCCGCCATAGTTCTTCGGCGTCCACAGCGGCTGGCCGTAGCCCGGGTCGTAGACGAAGGGCGCATCGAGCACGATGCTCGCGGGCGAGAAGCCCGAGTCCATCGCCGCGAGATAGACGAACGGCTTGAAGGCCGAACCGGGCTGGCGCGCAGCCTGGACGGCGCGGTTGAACTGGCTGCGGCCATAGGCCCAGCCGCCGGACATGGCGAGCACGCGGCCGGTCTGCGTGTCCATCACGACCACGCCGCCCTCGACGTTGGGAACCTGGCGCAGGGCGTAGGTCCGCGGCGGATAGGGCTTGGCGTTCTGGCCCGCCGGCTTCTCGACCTTCTCGACGACGATCACGTCGCCCACCGCCACGACGTCGCGCGGACCGCGCGGCGCGCCGCCGACAGTCTGATCCTTGAGCGTCGGGCGCGCCCAGGTCATCTCGGCAAACGGCACCGTGCCTTCGCCGTCGCCGGGCAGGCCCACGATCTGGACCGCCTGCGCCTCGACCTTGCTGACGACCGCAAGGTGCCAGCTTGCCGGACCGAGCAGCGGCCGGCGCTGGGCGATGCGGGCAAACTCCTCCTCCCAGACAGTCATGTCGGGGATCTTGGCGTAGGCCCCGCGCCAGCCATGGCGACGGTCGTAGCTGATCAGGCCGTCGCGCAGGGCGGTATCGGCCACGGCCTGTATCGAGGGATCGAGCGTCGTGCTGACGGTCAGCCCGCTTTCGTAGAGGCTCTTTTCGCCATAGGCGGCCATCAGGTTGCGGCGCACTTCCTCGGCGAAGAAGTCGGCCGTCGCGGTCTCGGTGGCGCTGCGCCGGCGGTACTGCAGCTTTTCGGCGCGCGCCGCCTGCGCCTCGGCCGACGTGATGTAGCCGTCCTCCAGCATGCGGTTCAGCACATAGTCGCGCCGCGCGTAGGCTTCCTTCTCGTTGCGCACGATGTTGTAGCGGTTCGGTGCCTTGGGCAGCGCCGCGAGATAGGCGATCTCCGACAGCGAAAGCTCGCCCAGCGAGCGGTCGAAATAATTCAGCGCCGCCTGCGCCACGCCATAGTTGCCCGACCCGAGATAGATTTCGTTGAGGTAGAGTTCGAGGATGCGCTCCTTCGAGTAGGTCTCCTCGATGCGGAAGGCGAGGATCGCCTCCCGGATCTTGCGCGCCAGGGTGGCCTGGTTGGTCAGCAGGAAGTTCTTGGCCACCTGCTGGGTCAGGCCCGAGGCGCCTTCGGGCCGCTTGCCCGGGTTGGCGACGTTGGCCACGACGGCGCGCACCACGCCGATCACGTCGATGCCGGGATGGGTGAAGAAGCGCTGGTCCTCGGCGGCGACGAAGGCTTCGAGCACGCGCTTGGGCATGGCCGCGACCGGGACATAGATGCGCTTCTCGCGGGCATACTCGGCGAGCAGGCGACCGTCGGCGGCGTACAGGCGGGAGGTCGTGGCCGGCTGATAGTCGGCGAGTTGCTTGTGGTCCGGCAATCCATGACTGAAATGCCAGAACAGGCCCGCCACGGTGCCGGTACCTACGATCAGGGCGGCCGTTGCGAAGGCCAGCGCCACTTTCATGAAATTAAGCACACTCATCTTCTACTAGGATTTCCTGCCCCGTGCAGCAGGGCGAGAAATACAAGGTGCCGCGGACTTAAGCCTTTCTTGTGGCGACACTGGCCCCAAAATACGCATCGACCGATGCGCGCAGGGCCCGTGCCAAAGAAAGCTGGTGCTGGCGCACCGTCAGCAGCTTCTCGTCCTGTGGATTGGAGAGATAGCCCAGCTCGACCAGCGCCGCGGGGATTTCGGCCGAGGTCAGGACGGCGAAACCCGCCTGCCGATGGGTGCGCGGCAGCAGCCGCACGCCGTTCCTGGCGAACGTGGCCACGATCGTCTCGGCGAGCCGGCGCGACTCGTTCACCGTGCCGCGCTGGCTCATGGCCACCAGGGTCTGGGCGACATTGTCGGGCTTGTCGGCCAGCCGCATGCCCGACACGACGGCATCGGCGCGGTTCTCGCGCGCAGCCAGCGCCGCGGCTTCGCGGTCGCTGGCATCCTCGGACAGCGTGTAGACCGAGGCGCCGCGCACATCGGAATTGTCGTGCGAATCGGCGTGAAGGGACAGGAACAGGTCGGCCTTGGCCGCCTGTGCGCGGGCCACGCGCTGGCGCAGGGCAATATAGGTGTCGCTGTTGCGGGTCAGCAGGACGCGATACCGCCCCCCTGCCAGGAGTTCGCGCTGCACCGCGCGGGCGATCGTCAGGACGATCCTCTTCTCCTGGGTTCCCCGTGCCCCCAGCGCGCCAGGATCCTTGCCGCCATGGCCGGGGTCGAGGACCACCAGTTTCGGCTTTGCCCTGGTCGTCGGCAGCGTCGGCGGCGTCGGCTTTCCGATCGATTTGCGATTCTGCTGGCGCTTGGTGGACTTCTTGCTCGGCCCCGCCCACGCCTCGCCCATGCCGACGCCAAAGGCGGTCAGCCCTGCCAGAACGGCAAGCAGCTCGCGACGGCGGAAAAGGGACATGGCTGGCGTCAGAAAATTAGAAGGAGCGGTAATTATTCTTTCGATTATCTTAAACTTGATACACAAGAAGCGCGAATATTTCAAGTATTCTCAATCGCTTAAAGGCGAAAATTCATGCGACGCAATGTTTTGATTGTCGCTCAGTTTCTAACCCCGTATGTTGCGACTGCGAGCAGTCGCCGTCGTTCGTAGCGCCCCTCTCCCCTCGGGAGGTCTGGAGCGCTCCGACGGCAGTCTCCGGGCCGGACCGGGCTGGCGCCCTTAACCAAGGAACGGGCGCGGTGGGTCAAACCGGGATTGTCAGGCAGGCGGTGGCTATCAGGAACCTCGAGGTCGGCAGGATCCAGTTGTGATCCGGCGGCGCGTAACTTCCCCGTCTTGGCCTGAGTTGGCCGTTCGACGGGTCGATGACGCACCGTCCCCCTCGCTTTAGTGAGGCGGCTAGGCCGCCGGTCGCTCGCGCCGGTTGGGATCGAACGCCTCGGAGCGAGCCCCATGGCAAGGCGCATGCTCATCGATGCGAGTCACCCGGAGGAAACCCGGGTCGTCGTCGTCGATGGAACACGACTCGAAGAATTCGATTTCGAAACCGCAACCCGCAAGCCCCTCAAGGGCAACATCTACCTGGCGAAGGTCATCCGCATCGAACCGTCGCTGCAGGCGGCGTTCGTGGAATATGGCGGCAACCGCCACGGCTTCCTCGCCTTCTCCGAAATCCACCCGGACTACTACCAAATTCCCGTCGCCGACCGCGAACGGCTGATCGCCGAACAGCAGCGTCTGCACGCCGAGGCCGAGGACGAGGAGCCCCGCCGGCGCAGCCGGGTCGATCGCACCGATATCGAAGAGGTGCGCGAGGACAATCGCGAGGCGACCGACGACGACGGCGAACAACCCGCGCCCACCGAAGCGTCGGTCGACGCCGTGGCCGAGGCGCCGGCGCCTGAAGCTGTCGCGGCAGAACCTGCCGGCGAGCAGCCTGCGGCCGACGCGCCTGCGGTCGAAACCGCCGCCGCCGCCGAGCCGGTTCCCGTTGAGTCCACTCCCGTCGAACCCATTGCCGTCGAGGCGGCGGCCGTCGAACCGGCCCCGTCGGAACCTGCGCCGGCCAGCGAGCCCGAGCCGCAGGCCCAGCCCGCCCAGGCAGCGGAAATCCCTGTCGAGCGCATCGACGGCCCGGTTCATCACGAAACCGCCGAAATGCCGGCTGTCGCCGCCGAGACGATGGCCGAAGCCGAGACCGTCATGGTCTCCGAGACCGGCGAGCCCTCCTCCGAACCCGTCCCGGCCGAGGCATCGACCGAGATGTCGACCGATCCGTCGGAGGCGCCGCAGCCCGACGTCACGGTCGAGACGCTGGGCGGCGACGAGGTCGTCGAGGAGCGCGAGACGCGCGAACGCCGCCGCCGCAACCCGATCCGCCAGTACAAGATTCAGGAAGTCATCAAGCGCCGGCAGATCCTGCTGGTGCAGGTCGTCAAGGAAGAGCGCGGCAACAAGGGCGCGGCGCTCACCACCTACCTGTCCCTGGCCGGCCGCTACTGCGTGCTGATGCCCAACGCCGGCCGTGGCGGCGGCATCTCGCGCAAGATTTCCAATCCTGCCGACCGCAAGCGCATGAAGGAGATCCTGGCCGAGCTCGACGTGCCGCAGGGCATGGGTGTGATCCTGCGCACCGCCGGCCTCGAACGCAGCACCATCGATATCAAGCGCGACTACGAATATCTGTCGCGCCTCTGGGATTCGATCCGCGAACTCACCATGCGCTCGACAGCGCCGGCGCTGATCTACGAAGAAGGCGACCTCATCAAGCGCTCGCTGCGCGACGTCTACGACACCGACATCGCCCAGGTGCTGGTCGAGGGCGAAGCCGGCTTCCAGGCGGCGTCCGAATTCATGCGGCAGCTCGTGCCGCACCAGGCCAACAAGGTCGAGCTTTACCGGGAGCCGATTCCCCTCTTCCACCGCTATCAGGTGGAGAACCAGTTCGACGCCATGCATTCGCCGACGGTGCAGCTGCGCTCCGGCGGCTACATCGTGATCAACCCGACCGAGGCGCTGGTCGCCATCGACGTCAACTCGGGCCGCTCGACGAAGGAGCGCAACATCGAGGAGACGGCGGTCCGGACCAACATCGAGGCGGCCGAGGAAATCGCCCGCCAGGTCCGCCTGCGCGACCTTGCCGGCCTGATCGTGATCGACTTCATCGACATGGAGGAGACGCGCCACCAGCGACAGGTCGAGCACAAGGTGAAGGATGCGATGCGCAACGACCGCGCCCGCATCCAGATCGGCCGCATCTCCGCCTTCGGCCTGCTCGAGATGTCGCGCCAGCGGCTGCGGCCCAGCCTGCTCGAACACTCCACCGAAATCTGCCCGCATTGCGCCGGCACCGGCCGCGTCCGCTCGATCGAGTCGGCCGCCCTGCATGCGTTGCGCGCCATCGAGGAAGAAGGCGTGCGTCGGCGGGCGAGCGAAATCCTGGTCAGCCTGCCGCCGAACGTGGCGCTCTACCTGCTCAACCAGAAGCGACACACACTCAGCGAGATCGAGAACCGCTACAACTTCCACGTCACGATCGAGGCCGACGACGAGCTGCATGCGGCGGACTGCGAGATCGAACGCGTGCGGTCGCGCCGCGAAGAGCGCGGCGAGCGCCCGGCCCAGGAGCTGGCGCGTGCCAGCTACGAGGAAGCTTCGGGTGACGCTGCCCCGGCCGATCAGGAAGACGAGACGGAGAGCCGTGGCGACAGCGAGGATCGTGGCGACGAGCGCAGTGCCGACGACGAAAATGGTCGCGGCCGTGGCCGCCGCCGCCGCCGTCGCCGTCGCGGTCGTCGCGACGGTGAGGGCGAGGAGTCCGATCGTCCGCGCCTTGCCGGCGAAGAAGGCGCCAGTGACGAATCGCGCGACGAATCGCGTGACGAGCCACGCGACGATGCTGCTCGCGAAGGCGACACCGACGACAGCGACGCGCCGGAGGGCGATGTCGAACGCACCGATGGTGAACGGGCGGATGGCGAGCAGGCTGAAGGTGCACGCAACGGCGATGCAGCCGACGACGACCGTGGCAGCGATCGCCGCCGCCGCCGTGGCCGCCGCGGGGGCCGTCGTCGCCGCCGCGAAAACGGCGAAGGCGAGCCGGGCGACTTCCCGCAGCAAGAGCAGAGCGTCAATGGCGACGACACGCCGGTGACGGATGGATCGGCCACGCAGGAGGAACCTGCTTCGGAAGCGCCGGCGGCAACCGCGGCGCACGAGCCGGCACCTGTCGAAGCCACGCCGATGGAATTCGCGCCCTTCGATCCCGGCCCGCCGGTGAATGTCGAGGCGGCCGAGCCGCCGCCGCCTCCTCCCCCGCCGCCGCCGGCCCCAGAGCCCGTCGCGATCACGCCGGCCATGGTCGCGGCATCGCAGCCCGAACCGGAGCCCGCCCCGGCGCCGCCGCCGGTCCCTGTGATCGACGCGCCGCCGGAAAAGCCCAAGCGGGGATGGTGGCGCCGCTAAGGCGGCCCTGCCCGCAGTGAGAAACGCGCAACTGGAGTTGCGCGTCTGGAGCGACGACAATCTTCGGCATGATTGATCGTCGTCGCCTCCTTCTGGCCAGTACGGCCGCGCTGTCCATCGGCGGCGCGGCGAAGGCCGACAGTTTTCCCAACGGCCCCTTCCGCATCATCGTCCCATTCGGTCCCGGCTCGGCAACCGACCAGAGCGCGCGCAATGTCGCCGAGGGACTGAATCGGGCCTTCGGCGTTGCCGCCGTTGTCGAGAACAAGCCCGGCGCCAACGGCGCGATCGCGGCCGAAGTCGCGGCCAAGGCCAAGCCCGACGGGCAGACCATCTTCGTCTGCTCCAATACGGCAGCGGCCTCCAATGTCGCGATGATGAAGTCCCTCTCCTACGATCCGCTGACGGACTTCGATCCCGTTACGATCATCGGGCGGGCGCCGGTGTTCATGATCGTCAACGCCAAGGTCGAGGCGAAGTCAGCGCCGGAATTCGCGGCCCTGTGCAAGCGCCAGCCCGGCAAGATCAACTTCGGATCGGGCAGCGCCTCGACCCGCATCTCCGGCGAGCTGTTCAAGGCCAAGGCCGGCGTCGACATGGTGCATGTGCCCTACAAGAGCACGCCCGCCGCGTTGCAGGACCTGATGGCCGGCCATGTGCAGATGTGCTTCGCCGATCCGGTGACCAGCCTGCCGCAGGTCAAGGCCGGCACGGTGCGCTGCCTGGGTGTCGGCAGCCGCGGCCGCTACAAGCTGACGCCCGACATCCCGACCTTGATCGAACAGGGCATCCCCGACTTCGAACTGATGACCTGGACCGGCATCCTGCTGCCCCGCGGCGTGCCTCAGCCGGTCCAGACAAAGCTGCGCGAGGCGATGCTGAAGGCCATCACCGACCCGACCTATGTCGAGCGCCAGGCGCAGGGTGGCTCGGAGATCGCCCCTTCCAGCCCCGAGGAAATGCGCCGGATCATGGTCGCCGAGATCCAGCTCTACAGGGACATGATGAAGATCGCCGGCATCGAGCCGGAATGATGCCAAGGGCGCCGTCCTCCCCCTGCCGACGCCGCATTCGTTCCAGAACGGATCATTCCGCCGCTGGCGGCAGGTCTGCCACCTGATAGGCAAGGGATATGACGATCGCACGCCCGCAAGCCTCGGCCTGGCCAGAAGCCGCCCGCCTGGCGGCGCTGCGCCAATACGACATTCTCGACACTCCTGCAGACCCGACTTTCGACGCCCTGACAAATCTGGCCGCCCGAATCTGCGGGACCCCGATGGCGGCCCTCGGGCTGATCGACCGAAACCGAGTATGGTTCAAGTCGCAGGTCGGGCTCGGCGTCTCCGAAATCCCCCGCGATCTGGCGTTCTGTGAACGGACCATCCAGAGCGGCGATCTATGTGTTGTGCAGGACGCCACGCTCGATCCGGTGTTTCGCGAAAGCCCGCTGGTCGTCGATCCCCCCAAGGTACGCTTCTATGCCGGCGTCCCCATACGCTGCGACGACGGCTTGCCGATCGGAACGCTTGCCGTTCTCGACAGCACTCCACGCGTACTCGAGCCCATTCAGGAAAAAGCGCTGATCGATCTGGCGCGGCAAATCAGCGAGCTGTTCGAGCTTGGCCTTGTCCGCCGGAACTTGGGGACCACACTCGATCGCGCTGCCGGCGGCATCCTGACCGTCGACCGCGACCTCCGCGTCACTTTCATCAACCGCGAGGCGACCCGTTTGCTCGGCGCCATCGGTGAAGACCTCACCGGCACGGCCCTGTCTGCCGACTTGCAAACGGCTCTACGAGAGACGGGACGGCATCGCTTCGAGGCATTCCACGAACCCTGCGACCGTTGGCTGGACGTCACCGCCGATCCGTTGGACGACGGGCTCACGATCCATATCGGCGACATCACTGTCCGCAAACGCGAAGCGCTGCAACAACGCGCGAGCAATCGCGTCCTGCGGTTGATTGCGCTTGGCGGCGCATTGACGACGATCCTGCGGGCCTGCGCCCGATCGATCAGCGACATATCGCCGGGACAGCGTGCCTCGATCCTCCTGATCGCCCCCGATACCGGACGCCTGAGAGTCGGTGCTGCCCCTTACCTGCCTTCGTCGTTCCTGTCGGCCCTCGACGGGCTGGCCATCGGCCCCGATTCGGCCTGCTGCGGAACGGCCATTCATCGGCACCAGCTCGTCGTCGCCGACGACATCGGCAGCAATCCGCTTTGGGCCGACCTGCACGCTGTCGCGGCCAGCCACGGGCTGCGCGCCTGCTGGTCGATGCCGATCCTGCACTCCGACGGCTCGCCCGTCGCCGCTTTCGCGGTCTATCGCGATGCGGCTAGGGGCCCGACCGAAGCCGACCTCGCCGTGCTTACCCATTTCGCCAAGCTCGCGGCTCTGGGCATCGAACATGTGCGGCGTGACGAAGCCCTTCGCGAAAGCGAGCGGCGCGCCCTCCAGCTTGCGGAGAATGTCGACGAGATATTCTGGATTGCGACCGTTCCCGACAATCGCGTGCTTTACGTCAATTCCGCTTACGAGAAAATCTCGGGACGACGCAGCGAGGCTCTCTATCGCAGTTTGAACGAGCTGCTCGATGCCATCCATCCCGAGGATCGCGCCCGCATCCAATTGCCCGCGACGCACTTCCCGAACGGATCGCATCTCAGCCAATTTCGCCTGATACGACCCGACGGTACGATACGATGGATCGAAGACCGGGCCTTCCCGGTATACGACGGCCAGGGCCGGCTGATACGACGGGTCGGCGTGGCCAAGGACGTCACCGACGCCAAGCTTGCCGAACTCAAGCTGCGCGAAAGCGAGGAGCGACTGAGCATCGTCGCCCAGACCACGGCCGATGTCGTCTGGGACTGGAACCTGACCAGCGACACGATCCGCTGGAACGACGGTCTGAAGCTGCGCTTCAAGCACGAATTCGGCCCTGATGCACCGTCGGCGATCTGGAAGAGCCATATCCATCCCGACGATCGCGAGCGCGTCGTCACCGGGATTCACGCCGCGATCAATGGCTCGGGCAACGACTGGCAGGACGAGTATCGCTTCCTGTGCGGCGACGGCTCGTCGATTATCGTTATCGACCGCGGCCGCGTCATCCGCGACGAGGCCGGCAAGCCGCTGCGCATGGTCGGCTCGATGATCGACGTGACGCAGCAGCGCCATCTCGAAGAGCAGCTTCGCCAATCGCAGCGCCTCGATTCCGTCGGTAAGCTGACCGGCGGCGTCGCGCACGACTTCAACAACATCCTCATGGTGATCGCCGCCAACGTGGAGGCCCTGCAGGAGGAGACCTTCGACAAGCAGATGGCCGAGCGGTTGGAGCGCATCGGCGGCGCCGCGCGGCGTGCCGCCGACCTGACCCGGCAGCTCCTCGCCTTCTCGCGCAAGCAGACCTTGCGGCCGCAGATCACCGACCTCAACGCACTGATCACCGTCACCGGAAGTCTCCTGCATCGCACCTTGGGCGGCGAGATCGACATCGACATGCGGCTGGCGGACGAACTGGGCTACACCAGCGTCGATCGCAGCCAGTTCGAGACCGCCCTGGTCAATCTCTGCATCAACGCCCGCGACGCCATGCCGGCGGGCGGGCGGCTGGTGATCGAGACCGGCAACGTCAGCTTTGCCCGTGGCAACGAAGGTGAAATCGCGCCCGGCGACTACGTGATGCTCTCGGTGACCGATAGCGGCACCGGCATGCCGGCCGACGTCGCCTCGCGCGCCTTCGACCCCTTCTTCACCACCAAGGATGTCGGCAAGGGCAGCGGACTTGGCCTCTCGATGGTCCACGGCTTCGTCCATCAGTCGAAGGGCCATGTCGACATCCAGTCCCAGGTCGGCTGGGGAACGACGGTTCGCATCTATCTGCCGAGGGTCGAAGGCACCACCGAGCAGCTTGCCATGCCGGCAGAGGCGGCGCCGCGCGGCAAGGAACGCATCCTCCTTGTCGAGGACAATGACGAGGTGCGCTTCCACGTCTCCGCCATGCTCGCCAGCCTGGGCTACGAGGTCACCAGCGCCGCCAGCGGCCGTGAAGCCCTGGAACTGCTGGATCGCGTCGGCGACGTCGACCTCCTGTTCACCGACGTCGTCATGCCGGGCGGCCTCAATGGCCGCGAAGTCGCAGAGGAGGTACGCCGCGCCCGGCCCGGCCTTCGGGTCCTGTTCACCTCGGGCTATGCCGAAGGCGCATTGCAGAACGATGGCCGCCTGGAAGCCGGCGTGCTCCTGCTGCCGAAGCCCTACCGCAAGCGCGACCTCGCCCAGAAGGTGCGCGAGGCCCTGTCGGCTCCGCCCGGGGCCGTCCCCGGCCCTGCGCCGCCGCGGCCGGGCCCGGCCGGTCGGCTCAACGTCGTTACGCTGAAATAGCCAGCTATCTCTGGCTGCGTTCGTTATGTCGCATTAGGCATACCGAATACACTGCTCCGGAATGAAACTGATCTGCCAGGTCAACGACTAGGCAACGCACGACCGCCGTTGCCGCGGATCGAACTTCCTCCACATTTGGCTTTGCCAGGTGGTGCTTTTCTAGCGTTATATCTTTATATATATAACGAAGCGCAGAAATCACACCAGTCGGAGGATCCCATGGCACACGAGACGCAGTTCTACATCGATGGCGAATGGGTCGATCCGGTGAAGCCGGCCTTGCTCGACGTCATCGATCCTTCGACGGAGGAGGCCTATACGCGGATTGCAGTCGGCAGCGCCGCCGACGTCGACCGCGCGGTGGCCGCAGCCCGTACCGCCTTCGCCTCCTACGCCCGCACGACGCGCAAGGAACGGCTCGACCTGCTGCGCGCCATCCTGGCCGAGTACAACAAGCGCCGCAGCGACGTGGGCGACGCGATCTCCCGCGAGATGGGCGCCCCGTTGCAGTTCGCCCGCGACATCCAGGCCGGGCGCGGCACCGCCCATCTCGAGCGCATGATCTCCGTGCTCGAAACCTACCCGTTCGAGACGGTCGAGGGCACGACGCTGATCGCGCGCGAGCCGATCGGCGTCTGCGGCCTCATCACGCCGTGGAACTGGCCGACCAACCAGATCGCCTGCAAGGTCCTCCCTGCCCTCGCCGCCGGCTGCACCATGGTGCTGAAGCCTTCGGAGGAAGCGCCGATCGACGCCGTCATCTGGAGCGAGATCATGCACGCCGCCGGCACGCCCAGGGGCGTCTACAACATGGTCCAGGGCACCGGCGCCGTCGTCGGCGAGGCCATGTCGAACCATCCCGACATCGACATGATGTCGTTCACCGGCTCGACGCGCGCCGGCATCCGCGTGGCGCAGGCTGCGGCGCTGACGGTGAAGCGCGTGGCGCAGGAGCTGGGCGGCAAGTCGGCCAACATCCTGCTGCCCGACGTCGACTTCCAGACCGCCGTCACCAAGGGCATCAACAGCATGATGGTGAACTCGGGCCAGTCCTGCACTGCGCCCAGCCGCATGTTCGTGCCGCAGGAACGCCACGACGAGGTCAAGGCGATTGCCAAGGCGGCGGCCGAGCGCTTCGTGGTCGGCGATCCGCGCAATCCCGAGACCCGGCTGGGCCCGGTCGTCAACGCCGCGCAGTACGAGAAGATCCAGCGCCTCATCCAGGCCGGCATCGACGAAGGCGCGGAACTGGTCACCGGCGGCCCCGGCCGGCCGGAGACCCTGAACCGCGGCTTCTACGTACGCCCGACCGTCTTCGCGGGCGTCACCAACGACATGACCATCGCTCGCGAAGAAATCTTCGGGCCGGTCATCGCCATCCTGCCCTACAAGAGCGAGGAAGAGGTCATTCGCCTCGCCAACGATACGATCTACGGGCTGGCCGCCTATGTGCAGGGCGCCGACCTCGACCGTGCCCGCAAGGTCGCCGCGCAAATGCGCGCCGGCAACGTCCATGTGAACTACCCGATGGGCGACACCGCCGCGCCCTTCGGCGGCTACAAGCAGTCGGGCAACGGCCGCGAATACGGCAAGTGGGGCCTCGAAGAGTTCCTCGAGACCAAGGCCGTGATCGGCTATCAGGCCGCCTGAGCCTGCCAGGCCGCCAGCACGCGCAGCGAATCGATGATGTGATAGAACGAGCTCGCCGGTGCGGGCTCGTCGATCCACTCGCCCTCGCCGGTCAGCTTGTCCCGCCACAGACCGGCAACAGGCATCTCCAGGAAGCGCAGCAACGACCGCGCGCCTGCCGCGGCATCGGCGAGATAGGCGAGCCGCGTCGCCTCGTCCTTCTCGGAACGCGCCAGGATGATGGCGGCCTTCAGCCATTCGGCCTGCGCCCAGAGCCGCGCCTTGGGATCGTTTACGGCCATCTCGTCCGTCAATTCGAAGACCGCCACGCCGCGCTTTGCATCGATGCCGTGATCCGCCCCGATGCGGTAGAGGCGCCGCGCGACCTTGCGGACATCCTCGCGGCCGCGCGCGAGCGCCCAGCGCTCCAGCAGGCCTGCCCATTCGAACTGATGGCCCGGCCAGACCAGACGCCCCATATCGCCCGCCGCCGGCGCCCAGGAGGAGTCGAAGTATTCGAGCAGGATGCCGCGATCCTTGGTGATGAAACGTGCAAGGCAGAGCTCGGCCAACTCGTCCGCCAAACGCGACCAGCGCGGATCGGACGAAATCTCCTCCCAGGCCAACGCCGTCTCGAAGAGATGCATGTGGGGGTCGGACTGGTAGACGGCATCGTCCACGAAGCCGGTGAAGCCGCCGGCACCGCCTCGCCGCTCGCTGAGCAACTTCCCCAAGAGTTGCTCGGCAACCGGCACCAGCTCCGGCATCCGCTTCTCGGGCCCATGGGCCGTCGCCATGGCCAGGAGCGCAAAAGCTTGCTCGTAGAGGTAAGGCGCTGCTTCGGCCTGCTTTCCGTCGACGGTCAGGGAATTGCAGAACAGGCCGTCCGGCCGGCGATAGCGACCCAGGAAGTACTCCAGACCGTGCGTCATGGCTTCTTCGGCCGGCCCGTTCCAGCCCATGTCCCGCGCCACCGCATAGGTGAAGATCTGCCGCGCCTGTACCCGCGCCCGGCGATCGGCGATGACCGGCCGGCCGGCATGGTCGATGGCCTCGTGGAAGCCGCCTCCCGTCTTGTCCGCCCCGACGTTCCACCAGATCGGCAGAGCGTCGTTCATCAACCATTGCAGCAGACGCTCCCTGAGGAGGCCGAGATCGCCTTCGACATTCTTCATTTTTCATCCATCGCTGCGTCTACCATTACCGCTCGCGCGGACTTTGTACCGCGACAGCTCGCACATGCAACGCCAACCGGCTGGCCTTGCTCCATGCCCCGTCGCATAATCGGCACATGGGACGCGCGCCAGCCAAGCCAGCCGCCAAGACCGCGGAAAAGACTTCATTGCATCTGCGGATCGATTTCAGTGGAGAGCGATCGATCGGACCGGGCAAGGTCCGCCTTCTGGAGTTGATCAACGAGACCGGCTCGATCTCTGCCGCCGGCCGGGCCCTGGCGATGTCCTACCGTCAAGCATGGCTGCTGATCGACGAACTCAACAAGATGTTTCGTGCGCCGGTCGTCACGGCCCAGACCGGCGGCGGCGGCGGCGGTGGCGCGGTGGTTACGGAAACCGGCAACGACATCGTGCGGCTCTACCGCGAGATGGAACGCCGCGCCTACGGCGCCTCGATCTCCGAGATGCGCTCGCTCGCCCGTCTGCTGACCCCGTCGGCCGACAAGCCGCACTAGCATCCGGCTCCCCCTGCCCGAGCGCCGCTTGCGCTGCCCTTCGTTATATCTTATTGGATATAGCGTCGTTCACGAGCACGGGTACTCGCCATGGAAATCGTCGGCAAGGCTCTGACCACCTGTCAGGTCGATCCCACGGGCGACTCGTTTCGCATTGTCATGGAAGACGCGGACGGCCGCCCCGCCTCGGTCGTGTTGCCGACCGAGTGCCTGCGCTCGCTGCTGATGACCCTGCCCAACGTCATCGATCAGCCGCGGGCCGCGCTCGACTAAGCGTTGGACGGCCGGCAGCGAGGCGACGGTTCCTACTTCAGTACAGTAAAGCCCTGCTTCTCGAAGAAGGGCTTGGCGGCCGGCGACTTCAGGTAGTCGATGAAGGCCTGCGCATCGGGATTGGTCGAGCCGGCAAGCAGCGCCATCGGATAGATGATCGGCGGGTGCGTGCCGTCGGGAAAGGTGCCGACGATACGCACCTTGGGATCGGACGCGGCATCGGTCTTGTAGACGATGCCCAGCGGCGCCTCGCCGCGCGAGACGAGCGTGAGCGCCATGCGCACATTCTCGGCCTGCGCCACGCGGTCGGCCACCGACGACCATACGCCCAGCGACTCCAGCGCCGCCTTGCCGTACTTGCCGGCCGGAACGGAGTCGACATTGCCCATGGCCAGACGGCCATCGTTGCCCAGCGCCTCGCGCAGGGCAAAGCCCTTGTCGATCTTGAGAGCGGTCTTTGAGTCCTTGCCGGCGATCAGCACGATCTGGTTGCCGAGGAAGTCGGACCGGCTCGGCGCCTTGATCAGCTTGCGCTCGGCGACATGGTTCATCCAGGGAACGTCGGCCGAGATGAAGATGTCGGCGGGAATCCCAGCCTCGACCTGCCTGGCGAGAGCCGAACTTGCGGCGTAGGAAATCTTGGTCGACTTGCCGGTCTGCTTGGTCCAGGCCGCCGCGGCGTCATCGAGGGCATTCTTCAAGCTGGCCGCCGCAAGGACGACGACGTCCTTGCCCTGCGCTTCAGCGGGCCGCGCCCCACCGGCAGCCGACACCAGCGCGGCCGCGGCCAGGGCCGCTGCAAAAACTCGACGAGTTGCCAGCATGAAGTTCTCCCACATTCCGCTCCTTCGATATATCAGATTGAATATATCGATATCCAACAGAATTGCGGATATTCCCTCACTGAATGAATAGGAATCCATTCGTTATAGCCAAATGGATATATGGCGCCCGCCAGCCCGTACGCCCGGCATCAGGTCTCGCAGAAATTTGTGACGATGCCTATGCGCTTACGGCGCACGATCCCGCGGCCAGCTCCATGCCAGCTCCATGAACGCCACGATGAATCAGCGTTTGGCAGTACTGTTGCGGGAAGATGGCCGGGCCGGCTTCCGCGGACGCGGGCCGGCGCCCGGCTTACGCGCGGTGCCCTCCCGCTCCTGCCCCGGCGTATCCTCCGGCGGGTAGCCGTAAACGCCATGATCGCGCTGCTCGTCTCGCCGGCGTTTGTCTGCCTGGTCGGAGGCGCTGTAGCGGCCATAGGCGCGCTTGATGTCCCGCTTCGGCTTGTCGTCGCGAGCCATGGATTCTCCATTGGGCACGATCCCAATGGAGCAAATGGATGAGGGCCGACTTGGTTGCCGGTCAGGCGGCGTATCTGCTCTCGGTGAGAGCGGGCCACATGGCGTCGCGGCCGGCCTTGGCGAAGGCCTGGCCGATCTTCTCGCCCCAGAAGGCCTCGCTGCCGAAGTCGCGACGCCACACCCAGAGGCGGCGCGTGTAGTGATGCAGAATGTGCTCGTGGGTGAAGCCCATGGCGCCCATCGACTGATGCGAGAGCGCAGCAATACGGTGCGCGAAGTCCGAGCACTGGGTCTTGGCCGCCGCGATCGAAAAGCTGCCGCCGTCCACCAGCCCGCCTTCGTCGGCATCGCGCGAGGCCGATTCGGCCGACGCGATGGTGGCGGCCACGCAGCTCGCCAGCTCCGCCAGCATGTGCTGGATCGCCTGGAAGTTCGAGATCGGCCGGCCGAACTGGACGCGCTGCTTGCAGTACTCGACGGCCGTCACCAGCACCTTGTCGGCCGCACCCGCCATCTGCATCGTGCGCATCAGCGCGGCCAGTTCCAGCGCGCGGTCGGCACTCACCGCCGACGCCGCCGAGAATTCGACCGGCGTATTGTCGAAGACCACCGTGCCGTACGGCTCGCCGGCGTGGCTCGGCGTCTCCTCGACGGATGCCTCGTCGCGCGCCACGACCACCAAGGTCGGCTTGCCGCCGGCGCCGACGACCGACACGAAACGGTCGGCGACGCTGGCGAACGGCACGCGCGTCACCTTGCCCGAGAGCCGATTGCCCTGAAGCGACAGATCGCTGGCGCCGAGCGCCAGGGTCGAAGGTCCGCTTGCGGGCTTACCGCCCGACGCCGCAACGAGAAGATTGGCAAGCGTCGTCTCGGCGAGCGGCACCGGCACGGCGTGCTCGCCGGCCACGCGCAGGAGCGCCAGCAGATCGGCCAGGGTGCCGCCCACGCCTTCCTGGGCTTCGGGCACGGCGATCAACGGCAGGCCCATTTCCTCGATCTCCTTCCAGAGATCGGCGGGCCACACACCCTTCTCGACGCCGTTCACGACGTCCTTGCC
>JAIUOY010000123.1:0-17322 GCA_020160995.1 Pseudomonadota bacterium | reverse complement strand
TCGACGCGGTAGAGCGCGATCTCGAGCTTGCGGGCGCCCACACCCGCCTGCTCGAACTGGCGGCAGAGTGCGGCCAGGAGCCGGCTGGTGGCGGCAGCGATATCCTCTGGCCGGCCGATGGGCTCGGCGAAGGCGAGGCGCGTGCGAAAGGCGGGCGGTGGGCGGCGCGGCTCGATCGGCTCGGCGAGCGTGCCCAGCGCCTGGTCGAGGCGGGCGAGGGGCTGGTCGCCAAAGCGGCGGGCGAGCGGCGCTCGCGGCATCGGGTAGAGATCGCCGATGCGACGCAGGCCGAGCTTGAGGAAGGTCTCCAGGATCGGTGCATCGAGCCGCAACCCTTCGACCGGCAGGGTAGCGAGTGCCGCGCGCTGGCCGTGGCGGGGGCAGAAGAGGTCGGTCTGACGTTCGGCGAAGCGGGCCAGCGCCCAGGCGGCCCCCGCCGTGTCGGCCATTGCTGCCCGGCAGGAAAAATCGTGCCGCGAAAGCCGCTGGGTCAGATCTGTAAGCAGAGCACGTTCGCCGGCCTCGCCCGTGCCGAAGAGATGGGTGCAGCCCGTGACGTCGAGCAACAGGCCGGCATCGCCGCCGAAGCCGCCGGCACTGCAGGCTTCCGTGCCTTCCTCGGCGATGGCACTGCCCAGAGGATCGATCGCTACCCAGGGCGTGTAGCGATCGCACCAGTTGGCAAGCGTCTCGATCAGTCGGCGGTCGGCCTGCGGTTCGCCTGCCGTGGTGACGAGGTCGGGCAGCAGGGCGCGTGCATCGGCCAGCCGCATGTGTGGACGCAGGCCCGCGGCACGGGCATGGCCGTTGACCGCGGCGAGCCGCGGGCAGCCATCGTGCCACACGACGGTGGCCGCCGATCTAACCGACCAGTCGCGCGGTGTCGGACTCTGGCCAGTACGCGCTAGACGATCCGTCGAGAGTTTGGGAAACCACAGAGAGACAATGCGTTTCATCGTTCCACTCCACGAGCCATGACGGGATTTCAGCAGCCGACGGTGTGCCGAAGCGATTGCGCCTCAGTTCGAGACGCCAGCGCGCGGCGCCGACATCGCTGAGGCCAGGTGTCGAATGCGAGGGGGCCGAGGCGATCCGCCAGCGCGTCGCGCACACGCTTTGCGGCGGCGCAGGCTGTGTCCTCAGCAGCAAAGCGGGAATGCCGCTCTTCTCGGCGGCCAGCGACAGGCGGCGGCCTGCAGTCGGGTCGGCGGCACGCGTCTCGCCCAGGACCACGGCGATGCCGGGGCACCGCAACCCCTCTTCCATTGCCCAGAAGAGGTCCGCGTCGCGCTGCGCCGTGACCATCAGCACGCGAGCCGGGTCGAACCAGGCGGAGAGCGTCGGCGCGTAAGGCGGAGCATCGAAGGTGCCCGTCGGGCGCCGGCACCACAGGATCGTTCCTCCAGCCTGCCGGGCGAAGCGCCCGACGATATGTCCGGCAAACCCCAGCGCTGCCCCGTCATGCGAGGCGACACGGCCAGATGGTGCAGGGCCTGCCTCGATCTCGTGCAGCGCGCCGGTCAGCAGCCCGCCTTCGGGCAGCAGGGCATCAATGGCCGGCATCCCCAAGGCTACGCTGGCAGCGCGACCGCCCCTTTGGGCGCTGTGGGCGCGCTCCAGCCGGCGCACCTTTTCCCGCAGGCCGAGCGGAACGCCAGCCGCCAGATCGTTGGCAGCGGAGGGAGCAAAGGCATGTGGGGAAATGACGGGCATTGCCCCCTCGGAAGGCCGATGAAAACGCATTGGGGATATCTGGAACTATAATGTTCTTGTTTTGTTCTAGTTCTCTCAATGCCAAGAGTCAACGGGAGTCCGAGGGGAGGGATTAAGGGGCTGGCATGCCGCCTGCATTTTGCTGAAGCTGAGGGGCTTTCCCGCGATACCGCGCCGGAGATCCCATGACCGCACGCCTATCCGCCACCGCCCTGCTGGCAACCCTGTTTGCCCTGCTGGCAGGGCCAGCGCTGGCACGCTGTTCCAAAAACCTCGTCGAGCTGGGACCTGCCCTGTTGGGCCGGGGCGTTCAGGTCGCTTCGCTCGATGGCATGCAGATGGCCGCCGACAGTGCCAGCCGTGCCGTCGTCACTTTCCTCGGCCATGCCAGTTTCGAGATCAACACACCTCAAGGTGTACGGGCCATCACCGACTACAACGGCCTGAACGGCTTTGGCCGAAAGCCCGACATCGTGACGATGAACAACGCGCACTCCACGCACTACACGGATCATCCGGAGGAGGGCATCACCTACATACTGCCGGGATGGCCGACTAAGCCCGGCGAAACCGAAGCCAAGCACGACGTCACCTTGAAGGATCTCAAGGTTTCGAACGTGCCCACCAATGCGCGCGACTGGGGCGGCGGTTCGGCGCGTATCAACGGCAACTCGATCTTCACCTTCACCATCGGCGACCTCTGCATTGCCCATCTCGGCCATCTGCATCATCGCCTCACCAAGGAGCATCTCGACGAGCTCGGCCGCATCGACGTGCTGATGGTGCCGATCGACGGCGCCTATACGGTGGGTCTCCCGGTCATGGTGGAGGTCGTCCGCCAGCTTCAGCCGCGCATCGTCCTGCCCATGCACTATTGGGGCCGCGGCCAGGTCGCGCGTTTCGAGGAGCTGATGCAGGATCAGGATGCCGTCTTCATCTGGCCCGACCGGCGCACCATCGAGGTTGCGCACGATACCTTGCCGGAAAAGCTGACCGTCTATGTCGTCGGCGGCAACGGCGGCGACTGACGCACGCGTGGTTGGGCGGCCGATAAACTCTCCGCAGAAATATTTCGGAACATTCCTGCCGGTTTGTCGTTAATAATGGCAAACCGCCTGCGCCCGTGATGGCGCTTTTTGCCGATTCGAACGCTCCTGCAGTCACTTCGGCATCCATTAGGTCGCCCTCACCGGCGCGGCCCTCCTAATGTGGAAAGATTGCCGATGACTGCCTCGCTGCGCCTGTACGCCTCTTGCCTCATTGGGGTGTTGACATGCTTGTGCGGCAGTGCGTTGGCGCAGGTGCCCGCGGAGCCGGTACCCAAGACCGAATCGTTGCAGGGTCTGGTGACAACGCTCGAGGACGACAAGGCTCGAGCGCATCTTGTCGACCAGATCCGCGCCCTCATTGCCGTACAGCAAGGCGGAGAACAGGCGCCGCCCGCAACCGTCGGCAACCGCTACCTCGACAGCCTGGCCGGTGGTCTGCAGGATCTCCGTGCCGGCGCGACTGAATTGGTTGGTTCGGCCGCCGATCTGACATCCATCCAGCATTGGTTTGTCTTGCAGATCGACGATCCCCAGCGCCGCCTGCGCTGGCGTGACCTCCTGCTCGGCATGGCGGCGGTCGGCATGGTCGGCGCCGCCGGCGCGGGCCTTGTCTCGCTGCTGCTAGCTCCCGTCCGGCGGCGCTTCGCAGCACGCCGCGCCGACGGCATGTTCACGCGGTCGATGCATGTCCTGGCCCTTATATTCCTCGCGCTGCTGCCAGTGGGTGCCTTCGCGGTCGGGGCGTTGGCAGTGCTGCCGTTTATCGACATGGACCTGCGCGCCCGCCTCCTGATCGTTGCCGCGATCGGTGCAACAGTCGCGGCGCAGGCCGTGCTTCGCCCCCTACAGGCGCTCGTCGCACCCGGCAAGCCGATACGTCAGTTCAAAATATCCGACGCGACGGCGCGGCATATATTCGTCTGGACGCGGCGTCTCATCGTCCTTGTCGCAGTGGGGTACTTCGTCGTCCGAATGGCTGCCCTGTTCCAGGTGCCGCCGTCGGGCATCCGGTTGCTGGTCGCGATCGTCGGCCTCCTCGTCGTAGCCTTGGCTGCGGCCTTCATCCTGCATTGTCGCAGCGCTGTGGCAGGCTGGTTGCGCGGCTCGCGCGAACAGGGAGCAATGGCATATCTGCGCCGGGGGCTCGCCGACATCTGGCATGTTCTCGCAATGGTCCTGATCACCACGGCCTTCGTCGTCTGGCTGCTGCAGGAGACGATCCCGGTGGAGTTCATCCTTTGGGGAGTGCTGAAGAGCGCGATTGTGCTCCTCGCTGCGGGCATGTTGTGGGGGGGCGCAGGCAGAGCTTTGCGGCACGCAACATCAGCGGGCAGCACGTTCGAGCGGATGTTCCCCCGCTTCATGGTGCGGGCAGGCCGCTACATGACACCCGTCCTCCTGGCCGTTCGCATCGTGCTGGCCGTCGTTACCGTCGTGACTCTGCTGGAGGTCTGGGGCGTGCCGGCATTCGAATGGTCGGCGTCGCCCATCGGACGTCGGATCGCCAGCGCCGCTTTCGGTCTTTCCGTCATCGCAGTCCTCGCGACGGTCGCGTGGGAGGCCATGGATATCGCCATCGAGCGCACAATGGCGCCTCAGGAATCGAGCTCGGCATCGCTCGACCGGCGTCGGCGGCTGCGCACTCTGCTACCCCTGGTGCGAACGACCGGCAACATCGCGCTGGCCGCGATCGTGACGATGGTCGTGTTGGCCGAACTCGGCGTGAACATCGGTCCGCTGATCGCCGGAGCCGGCGTTGTCGGCATCGCCGTGGGCTTCGGCGCCCAGAAACTCGTCCAGGACGTCATTACTGGCGCCTTCATGCTGATGGAAGACACGATCTCGGTGGGCGACGTCGTCAAGATGGGCGAGCATTCGGGCCTTATCGAAGCGATAACCATCCGCACGGTGCGCCTGCGCGACGTTGCGGGCAGCGTCCACACGGTGCCGTTCAGCACAGTAAACAGCGTGATCAACATGACGAAGGACTTCTCGCGCTTTGTCCTCGATGTCAGCGTGGCTTACCGCGAGGACACTGACCAGGTGGTCGAGGTGCTGAAGGAGATCGACGCCGAAATGCGGTCGGAACCCGAGTTTGCCGACCGCATGATCGAGCCTATCGAGGTGCTGGGCGTCGAACGATTCGAGGATTCGGCCGTGATCGTGCGGGCGCGGCTCAAGACGCGGCCGATCGAGCAGTGGACGGTTGGGCGCGAGTTCAATCGGCGCATGAAGAAGCGGTTCGACGAGCTGGGCATCGAGATCCCGTTCCCGCACACGACCGTCTATTTCGGTGTCGACAAGCAAGGGGCCGCTCCGCCGGCGCACCTGAAGCTGAAGCGTTCGGCCGAGGCGCAGGCTTCGAGAAGCTGATAGTCGATCCGGACGCCGTCTTCATCTGTCCCGACCGCCGAACCGTCGAGGTCGCTCAGGGCACCCTGCCGGAGAAGCTCGCTGCCTATGTTGTCAGCGGCAATGACGGCGATTAAGTACGAGGTGATGCGGGGGAGAGAACGATGCTGAGCTGGGCAGTTCGCCTGATCCTTGTTGCTGCAAATTTCGTGGCGGGGTTCTTTGTCGCCGAGGACGCCCTCAACTTCGAGATCATCCAGGGCGTGATCTCGCTGTTCCTCGTCGCGCTGGTCGTGTTCATCTTGGCCTTCTGGCCTTCGAGCTGGACGCGTTTCTTCAACAATCTCGGTAAGAAAACCTAGGCAGGTTCCGCAATCGCAACCGAACCCGATCACTATCTAGCGCGCTGGAATCTCGAGCCCGACGGCGACCTGCTGAAGACCCACAGCAGCATCCTGCTGCCGGTGCGCCGCGAAGGTGTGCCGGCGATGCTGAAGGTCGCCATCGAGAAGGAAGAACGGCGGGGCTGCCGCTTGATGGCCTGGTGGCAGGGCGAGGGCGCGGCGCGTGTGTTGGCCGAGGGCGACGGCGTGCTCCTGCTCGAACGGGCCACGGGTCCGCGGTCGCTGGCAGCAATGGCGCGCTCCGGCCAGGACGACGAGGCAACGCGCATTCTTTGCGAGGCGACCAGCCGATTGCATCGGCATCGCGCGCCACTGCCTCCCGATCTCGTACCGCTCACGGTCTGGTTCGAGCCGTTGCTGCAGTCTCAGGACCAGGGTGGTGTCATCGCCGAGGGGCGGCGCGTTGCTCGCGAGCTTCTGGACCATCAACAGGATGTCGTGGTGCTGCACGGAGATATCCATCACGAGAACGTGCTGGATGCCGGCCCGCGCGGTTGGATCGTCATTGATCCCAAAGGCTTGCTCGGCGACCGCGCCTTCGATTTCGTGAACATCCTGCGCGACCCTGATGAGCCAACCGCTCTGGCGCCGGGCCGCTTTGCGCGTCAGGTCGAGGTCATTGCCGACGCGGCTGCCCTCGACCGCACACACCTGCTGCGCTGGACGCTCGCCTTCGCCAGCCTCTCCGCCGTGTGGATCCTGGGCGATGGCGATCACCCAGGCCTCGATCTCGCTGTTGCCGAACTGGCGGCAACTGCCCTCAGAGCCTGAGGCCTTCAGATTCTCAGGTTGGTGCGTGCCAGATCGATGATCTGCGTCGCGCGGCCGTCCATCACGGCCTTCATCAGGAACAGGCTGAAGCCATAGGCCTGTTCGAGCGTCGCCTTGGGCGGCATGGCGAGTTCCTGGCGGGCGCTTACGACATCGACCAGGGCAGGCCCCTTGTGGGCAAAGGCGTCACGCAAGGCGCCTTCGAGATTGGCCGGGTCCTCGACCCTGACGCCCTTGATGCCCATGGCCGCGGCCATGGCCGCGAAGTCGGGGTTCTTCAGCGTGACGGCGGTATCGACGAAACCCGCCGCCTTCATCTCCATCTCGACGAAGCCCAGCGTGCCGTTGTTCAGCACCACCACCTTCACCGGCAGGCCGAGTTGGGCGAGGCTGATGAAGTCGCCCATCATCATGGCGAAGCCACCGTCGCCCGACATCGAGATCACCTGCCGGCCCTTGTGCGAGGCCTGCGCGCCGATGGCCTGCGGCATGGCGTTGGCCATCGAGGCGTGATTGAACGAGCCGATCAGGCGCCGCTTGCCGTTCATCTTCAGATAGCGCGCGGCCCATACCGATTGCGTGCCGACATCGCAGGTGAAGACCGCGTCGTCGTCGGCCAGCTCGCTGATCAGGCGCGCAACATATTGCGGATGGATGATCTTGCCGCCGGGCTTGCTCTCGGCGAGCTTGTCGAGATCGGCGCGCGCCTTGGCATAGTGAGCTAGCGCGGCGTCGAGGAACGTCCGGTCCGTCTTGGGTTTCAGCCGAGGCAGCAGGGCCGCCACCGTATCGGCGACGGTGCCGACCACGCCGATATCGAGGCGGCAGCGATTGCCGAGGCTTTCGGCCCTGATGTCGATCTGCGCCACCTTGGCCTGTTCGGGGTAGAACTGCCGGTAGGGGAAGTCGGTGCCGAGGAGTAGCAGCGTGTCGCATTCCTTCATGGCGGCGTAGCCCGAGGCGAAGCCGATCAGGCCGGTCATGCCGACATCGAAGGGATTGTCGTACTCGACATGCTCCTTGCCGCGCAGCGAATGCACGATCGGCGCGTTCAGGGCGCGCGCCAGGTCGACCACCGCGCCGTGCGCGCCGGCACAACCCGCGCCGCACATCATGGTGACCTTCTTGCCGCTGTTCAGGAGCTCGGCCAGAGCATCGAGATCGGCATCGGACGGCCGCACGACCGGCGGCTTGGGAGCGAGCCAGGTCGCGACCTTGGCGTCGGTCTTGAGCAGCGCCACGTCGCCCGGGATCACGACCACCGCCACGCCGCGCTCGGCGACGGCGACGCGGATCGCCTTGTCGAGGACCCGCGGCATCTGGTCGGGGTTGGAGACCAACTCGACATAGTGCGAGCACTCGGCGAAGAGCTGCTCGGGGTGGGTCTCCTGGAAATAATGGCCGCCGATCTCCGCGCTCGGGATGTGCGCAGCGATCGCCAGGACGGGCACGCGGCTGCGGTAGCAGTCGAACAGGCCGTTGATGAGGTGCATGTTGCCGGGGCCGCAGCTTCCGGCGCAGACCGCAAGTTCGCCGGTGAGATGGGCTTCGGCGCCGGCGGCGAAGGCGCCGGCTTCCTCGTGGCGCATGTGGACCCAGTCGATCTCCTTCATGCGGCGCAGCGAATCGGTAAAGCCGTTCAGGGAGTCTCCAGCAACGCCGTAGATACGCTTCACGCCGGCGGCGCGCAGGGTTTCGGCCATCAGGTCGGCGATCGTCCGTGCCATGCTGAACTCCGTGATGTTGAGGGGGAGAAGGTCTCCTAGGCGCGACCCTTCTCGAAGCCGGCCAGAAACTGAACCAGATTGCGGCCGAGATCGTCGCCGAGATAGCCGCCTTCCTGCACCAAGACCGTCGGCAGGCCGGCGCGTGCAATCTTTTCGGCCATGGCATGGAAGCCGGCGCCGGTCACTTTCAACCCCTGCAAGGGATCGCTCTCGCTGGCATCGAGGCCTAGGGCCACGACCAGAGCGGTCGGCTGGAATTCCTTGATGCGGGCCAGGGCCTTGTCTCCGGCATCGAGCCACGGCGCGTCCGCGGAGCCCAGAGGCAGCGGCAGGTTGAAGTTGAACCCCTGGCCCTTGCCGGCGCCATGCTCGTGGGCGTGGCCCCAGAAGTAGGGATAGTAGTTCGCGGGATCGGCGTGGATCGAGACAGTCAGCACGTCGTCGCGCTCGTAGAAGATTCCTTGCGTGCCGTTGCCGTGATGCACGTCGACATCCAGCACCGCGACGCGGGCGTGTTGGCCCCGCAGGCGTTGGGCTGCGACCGCCGTGTTGTTCAGGAAGCAGAAGCCGCCCGCCATGTCGGCATAGGCGTGATGGCCAGGCGGCCGGCAGAGCGCATAAGCCTGACGCTCGCCCCCCAGCACCATATCGGCCACGGTGGTCGCCACTTCGGTGGCGGCAAGGGCTGCCTCCCAGGTGTGTGGGCCAATCGGACAAGCCATGTCGACCTGATGCCAGCCGGCCCGGCCGGCCAGCGCCTCGGGATAGGAGGCGTGGGCGCGCGCCGGATGGACGTTGGGCACGACCTCCGGTCCGGCCCCGGGCAGCTTGGCCCATTCGCGCGCGGCGATCTGCAGGAAGTCGATGTATTCCGGCGTATGCACCGTGGCGGCAGGAGCGCTGCCAAACGCCTTTGGCGGCAGGATCTCGTGGCCGGCCTCGCGGGCTGCCGCCAGCAGGCGGGTGGCGCGTTCCGGCTGTTCGGCGCTGCGCTGCTTCACGCCGCGGACGATGAAGGTCTGGGGATCGTGGCCGGCGTGCTTGTCGGAATAGACGATCTTCATGGGGTCGCGATGGCCTTTGCGTCGCGGAGGGAGGCGATATCCGTATCGCTATAGCCCACTTCGCGCATGATCTCGACCGTGTGTTCGCCCACCATGGGGGACTTGCGCCGCGTCTCGACGGGGGCGTCGGAGAGTTTGATGGGATTGGCCGCCGACTTCACCGGGCCAATGCCGGGATAGTCGATCTCGAGCACACTGCCGCGCGCCTCGGCATGTGCGCTCACCATGACATCGCTCACCTTGTAGGCGGCGCCACAGGCCATGCCGGCCGGAATGAGCTTGTCGAGCAGCTCGTCCGCCGTGTGCTCCATGAAATAGGCTTCGATCATCGGCTCCAGGATGGCGCGGTTGGCGACACGGTCGGCATTGGTGGCGAAGCGCTTGTCGGCCAGCCAGTCCTGCCTACCGAGCGCCGTGCAGAGCAACCGCCAGAAGGCATCGTTGGTTCCCGCGACGAAGATCGGCCGCGTCTTGGTCGGGAAGACGCGCAGCGGCGACAGGATCGAGTTGGAGGTGCCCATGCGCACCGGGTCCTCGCCGGTGCGGCCCTGGTTGGTGATCCAGTGGCTCATCATGTGCATGCCGACGTCGAACAGCGACAGGTCAAGCCGCTGGCCCTTGCCGGTCTTGTGACGGCCCAGCAGCGCGAAGGCGATGCCGGCGGCGCAGAACGAGCCGGTGCAGTAGTCGATCGCTGCCGTGCCGACGCGGCACATCTCGCCGCCGTCCGGGCCGGTCGCGTCCATCAGGCCGATCTCGGCCTGGATGCAGGGGTCGTAGCCCGCGCGGCCGGCATAGGGGCCGGTCTGGCCGTAACCAGAGACCGAGGCATAGATCAGGCGCGAATTCTCCTTCGAGACGACATCCCAGCCGAAGCCCAGCTTGTCGATCACGCCCGGCGTGAAGGCTTCCATGAAGACATCGGCCTTGCGCACCAGCCGCATCAGCACGTCGCGGCCCCCTTCGGTACGCAGGTCGAGCGCAAGGCCGCGCTTGTTGCGGTTCATCGAGGGCACCCAGGCGCCGTCGAAATGGGGGCGGAAATGCTCGCCGTTCAACGGCTCGACCTTGATCACATCGGCGCCCATGTCGCCCAGGATCTGGCCGGCGGTCGGTCCGGCGATGACTTGCGTAAGGTCGAGAACGAGCGTGTCGGAAAGCGGCAGCATGAGCGTGAAAATCCTCCTGGAGGGCAGCACCCTTGCAAGACCCAGACCTGCCGCTCAAGCACTTCGTTTCGCTGGCTGGCATTTGCTATGGTCCCGCGTTCAGTCTTGCCTGGAGTTGCCATGAAGTCCGCAGAACGCCCCAATCTTCGTGTCGATTTCGACCGCCTGTGGTCGAGCCTGATGGAGCTGGGCCAGATCGGTGGCACCGAAAAGGGAGGTGTCTGCCGCATCGCGTTGACCGACCTCGACCGGCAAGGCCGGGATCTCTTCGTGCGTTGGGCGAAGGAGGCGGGCTGCACCATCAAGGTCGACCAGCTCGGCAACATCTTCGCCCGCCGCGAAGGCCGCGACCCTACCAAAGCACCCATTATGACCGGCAGTCATCTCGACACCCAGCCGACCGGCGGCAAGTTCGACGGCGCTTATGGCGTAATGGCCGGATTGGAAGTGCTGCGTGTGCTGCACGATTCCAACTATGTCACCGAGGCGCCGATCGAGGTCGCGGTCTGGACCAACGAAGAGGGGTGCCGCTTCGCGCCGGCCATGGTGGCCTCGGGCGTGTTCGGCGGCGCCTTCGAACTCGACTATGCGCTGGCCATCAAGGATCGCGAGGGCGTTACCTTCGGCGAGGCGCTGAAGAAGATCGGCTACGACGGCAAGGAGCCCGTCGGCGGCCGCAAGGTCGGCGCTTTCTTCGAGGCGCATATCGAGCAGGGGCCGATCCTCGAACGCGAGAAGAAGACCATCGGCGTGGTCACCGGCGCACAGGGGCAGCGCTGGTACGAGATCAACTGGACGGGCATGGAAAGCCATGCCGGCACGACGCCCATGGAAGGCCGTCGCGATGCGCTGGTCGGCGCCGCCGAGCTGATCGTCGAGGCTCGCCGCATCGGCAACCGGCCGAACGGACGCTCGACGGTGGGCGTGATCGACAGCCTGCCGCAAGCCCGCAATACCATTCCCGGTCGCGTGTTCATGACGCTCGACTTCCGCCATCCCGACAATGACGAACTCACGAAGATGGACGCCGAGATGCGGGCGGCAGCGGCGGAGATCGCCAAACGTCATCGGCTCGACGTCAAAATCGAACAGATCTGGCACTTCCCGGCATCGCCCTTCGCGAAGGAACTGGTCGACTCCGTGCGTCGCGGCGCGGAGCAGGCGGGTTATGCGCATATGGATATCGTGAGCGGCGCCGGTCACGACGCCTGCTATGTCAGCCGCGTCGCACCGACCGCCATGGTCTTCGTGCCGTGCAAGGACGGCATCAGCCACAACGAGATCGAAGATGCGACCCGCGACGACGTTGGTGCGGGCGCGCAAATTCTCCTGCAGGCGATGGTCGATACCGCCAACAAGTAGAGTAGAGGCTGTCGTGAAATCGGGAGGATTCGTTTCGGTCGCGACCGCTGCCTTGGTCGCGACCATCGCCGGCGCGGGCGGCACGCTGCCCATCATTCTGGCCGCAGCCCAGGCGGTCGGCGCCACGCCTGAGCAGGCAAGCTCGTGGGTCTCGGGCCTCTCGCTCGCGACCGCGTTCAGTGCCCTGGTGTTGAGCGTCCGCTATCGCATGCCGATCATTGCCGCGTGGTCGACACCCGGCGCGGCGCTGATCGCCTCGACCACGGGCGTGCCGAGCTTCGCAGCCGCCATCGGAGCTTTCGTGCTGGCGGCCGTCCTGATCCTGCTTACCGCTGCGGTGCGGCCGCTTGGCCGCCTGATCGAGAGGATTCCGGCCAGCATCGCGGCCGCCATGCTGGCGGGCATCCTGCTGCGTCTGGTCATGGCGATGATCGAGCATATGCCGACCTCGCCATTGCTGGTGCTGCCACTGCTCGCGCTGTTCCTGGTCGCGCGCGCCTTCCTGCCGGCCTTGGCGTCGCTCGTGGTCCTAGTGGCCGGCGGCCTGCTCGCCTGGTCGCATGGCCTCGTGAAGCCGTTGCCGCCGATTGCGTTCACCTCCATCGAGCTCACCGCGCCAGCCTGGGATCTTGCGACTCTGATCGGGCTCGGCGTGCCGCTCTATCTCGTGACCATGGCGTCGCAGAACTTGCCGGGCTTCGCCGTGCTGCGCGCGTCGGGCTATCAGCCCCCGACCCAGCCGATCCTGGCCGTCACGGGCGCGGCATCGCTCGGCACGGCCTTCATGGGCGCCCACACATCCAACCTAGCGGCGATCTCGGCGGCGCTCTGCACGGGGGCCGATGCTCATCCCGATCCGGCGAAGCGCTGGATGACCGGACCGTTCTACGCCCTCTTCTGGGGGCTGATCGCCGTGTTCGGCGCCTCGCTGGTCGGGCTGTTCGGCGCGCTGCCGCCGGCGCTGCTGGCGACGGTCGCAGGCACGGCATTGTTGGGCTCGATGGCCGGTGCCATGGGCAGCGCCCTGGCTGGCGATCAGGACCGGCTGGCCGCGGCCGGCACGCTCGCCGTCACCGTCTCGGGCGTCACCTTGATGGGCGTGGGCTCCGCCTTCTGGGGGCTGGTCTTCGGCCTCCTGATCCTGGGGATCGACAGGGCCGTGAAGCGCTGATTCCGGCTGGGCTGCTCTCAAGAGGCCGATTGCGGCGCGAGCGGGAAATGCGCGGCATAGGCTTCGAGCGGCAGCTCCAGGCCGCGGCACAGGAAGCTGATCGTATGATAGTAGCCCACCAGCACGATCGCCTCGAGGATTTGCGTCTCGTCGAAGTGTTTGGCGAGGTCAGTCCAGGTGGCTGCCGTGATCGTGCGATGGTCGACCAGATCGTCGACCACGGCGAGCAGCGCCTGTTCCTCCTGCGTCCAGCACGCAGCGCCGGCCGGTCCGTGTACGAGGGCGGCGATCTGGTTGCCATCAAAGGCCACGCGGTCCGCGAACAGCGCGACATGGACACCCCATTCGTATTCGCAGCCCAGCCGCGCCGTCGTGCGGTCGATGACGATCTCGCGCTGGCGCAGCGAAAGGGCGCCTTTGTCGAGCAGGCCACCGGCAAACATCTTGCCGAACACGCGAGGGTTCCTGGCCATCGTGCGGAACAGGATCAGCGGCTCCATGCCCTTGGGCATGATGCGGTCGAGTTCGGCGGCGATGGCAGGCGGATAGGGGGCTTCGGCTGGGGCAATACGAGGCATGGCGGATCTCCGTTCTGTGCTACAAATTAAGTAGCATGACGGATTGTCATTGCTACAGAAATTGTAGTAACGGAGTGAAATAGATGGTGAAGCGCGTTCGCGGTTCGCAGACAGGCCGGCCGATCATGCGGCTGCTCGACCTGCTGGGCCGGCGCTGGACCCTGCGCATCGTCTGGGAGCTGCGCGAGGAACCGAAGCGTTTCCGCGATCTGCAGGACCTGATCGGCGCCAGCCCGACGATCGTGAACACCCGACTGGCCGAACTGCGCGCCGCGAAGCTGGTCGAACTCGACGATGCCGTGGGTTATCGCCTCACGGCGCTGGGCCGCGAGCTGCTGCAGCTCTTTCTGCCTCTGCACACCTGGTCGGAAAAGTGGGCGAAAGCAGCAGGCTGACTACTTCAGAAACGGATTGTCGCTTCCACGACCCTTGCGGCGCGGCGGGAACTGCTCGGCAAGATAGTCGAGGATTTCGGTACGATCCTCGGCCTTCACCGGCGGCATGCGGTGCTTTTCGAGCATCAGGTCGATGGTCGAATCCCAGAGGTCGCGCGTCAGCCCCTGCGCCTTGATCAGCGCCACGCCATGGCAGGCGGTGCAGGTATAGAAGGTGATCTCGCGGCCCTTGCCGTCGGGCAGATCGTCGACCGTGTCGTTGTGCGGCGGCGGCTTGCCTTTGTCGGGATCGACCGGCGGCGCTTCCACCTTGGGCGCCGGCGGCACGTAGACATACTGTTTGCGACCCAACTCGCCCGCGCGATCGAGGGCAAGGATCAGGAACGTCGTCGTCAAGGTGATGACGACGACGTGTGTCATGGTGAGCCGGCTCAAGATTCGACGAGCACCCGGATGCGGTTGATCGGATTGGCGCCATAGCCTTGCGGGTTCCAGTTGGCGGCGGCGAAGGGCTGCGTCACGCCCTTGCTGTCCGTCGCCTTGGCCCAGACTTCGTAATAGCCCGCGGTCGGCAAGTCGACCGATGCGGTGAAACGCTGCCAGGCGAACTTGTTGGCAGGCGGATTGACCTTGGCGCTCTTCCAGGTGACGCCATAGTCGGTCGAGATGTCGACCGTCTTGACGTCGTAGTCGCCGGCCCAGGCGTGGCCGCGCAGGTCGAGCTTGCGCGTGCCGGCCGCAAGCTTTGTACCGTCGGCCGGGAAGGTGATGACCGACCGCACCGGCATCGATTCGAGGATCGCCATGTCCTTGGCGTCGCCCTTGCTGCCGGGCACGATCGGGGTCTTCGGCACACGGTAGGAGAAGCCGCCCATGCCGGGGCCGTCATGCTCCTTGTCGCGGACCCAGATGCGCTTCAGCCACTTGGTCGACGCCGAGGCCGGCCAGCCCGGCACGACGAGGCGCACGGGCGCGCCGTGGATCAGCGGGATGTCCTGGCCGTTCAGCTTGAAGGCGATCAACGTGTGCTCTTCCATCGCCTTGGCCATCGGCACGCCGCGCGAGATGCTGGGCTTGTCGGTCTCGCCAGCGAGCGTCGGATCGGCGCCATAGTGGCCTGTGAAAGTGGCCGACGGCTTCACGCCGGCCGTCTTCAGCACATCGGCCAGGCGCACGCCGGTCCATTGCGGGCAGCCCGCACCGCCGTTGGTCCACTGATTGCCGCGCGCTTCGGGCGAGAAGAAGGAGCGGCCGTTGCCGCCGCACTCCAGCATCAGATTGTAGGTGACGTTGGGGAAGCGGCTCGCCAGCTCGCCGACGCTGATCTCCAGCGGCGTATTCACTTCGCCGTCGATCTTGATCTTCCAGGCCTTGGGATCGCCCGTTACGTCGGGCACCTGGCCATTGTTACGGATGAATAGCTTGGCCGTGGGGGTGACATCGTCGTCCAGCAGCTCGGCCTGCGTCTCGGCGACCAGCGGCTTGTCGCCAAGGATTGCGAGCTTGGCCTTGCCGTCCATTTCGAGAAGCTTGGGTCCCTTGGCTGCAGCAGGCGCGCCCTGCGCCAACGCCGCGCCGACCGGCGGCAGTGAAGCACCGACTGTGGCCATCCCGACTCCCTTCAGCAGGTTACGTCGCGACGCTTTGATTGTTCCCGTTCTCGGCATTTTTTCCTCCCAGGACACCGAATTCTTAGCTCAAACTCTCCGTCGCGTCAGCCAGCCCGACAGGATCAATGCACAGGCCGCCACGCAGACGATGATGGTGGCCAGTACGTTTATTTGCGGGTCGACCCCGAGGCGGACGCTGGAATAGACGCGCATCGGCAGGGTTTGTGACTGCGCCCCGGCCACGAACTGCGTCAGGATCAAATCGTCTAACGACAATGTGAAGGCGAGCAGCCAGCCGGAGCCGACAGCCGGGGCGATCAGCGGCAGGGTGATGGTGCGGAAGGTCGTCCACGGCGTCGCGCCGAGATCCATCGCGGCCTCTTCGAGCGAGCGGTCGAAGTCGGCCAGCCGCGCCTGCACGACGATGGCGACGAAAGCGATGGAAAAGGTCGTGTGCGCGAGGGCGATGGTCAGGAAGCCACGGTCGGGTCCGCCAAAAATCTGCTCGGAGCCCACGAAAAGCAGCAGCATGGAAATGCCCATTACGACTTCGGGCATCACCATGGGCGCGATGACCAGGCTGCCGAACAGCGTGCGGCCGAAGAAGAAGGGGGCCCGTGCGAGGGCATAGCCGGCGGCGAGGCCGATGGCGGCCGCCGCCGTGGCGCTCACGAACGCGATGCGAAGCGACAGCCATGCGGCGTCGAGCATTGCCTCGTTGGCGAACAGCGCCTGCCACCATTTGGTGGAGAAGCCCGCCCAGACCGTGACCAGCCGCGATTCGTTGAACGAATAGACGACCACCAGGACGATCGGCAGGTAGAGGAAGGCGTAGCCGAAGGCGAGCGCCGTGAAGGCGAACCGGGCGCGGCCGTTCATGTGCGGCGCTCCAGGCTGCGTGCCTGCTGGCGCTGGAACAGGGCGATGGGAGCAACCAGCAGGGCCAGCAGGCAGATCGCCACGGCCGAGGCCAGGGGCCAGTCGGCATTGGTGAAGAATTCGTCCCAGAGGACCTTGCCGATCATCAGCGTCCCGGTGCCGCCCAGGAGATCGGGAACGACGAACTCGCCGATCGAAGGGATGAAGACCAGCAGGCAGCCGGCCACGATGCCGGGCAGCGACAGGGGCAGGGTGACGGTGAGAAAGGCGGTCAGAGGCCTGGCACCGAGATCGGCCGCGGCTTCCAGTAGGCTCGTGTCGAGCTTCTCCAGGGTCGCGTAGAGCGGCAGAACCATGAACGGCAGGTAGGCATAGACGATGCCGAGGTGTACGGCCCATTCCGTGCCGAGGATGCTGCCCGGATTATCGGCGATGCCGCTCCAGCGCAGGAACTGGTCGATCAGGCCGTTCTTCGCCAGCAGGCCCATCCAGGCGTAGATCCTGATCAGGAACGACGTCCAGAAGGGGAGCACGACCAGCATCAGCAGCAGGGGGCGCCGCTCAGGTCGCGCTCGCGCAATGGCGTAGGCCATGGGATAGCCCAGCAGCAGCGCGATCAGGGTCGAGGTCGCGGCGATGCGCAGCGACGACAGCCAGGCCGCGATATAGAGATCGTCGGAGAACAGCAGGGCGAAGTTCTTGAAGCTGAAGCCCAGCTCGACCGGCGGTGCGATATCGGGCGCGTTGGTGCCGAGCGCGATCGCCAACACGAGCGCGAACGGCAGCAGAAAGAAGACGATCAGCCAGAGGAAGGGCAGCGCGATGACGTAGCGCATAGTCTAGGCGCTCATTCGCTCAGGCGATGCCCGGCGTCGGCCGACCAGCCGAGCCAGACTTCCTGGCCGCGCGCGAAGGAGGCGGGCTGCATGCGGTCGATGTTGGTGGTGGAGACCACCATCGTTCCTTTGCCCTCGGTGACGATGCGATAGAGCGAGCGGTCGCCTTCGTAGGCGATATCGAGGATCCTGCCGGCCACCGTGTTCGCGGCGTCGGGCCGGCCAGTGGCCAGCGTGATCTT
>JAIUOY010000122.1:0-11503 GCA_020160995.1 Pseudomonadota bacterium | reverse complement strand
GGCCTCTATCACGGCACGCAGCAGATCAACCAGGGCCAGATGGACCGCTGGTCGATCGTGACGACGCTGAACTACCTGCCGCACGACCAGGAAGTGAACATCGTCTCGGCCAAGACGCCGTTCTACGACAACGACGAAGGCCGCAAGACGATCTCCGCCATGGTGGCACTCGCCGACCTGACGCGTGCCGGCTTCATCGCTGGCGATATCTCGACCGTGATGTCGCCGCGTACGGTGATCACCTGGGCCGAGAACGCGCGCATCTTCGGCGGCGACGTCGGCTTCGCGTTCCGTCTCACCTTCCTCAACAAGTGCGACGAGGTCGAGCGCAGCACGCTCGCCGAGTACTACCAGCGCTGCTTCGGCAAGGAATTGCCGGCAGGCAGCGCCAAGGGCGGCAAGCTGCACTAAGTAGAGAGCGCCTCCATGGCCAAGGACACGACTCCCCTCGAGGAGTTCCGCCGCGTCACCGCCACCACCATGCGGGCGGTTTCGCGCAAGGAAGTGAACGTCTCGTTCGTTCCCGATGGTGGCTCGCTGCTCGGCAGCGAGGCCCGCATCACCGTGCCGGCACGCGACCTGCCGGTCGAGGATGTCAGCCGTGTCCGCGGCGAGGCCGATTCGATGGCGCTGAAGCTGCGCCATCACGACCGAAAGACCCATCTGCGCCGCGTGCCGCGCGGCGAGACCGCCCGTGCGATCTTCGAGGCTGTCGAACAGGTCCGCGTCGAAGCCCTGGGCGCCCGCAAGATGGCCGGCGTTGCCGACAATCTCGCGGCTCTGTGGCGCCAGCGCTCTGACCAGCGCGGCCATGCCCGTATCAAGACCAAGGAAGACGCGCCGCTCGCCGACGTGATCGGGCTGATTGCGCGCGAGCAGCTGCTCGGCGCCGCACCGCCTGAGTCCGCCAAGGCGATGGTCGACATGTGGCGCGCCGACGTGGAAAGCGCGGCTGGCCGCGACTTCCAGAAGCTGCGCGATGCGCTCGGCAATCAGGAAACCTTCGCGCGCGCCGCGCGCCAGCTCATCCGCGACCTCAAGCTCGGCGACGAATCGGCCGACCTGCAGGACGACGACACCGAAGAGAGCCAGGATCAGGAGAACGCCGACGGTCAGTCCAACGAGACCGGCGACGATCAGAGCGATTCGAGCGAGACCCAGGGCTACGGCGCCCAGGGCGAAGAGACCGAGGACGCTTCCGAGCAGGAAGACGCATCGGAGACCGTCGCAGATCAGGCCCAGACCGAAATGCAGATGGGCTCGGGCGACGAGGAAGAGCCGGGCCGCGCGGAACGTCCGTGGCTGCCGCCGGGCGCGCTCAGCAACGAGCCGCTGGGCCAGCAATATCACGCCTATACGGTGAAATTCGACGAGATCGTCGAAGCCGACCAGCTTTGCGACGCCGAGGAACTCGGCCGCCTGCGCAATCACTTGGACCAGCAGCTCTCGCACCTGCAGGGCGTGATCGGCAAGCTCGCCAACCGCCTGCAGCGCCGCCTGATGGCGCAGCAGAATCGCTCCTGGGACTTCGACCTCGACGAAGGCACGCTCGACGCCGCACGTCTGGCGCGCATCGTTGCCAATCCCATGCATGCGCTGTCCTTCAAGAAGGAGAAGGACACGAACTTCCGTGACACGGTCGTGTCGCTGCTGATCGACAATTCAGGGTCGATGCGCGGCCGGCCGATCACGGTCGCCGCCATGAGTGCCGACATCCTCGCCCGCACGCTCGAGCGCTGCGGCGTCAAGGTCGAGATCCTGGGCTTCACGACGCGCGCCTGGAAGGGCGGCCAGAGCCGCGAGCAGTGGCTCGCCGCCGGCAAGCCGGCCAATCCGGGCCGTCTCAACGATCTGCGCCACATCATCTACAAGCCGGCCGACGCCCCGTGGCGCCGCGCCCGCAAGAATCTCGGCCTGATGCTGCGCGAGGGTATCCTCAAGGAGAACATCGACGGCGAGGCGCTGCTGTGGGCACACAACCGCCTGCTGCCGCGTCCCGAAGAGCGCAAGATCATGATGGTGATCTCGGACGGCGCGCCAGTCGACGATTCCACGCTGTCGGTCAATCCGGGCAACTATCTCGAACGCCACCTGCGCGATGTCATCGACTGGATCGAGACGCGCTCGCCGGTCGAGCTGATTGCCATCGGCATCGGCCACGACGTCACGCGCTACTACCGCCGCGCCGTCACCATCGTCGACGCCGACCAGCTCGGCGGCACGATGATGGAGCAGCTCGCCTCGTTGTTCGACGAGGAGGATGCCAAGGACGTGCGCGCGGCGCGTGGCGGCGGCCAGCGTGGCCGCGGCGGCGCCAAAGCGACTCCCGGCAAGACCAGCGGCAAGTCCGGCAAGCGCGCCGCCTAACTCCGGTGGCGAGCCGCTTCCTTCTTACGCTCTGCCTGCTTGTCGCAGCCTGCACCGGCGTCTCGCCGCCCCCGGCCGAGGCGCAGGAAAAGCCGGTTGCGATCCACAGCTCGGCACTCGCCTTCAAGCTCGACGACCCCGATGCGACACGCATCGGCCGCCTGATCTGGCGCGGCGGCATCGAGATGAAGGCGGATTCACCCCACTTCGGCGGCTGGTCCGACCTGTACGTCACGCCAGATGGCCGCGCGCTCACGTCGATCTCGGATGAAGGCGCCTGGCTCACCGCCAACATCGACTACAATGCCAAGGGCGATCTCGCCGGCCTGAGCGCGGCAACGATCGGCCAGTTGCACGGCCTCGACGGCAAATTGATCGAGAAGAAGGCCGAGGCCGACGCCGAAGCGATGGCGCGCCTGCCCGACGGATCGTGGCTGGTGGCTTTCGAGCGCCGACATCGGCTGTGGCAGTACCGCACGCTCGATGCCCTGCCGCTGCCCATCGAGGGGCCGGCCGATATCGGCCGCCAGCCTTCCAATGGCGGCATCGAGGCGCTGACGGCACTGGCTGACGGCACCGTGATCGCGATCAGCGAGGAATACAGCCTCAAGCCCGAGACCGTCGTCGGCTGGATCGGGCAGCCCGCCGGAAACGGCCGCTACACCTGGAGCAGCTTCAGCTACGCCACCCTCCCCGACTTCCGGCCGACCGCCATTACGGTTCTGCCCGACGGGTCCTTCGCGACCCTCGAACGGGCTTTCGACCTGATACGCGGCGTGCGCGTGCGGGCCATGCATTTCGAGGCCGCACAGCTCAAGCCGGGCGCGACGGTGAAGGCGGAAGAACTCGCGTTCCTCGCCTCGCCCTATCCGGTCGACAATCTCGAAGGCCTGTCATCGAGCCGCGGCGCACGCGGCGAGACGCTGCTGTGGCTGATCTCGGATGACAACTTCAATCCGCTTCAGCGCAATATCTTGATGCTGTTCGAGCTGGCGCCGTAGCGCCGTCCTCCCCACCGAGTGGGGAGGTGAGAAAGAAAAGCCTTAGGCCGCGGCTGCGACCTTGGCGTCCTTCTTGGTCTTGGCCGACACGACGCGACGCTTCAGCACCTTCATCTCCGGGCTGAGCTTGCTGTCGTTGGTGCCGAGCAGGTAGGCGTCGATGCCGCCATTGTGCTCGATCGTCTTGATGCCGCGGGGGGTCAGGCGCAGGCGCACGGAGTGGCCCAGCGCATCGGACAGGACCGAGGCAACCTGCAGGTTGGACATGAAGCGACGCCGCGACTTGTTGTTCGCGTGGCTCACATTGTTGCCGTACTGAACGGCCTTGCCCGAAAGGGCGCAACGACGAGGCATGGCGGTATCCGCTAAAAAACGATCCCGCCGAAGGGCGGGAAGGCGGGCTTTTTACGGGCCGAAGCGGGTCCCGTCAAGCAAACCAGTCCACCACTCTTTCGCTAATATCCTCGACCTGATCCTCGGGAATCACCCGGCCCCGGGCCGAGATTCCTGCATCGTGCACAGTATTCGGATCGCCCGAGATCAAAGGATGCCACCAATAGAGGTCCTGGCCGAAATGGACCAGCCGATACCCACAAGTCTTGGGGAGCCAATCCATCTTGGCCACAACCTTTGGGGTGAGCTGGATGCAGTCGGGCACGATCTTCTTGCGGTTCTTGTAGTCCCGGCAGCGGGCCGTCTTGGGATCCAGGAGCCTGCAGCAGGTATCGGTCTGGACGAGTTCGCCGGTGCCCTCGTATTCCAGCTTGTTGACGCAGCACATGCCGCAGCCGTCGCAGAGCGATTCCCACTCCTGCTTGGTCATCTGCGCCAGGGTCTTGCGCTTCCAGAAGGGCTCCTTCTGGGCTTCGGCGGCGCGGCGCGCGCGCTTCAGGAACGATTTAGCGGCCATGGAAGGCTTCTAACATACGCCGGGCCGCCGCCGCCGGGGTAGCCCGGCCGGCCTCGACTTCGCGCTCCAGGCCGCCGACCAGCTTGCGAACCTCGGGGTGGCGGCGCAGCTCGGCCAGGAGCGTCTCGCCGACTTCGTTCCACATCCAGGCCCGGGCCTGCTCGGCGCGACGCCGGGCGACGCCCTTCTCGCCGACGGCCGCATTGAAGCGTTCGACGATCTGCCAGATCTCGGCAACACCCTCGCCCGTCTGGGCGGAGGACGTCGTGACTTCGGGTGTCCAGCCCACCGTCGGCGAGCGCAGCATGCGCAGGGCGTGCTGATAGTCGGAAGCCGACCGCCTGGCCGTAGCCTTGAGATCGCCATCGGCCTTGTTGACCACGATCAGGTCGGCAAGCTCGATCACGCCGCGCTTGATGCCCTGCAGATCGTCGCCGCCTGCCGGCAAGAGCAGGACGATGAACATGTCGACCATGTCGGCGACGGCGGTCTCGGACTGGCCGACCCCCACCGTCTCGACGATCACCGTGTCGAAACCCGCCGCCTCGACCAGCAGCATGGTCTCGCGCGTACGCCGGGCCACGCCGCCCAAGGTGATGCCCGCCGGCGATGGCCGGATGAAGGCCTCATGCCGGCGCGACAGCTCCTCCATGCGCGTCTTGTCGCCCAGGATCGAGCCGCCGCCGCGCTTCGAGGAGGGATCGATCGCCAGCACGGCCAGCGAGCGCCCCCGCTCCAGCAGCGAAAGGCCGAAGCGTTCGATCAGGGTCGATTTGCCGACACCGGGCACGCCGGTGATGCCGAGCCGCACCGACTTGCCGCTGTGCGGCAATATCGCGGCGAGCAACGCATCGGCGCGCGCACGATGGTCGCTGCGTGTCGATTCGATCAGGGTGATGGCCTGCGCCAGTGCCCGCCGGTCGCCCGCGAGCAGAGGCGCAAGCAGCGGATCGGTGGAACTATCCGATGTGGCGACAGACGCGCTCATTGCGGCAGCAGGTCTATCAGCCGCGACGGCGCATTGCCAGCAAGGCGACCATGCCGGCGAGCGCGTAGAAAAACATCACCGTGAAGGTCATGCCGGATCGGCCCATGACATCCATGGCGCCGCCGGCAATCGGCCGGCCGACCAGACCCGCCACAGTGTACATGATGGTGAAAGCCGCATTGGCACGGGCAATGTCGCCGCCGCTGAAATGCTGCCCCAGCAGCGCCAGGCCAACGGTGTAGATGCCGAAGGAAATGCCGCCCCACAGAACCAGCACGATCAGGATGCCGTGCGACTGCGGATCGATGAATCCGATCGACGCCACCAGCGCGGCACTCGCCAATGCGCAGACAGCCAGCACGGAACGGCGATCCAATTCGTCGGCCGCCCAACCGATCGGCCATTGAAGGACGATGTTGCCGATCACGAACGCCGAGAGCCACAGCGCCCCCGTTTCGGCCGAGACATTTGCCCCGACCGCGAAGATTGGCAAAAAACTGAAAGCGACCTGCTCGCCCAGCCCGCAGGCAAAGGCCGCCAGCATGGCCACCGGCGCCGCCCGTACGACACGCCACAGGCCGCTATCCTCGACCAGCGTCACGGGTGGCGCCGACTTCCACGCCGGCAGCAGCGGCAGGATGACAACGAGCATGATGCCGGCAGCGACCAGAAAGGGCCGCGGCCCGTAAAGGCCGACGAACTGCAGGATCAGAGGGCCGAGCGCCATGCCGACGGCGATCAGGGTCGCGTAGACCGCCATGGCGCGGCCGCGGCGCTTCTCGTCGACCACGAGGTTGATCCAGATCTCGCTCACGACCCAGGGAACGCCGCCGACCACGCCCTGCAGGAGGGTGAGCACGAACCACAGCGGCACGCCCTCGGTGAAGGCGAACGCCGCAGACAATGCCGCGCTGACGACCGCCGATCCGCAGATCAACGGCACCGCCCCCAGCCGTGCGACAAGGGCCGGCACGAACGGCGTGGTCGCAATCATGCCGACGCCCCAGGCCGCGCCCACGATACCGATCACGAACTTGTCGACGCCCTGCCGTTCCAGGGCCAACGGCACCAGCGGCATCGAAGTGCCGACCTGGATGCCGAAAGCAAGACAGGCGAGATAGATCGGCAGCAGGGCCCGCCAGGGACTGGCGGCGCCCGCGGACGCCGCGCTACTCGGCGACACGCAGATGGCCTTCCGACCGCAGGGACGGCGGCTCCTCGACCTTTCGCTCGGCCTCGGCCGCGGCTTCCTGCTGGCGGCGCCACATCTCGGCATAGGCGCCGTTCAGGGCCAGCAGATCGGCATGATGGCCGCGTTCGACGACCCGGCCGCGATCGAGCACGATGATCTCGTCGGCATTGATGATGGTCGAAAGCCGGTGGGCGATGACCACGGTCGTGCGGCCGCGGCTCACCTCCTCCAGCGAACGCTGGATTTCCTGCTCCGTGCGCGTATCGAGGGCACTGGTCGCCTCGTCGAACAGCAGGATCGCCGGGTTCTTCAGGATGGTGCGGGCAATCGCCACGCGCTGCTTCTCGCCGCCCGATAGTTTCAGGCCACGCTCGCCGACCGTCGCCTCGTAGCCCTGCGGCAGCGCCATGATGAAATCGTGGATGCGCGCCAGGCGCGCGGCCTGCTCGACCTCTTCGCGCGTCGCGTCCGGCCGGCCGTAGGCGATGTTGTAGTAGATCGTGTCGTTGAACAGCACCGTATCCTGCGGCACGACGCCGATGGCCGCCCGCAGGCTCGCCTGCGTCACGTCGCGGATGTCCTGGCCGTCGATGCGCACGCTGCCGGAAGCCACGTCGTAGAAGCGGAACAGGATGCGCGACACGGTCGATTTGCCGGCGCCGCTCGACCCCACGATCGCCACCGTATGGCCGGCCGGCACGCGGAAGCTGACATCGTGCAGGATCGGCCGCGTCGGTTCGTAATGGAAATCGACATGATCGAATACGATGTCGCCGCCCTCGACCTTGAGCGCCGGCGCGCCCGGCCGGTCGGCAATCTCCGCCGGCACTTCGAGCAGGCCGAACATCTTCTCCATGTTGACCAGCGCATTGCGGATTTCGCGGTAGGCGAAGCCCAGCATGTTGAGCGGCATGTAGAGCTGGATGAGGAAGGCATTCACGGCAACGAAGTCGCCGATCGTCATGGTTCCCTGCACGACGCCCGAGCCCGCCATCACCATGACGGCGACCAGGCCGATCGAGATGATGGTTCCCTGTCCGACATTGAGCAGCGACAGGGTTCGGCTGGAACGGATGGCCGCGATTTCGTAGCGGCGACGGCCGACGTCGAAACGGCGCGCTTCGTGTACCTCGTTGCCGAAATACTTCACCGTCTCGTAGTTCAAGAGACTGTCGATTGCCTTGGCGTTGGCCTCGGTATCGGCATCGTTCATGCGCCGCACGAACTTGATGCGCCATTCCGAAAGCGTGATCGAGAACACGATATAGCCGGCGATGACAACGAGCGTGACGGCCGAAAAGCGCCAGTCGTAGAGGCTCCACAGGATGCCGCCGACCAGTATGATCTCGAGCAGTGTCGGCAGGATGTTGAAGGTCGTGAAGCGGATCAGGAATTCCATGCCCTGAGTGCCGCGTTCGATGACCCGGCTCAACCCGCCGGTCTGCCGCTCCAGGTGATAGCGCAGCGACAGGGCATGGAGATGGTCGAAGACCTCCAGTGCGAGATTGCGGATCGCGCGCTGCGAGACGGGCGCGAACACCGCGTCGCGGATTTCGCCAAAGGCCTGCGAGAGCACGCGCGCCGCGCCATAGGCCAGGATCAGTACGACCGGCACGGCGACGGCCTGCGCCGCCGTCGATCCCAGCGCGTCGACCGCCTGCTTGTAGAGGAGCGGCACATAGACTGCGACGACCTTGGCCAGGACCAGCATCGCCAGCGCAATGACCACGCGCAGCCGGAGGCCCCTTTCACCTTTCGGCCATAAATGACGACCAAGTATGGCCATGACCCCCCAGGTACGCGAGGCGCTCACCTTGGGAACGGTTTGGTTAGCGGACGGCGACATGACCAAAATTGCCTTATTGGACGTACAGTCTTTGTGGCGCAGGGGTCGCCGGCCTTCTATCGTGCTGCGACACCCGAAGTAAGCCCCCTTTGGAAAGGGATTTCATGAGATTTCGTAAGGCCTTGCTGACGGTTGTTTTGAGCATGGGCATCACGGGCGGCCTCACCCTAACCACACCGGGCGCCGCGCAGGAAGCCCGCCAGGTCGACATCTCCTATGAAATTACTTTTGCGGGCCTCTCCGGCTTTCGCATCGACCTCACGGCGCGCTTCAACGGCACGAAATACGATGTCGAGACCCGCACCTTCAAGGAAGGGCTGCTGCGGGCCGTCACCATCCATTACGACGGCCGCAACCGCGCCTGGGGCGGGTTCACGGCCGCCGGCGCCCAACCCAGCGCCGGCTCGCTTTCGATCATCGTCGGGGACAAGCCGCGCACCTGGATCGCGCAGTACGGCGGCGGCGCCATGAAGGAAACGCACAATCCCGAGTGGAAGCCCGCACCGCAGCAGTCGATCTCCGACGATCAGAAGCGCGGCTCTCTGGATCCCCTGTCGGCGGCGCTGAGCGTCGGTTTGGCCGGCGACAATGCCTGCGACCGCACGGTACCGAGCAACGACGGCAAGCGGCGGATCGACGTCATTCTGAGGAAGGTCGGCACCGAGTCGGGCGCCACCTCGGACGTACCGGGTGTGCAGGGCGATCTGCTGGTCTGCGAGATCTACACGAAGCGCGTCGCCGGCGAATTCTACGACGCGCCGAAGGAAGCCGAAACCGAACGCGAGCGGCCGATCAAGATCTGGCTGGCGCGCATGGATCAGACCCAGATCCGCTACCCGGTCAAGATGGAAGCCCAGACCGGCTTCGGCACACTGCGCGGCAGGACACTCTCCTTCCGCGAACGCCCGCTGACACCCGAAGAAAGCCGGGCGATACGCTAGCCAGCCGTCGACCCGACTCCGGCACAATCACGAGACAAGGCAGGAAGGCCGGCCGGCATCGCAACGACGATACCTGCCGGAATCATGGGCAGCGAAGCCCTGTCCTAAGCCGCGCGCTTCTGGTCGCGTTTGCGCAGGATCGACAGGATCTCCGCCGCGGCGGCGGGAATGTTGGTGCCGGGCCCGTAGATCGCCGCAACACCGGCGTCCTTCAGGAAGTCGTAGTCCTGCGCGGGAATGACGCCGCCCACCACGACCATGACATCCTGGCCGCCCTGCTTGGCCAGCTCCTCGATGAGCTGCGGCACCAGGGTCTTGTGACCGGCGGCCTGGCTCGACACGCCGATCACATGCACGTCGTTCTCGATGGCCGCCCGCGCGGCTTCCTGCGGCGTCTGGAACAGCGGGCCGATATCGACGTCGAAGCCGAGATCGGCGAACGCCGTGGCGATCACCTTGGCGCCGCGGTCGTGGCCGTCCTGGCCCATCTTCACGACCATCAGGCGAGGACGACGGCCCTCTTCCTCGGCAAAGGCAGAGATGTCGGTGCGGATGCGCTCCAGCCCGGCATCGCCTTCCCACTCGCCGGCATAGACGCCGGAGATCGAGCGGATGGTGGCCTGATAGCGGCCATAGACGCCTTCCAGGGCGGACGAAATCTCGCCGACCGTGGCGCGCGCGCGCGTCGCCTCGATGGAGAGCGTCAGCAGGTTGCCGGTGCCGTTGCGCGCCGCATCGCCCAGCGCCTTCAGCGCGGCGACGCACTTCGCTTCGTCGCGGCCTTCGCGGATCCTGTTCAGGCGGCTCACCTGCGACTCGCGCACGACGTCGTTGTCGACGTCGAGGATCTCGATGGCGGGCTCTTCCTTGAGCTGGAACTTGTTGACGCCGACCACGATCTCCTCGCCGCGGTCGATGCGCGCCTGCTTGCGCGCGGCGGCTTCCTCGATGCGCATCTTGGGCATGCCGGCTTCGACAGCCTTGGTCATGCCGCCCAGCGCCTCGACCTCGCCGATCAGCTTGCGCGCCTCGGCGATCAGGCTGGCCGTCAGGGACTCGACGTAATAGCTGCCGGCCAGCGGATCGACGACCTTGGTGACGCCGGTCTCGTGCTGGAGGATGAGCTGGGTGTTGCGGGCGATGCGCGCCGAGGTCGGCGTCGGCAGGGCAATCGCCTCGTCGAACGAGTTGGTGTGCAGCGACTGCGTGCCGCCGAGGACGGCCGCCATCGCCTCGTAGGCGGTGCGGATGATGTTGTTGTAGGGGTCCTTCTCGGTCAGCGACACGCCCGAGGTCTGGCAGTGGGTGCGCAGCGACAGCGAATCGGCCTTCTTCGGCTCGAACGGCTTGACCAGCTCGGCCCACAGGAAGCGCGCGGCGCGCAGCTTCGCCACTTCCATGAAGAAGTTCATGCCGATGCAGAAGAAGAACGACAGACGCGGCGCGAAGGCGTCGATGTCGAGCCCCTTGGCCTTGGCCGCGCGCAGTTTCGCCGCCTCCATGAAGAAATTCATGCCGATGGCGAAAAAGAACGACAGGCGCCCGGCGAAATCGTCCACATCCATGCCGCGGGCCAGCGCCGCGCGGACATATTCGCGCCCGTCAGCGAGCGTGAAGGCCAGCTCCTGCACCAGGTTCGCGCCCGCTTCCTGCATGTGATAGCCGGAAATCGAGATCGAATTGAACTTGGGCATCTCGCGCGAGGTGTATTCGATGATGTCGGCGATGATCCGCATCGAGGGTTCGGGCGGATAGACGTAGGTGTTCCGCACCATGAATTCCTTCAGGATATCGTTCTGGATCGTCCCAGAAAGCTGGGCGCGCGCCACCCCCTGTTCCTCGCCCGCGACGATGAAACTCGCCAGGATCGGGATCACCGCGCCGTTCATCGTCATCGACACCGACACCTTGTCGAGCGGGATGCCGTCGAACAGGATCTTCATGTCCTCGACCGAATCGATGGCGACCCCGGCCTTGCCGACATCGCCCTCGACGCGCGGATGGTCGCTGTCATAGCCGCGGTGGGTGGCGAGGTCGAAGGCGACCGACACCCCCTGCTGCCCGGCGGCCAGCGCCTTGCGATAGAAGGCATTCGATTCCTCGGCGGTGGAAAAGCCGGCATATTGCCGGATGGTCCAGGGCTGGGTGGCGTACATGGCCGCATAGGGCCCGCGCAGGAACGGCGCGAGGCCGGGCCAGGTGTCGATGAAGGAGAGGCCCTCGATGTCCGCCGGGCCGTAGAGCGGCTTCACCGGAAT
>JAIUOY010000121.1:0-19297 GCA_020160995.1 Pseudomonadota bacterium | reverse complement strand
GGGCTGGAACGGCTCGCGCGCCTTCACGGCAACCTCGGGTCCCGGCATCTCGCTGATGACGGAGTTCATCGGCCTAGCCTACTTCGCCGAAGTGCCGGCGGTGATCGTGAACGTGCAGCGCGGCGGGCCGTCGACCGGCATGCCGACGCGCACGCAGCAGTCCGATCTCCTCTCCTGCGCCTACGCCTCGAACGGCGACACCAAGCACGTGCTGCTGTTCCCCGAGGACCCGCGCGAGTGCTTCGAGTTCACCGCCGACGCGCTCGACCTCGCCGACCGCCTGCAGACGCCGGTGTTCGTCATGACCGACCTCGACATCGGCATGAACCATCGCCTCTGCAAGCCGTTCGCGTGGGACGAGAACCGCGTGCTCGACCGCGGCAAGGTGATGACGGCGGCCGACCTCGACGCCGGCAAGACCTTCGGCCGCTATCTCGACGTCGATGGCGACGGCATCCCCTTCCGCACCTATCCGGGCACGCACCCGACCAAGGGCTCCTACTTCACGCGCGGCACGACCAAGGACGAGTTCGCGCGCTACAGCGAGGAAGGCCCGGTCTATGTGCGCAACATGGAGCGGCTGCAGAAGAAGTTCCATACGGCCGCCAAGATCGCGCCGCAGCCGCTGCGCTATTCCTCGCCCAAGCCGACGCGCTACGGCGTGATCTACTTCGGCTCGACCAGCCCGGCCATGACCGAGGCGCTCGACCATCTCGAGGCCGACGGCAACCATGTCAACGCGTTGCGCGTCCGCTCCTACCCCTTTGCCCAGTCGGTCGAGGAGTTCATCCACGAGCACGAGAAGGTGTTCGTCGTTGAACAGAACCGCGACGGCCAGCTCCGCACCATGCTGATGAGCGAGTTCACGCTCGACGCTCGCAAGCTGGTTCCCGTCCTTCATTACGACGGCACGCCGATCACGGCGCGCTTCATCGCGGGCGACATCGGCAAGAAGCTCGCTCAGTTCAAAGTGGTTTCGTTCGAAAAGGCGGCGTCATGACCTACATCGCCAAGCCCCGGCTGCATCATCCCTCGCTGGTCAAGAACAAGGCCGGCTATACGCGGCGCGACTATGAAGGCGCCGTCTCGACCCTGTGTGCCGGCTGCGGCCACGATTCGATCAGCGCCGCCATCATCCAGGCCTGCTACGAGCTCGACATCCTGCCACATCAAGTGGCCAAGCTCTCGGGCATCGGCTGCTCGTCGAAGGCGCCGACCTACTTCGTGGGCGCCAGCCACGGCTTCAACACCGTGCACGGCCGCATGCCGTCGGTGATGACCGGCGCCAACCTCGCCAACCGCGACCTGATCTACATGGGTGTCTCCGGCGACGGCGACTCCGCCTCGATCGGACTTGGCCAGTTCGCGCATATCATGCGCCGCGGCGTCAACATGACCTACATCGTCATGAACAACGGCGTGTATGGCCTCACCAAGGGCCAGTTCTCGGCGACCGCCGACAAGGGCTCGATCAGCAAGAAGGGCGTCGCCAACTCCGACTCCTCGATCGACATGGTGTCGCTCGCCATCCTGATGGGAGCCACCTTCGTCGGCCGCTCCTTCTCGGGCGACAAGCACCAGCTGGTGCCGTTGATCAAGGCGGCGATGGCCCACAAGGGTGCGGCCTTCCTCGACGTCATCAGCCCCTGCGTGGCCTTCAACAACCATGCCGGCTCGACCAAGAGCTACGACTATGTGCGCGAGCACAACGAAGCCCTGAACCGCGTCGACTTCATCGAAGGCCGCGAGGAGATCACCACCGCCTACGAGCCGGGCACCGTCACCACGGTGCAGCAGCATGACGGCTCGTTGCTGCGCCTGCGCAAGCTCGGCGAGGACTACGACCCGTCCGACAAGGTCGCCGCCATGAAGCGTGTCCAGGAAGGCATGCATGCCGGCGAGGTCGTGACCGGCCTTCTCTACGTCGATCCGAGCCCGAAGGACCTGCACGACAACCTGAACACGGTCGATGCGCCGCTGAACACGCTGGAGGCAAAGGACCTCTGCCCCGGCACCTCGGCGCTCGACCGCATCAACGCCGGGCTGCGCTGACGCTCATCGCTGCCGCTGCGGTAAGGGGCCAACAATGGGCCGCCTTCTTCTGGCCATCGCCGCCGCTCTTCTAGGAGCAGGTATCGGCGCTGGCCTGCTTGCCATGGCGCTCGCCATCATCTTCACGGCGATCTGGGGCGGCTTCGAAGGCTCGGCCGCGATGGGCGGCGTCACCGTCGGTCTGCCGCTCGGCGCCATCGCGGGATTCGTGATCGGCGGCTGGCTGGTCCTGCACTTCTGGAAGCCAACGCCCAAGCCGCCCGTCGGTTAGAGATCGACCCGCTCCTCGGCGACCGACTTGCGCGTTTCCATGTTGAAGCGGCCGGCATAGATCGGGCGCTCGCCGGTCGTCGGGCCGGGATACTGCACGATCAGGATCTCGCCGCCGGTATCGGTGTGGAACTCGCCCTCGAAGTGCGGATCGGGATGATAGAGCATCGTGCCGGGCGGGCAGAGCCGGCCGTCGATCTTGAATTCGCCCTTCAGCACGAACCAGACCTGCGCGAAGCCGTGATAGTGCTCGGGGTGATAAGCGCCGGGCTCCAGCCGCAGGATGCCGGCGTTGGGCTCGGTCGGGCTCTCGGGCCGCGGATGGAACAGCATCTTGCCGGTCTCGCCGGGCCAGCGAATCGTTTCCCAGTCGATGTCGTCGAGATGGCGCACCTGATAGGGCTTGTGATCGCGCCGCGACGCCTGACGTGCCGTGTCGAGGGCCGCATTGGCCTCGGCCGTGTCGGGAACATGCTTGCTCGTTTGCTGGCTCATGATTGCGTCTCCTCCTTCTTTGTCGTGGTCGTCGTCGCAAGCCGCCACCAGTCGGGCAGATCGCCGGCATCCGCCGGCCGCGCCACCGTCATCAGCATCTGCGCCTGACCGCGGCCGGCATTCTCGGCACGGTGCGGTTGCTGGGAATCGATCAGGATGCCGTCGCCCGCCTTCAGCCGGTACTGGCTGTCCCCGACATGGAACAGCACCTCCCCCGACAGCACGTAGCAATGCTCCTGGCCGGGATGGGAAACCGTGGTCGCCATGCCCTTCGCGCGCGGGAAGACGAGATGGAACACTTCCATGCGATCAAGCGGTGCGCCGCCGCCGAGATGGCGCCAGCGATACCCGGTCGCCGCCACCTCCTGAAGATCGCCGGCGCCGGCGCGGTGCACGGCAACGCGTGTCTTGGCGGGCGCGCTGTCACTCGGGAACAGCTCGTGCAGGCCGAGCCCCAGCACGTCGGCAAGCTGGATCAGATTGGCGATCGAGGCGGCCGCCTGGCCGCGTTCGAGCTTGGACAGGAACCCCTCCGACACACTGGCCTGGCGCGCGACGGAGGCCAGCGTCAGGCCGGCGCCGATGCGCGCTGCACGAAGCCGGCGGCCGATGTCCTGGGTGGTGCGAGCGATCTTGTCCATGCGTGGAGGATGATCCGGACTTTCCTATCAGGCAAGTCTTCTTTCTTTTCAGGAAAGCGCGTTATCCCGGCCATTCCTGCGTAAGCTCACGCCCCATGGACGAGATGGCAAAGGGCTTCCGCCTGGGCGACGGCACGCTGGTGCCCTGGGGCACGCGCTTCGACGAGGTCGTGACGGACTTCGAACGCACCGGCTACGCGAGCCGCGACCTGCCCTGCGACGCAGCCTATGGCTTTACCACGCGCTACCTCGAAGTGACGGCGCCGCGGCCCGACCGGCCGATCCTGACCGTCGCCTACGAACTCGCCGATACCGGCGCGCCGATCAAGGACCTGTTCGCCCAGCTCGTCATCAAGCTCGGCATGCCGGGCGAGATCGAGCGCGACGAGACGTCGGACTACATTCATTCGTCGAGCCATGTCGTGCTCTACGCCAACTGGCAGAAAAGAGGCCGGCCAATCGGCGTCTCCTTCTACGGCGCGCCGCGCGAGTCCGACTTCGGCGACGGCATCGGCAAGCTCTATGTGAGCTGGGGCGACCTCGATGCTGCCGCGGCTCCGTGGAAGCCGGCATGGCTCGCCGCCAACGCCGCGCTGGCGCAGGCCGCGCTCAATCCCGGCAAGATCCAGCTCTTCTCGGTGCAGTACGACACGCGGGTCTTCCCGCAGGACGATCCCAAGCGCGCCAACGATCTCTGCCTGAACTCGCCCGAGATCCTCGATACGCCGCAACCGATTGCCCGGCAGCTCGACGACAAGCGCTTCGCACTCTGGAGCGATCAGGCCGGTGCGCGCTGGCACCTTTCGACGCGCACCGACACGATCGTGCTGGGTGGGCCGGATACGTCCGTCGTCCGCGTCACCCAGCTCGAACCGGCGCGCGGCGGCGGCTCGGCCACCATCGACATCGGGCGCTGGTGGGTGCGCGATGCCTGGAAATCCGGCTCCATCGCCGACGCCGAGCGCGCGCTGGAACGCGTGCCCGGCCTCACCTTCAACCGCTCCTCAGGTCACGACGCTTAAGGTGCCCGTCTCGCCGGGCTTGCGATTGAGCACGAGCTGGCGCTGGTGCCACTGCTTGAGCGACGGGCGATGGCCGATGGAGACGACGGTGGTGGCGGGCAGACGTTCCTTCAGCACGCCGTAGACCGCCGTCTCGTTGGCCTCGTCGAGCGAGGCGGTGGCCTCGTCGAGGAACAGCCAGTCGGGCTTGAACACCAGCGCGCGGGCGATGGCCAGCCGCTGCTGCTCGCCACCGGAGAGCGTGTTGCTCCAGTGCGCCTCCTCGTCGAGCCGGTTTGCAAGATGGCCAAGCTGCGCCGCCTTCAGCGCATCGACGATCTCCGCATCGCTCGCCTTGGACTCGACATCGGGATACTTCACCGCGTCGCGCAGGGTGGCGATGGGGATGTACGCCTTCTGCGGCAGGAACAGGACCCTGGCGCCCGCGGGCACCCGCACCTCGCCCTTGCCGAACGGCCAGATGCCGGCCAGCGCCCGGAACAGCGTGCTCTTGCCCGAGCCGCTGGTGCCCGTGATCAACGTCGACGTCCCTTTGGGCAGGACAAGGTTCAGATCGGTCAGCAGCTTCTGCCCGTTGGGCAGGGCGAGATCGACGCCTGATGTGCCGACATCCGCACTTCCCGTCGCAGGTTTGACGGCGATGGCATCGGTCGGCTTGTCGTCGATGGCCGCTTGCAGGCCGCGCAGACGTTCCATCACCGCCTTCAGCTCGGCGACGTTGGTGTAGTTGTCGATGAAGAACGATAGCGCCGACTGAACCTGGCCGAAGGCCTGCGCGGTCTGCATCACGACGCCGAGCGTGATCGCGCCGGCAAAGAACTTCGGCGCCGTCACGATATAGGGGAAGATGATGGCGAGCTGGCCGTAGCCGATTTGATAGAAGACGAGCTGCAGCTCCGTCACCAGCACGCGCCAGGTGTTGTTGAAGACATCGGTGAAGCGGGCGTCGAGGACCTCGCTCTCGCGCGGTTCGCCGCGATAGAGCGCAATGCCCTCGGCGTTCTCGCGCACGCGGATCAGGCCAAAGCGAAAGTTCGCCTCGTAGCGCTGCTGCATGAAGTTGAGCGGGATCAGGCGCCGGCCGACCAGATTGGCAAAGAAGGTGCCGAAGAAGGCATAGATCAGCGCGGCCCAGACCATATACCCGGGGATCGTGACGTCGATTCCGATCGGCGCCAGCGATAGTGGCCCCGACAGCATCCAGAGAATGACCAGAAAGGAGACGAGCGTGGCGACGGCGCTGATGAAGCCCAGCAGCAGGGTCATCGTGTAGAAGCCGAGCAGGCGAAGATCCTCGGCGATGCGCTGGTCGGGGTTGTCGACCTTGCGCGCGAGCTCGATACGGTAGTAGCCGCGGCCGTCCAGCCAGTGGCCGAGATAGTGCCGCGTCAGCCACCGCCGCCAGCGCAGCCGCAGATAGGGGCTGACCAGGCCGCGCGCCACGCCGAAGAAGATGGCGAGGGCTGCGATCCAGCCGAAGGCGATCATCTCGGTCCAGAAGGCCGCTTCGTCCTTGTTCTGCAGGGAGTCGTAGAAGCGCCGGTTCCATTCGCTGAAGGCCACGCTCACCGAGACGCTGGCCAGGGTGAGCCCGATCGCTCCCGCCAACAGGATCAGCGCGATCCACCGCTCCTCGGAGCGGAAATAGGGGATGGTGAGCCGCCACCAATCTCCGAAGAACGAACCTACGCTTTTCATGCCGGAATCCTTTCGGCGGGCACAGTACCCTTACATTTGCTTGGGCAGCCAGAGTGCGATCCCGGGGAAGGCGACAAGGCCAATCGGCCGCAGCAGATCAGTGGCGATGAAGACCCATGACAAGCGGCCCAACCGGGTTTATAGCGCGGCGCAATGGACGCTACTCCGCTCGCTTCCCGCCGCGCCGCACTGGATGTGCTGATCGCCTGCCTCGCCAAGGGACAACCGCTCGACGACGCGCTGGCACGGCACCAGGGCTTTGCCGGTCTGGATCCGCGCGACCGCGCCTTCGTGCGCCTGCTGCTGGCCACGACCCTGCGCCGGCTGGGCGAAATCGAGGAGGTGCTGGCGGGTCTGATCGAACGACCGCTGGAAGGCGCCAACGCGGTTGGCCGGCAGATCCTGCGCCTGGGCGCGGCCCAGCTCCTCTTCCTGGGGACACCACCGCATGCCGCTGTCGATACGTCCGTGCGCCTGACCCAGGATGCCCGCCTGCCGCACCTCAAGGGCCTGACCAATGCCGTATTGCGCCGCATCAGCCGCGACGGCTCGGCCCTCATGGGTGATCGCGACCCCGCTCACCTCAACACGCCGCAATGGTTGTGGGAGAGTTGGGCCGAGGCCTATGGCGAAGAGGAAACCCATGCCATAGCGGCCGCGCATCTGATCGAGGCGCCCCTCGACCTGACGCCGCGGTCCAATGCCGACTTCTGGGCGGGCCAGCTCGAAGCGGAGAAGCTGCCGACCGGCACCCTGCGCCGTTTCGGCGGCGGCGCGATCACCGAACTACCGGGCTTCGCCGAAGGCGCCTGGTGGGTGCAGGACGCCGCCGCTACCCTGCCCGCACGCCTGCTGGGCGACATTGCCGGCAAGAGCGTGGCCGACCTCTGCGCCGCCCCTGGCGGCAAGACGATGCAGCTTTGCGCTGCTGGCGCCGAAGTAACGGCCGTCGACATTTCTGCGCGCCGCATGACGCGGCTTGGCGAAAATCTGGCGCGGGCGGAGCTGACGGCGGAACTGGTGACGGCCGACGCCAGCAAGTGGACGCCCGGCCGGACCTTCGATGCCCTGCTGCTCGACGCTCCCTGCTCCGGCACCGGCACCCTGCGCCGCCATCCCGACATCGCCTGGCTGAAGGACGAGGAGGATGTGGGCCGCCTCACCCTCACCCAGGACCGCTTGCTGCTGCGTGCCGCGGAGCTGCTGAAGCCCGGCGGTATGCTGGTCTATGCCGTCTGTTCGCTGCAGGAAGACGAAGGCCCTGCTCGTTTCAACGCTCTGCTGGGCCGCGACAAGCGCCTGCGTCGCGTGCCGGTCGAATCCGCAGAGCTGCCGGGCCTCGAAGCCGCCATTACCAGAGACGGCGACGTCCGCACGCTGCCGTCGATGTGGTCTGATCGCGGCGGGCTCGATGGGTTTTTCATCGGAAGAGCCGTTCGGGCCTGAGACGCGACGTTTGTCAGCCGCGTTCGTCAGGCCGCAACGTCAACACTGACACACCCGATGCGGTCACGGCGACGGTGTGCTCGAACTGGGCCGACAGCGAGCCGTCTTCCGTCACGACCGTCCAGCCGTCGGCTTCGGTACGCACGTTGCGACGACCGTGGTTGAGCATCGGCTCGATGGTGAAGACCATGCCCTCGCGGAGCGCGAGGCCCGTTCCCGGGCGGCCGAAGTGCAGGACGTTCGGTTCCTCGTGCATCTCGCGGCCGATACCGTGGCCGCAATATTCGCGCACCACCGAATAGCCATGTCGCCTGGCGTGTCGCTCTATGGCAAAGCCGATGTCGCCCAATCGCGCACCCGGTCGCACCGCGCGGATACCGCGCCAGAGCGCATCGTAGGTCGTCTGGACCAACCGCCGGGCTGCGGGATCGACCTCGCCCACCAGATAGGTCTTGCTGGAGTCGGCGATATAGCCGTTTTTCTCCAGCGTAATGTCGAAGTTCACGATATCGCCGTCCCGCAGCACCGCCGTCGACGACGGCATGCCATGGCAGACCACATCGTTGACCGACGCATTGAGCACATAGCGATAGCCGTACTGGCCCTTGCTCGCCGGCCGCGCCTGCAGGTCGTCCACGATAAAGCGCTCGACCATCGCGTCGATCTCCAGCGTCGACCTGCCGACGAGCGGCGTTCGATCGAGCAGCGCGAAGACCGACGCCAGCAACCGGCCGGACTCGGCCAGCAACTCCACTTCGTCCGGCCGCTTGGTCATCTGTCGTTCACCGCCAGAGAGGGCGGTGCAACGCCCGCGGCGCGCAACTCACGCTCGATGATCTCGGTGAACGGGATGGTCGGATGGGTTTCGCAGAGCATGCCGATCTTGATCCAGTAGGCTGCCTGCGCGTTGATCGACCGGCACGACACCTTGCTCGCGCGGCGCACCTGCTCGTGCAGATCGTCTTCTATGTTCACAATGCCCATCGGCCCTCACTATATGAAACATATACGTTTCATATAGTGCAATTCCAAGGGCAAATTGGGAATCTCAGGATGACCACGACGACCACCTTCGTCGCCTTCGACCATTCTCCCGATGACGGCCGCGGCCTGAGCAGGCGGCTTACCCTACTGATGTCGACGCGCTCGCTGGTTGAGCGCTACTTCTTACGCGCCAACGCGCGATACTTCTGGCGCTCGACATGGCCGAGGTAGAGGCCCGAGCTGACGATCACGCCGGCCCCGATCCAGGTCCAGAAATCAGGGACGTCCTGGAATACGAGGTAGCCGAGGAGCGCTGCGCCCAGGAGCTGCATGTAGTTGAACGGCGCGACGACCGCCGCCGGCGCCTGGCTGTAGGCGATCGTGAGGAAATAGTGCCCAACACCCGCCATCACGCCCATGCCGGCAAACAGCAGCCAGTGCCAGCCAAGCGTCGGCGTCACCCAGTCGAAGGGCAGCAGCGGCGCCGCCGCCACCGTGCCGACGATCGTCGCCATGGTGGCCGATGCGTCGGGCCGTTCGGTCTGGCCGTAGCGCCGCGAGAAGAGCTGGTAGAGCGAACTGCAGAGCGTGCTGGCGACGATCAGCAGCGAGTGCCACTCGAAATGTGCATGTCCCGGCCGCACCACGATCAGCGCGCCGATGAAGCCGATGCCGCAGGCCGCCCAGCGGCGCGGGCCGACCGGCTCGCCGAGAAACTTCGACGATAGCGCCGTCACCACCAGCGGGCTGGTCAGCGAAATCGAGGCCGCCGTCGCCAACGGCAGATAGACGATGCCATGGAAGTACAGGAACGAAGAGGCGAACAGCAGCAGGCCGCGCACGATCTGGCTCGGCACGTTGTGCCAGCGGAACAGGTTCATCCCGCTCTGCGGCAGGAACAACACCAGCATGAAGATGAAGGCAAAGGCGTAGCGGCCCCAAATGACCTCGACGACCGGAAAGGTCTGGCTCAGCGTCTTGGAAATTGCATTCAGGACCGAAAAACAAAGGACTGAAAAGATGATGGAAAGAATGGCCCGCAGGGTCCGGTCCACCGGCGGGGGCGCGTCGCTCTTCATCTTTGCAACCTAACGATTGGCGTCGCGTGAGCAAGTGCAGCATCGGACTACGCCCTCCTGCCAATTGCATGGATCGCGCTCCGAAACGACAGGCAGCATGCAAGCAGCGTGCCCGCGGCGGCGCTAGGGCTTCAGCTCGTCCTTCAACTCCTCTGCGCTCGGCCACAGCAGCAACGACACGAGCATCAGGATGCCGAGCCCGCCGGTGATGCCGGCAAACCGATCGATACCCGGCATGATGCTGGCAGGCGGCGACGCGCCCTGGATCATCGTGACCACGAAGACAAAGGCGAACTGCGTGCCGACATAGCCGACGCCATGCCTGCCGACCTGGATGTGCATTCCGACCCAGACCACCGCGGCGATCATCGCAAGCCACCAGATGAACGCCTCGACCTGCAGGGCAAGACAGGCCAGCGCCACGATGCCGCCGAACAGGCAGCCCAAGAAACGATGCAGCGATTTCTCGGCAACCTGATGCCTGGTACTGACGCCGGAGTCGGCAATCAGCGGGGCCGCCATCACCACGGCGATGGTGATCGCCATCTCGGTCACGTCCGGCAGGTTCATCAGGATCCAGAGTTCCAGCACGACGACGACGGCGATCGCCGATCGGACGCCGTGCAGCACCGAGGGCCATTGCGCCCCCAGCAGATGTCGCCAGCCCGGGGCAGTGGGCGGACGATCAGCATGCCAGTCCTGCAGGACATTGGCGACGACCATGGCGGAACCGACACCGACCGCGACGTCGATCACGCGATAGACGGCAAGCTGAAAGGCCTGCGTCGGATCGTTCAGGCTCGAAAGCAGCACCAGGCTCGACGTGATCGACATGAACATCCAGGCAAGCCCGTGGGGGCTGACCTGCATGGCGATGACACCAAGCGCCGTCATCGCGGCGAGGAATATACAAAGAGCGAGATGATCGTACGGCAGCCAGCGCGCCATCACGAAACCGATCGCAGCGCCGGCAATCGTCCCCGTCAGGCGCAGCAGGCCACGCCGCACGGAAGCAGCGCCCGTGGACATCAACGACATGAATCCGCTGATCGCCACCCACCACGGCGCCTCCAGCTGAAGCGCAAGCGCCAGGGTCGTCGACAGGATCACCGAGGCGGCGGCAACGAAGCCTTGCCGCGTTTGCGCGGGATTCGTTCCCAGTTCCTTCAGTTCTTGCCAGAAGCCGGCAAGTGTTTTGTCGACCATCCGGCCGCCTTCGGCGAAGTCCTCGATCACGCCGCGCGCGAAGGACATCTTCACGGGAAGATCACCGTACGCGCATCGGCGCCCATGTAGAGCTTGAATTCGTCCGGCTTGTCGACGAGGACGATGGTCACGGGAATGCGGCGCTGCAGGCGAATCCAGTCGGTGGTCGGCGCGACATAGGGCAGGAGCATATCCGGCCCCGGATTGCGACTGATACCGCGTGCAATGCCGGTGATCTTTGCGCGATGCCAACGCCAGGGCTCGCTGTCCAGCCACACCCAGGCGGTCTGGCCGATCTTGAAGTCGCGGATGTAGTACTGCTTGTAGTTGGCCATGATGCGCCAAGCATCGGAATCGACAATGCCGATCATCGGCACGTCGATGTTGGCGGTGTCGCCGGGCTGCAAGGTCAGGTTGGTGATCGTACCGTTGACCGGCGCGAAAACCCGCGTGCGATCCAGTTTCCACTGCGCTGTCGCGTTCTCGGCGATAGCGACCTCCAGGGCGGCCTGGTGCGCCACGATGCCGGTCTGCGCCTTGGAGATCGCGATCTGGCTGATCGTCATCTCGGCCTGGGAGCGGCGCAGTTCGTCGTTGGCGCGATCGAGTTCGGCGCGCGGCGCGTACTCGTTCTTGGCCAGGTCCGCATAGCGCGCCTGTTCCTGCGCGGCATAGACGTTTGCCGAAGTTGACGCCGCAAGGGCCGCCTGCGCCGTGCTGAGCTCCTCCTGGGAAGACTTCAGCAATGCCTTTGCCTGCTCGATCTGCGCCTTGGTCTGGTTGACGACGAGCTGAAACGGCACCGGATCGATGGTGACGAGCAAGTCGCCCTTCTTGACGGCTTGATTGTCGACGACATGGACGTCGACGATCCGACCCGTGATCTCCGGCGCCAGCGCGACGAGATCGGAGCGCACATAGGCATCGTCCGTATAGACGACGTATGTCGTGAAGACTTCCCAGATGACGAAGAGAGCGAGAAGCGTCCCGCCGACCACGAGCAACCTGCGAAGCCGGCTGGTCTCGCGCATCGTCAGTCCGGGGCGCGAGTCTGCCGTTGCAGGCGGGGGCGGTGACGGAGACGGAGACGGAACCAGAGGCGCGGGATTGGGCTCGGGGGCCGGCGCGGGTTCGGGAGCGGACGCAGGCGCAGCTACGGCCGTCGCCTGTGACTCAGGGGTCCGTGGGACATCGGCAGGAGCCGGTGATTGCGGCTGGGTAACGTCAGGCGACATCGATCGGCAAAATAGCGCAGCCGGGCTTACAAGCCCATGCTCTTCATCTTGGCCGCCAGCGCCGACACGGAAAACGGCTTGCCGATGAAATTGACGCCGACATCGAGCACGCCGTGATGGACAATGGCGTTGGCCGTGTAGCCCGTCGTGAACAGCACTTTGAGCGATGGCCGACGTTCGGTCGCGAGGCTCGCGATCTGACGGCCATTCAGGCCGCCGGGCAAACCGACATCGGTAAACAGCAGCTGGATATCGTCGTGCGCCGCCAGCACCCGCAATGCTTCCTCGCCATCGGCCGCCTGATAGACGACGCAGCCGATTTCGCGGCAGGCCGCCATCGCGAATTCGCGCACGATCGGATCGTCTTCGACCACCAGGACGACCGTGCCCGTCCCCGCCTCGGGCGCGAGCGGCTGGGACTCGACCTCGGCTACGGTCTCACTCATCTCGCGCGGCAAGTACATCTTGACCGTCGTGCCCTGCCCGACCTCGCTGTAGATCTTGAGATGCCCGCCGACCTGCTTCACGTAGCCGAACGACATGCTGAGGCCCAGCCCCGTACCCTGCCCCCGCTCCTTGGTCGTAAAGAACGGTTCGAAGGCTCGGGCGATCGTCTCCGGCGGCATGCCCGTGCCGGTATCGGAGACGGCGATCATGACATACTGCCCCGGCGCCACTTCCGCGTTGGCGGCGGCATAGGCGTCGTCGAGATAGCTGTTCGCGGTCTCGATCGTCAGCGTGCCGCCATCCGGCATTGCATCGCGCGCATTGATCGCGAGATTGAGGATGGCACTTTCAAGCTGGGCGACGTCGGCCTTCGCACGCCAGAGGCCGCCCGCCAGAACGGTCTCGATCTTGACCTTCTCGCCGAGCGTGCGGCGCATCAGTTCGGACATGCCGGTCACGATGCGGTTGGCATCGATCGCTTCGATCTGCAGGGGCTGCTGACGCGCAAAGGCGAGCATGCGTTGCGTCAGAGAGGCCGCACGCGATACGCCCGTCCTCGCAAGATCAAGAAAGCGCGTCACATCGGGCGTGGGTTGCGGCACGCGCCTTCCCACCATCTCGATGGCGCCGCCGATGCCCGTCAGCAGGTTGTTGAAATCGTGCGCGATGCCGGCCGTCAGCTGGCCGACCGCCGTCATCTTCTGCGATTGCCTCAGGCTCTCCTCGGCAGTTGCCCGACGAAACTGCTCGGTGCGAAGCTGCTCAAGCGCCTCGTCCTGCCGGATAGCACGGCGCGAGGCCACCAGTGCCAGAATGAAAAGAGCGATTGTCGCCGGCAGCCCGAAGACCAGGTGAGAGGCCATGCGACGGAGCCAGGTTCTCGTAACCGTCTCTTCGCCATATCCATGCACGACATACAGAGGCAGATCCGCGAGTTTACGGTACATCACGATACGACTGCGGCCGTCGAAGGAAGAGGTCGGCGTGGCATAGGCGCCGCTTTCCGGCGACGCCGCTATCGCCTTCATGAACCCGCTGTCGGACGCAAGGCGATGCGTTTCGGATTCCGCAGGATAACGGGCGAGCACTTCGCCGTCCGACTTTACCAGTGCAGCCGTAAAGAGGTCGATGTCCGCCGCCTCGGCAAATCGCTCGACGAAGTACCGTGGCGAAATCGACACCGCCACGACACCGTTGAACCGGCCGTCCGGCGTTTCACGCCGCTCGCTGTACTGGAAGAAATACCCATCGTTGACCCGGCCTCTCATCGGCTCGCTGATGTGCCGCCGTTCGGCACGGTCGCGATGAGCAATGAAATAACTACGGTCGGCCGCAATCAGTCCCGTCGGCAGCGGAAAGTTACGCGCCGAAACCAGGGGCGCGCCCTGCTCGTCGATTACGAAGACGTTCTGGATCTGGCGCAGCGGCTCGACCAGCCGGTGCAGACGGTCGTGGAGCCGTTGCTCGTTTGTCCTGATGGCTTCGTTGCTGAAGTCGTCGACGATCTCGGCAACATTCGCCGCGACGAGATAGCCGGTCTCGAACGTCGTTGCGACGTTTACGTGGAGCAGGTCGAGCGTGCGGGCCATACGCTCCTCGGCCTGCTCGCGGACGTCGTTGTAAGTGAGCCAGCTTGCCCCCACGAACAGGAAAACCGGGACGACGACCGTTGCCGCCAGCAGCACGAGCGACGCTTCGACAGCCGTGGTCCCGCGAAACGTCCAAGTCCGCAGCTTCAGCATCCGTCGCATATCGAACCTAAGGCCCTGCCCCAACCATAGACGAGACGAACTTCGAAAGTTGGGCGGCACTATAGGGCCGGGGAAACGAATGGACATCCACCGCGCCCGCGGCGTGGCACTTCCGACAATCCTCCTGTGCGTCGACTGGGGCAGCCCGGATCAGAAATGAACTCTCTGCGAGAGCATTCGGCATCCGCGGCTAGTCCGCCGCCTTTGCCACGCTGTGTTGAGGCTTGAACGGCAGGATCGTCGTCGCGCGCACCGCCGGCAGCGGCAGGGACGGCGGTTCGACGCCCAAGGCGCGGGCGGCATTCCAGGCCCATCGTGGATCGAGCAGGAACGGCCGCGCGTGCGCGGTGCAGTCGGCCTCGCCGTTGGCGATGATCCGTTCCGCCTGCTCCGGTTCGGTGATCAGCCCGACCGCCCAGGTCTTGATGCCGGCCTCCTTGCGCACGCGGGCCGCGAACGGCACATGATAGCCGGGTTCGATCTTGATCTTCTGCCCCGGCGCGTTGCCGCCCGAACTCACGTCGACGAAATCGCAGCCCAGCACCTTCAACTGGCGCGCGGTCTCGACCGTATCTTCGATCGTCACGCCGCCCTCGACCCATTCGACGGCCGACAGCCGGATGCCCAGCGCCTTGTCGGCCGGCCAGATCCTGCGGACGGCCTCGAAGACTTCGAGCGGAAAGCGGCGCCGCTTCTCCATCGTGCCGCCGTACTCGTCGGTGCGGTGATTGCTGAGCGGCGAGAGGAACTGGCTGAGACAGTAGCCATGGGCCCCGTGCAGTTCGACCACGTCGAAGCCCAGCCGGGCGCTGCGCTCCGCCGCAGCCACAAAAGCCTGCTTCACGCGCTTCAGGCCGACGGCATCGAGCGCCACCGGCGTGTGCCACTTGGCGGCCGGATCGTAGGGCAATGCCGAGGCCGAATAGGTGGTCCAGGGAAGATCAGGGGCATCGGCCTGCGTAAGCGGTCCGCCGCCTTTCCAGGGCCGTTGCGCCGAGGCCTTGCGCCCGGCATGGGCGAGCTGCACCCCGAGCTTCACGCCGGGCATCCAGCCCCTCACCCAGTCGATCACCGGCTTCAGCGCCGCCTCGTTCTCGTCGCTGTAGAGGCCGAGGCATCCCTGGGTGATGCGGCCCTCACGCTCGACATGCGTCGCTTCGAGGCACAGCAGGCCGGCACCCGACATGGCGAGCATGCCGTAGTGCACCTGATGCCAGGGCTGCGCGCTGCCATCGACGGCCGAGTACTGGCACATCGGCGAGACGACGATGCGGTTGGGCAGCGTGATGCCGCCGAGCTCGACAGGAGTGAAGAGTTGGGCGGTCATGCTGTTATCCCGGTGTGATCAGCCGTTGATGGAAGGGCCGGCCTCGTGACCCAGCCATTCCTCGATGAGACGGCGGGCAATCGAATCGCGGCGCGGCATGAAGAAGGAGCCGTCCTTGGGCAGGTTCTCCGGCTTGAGGTCCTCGCGGCTCATCCAGCGCGCACTCGCCAGCTCGTCCTCGTTGACGGTGAAGTCCAGCGACTCGGCTTCGGCGTGGAAGCCGATCATGACCGAGGCCGGGAACGGCCAGGGTTGCGAGGAACGGTACGTCACGTTCTTCACCTTGACCCGGACTTCCTCGTAGACCTCGCGCGCGACGGCGTCCTCGAAACTCTCGCCCGGCTCGACGAAGCCCGCGAGGGTCGAATGCATGCCGCGCGGGAACTGCTTGCCGCGTCCCAACAGGCACTTGTCGCCGTGATGGACCAGCATGATCACCGCCGGATCGGTGCGCGGGAAATGTTCCGTCTTGCACGCCTCGTTGGTGCACATGCGCACATGACCGCCGCGCGTGATGCGGGTCGGCGATCCGCACACGCCACAGAAACGATGGCGGCGATGCCAATAGGTCATGCCGCGCGCATAGGCGAGGATCGACCCCTCGCGCGCGAACAGCAGCGCCCCGACCTGACGCAGGTCGACGAACTCGCCCATCTCCGCCAGAGGCGTTTCGAGGCCGGTCACGTCGACGGCAAAATAAGGGGTGCCCTCGACATAGCCGAGGAAGATTTTGGTCTCGCTCGAACTCACGACGGCCCGCGCCATCATGCCCTGGAGGAACACCGGTTCCGGGTCGCCCCCGGTTTTCACCAGGTTCCTCTCGGTATCGATCGGGACGAACCGTGCCGCGCCTGACGAGGCCAGTTCAATCATGCGCTCGTCGTTTTCGCGCTCATGGGAGGAGCGGTCGATTTCGGCGCTGGAATAGGGGTTTCTGGGTCTCTGCATAGGGCGCGGACCGTGCCACAGGGCGCGCACGACCGCAATCTGAGGGGCTTTTCTGCATCGCGAGGGGTCGCCCTTTCGATGTACCATGTACAGGCATCCGGCCGCTGCCCCGGCGCGGGAGGTGCCCATGTTCACAGCTTTGATAATTGGCGCCGTTGTGATCGTCGGGTTCGGCGTGCCCGCCTTCATGTGGCTGACGAAGCTGATCCGGCCACCGAAACCGGAAGAAGAGGCGATCCACCGCGGCGTCGCGGATGCGCGCAAAGCTGCCCGCAACCTGATCGACCGGTCACGCCCTCACTAGGACTTCAGCTGGAGCCGTACCGGCCAGTTACCCGTGCAATCGATTGCACGGGCTGAACGCTCTACTCCAGCGCGGCGGCGAGGACCTGAGCGACGTGCAGCGCCTCGCGGTCGGCGCCGTCGGCGATCTGGTGGCGGCAGGAGGTGCCGTCGGCCACGATCAACGTATCGGCATCGGCCTTGCGCACGGCCGGCAGCAGCGACAGCTCGGCCATGGCAATCGAGGTTTCGTAGTGTTCGGCTTCGTAACCAAAGCTGCCGGCCATGCCGCAGCAGCTCGATTCGATCGGCGCCACCTTGAGGTCGGGCACCAGGCCCAGCACTTCCTGCACCGCGCTCATCGCGCCAAAGGCCTTCTGGTGACAGTGGCCGTGCAGCAGCGCCGTCTTTTCCCGCAGCGGCTTCAGGTCGAGCCGGAGGCGGCCTTCCTTCTTCTCGCGCGCCAGAAACTCCTCGAACAGCACGGCATTGTCGGCCACCACTTTGGCGTCCTCGCCGAGATTCATCGCCAGGAACTCGTCGCGCAGGGTGAACAGGCACGAGGGCTCCAAGCCGATGATGGGGACGCCCTTGATGGCGAAGGGCCGCAGCGCATTCAGGAGCCGCCTTCCCTCGCTTCTCGCTCGCTCGACCTGGCCGGTCGAAAGATAGGTGCGGCCGCAGCAGAGCGCCGGTGCGCCCAACGTGGGCCACGCGATGGCGACCTTGTGGCCGGCGGCCGTGAGTACGCGGCGAGCGTCGTGCAGGATCTCCGGCTCGAAGTTGTTGGAGAAGGTATCGGCGAAGATCACCACCGTGGCGTCGCGATCGTCGACCTCTGTGGTGGTGAGGAAGGTATCGCCGCGCCATTGCGGCAAGCGGCGTTGCTTGGCGAAGCCCAGATAGGACTGCACGAACCACGCCGCGTTGAACAGCCAGGGCAGCCGCCGCGCCCACGGCGCCATCGACGGCACGGCGCCGATCATCCGGTCGCGCCAGGAGAGGCCGCGCGCCAGGGTCCGCGCCGACTTCACCTCGATCTTCATGCGCGCCATGTCGACGCCGGTGGGACAATCGCGCTTGCAGCCCTTGCAGCTCACGCAAAGGTCCATCGCCGCCGCAACATAGTCGGAGCGCAGAGCTTCGGACCCGAGCTGGCCGGAGAGCGCAAGGCGGAGCGTGTTGGCACGGCCGCGCGTCAGATGCTTCTCGTCGCGCGTCACGCGGAAGGACGGGCACATCGTGCCGGCGTCGAACTTCCGGCAATGGCCGTTGTTGTTGCACATCTCGGCGGCCTTCGCGAAGCCGCCGGTGCTGTCGCCGCCGCTGCCGGGTTCGGTGAGTTCCTCGGTGCGCGGATCGTTCTGGACGTTCCACGCCGACCAGTCGAGCGCGGGCGTGTAGTCGATGTTCTTGTAGCCCGGCTTGAAGCGGAAGAGGTTGCGATCGTCCATGCGCGAGGGCCGCACGATCTTGCCGGGATTGAGGATACCTCGAGGATCGAACAGGTCCTTGACCGTCTCGAAAGCCTTGGTGAGACGCGGGCCGAACTGCCAGCCCACCCACTCCGAGCGCACCAGCCCGTCGCCGTGCTCGCCCGAATAGGCGCCCTTGTATTCGCGCACCAGCGCCGAAGCCTCCTCGGCAATGGCGCGCATCTTGGTGGCCCCTTCGCGGCGCATGTCGAGGATCGGCCGCACATGCAGCGTGCCGACCGAGGCGTGGGCATACCAGGTGCCCTTCGTGCCGTGCTTCTCGAAGACATCGGTGAGGCGTTGCGTGTAGTCCGCGAGATGCTCCAGCGGCACGGCGCAATCCTCGATGAAGGAGACGGGCTTACCGTCGCCCTTCATGGACATCATGATGTTGAGACCGGCCTTGCGGACCTCCCAGAGTGCGGCCTGCGGGCCGGGCTCCGGCATCTCCACGACACTGCCCGGCATGCCGAGATCGCTCATCAGTTCGACCAGCCGCGCAAGGTCACGAAGCTGGTCCTCGCGCTCCTCGCCGGCGAACTCGACCAGCAGGATCGCCTCGGGCTTGCCGATCAGCGCCCGCTCGATGACGGGCCGGAAGGCGGGATTGGCGCGCGCCAGCTCGATCATCGTGCGGTCGACCAGTTCCACCGCCGCCGGCTTCAGCTTCACGATGTGCTGGGCGCTGTCCATCGCCTTGTAGAAGCTGGTGAAGTTCACGACGCCCAGCGTCTTGTGCTTGGGCAGCGGCGCGAGCTTCAGCGTCAGCCGCTCGGTGACGGCGAGCGTGCCTTCACTGCCGACCAGCAGGTGGGCAAGGTTGACCGAATTGTCGGTCGTGTAGGGCCGCTCCGACTGCGGAAAGAAGATATCGAGATTGTAGCCGCCGACGCGGCGCAGCACCTTGGGGTACATGCGCTCGATCTCGTCGCGCTCGGC
>JAIUOY010000120.1:0-3093 GCA_020160995.1 Pseudomonadota bacterium | reverse complement strand
TCGTGATCGCGCTCATGACCTTCGTGATCGGCATGCTCTTCGTGCCGGAGACCAAGGATCGCGACATCATGACCTACGAGAACAACTGAGCCTCAACGGCCAGCATCGTCGAGGAGCCCCGCCTGGTCAGGCGGGGCTTTTCCTTTACCCAGGCCCGCCCGCCCGTTCCCGCCGTGCCCTGCCGTGTTATTCTGCCCGCCAAGGCCCGGCATTGAGCCAAAGCCTACCCGCACCAGCGGTGACGATGAGCCGCCGTCAGATGCTTCCGACAAACAGGCCGGGCCGGTCTCAGGGAGTGGCGCGATGACAACCTACATCATGCTTGCCAATTGGACCGATCAGGGCGCCCGCAACGTCAAGGCCTCGCCGAGCCGCCTCGATGCGGCGAAGCAGGCGCTCAAGGACATGGGCGGAGACATCAAGACGTTCTTCATGACCATGGGTAAGTACGACATGGTGATCGTCTGCGAGGCGCCCGACGATGCGGTCCAGGCGCGATTCTGCCTGCAGCTCGCGATGATGGGCAACGTCCGTGCCGAGACCCTCAAGGCCTTTCCCGAAGCGGCCTATCGCGAGATCATCCGCTCCGTGAGCTGAAATGCCCGCCGGGCGACGCAGCCAGGCCGATACGCGAACAGTCCTCGTGACGCCATCGCCCGTGCATGCCGCACCATGGCCGCCTTGTGGCCATGGCCGAGGCGCTTGCTCTGGCGGCCATCGGCTGGTAACCGCTACGACATCGCCGCCGAAGAGAAGATCTCGTCGGCGGCCTTCTGGCCAACCAGCCAGCGGCGCCGGCGTAGCACAGCGGTAGTGCAGCGGTTTTGTAAACCGAAGGTCGGGAGTTCGATCCTCTCCGCCGGCACCATCTCCCTCCCCCACACCGGGTGGATGGCCCCTCCTCCGTTTCTGTTCAGGGCCCCGGCATCGACGGGCAGTCCTGCGCGCGCGACCTGCTCCTACGGGGCAGGCTTCGCCGACGGCATCGAGATCACCTTGCCGTCGGGCATGATGATGTCGCCGGGCTTCTGGCCGGTCGCGCATTCGCCGAGACGCTTCGCCTCGACCACGAGCTTGCGCTCCACCGGAGCGGATTGTCCGGGCATGCCGCTGATCTTCGTCGTACCCTCGGTCCGGACGGTCGTCTGGAAATCGCCGGTGATGACGCTGGTGCCGGAAGCCTTGATCTGGCCGACAGTGCATTCCGTCTCGACGGCGTAGCCCGTGGCCGTCTTGGTCACCAGCATCTTCGAGCAGGCGCCGGCAGCCAGGCCTCCGACGGCCGACTGGTCGGTTCCTGGCCCGACGCATTGCTTGGCGGTGGTTTCACCGTCATTGCCCGTCGATTTGGTTTCCCACAGCCCGGGCTTGCGCTCCGGCAGCTGCTGCTGTTGTGCCGCCACGGGCAGCGCGATGAGGGAGCCGAGCACGGCGATCAACGCTAGTTTCATGGACGGTGCCTTCCAGAATGAATCGGCTAGCGCCGAGACAAGACGGGCGCCAAGGCCAGAATGAGGCGGTGCCATGCGCCGAACCGCGCAGCGGCATCAAGGAACCGCCTTGACAGATCGACGGCTCCGGGAACGTTTGGCGAGCCGGACGGTTATGTGTCTGGCTCAGCTCGGGAGGCTTCCATGAAAGCCATCGTCCTCACGTTAGCCCTTCTGCTTCCAGCGGGAATCGCGGCGGCGCAAACGCGCCCCTCGACCGTTTCGAGGCCCTGCGCGGCGAGCCAGCGCGATGTCCAGGTCAACGGCGCGATCGTTCTCGGGACGGGGGGCTATACCTATGATCGCTTCGTGCGCGATCGCGGCTTCTGCTTGGTGAATCAAGGAACCGAGCCGGCCTTCGTGCCGAGTGCCGATACCCAGGCCTGTTTTGTCGGCTACCGCTGCAAAGACAAGATGAGGTTCGACGACTGAGATCGTCGCCGAGCGGAACCCCGCGCGCCGCACCACGTTTCTTCGTGGGGCGAAACCCCGGTTGAATCCAGGGAGGTTCGCATGCGTCGCCTTCTTCTCGTCACGGCTTCCGTTACACCACTGCTTCTGGCCACCGGCCTTTCGGCATCGGCCCAACCCCAATTCGGCGGCGCCGGCTTCCGGCATGGCGGCTTCCCTGCGCGCGGCATCGGCATGAGGCCGTACGGGATGCGGCCGGCATTTCCCGCCTATCGACCACATATCCGCGCCGGCTGGTATGGCGGCGGCTGGGGCTGGCGTTACGCAGGACGTTATCCCTATCGCGGCTATCGTGGCAGCTATCCCTATTGGGGCGCAGCCACGGGCCTGGCTGCGGCGGCAACGCTCGGTGCGATCGCGACCTATCCGGCCTACCCCGTCTACCCCAGCTACCCCGTCTATCCGGCCTATGAGATGGTGCCGGCCGTGGACGGCGGAATGTGCGGCACGCCGGTCAAGACCTGCACGCTCTATGAGCCTGCACCGCTCGGAATCGGCTGCTCCTGCCGCGTGCCGGGCGGCCATGCCCGAGGCGTCGTCATCGGCCCTTGAGCTCTCTCGTCGGCCGCACGCCATTCCATGGCTGGCGGGCAGGCGTGATCATGGCTAGAAGTCGCAGCTCACGATGCCGGCATGCCGCGCACCGACCCCTTCGCTGGACCGACGGACCGGAATGGACGACCGGACACAACTTCTTGCGCTCGCGGCCCGCTGCGAGGCTTCCAGCAAGCCTGATCGCGAGCTCGACGCCGATATCTACGAGGCACTGGGCTTCGTCGTCAGGCGCAAGCCGGCGCAGCTGGTCAACCGGCGCACGCCGGCCGGCGGCATCTACCAGCACGGCTCGTTCTGGAAGACGCTCGGCACCGTCAGCGCCGATATCGACATCGCCGTCTCGCTGTTGCGGCAGAAGGCGCCCGGCTGGAGCTGGAGCCTGCAATGCCTTGCGAACGAGGAGACCCTGGCCTTCCAGGCGCTCGTCGCAGACTGCTCCGGCCAGGGCGTCATGGGCTCGCTCGCGCTCTGCGCCGCGATGCTGCGCGCGCTGGCGCGGCGCGATCCGGCTGCCCCGGATTCCGGCCTCACGGAAACTTGACCTTCCGGCAAGCCCTTGCGGTTGAAAGCAGGATGA
>JAIUOY010000119.1:0-59900 GCA_020160995.1 Pseudomonadota bacterium | reverse complement strand
TTGAGGTAGTGGACGAACTCGCCGGCAAAGTGGATGGCGCTGACGCCGAGATGGGTCATCGAGGAGTGCGCCTCGAAGCCCGTGAACTTGGTGACGTAAGTCTGGCTGCCCTTGTGGGCGTGAACCACCGTCATCATCGTCGGCTCGCCGATGATGATGACCTTTGGCTTCGGCACTTCGCTCGCCATACGTGCGGCCAGCGAATGGGCACCGAAACAGCCGATCTCCTCGTCGTAGGACAGCGCGAAGTGGATCGGCTTCTTGAGCGGCGCCTTCTTGAACTCCGGCAGCATGGCGAGCGCGATGGCGTAGAACGCCTTCATGTCGCAGGCGCCGCGGCCGTAATACTTGCCGTCCTTCAGGGTCAGCGTCCACGGATCGGTCGTCCACGGCTGGCCGTCGACCGGCACAACGTCGGTATGGCCGGACAGGACGACGCCGCCCTTCACATTGGGGCCGACGGTGGCGAAGAGGTTGGCCTTAGAGCCGTCCTCGTTCGGCACCAGCTTGCTCTCGACGCCATGCCCGGCGAGATAGTCCCTGACATAGTCGATCAGGGCGAGGTTGGAATTGCGCGAGGTGGTGTCGAACGCCACGAGCCTGCGCAGCATTTCGACGGAACTGACGATCTCTCCGGCCATGTTGTCCTTGTCGCGATCAAATCGTGTTGCGACCGATCATGGTCAGAAATTCGCGCCGTGTCTCGCCATTATCGCGGAAAGCGCCCAGCATCCGGCTTGTCACCATCGTGACATCCGACTTGTGCACGCCGCGGGTGGTCATGCACTGATGCGCCGCCTCGATCACCACGGCCACGCCGCGCGGCTGCAGCACGTCCTGCAGGGTGTTGGCGATCTGCGCCGTCAGCTTCTCCTGGATCTGCAGGCGATGGGCATAGGCGTCGACCACGCGGGCGAGCTTGCTGATCCCGACCACGCGCTTGTCCGGCAGGTAGCCGACATGGACCCGGCCGATGATCGGCACCATGTGATGCTCGCAATGGGATTCGAGGCGGATATCGCGCAGCGCCACGACCTCGTCGTAGCCCTCGACCTCCTCGAAAGTCCGCTGCAGCATTTCCGCCGGATCTTCGTCGTAGCCCGAGAAGAACTCCTCGTAAGACCGCACGACGCGGTCCGGCGTGCCGACCAGCCCTTCGCGGGCGGGATCGTCGCCGGCCCAGCGGATCAGCGTGCGCACGGCCGCTTCGGCTTCTTCCCGCGAGGGCCGCTTCAAGCCGGTGGCGAGCGAAACCACCTCGCTCTTCTTCAGGACCTTGTTCATCGTCGCTCTCCTCTATCCCATGCCCTCGGTGCCGCCGCTCAGTTGAGCCGTCGCTGCGAGCCTGGCGTGTCCAGCGAGAAAGTGGGGATTTCGATATCGAAGGCCTCGCCCCCCTCGCTCACCATTTGATACGTGCCGCCCATGAAGCCGGATGGCGTGGAGAGCGGCGTGCCGGAAGTGTACTCGAACATTTCGCCTGGACGCAGCAAAGGTGTCTTGCCGATCACGCCGGGCCCCTTCACTTCCTGCTGGCGGCCCAGCCCGTCGGTGATCTTCCAATGCCGGCTGCGCAACTGCACTGCGATATCGCCCTTATTTTCAATGCGGACTTGATAGGCCCAGACAAACTGCGATTTCGCAGGATCGGACTGGTCCGGCAGATATTGCGGTGTGACCGTGACGACAATGGCACGGGTTGTGGCGGAGTACATCGCTCAATGATTTCCTTGCGACAGTGAGATGGGAGTTTCCGGCCAAAAGGTCAAACAGGCTAGAGCCACTGCGGATCGGCGGTGAAATCGATCGTCAGCCAGCGATGCGGCCCTTCTTCGCCGATAGCCGCGGCAATTTCGCGACGGATGGCATCGGCCTTGGCGACACTGTCTATCGGCGTATCGGCCGGCACGGCAACATGGATCTCGATGAACTGCGCGCGCCCGACCTTGGCGACGTAGCTCGTGTAGGTACGAAAGCCGTAGCGCGCCACGATATCGTCCATCACCGTCCGCACATGGTCGTCGAGTTCCCGCGGCGTGATCAGCAGGATTTCGGTCAAAGCCTTGCGCACGGTGTGGATCGGCACGAAGACCAGCACTAGGGTCAGTAGCGCCAGCACGACAGGATCGGCGTAGGGCGTGAAACGCGCATAGGGCGTGTCGGTGAGAACCCAGGCGATGGCGAAGGCCACCAGCAGCGCCAGGGTGATGCAGGCCGACATCAGCCAGCTTTGCGCATCCAGTCGTATGAAATCCGAGCCGATATGCCTGTTGGCATGACGTTCGTAGAAGAACATGGCGAAGCAGACGGCGCAGACGACGACGGCGTAGGCCATTGCCCAATCGAAATCGAGCTGGCGGCCGCCCGCGAGGAAACTGTCGACGGCGTTCAGGAAGGCGTAGAAGCAGAGCAGCATCAGCGTGCCGCCGTTGAACGCCAGCACCATCGGCTCGATGTGCCAATAGCCGAACTGGAACCGCCGGTTCTCGGCCACCCGATTGACCAGCCGCGACACGAACAGCGCCAGGCCCGACATCGCCGCGTCGATCGCCGCAAAGACGCCGTCGAACACGATCGACATCGACCCCGACAGCAAGCCGAACAGCACGCCGGCCGCCGCAACGGCGATCGTCACCGCGATGGAGAGCTTCAGCAGTCGTTGTTCGGCGGAGGGCTGCATGCACCCGCCAGACTATCGCAACTCCCTGCAACGCCGAAGGGCGGTCGCCTCAAACCGGCCTGCTTGATACTGGATGCATACCTATTCCTGTCGATGCATCTACATGCCGTCACAAATCGGCAACCTGTCGTCGGTCTAGATCGGAAAGATCAGGCAGGTCGTCGTGCCGTGTGCCAGGAGCTTGCCGGATGCGTCGGTGAGCCGGCCTTCCGACGTGGCGATGCGCGAACCGACATTGATGATCTTGCCTTCGGCGCGCACCGGGCCGGTCTTGTCGGACATGGCGCGCACATAGTTGATCTTGATCTCGACGGTCGTGTAGCCGGTCCCCGCCTTCAGGGTGGTGTGAATGCAGCAGCCCATCACCGAATCGAGCAGGGTTGCCGCGATGCCGCCATGGACCGTGCCCAACGGATTGTAGTGGTCGAACACCGGACGGTAGCCGAAGACGACGCGGCCCAGTTCGACCTCTTCCAGGGTCATGCCCAGAGCCTTGCAAATCGGGGGCGCCGGCAGACGACCTTCCCTGATGGCCTGGAAGAGCGCCAACCCGTCCATCGGCCGCACTTGCTCGATCGGCACCACGCCATATCCCGCCATTGCGGTCATGCTCGTCTCCACTCCGCTTTTGCGTGCATATACACAGTAATGCTTTGCCGGCGCAACCCACCGGCGCTAATCTGCCGGCGATGAATACTCTGCTCCCCGTCCGGCCTTCGCCTGCCGACTGCACCTGCTTTCGGGTCCGCAGCGCCGCGCGGCGCGTGACGCAGATCTACAGCAAGCATCTCGCGCCGACCGGCCTCAGGATCTCGCAATTCTCGTTGCTGGGCTTCGTGACTGCCCAGGGCCCGGTCACCATCACCGAGTTGGCCGACCTGCTGGCGACTGATCGCACGACGCTGACGCGCAACCTGCGGCCGCTGTTGAGCTCGGGGGTGATCGAACGCGCCACCGCTGTCGACAAGCGCCGCCACGAGCTGGTCGCCACGCCGGCCGGCCGCGCGCTCTTCAAGCGCGCCCTGCCGCTCTGGGCGGCCGCGGAGCAGGAAGTACGTACCGCAATGGGCACCAAGCTCACCACCGACCTGCATGGTGCGCTGGAGCGCTCGATGGAGAAACTTGCGGCGCTCTGACGCCGTCAGATGCTGGCGTCGAAAAACCCGTATTCGAGTTCCATGGCGCGGCGATAGGCGGCGCGGACGCTGTCGCAGTCCTTGGCGTGCAGATCGAGCAGCGCTTCTACCCGGGCCGCCAGCGCCTCGAAACCGGGATCGGCATAGGTCTTCACCCAATCCGCATAGAGCGGCTCCACCGTTCTGGCGGCCAGCGAACGGCCGAGAAAGGCGTAGAGGCGCATGCACGGCGTCATCGCCGCGAGCGTCTCGCCGAGATCGCCGCGCCGCGCCGTCTCCAGCAGGAAGTCGACATAGGCCTTGGTCGCCTCGACCGGGGTCACACAGGACAGATCGACCTGCCAGCGCTCGGCATAGCGCCGGTGGAGCTTGAGCTCCTCCAGGACACCGGCGATCAGGTCGGCGAAGCCATAGAGGTCTTCGCGCGACGTCGAATTGGCGAGGCAGAAGGCGTAGGCGCGTGCGAAGGCCTCGAGGAAGTAGGCATCCTGCGCGACATAGCCCTTGAAGCGCTGGATCTGCAGGCTGCCGTCGGCCAGCCCGCGCACGAAGCCGTGCGCCAGAATGCGCTCGGCCAGATCGGCATTCTCCGCCCATAGGGTCGCCGACAGCGGCGTGGCGCCGGACGCTTGGGCCGACGCCTCGGCCATTGTCACTTCGACCGCTGTCATCTCACTTCCTCCGCCTCACGCTCCGAGCGCCTGAACCAGATCGGCAACTACATCCTCGGCATCTTCGAGGCCAACCGAAAGCCGGATGGTGCCGTCGGTGATACCGAGCTTGGCGCGCTCCTCGGCGCCGATACGCATGTGCGTCGTCGTCGCCGGATGCGTGGCCAGGCTCTTGGCATCGCCGAGATTGTTGGAAATGTCGACGATCTGCAGGCGGTTCAGCATCTCGAACGCGGCCCACTTGCCGGCCTTTAGATCGAACGTCACGACGCCGCCAAAATCCGACATCTGCTTTGCCGCGAGCTTGTGTTGCGGATGGTCGGGACGGCCGGGATAAAGCACGCGACCGATCGCCGGATGGGCCGCCAGCGTGTCGGCCACGCGACGGGCGTTGGCGCAGTGGCGCTCGATCCGCAGGCCGAGCGTTTCCAGGCCCTTCACCAGCACCCAGGCATTGAACGGGCTGAGCGAGGGACCGCAATTGCGGATGATCGGCTGCAGCTTGTCGAGGATGAACTCCTTGCTGCCCAGCACCGCGCCGCCGAGCGTGCGGCCCTGGCCGTCGATGTACTTGGTGGCGGAGTGCACGACGACGTCGGCGCCGAACTCGAGCGGCCGTTGCAGGATCGGCGTTGCGAAAGCGTTGTCGAGCACGACCTTGGCGCCGGCCTTGTGGGCGAGATCGCACACCGCCTTGACGTCGACGATGTCGAGCATCGGGTTCGAGGGCGACTCGAACAGCACGGCCTGGGTGGGCTTGCTGAGCGCCTTTTCCCATTGCGCAAGATCGCCGCCGTCGACCAGCTCGCTCTGGATGCCGTACTTGGGCAGAAGGTCGGACACGATGTAGTGACAGGACCCGAAGAGCTGCCGCGCCGCCACGATCCGGTCGCCGCTCTTGAGCAGCGCCAGCAGCGCGAAGAACACGGCCGACATGCCGGTCGAGGTCGAACGACAGGCCTCGGCCCCTTCGAGTGCGGCCAGCCGGTTCTCGAACATGCTGACGGTCGGATTGCCGAAGCGCGAATACTGGTAGTGGTTGCTCTCGCCCTTGAAGGTCGCCTCGGCTTCCTCGGCACTGGAGTAGGCATAACCCGACGTCAGGAACAGGGCCTCCGACGTCTCGTCGAAGTTGCTGCGGATCTGCCCGCCGCGCACGGCGCGGGTCTGCGGTCGCCACTTGGTGGTATCCGCCTCGGTCTTCTTCCTGGGAACTGCTCCGTCCATCATGCTCTCTCCTCTCGTCCGCTGCCTGCGCGCAGGACCGCAAACGAAAAACCCCCGACCTGGAAGGACGGGGGCTTTGCGAGCACTCCGACCTTTTAGCGATGTTTAACGTGGTCGCAAGCCGGTCGGCTCAAATCACCACGGGCGTTTCTATAGAGGCCGCTGCAGGTCGGCGCAAGTCCCCTGCCCGGCCCTGCGCCGACGTCGCACAGGGCCGAAGCGCGAGGGTGTTTCAGTGCTTCTGCTTCGCCAAGGCCTGCTCGCGCAGCTTGGTCAGGGTGATGCGCGAGGTGATCGCCTCGGCATCGGTCTTCACGTGGATGATGGAAGGCCGGTCGGCCGCGAGCGCACGTTCGAAGGCCTTCTCGAAGTCCGCCGTCCTCTCGACCGTCTCGCCGTGGCCGCCGAAGGCGCGGGCGTAGGCCGCGAAGTCGGGGTTCTTGAGTTCGGTGCCGTGCACGCGGGTCGGATACTCACGCTCCTGATGCATGCGGATCGTGCCGTACATGCCGTTGTCGATCACGATGAACACGACGTTGGCGCCGTGCTGGACCGCGGTCGCAAACTCCTGACCGTTCATCAGGAAGCAGCCATCGCCGCTGAACGACACCACCGTGCGCCCCGGGGCGGCGATCTTGGCGGCCACCGCCGACGGCACGCCATAGCCCATCGAGCCATTGGTCGGCGCAAGCTGCGTCCGGAAACCGCGATACTGGAAGAAGCGGTGGACGTAGCCCGCATAGTTGCCGGCGCCGTTGGTGACGATCACGTCGTCCGGCAGGCGCTTGTTCAGCCACGCCACGATCTCCGCCAGGTTGGCCGAGCCGGGCTGCGGCGAGGGCTCGATATTCTTCAGATAGTCGGCGCGTGCCGTGGCGACGCCCGCCTTCCACGCCGAAGCGTCGACCGGCTTCATTGCCTTCGCGGCGGCGGCGAACTGTGCCATGCCGCTGTTGATCGGCACGGTCGCCTGGTAGACGCGGCCGAGTTCCTCGGCGCCGGCATGGACATGCACCATCTTCTGCGCCGGCACCGGCAGATCGAACATCGAGTAGCCGCCGGTCGTCGCCTCGCCGAGACGCGGACCGATGGCGATGATGAGGTCGCTCTCCTTGATGCGCTTGCCGAGGGGCGGATTCACGCCGAGGCCGAGATCGCCCACGAAGTTGGCGTGGCGATTGTCGATCAGATCCTGATTGCGGAACGCCGTCGTCACGGGAAGGTGATTGGCTTCGACGAAGGCCTTGATGTCGGCACAAGCCTTCGCGTCCCAGCCGCCGCCGCCCAGGATCACCAGCGGCTGCTTCGCCGCGGCAAGCAGCTCGCGAAACGCCGCCATGTCCTCCGGCGCCGGTGCACCTCGCGAAATCTTGAACGGCCCGGCGTCGGCGACCTCGACCTCGTCGGTCAGCATGTCCTCCGGCAGCGCGATCACGACCGGCCCCGGCCGGCCGTTGACGGCGCGGTGAAAGGCCTGGCTCACGATCTCGGGAATGCGGCGGGCATCCTCGATCTGGGTGACCCATTTGGCCATCTGGCCGTACATGCGCCGATAGTCGATCTCCTGGAACGCCTCGCGCTCGCTCTGCTCGCGCGCCACCTGGCCGACCAGCAGAATCATGGGCGTCGAATCCTGGAAGCCGGTATGCACGCCGACGCTGGCATTGGTGGCGCCGGGACCGCGCGTGACGAAACAGACGCCCGGCTTGCCCGTAAGCTTTCCGTAAGCTTCGGCCATATAGGAGGCGCCGCCTTCCTGGCGGCAGATCACGTAGCGGATGGAATTGCGCTGGGCGTAGAGCGCATCCAGCGCCGCGAGATAGCTCTCGCCGGGGACGCCGAAGATCGTGTCGGTTCCATGGATGCGAAGCTGGTCGATCAGAACCTGCGCGCCGCTGCGGCGCGGGTGTGCGGTAGCCATAATCTTCAATCTTTCCCTTACTTCGTGGGTGAGAACGAGGTCGGCACCAATATCTTGTTATTCATGTGCTTCATGAATTCTCGGCTCTTCTGCAAATAAGACTGCCAGGCGGGATCCGCCGCCATTGCCGCACGACGCTTGGTGCGATCTGCGAGGTCTTCATAGGCCCAGATGTGAACGATCTCATTCACATTACCGACCTCAGTTGTGAAATATCCGACAAGATTGCCGAGATGCTTCATCTGAACTGGCAAGCCTTCCTTTTCATAGAGTGCCAAAAATTCGCGCAACCGACCCGGCTGCAGTTCGTACGTACGATGGTCGACGATCATTCGAGGTACCTCCCCTTTCGATAGCGATTGTGTGATGTGGCCGCGACCGTCTCAAGCCCGCCGCGGCGGGTGGACTCACGACGGGAATCAGCGCATAAGTGCTGCATTGCGACACTAGCCGATGAGCATCATCATGAGTCTCGGTACAGTCGCGGAGCGCGATACCGGTCAACGTCTTCCGTGAGATTCTTGGTCATCTGTCAAAGGTCAACGAAACGCTTGGACACTTCTGTCCAGCAAGCGCGCGCCGGACTCCGCTCGATCCTTCCTCTAGCCCAGAGCCTTGAATGAGTCGCAAATTGTTTGTGGGCAACCTGCCCTATTCGGTCACGTCTGAGCGTCTGTCTGAAGCCTTCTCTCAGTTCGGCACCGTTACATCTTCGAAAGTGATCGTGGATCGCGAGACCGGCCGCAGCCGCGGCTTTGCCTTCCTCGAGATGGAAACCGATGACCAGGGCGCCGCAGCCATGCAGGCCATGAACGGCGCGTTGTTGGATGGCCGTTCAATCGCGGTGCGCGAAGCTGTCGAGCGTCAGCCCGGCGGTGGTGGCGGTGGATTTGGCGGCGGTGGTGGCGGTCGCGACGGCGGCGGCTTCCGTCCGCGTGGCCCGCGTCCGCCTTACGGCGGCGGCGGTGGTGGCGGCGGCTACGGTGGCGGCGGTGGCGGTGGCTATCGCGGCGGCGGTGGCGGCGGCTACGGCGGTGGTGGCCGCGATGGCGGCGGTGGTGGCTATGGCGGCGGTGGTCGCGATGGCGGTGGTGGTGGCTACGGGGCCCGCGAAGGCGGTGGTCCCATGCGCGACCGTCGTGCCGACTTCTCCGGTCCGCCGCCGGCGGCGGCTCCCGAAGGCGACTTCGGCCGCCCGCGTCGCCGCGAAGGCGGTGCTCCGGATCGCCCGCGCCGCGACCGGGACTACGAGCCGCGCAAGCGCGGCTTCGACGACGATCAGTAGAATTCAGATCCGGCCCTGCCGGACCGATCGATCGACGGAAACGCCGGAGGTTCTGCCTCCGGCGTTTTTGTTTGCGCCCGCCCTGGCAATGCTATGCTTCTCGCCTTCGGCGGAGAGGCGGGCATGAAGCGACGGTCGGCGCTCATAGGCTCTTTGGCGGCCATGGCCACGGCGACATCGGCGAGAGCGGAGACGCCGGTCGATCTTCAGCTTGTCCTGGCCGTCGACGTCTCACGTTCCATCGACGAGGTCGAAGCGGAACTGCAGCGACGGGGCTATGTCGAAGCGCTGACCAACGACCGCGTGATCGACGCCATCCTCTCCGGCGAGCACAAGCGCATTGCCGTCTGCTACACCGAATGGGCGGGCACGCACTATCAGGCCGTCGTGCTCGACTGGACGGTGATCGACAGCGCCGGCGCGGCCCGACGCTTCGCCGACAAGCTTTCCGAAGCGCCGCGCATCTCGCAAAGCTGGACCGCGGTCGGCGCCGCGCTCGCACATGCCGGCGAGCGCTTCGAGAACTCCGGATTAATCCCAAAGCGCCGCGTCATCGACATATCGGGTGACGGCCGCACCAACGACGGCCCGGCGGCCGAGATCGTCCGCGACAGGCTGGTCGCACGGGGCATCGTGGTGAACGGCCTGCCCGTCATGATGAACCGCAACAATTTCGGCCGCCCGCCCGACCTCACCCTCGACAAGTACTACGAGGAGAGCGTCATCGGCGGGCCGGGCTCGTTCATGATCGTGGCCGACAATTTCGATCATTTCGGCCGCGCAGTACGGACCAAGCTGGTACGCGAGATTTCCGACGCCGGCGGGCCGCGCCGCTCCTCGCCCGCCTGACGGGCTTTCCGCGCAAATCTTGCCAATTTTACTTGGCCGGAGAGGGTTGAAGCCGCATCATCCGCGCCGCGACGGATTCTACGAACGGAGCCCTTTCGATGCTGGCCAACGACCCGGTCACCCAGGCGCGGATCGACCTCACTACCGCCTTGCGCGCGGCAGCGCGCCACGGCTTGAACGAGGGCGTCTGCAACCATTTCAGCATGACCGTGCCCGGCCGCGAGGATCTCTTCCTCGTCAATCCGCAGGGACTGCACTGGTCGGAAATCAAGCCATCCGACATCGTCATGGCCGACGGCGAGGGCAATGTCATCGAAGGCAAATACGACGTCGAACCGACCGCCTTCTACATTCACGCGCGCATCCACGCCGGCAACCCGCGCGCCAAGGTCGTGCTGCACACCCACATGCCCTACGCGACGGCCCTGACCTCGATCCAGGACGGACGCATCGAGATGTGCACCCAGAATGCGTTCCGCTACTGGGACCGCATCGCCTATGACGAGAACTATGCCGGCGTCGCCCTGTCGAACGACGAGGGGGAGCGGATGTGCCGCGCCATGGGCGACAAGGACATCCTCTTCCTGCGCAACCATGGCGTCATCGTTTCGGGGCCGACCGTTGCCCAGACCTACGACGACCTTTATTACCTCGAACGCGCCGCGATGGTGCAGGTGCTGGCCATGCAGACCGGCCGGCCGCTGCACAATATCGACGACGCGATGGCCGAGCATACAGCCCGGCAGATCGCAGGCGAGGCCCAGCAGGCCTTCCTGCACTTCGAGTCGCTGAAGCGCATGCTCGATCGGGACGAACCCGGCTGGAGCAGGCTCGCCGCGGCCTAGGGTATTTTGGGGGACAGGATGCGTATTGCCGCCACTCTCGTTGCACTCTCGACGCTGGGGCTCGCCGATCCGGTGATGGCACAGGGCTACGGCGCCGTCGGCACGGGGCCGAAGCTCGGCGAACTCGAAATCAGGGTCTACCAGAAGATCCCCAAGGCCAAGGTGGCGGTGCAGCTCACCTCGGATACCCACCTCTCCCGCGAGCTGCGCCGGCAGGTGATGATCCGCCTGCAGAACCGCGGCAACGAAGTCGGCTTCTCCGGCGGCAACATCATGCGCATGGATGTGAGCTACTTCGACCTGATGGGCGGCAGCGACCAGCGCACGGAAGGCACGATCGGCGGACAGCCCTATTACGCCGAGCCGGGCGCCAATCCGCGCCAGACCCTGCCGGCCAATCCGATCGGCCGTTACGACGGCAAGACTCCCTCGACCTCCGGCCCGACCCTGCGCATCTCGCTGACGCTCTACGAAGCGAACACGGGCAAGGTGCTGTGGCTGGCCACCGGCTCCTGCGTCACGCAGTCCAGCAATGCCCAGCGCGCCGGCGAGGCGATGATCAACAACATGTTCGACAACGCCGACAACAACCGCGTCGGCGACGCCGGCTGCCCGCTCTAACCACGACACAAGACATTGCAAAGGAAACGTCATGCCGCGTCTGGCTCCGCTTGACCTGAACAAACTCACGCCCGATCAAAAGCAGGTGGCCGATGCCATCTTGGGCGGACCGCGCGGCGGTTTGCGCGGACCGTTCGAGCCCTGGCTGCGCAGCCCGGTGCTGGCGGACCGGGCGCAGAAGCTCGGCGAGTACTGCCGCTTCAACAATTCTCTGCCCAAGGATCTCTCGGAGCTGGCGATCTGCCTGGTCGGCCGCCACTTCAAGGCGCAGTTCGAGTTCTACGCCCATGCGCGGCTCGCCAAGGAGGCAGGCCTCTCTGCCGATATCGTCGAGGCGATCCGCGTGCGCGCCACGCCGCCCTTCAAGCGCGATGTCGAGAAAGTGATCTACGACTTCGTCACCGAGTACCTCGAGACCAACCGGGTCGCCGCCGCCAACTACAAGCGCGCCATCGACGCCTTCGGCGAACAGGGCGTCGTCGATCTGGTCGGCGTCTGCGGCTACTACATGCTGGTCTCCATGACGCTCAACGTCTTCGAGGTGCCGCTGCCGCCGGGCGAGCCCGATCCGCTGGCGTAAGGCCGCATGGATTTCGCGAACTTCGCTCTCTTCTTCGCGGCGGCGCTGGCGATTGCGATATCGCCGGGGCCGGGCCTGCTCTATGTCGCCGCCCGCACGCTCGCGGGCGGCCGCAACGAGGGTTTGGCGTCGAGCTTCGGCACCGGGCTCGGCGGACTTGTCCATGTCGCGGCCGGCGCCATCGGCGTTTCCGCGCTGGTGCTGGCGAGTGCCGAAGCCTTTGCGGTACTGAAGATCGCGGGCGCGATCTATCTCGTCTGGCTGGGCTACAAGAGCTTCCGCGAGTCCGCCATCGCCATCGACGCCAAGGTCACGGCAACCGGCGCGATGCGCGCCTTTCGCGAAGGCATCGTCGTCGAGGCGCTGAACCCCAAGACGGCGGCCTTCTTCCTGGCGTTCCTGCCGCAGTTCGTCGATCCGTCGGTCGGCCCGGTGTGGCTGCAGTTCGTCGTGCTGGGCCTGATCTCCGTCACGCTCAACACGGCCGTCGATGTCGTGGCGACTTTCCTCGCGGCCCGCGCGCGGGACGCGGCCGTCTCCCGCCCCGGCCTGCTGCGTCGCCTGCGTCAGGGCGCCGGCGTCGCCATCGCGTCGCTGGGCCTCGCGCTCTTCCTCGCGCGACGGCCCGCCTCCCTTTAGGAGCCGCTACTCCTCGAAGATCGCGACGGCGCGGGTCCAGCCGGCCGACGCGCCGCGGATCTTGTGCGGGAAGCAGGCGATGGTGAAGCCGTCGCCCGGCAGCGATTCGAGATTGTGCAGCTTCTCGAGATGGCAATAGCCGATGTCGCGGCCGGCCTTGTGACCTTCCCAGATGATCGAGGGATCGTGGTCCTTGGCCCATCTCTGGGCCGTGAAATAGAACGGCGCGTCCCAGCTCCAGGCATCCGTGCCGGTGAGCCGCACGCCCTTCTCCAGAAGATAGATCGTCGCGTCGTAGCCCATGCCGCAGCCGGCGTTCACGTAGTCGTTGTTGCCGTAGCGCGAGCCGGCGCGCGTGTTGACCACGACGATTTCGAGCGGCTTCAGCTCGTGGTTGATGCGCTTCAACTCCTCCTCGACTTCCTTGGCCGTGATGACATGACCGTCGGGCTTGTCGCGGAAGTCGAGCTTCACGCCGGGTTGAAAGCACCATTCGAGCGGCACTTCGTCGATGGTGATGGCGCGCTCGCCCTTGTTCATCGTCGGATGGAAATGATACGGCGCGTCGAGATGCGTGCCGTTGTGCGTCGAGAGGTTGACGGTTTCGACCGCCCAGCCTTGGCCGTCGGGCAGGTCTTCCTTCTTGAGACCGGGAAAGAAGCCCGCGATCTGCGCCGCGGTGTTTTCGTGCTTGTGATACTGGATCTTCGGTCCGAACGGTTCGGGATCGGAGATCACGTCGTTCTCGAGATAGATCGAGAGGTCGACGAAACGGCGGGGCATGGCGGTCTCCTTGTCTTCAGGGACCAGTGAGCGCACTCAGGATCGAGCGGGTCAGCAGCTTGCCGATGCACTTCTGGCCGAAATCGTTGAGGTGAAGCCCGTCGAGCTGCACGAACTGGGCGTAGGGCATGCCGTCCTCGTACCAGGACTGCATGATGTCGTAGCGACGGAAGAGACCCGCGGCATACTCCTTGGCCGCGGCGGCCATCACCTTCTCGTAGGCCTCCTTGTCGGGTGCCGCCACGACGGCCGGCACATACTGCAGGTTCATCAGCACGAAGTCGGCGCCCAGCGACTTGCCGAGGGCGAGGCCGCCGCGCAGCGTCTTGTCGAACTTGTCCAGCGGCATTTGGCGGATCGCGGCGTTGGTGCCGGTCTGCCAGATCACCAGAGATGCCGGATTGTGCTGCATCTCCGTACGCATGCGCGCGGCCATCTCCTCGACGTCCTGGCCGCCGATGCCACGATTGATTACCTCGATATCGACGCCGGGCAGGGCCTTCTCCAGGCCGATGCGCAACTGCGTGGGATAGGCGAACGCCGGATTGGAGGCGCCATAACCGGACGTCGACGACGAACCCAGGGCAATGATGCGCAACTGCTTGCGCTCGGCGAGGGCCTTGCGCGCCACCGGCAGCGGTGCGCCAAGCTCAAGCAACTCGGGCTTGGCGCGGCAAAGCTTCATTGATTGCGCGAAGGCCGGGGAAGCCGCCAGACCTGCGGTCATCAACAGAAGGAGAAGAAGGATCGGCCTCACTTGTAGGCCTCGGCGAGGGGGCGCCGGCGTGCCGACGCGCTCGGCCCCCCGCCCTTGGACCAGGCAGCGAGATAGGCGGCCAGACACATAATCGCGATGCCCCCAATGCTCACGACAATCTGCGACAAGATCGAATCTTCATAATAGCCGACGATCACCTGGCCGCTCAGCGCCAGAAAAGTGCCGATGCAGAATATAAGCAACGATGCCTCACCGCATCTGCGAAGTGGCTGCCAGATCGGCCAGCGGAGGCTGGGAGCATCGATCGGCACCGCCAGCCGGACCAGCCAGGCCACGGCCAGGAAATGCAGGAACCTCAGGACGTCGATGTTGGTCTTGTCGATCGGATAGATCAGCCGCCCGACCCAGTGCGGGACCAGCCGCTCCAGCGGATTATAGTGCCAGGACAAGGAGATAAAGGCCGCGAACAGAATGAAGGCGATGGCCAGGGTGGTCAGTAGTCCTCTGAAACGGTCCAGCCAGACAAGCTTGGGACCCAGCACGGCGCAGGCCGCCCCGACATGGAACACGACCTGCCAGGCCATGGGATTGAAGTACCAGACCTTCTCGTCCGGGTAGGCCGGCAGGTTCCAGTTGTAGTGGCACGTCGCCGCATAGAGGCCGACCGAGGCGGCGATCACGGCGAACGGCCACCGGATGACCAGGGGCAATACCAGCGGGAAGGCCGCCAGCAAAACAATATAGAGCGGCAACACGTCGAGATTGACCGGCCGGAACTTGAGCAGCGCCGCCTCGAGAATCGCGCGATAGGGATTCTGCCCCAGGCCCAGCAGTTCCATTTCCTCGATCAGCGCCGGCGTATCGCGCGCGATGGAGACCCAGGCGATCTGCGCCGAGAAGGCCACGAACAGCAGGATGTGGGCGACATAGAGCTGCCAGACCCGGCGGTAGATGCGGGCGGCGGCGCGTGTCCACCCCTCCTGCTCCATCATGCGGCTGTAGGCGATCACGGCGGTGTAGCCCGAGATGAAGACGAAAATCTCGGTCGCGTCGCTGAAGCCGTAATTGCGGACGGTCAGCCAGCTCACGATGTTGGTCGGGATGTGGTCGAGAAAGATGAACCACAGCGCCAGCCCGCGGAACAAGTCGAGACGGATGTCGCGAACGGAAGCACCGGCCATGGTCTATTGGTACCGCAGGTAAATCGGCTGCGCTACGTTCTGCCGTGGAGGAACGAATGACCAAGCCCCCCCTGCTTCTCGTACCCGGCGTGCTGTGCTCGCCGCGCCTGTTCGCCGCACAGGTTGCGGCCCTCAAGGGCGAGGCCGAGATCGTCGTGCCCGACTGGCGTCGGGCGCCGCTTTCGATCTGGGACACCTGGGAGACCGCCGCACGCTGGGTGATCGACCAGATGCCGGCGGAGAAATTCGCCCTCGCCGGCCTGTCGCTCGGCGGCATGCTGGCGGTCGAGATCATGCAGTTCGCTGCCGATCGCGTGACCAAGCTCGCCCTGCTCGACACCGGCATGCGCAGCCAGAACGAAGCGGAACGCGCGGTGCGCCGCGCCCGCATCCGGCTCGCCGACGAAGGCCGCTTCGAGCTCGTCCTCGGCATGCAGATGACGCGCTTCATTCCGGCCTATCGCCTGCCCGACAAGCCGCTGGTCGACGAGGTGATGACGATGTGCGGCGAAATCGGCGTCGAGATCTACAAGCGCCAGGAAGAGCTGGCCGCGATCCGCGTCGATCGGCGTCCCGATCTGCCGCGCATCAAATGCCCGACGATCGTGGTGTGCGGACGCGACGATGCGGCAACGCCGCTGTTCCTGTCCGAGGAGATGGCCAAGGCCATTCCGGCGTCGGCACTTGTTGTCGTCGAGCAGTGCGGGCATCTCGTCACCATGGAGAAGCCCGAGGAGACCAATCAGATCCTGAAGCTCTGGCTCAACCGATGATCTTCTTCTCGCGCAACGCCGCCACTTCGGCGACGCTGTAGCCCGCAATCTCGCGCAGCACCGGATCGGTGTGCTCGCCCAGTGCCGGCGGCGGGCGCGTATCGTCGACCGGCGTGTCGGAGAAATGGTAGTTGGAGGCGATCAGCGGCACGTCGCCGACACGGGTGTGCTTGTAGGTCTTCAGCATGCCGCGGCGCTTCACTTCGGGCTCGTCCAGCGCCTCCTTCATGGTGCGGATCGGGCCGGCCGGCAGGTGACGCAGCTTGTGCGCCCAGTTCTCCTTGGTGTCGGTCTTCAGCACCTCTTCCATCAGCCGCGTCAGCTCGGGCTTGTTGGCGACCCGGTTGGCCACGGTGTTGAAACGTGGATCGGTCAGCCATTCAGGATGGCCGAGCGCCTTGCAGGTGTCGCCGAACAGCTTCTGGTTGGCGACGGCCATGTAGATCTTGCCGTTGCTGGTCTCGAACGAGCTGTTGGGCGCCGAGGCGAAATGGCCGTTGCCGGCGCGCCTGGGCTGCTCGCCGCCGATCAGATAGTAGGAGCCCATGTTGCCGAGGCAGGCGAGCGCGGTGTCGTAGAGTGCGAGGTCGACATGCTGGCCCTTGCCGGTGTCGCGCCGCGCGTAGAGCGCCGCGTTGACTGCGGCCGTCGCGTGGATCGCCGTCATCGTATCGACGATGGCAATGGCGTGACGCAGCCCTTCGCCGTTGGCCTCGCCGTTCACGCTCATCATGCCCGATTCGGCCTGCAAAACGGGATCGTATCCCGGCCGATCCGAAAGCGGTCCGGTCTGGCCGTAGGCCGAGATCGAGAGGTAGATCAGCTTCGGATATTTCGCGTGCAGGCTCGGATAGTCGAGGCCGTATTTCTTCAGCACGCCTGGCCGGAAGTTCTCGACCATAACGTCGGCCGAAGCGAGCAGCCGATGCACGACGTCCTGGCCCTCGGGCTTGGCGAAATCGAGCGCCACACTCTTCTTGCCCCTGTTGTAGGTCATGAAGAAATGGCTCTCGCCCTGTTCGCCGCCGGCCCGCGGGCCGGCGCCCTTGCGTGTGTCGTCCCCGCCATCGGGGTTTTCGATCTTGATGACCTCTGCCCCCATGTCGGAGAGCATTTGGGTGCACATGGGACCTGCGATCACGCGGGAGAAATCGATAATGCGAATGCCGTCGAGCGGCGGACGACCAGATGTTGCCATGGCTGCAAGGTAGGACTGCGGGCATCGCGCTGTCCATGTGCGAGCGTTTCGTTAAACTGCAATGCCATGAGTAATTTCCGCATGCCGCTGTCTCGCCGCAGCTTCTTCGCCCTTCCCGTTTTCGCCGCTCTGCCGACCTCGAATGCCCTTGCGCAGGCCGAAACTTTCCCCGCCAAAGCGATCCGCATCATCGTGCCGTTTGCGCCCGGCGGATCGGGCGACATCACGGCGCGGCTCGTCGGCAAGTACATCGAAGACAAGACCGGCCAGCCCTTCGTGGTCGAGAACAAGCCGGGCGCCAACGGTATCGTCGGTGCACTTTCGGTGAAGTCGGCACCGGCGGATGGCTACACGCTGATGCTGGCGACGACTTCGACCAACGCCGCGAACATCCACATGTACAAGAATCCCGGTTACGACCCGGAGAAAGATTTCCAGGTCGTCGGCATCATCGGGTCGAGCGGCGCCTTTCTCGTGGTGCCGGCCGACAGCTCCTACAAGACGCTGGCCGACCTGCTGGCCTATGCCAAGGCCAATCCCGGCAAACTGAACTTCGGCTACTTCAACGCAAGCTCGCAGGTGCCGGCCGAAGTGCTGGCCAAGCGCGCCGGCGTCGAATGGCAGGGCGTCGCCTACAAGGCCATCGGCACCGCCTGGAACGACCTCTATGCCGGCAGCATCCAGTTCATGTTCGTCGATCTCACGGCCGGTCGCAGCCAGGTCGTGGCCGACAAGGCACGGCCGCTCGCCGTTACCTTGCCCGCGCGCAGCCCGCTCTATCCCGACCTGCCGACCCTGTCGGAGACCTTCCCCGGCTTCACCAGCACGGGCTTCCTGGCCATCGCGGTGCCGAAGGCCACGCCCAAACCTGTTCAGGAGCGCCTGAACACGCTGATCAACGAGGCGATCACCTCGCCCGAAATCGCCAAACGCCTGGCCGAGGAGTTCGCCCTCAACTCGCGCGCGCTCACCCTGGAGCAGTGCGCCCAGCAGGACCGCGACGAGCGCGCCAAGTGGGCCGAGTATGTGAAGATTGCGCGGATCGAGCCGCAGTAGCGAGCGTTACCGCCCGTCGCCCCGCACGGCATTGATGCGATCGTGCCGGGCGCGGATCTCGGGCGGCCAGGTGCTCTTGATGTAGGCGAGGATGGCCGCGATGTCGGCGTCGCTGAGCTGCCCGCCGAACGCCGGCATGTCGGTCTCGTAGCGTGGCGGATAGGCGGCCGGGCCGAGCTTGGTCGTGCGGAACAGGTCGATGTCGGGATGATGCCAGGTGTGGCCCGACGCATCGTGCGGTGGCGCGGGCAGCCGGCCGTTGGGCAACCGCTTCTGCCAGTTGGGCTGGCCCTCCAGGTTGGCGCCGTGGCAGGAGGCGCAGGCTTCGGCGTAGAGACGCCGGCCCGTCTCCGTCTGGCGCCGGTCGGTCGGGTCGATCCGGAGACCGTCCGTCGCCCCGAGGACGCCATAGAGTGTCCCCGCTGCAATCGCGGCGATGCCGGCGACCGCCGATATTTTCCAAACCCGTCGCATGTTACTGGCCTTCTTCCTTTTCGCCCGGCCTGTCGTCGCGCGGGGCGATCTGCGGCCAGCATTCCTGTTCGAGACAAGCGACCTGCACGACGCGACCGGAGCCGCGGCAGGTCACCTCGTGGAGCGTGACCGCAGCGGACATTTGCTTCGCCACGATCCTCGCCGGGCTGCAGCCCAGCCGGTCGAGGACCACCCGAAGCTCGCGGTCGCTCGCGCTTGCCGTGTCGGCCGCGGCCCAGGCAGTGGCGGCCATCGCCACCGCTGCCAGAGACCGGCTCACTTGCTCTTGTCCATCGAGGTGATGGTGATGGCGCCGTTCACGCGGTCGGCCTCGAACTTGACCTTGTCGCCGGCCTTGACCTTGTCGAGCATGGCCGGATCGGCCACGCGGAAGACCATGGTCATTGCGTCCATGTCGAGATTCTTGATGGGCGCATGCTTCAGCGTGATCTTGGCCGCCGCCTTGTCGACCTTCACGACCTCGCCGCTCACCGAAGGATTCCCGGCGAAAGCCGTTCCCGCAGCCAGCAACACGGCAACCATGGCCGATACGAACATTCTGATCATCGGACGCTCCTCTACTGGACAGTGATGGTGCCGAACATGCCGGCCTCGCGATGGCCGGGGATCAGGCACGAAAAGTCGAACTTGCCCGCCTTGGTGAACTGCCAGACGATCTCGCCGGTTCCCTTCGGTTTCAGACGCTTCGCGTTGGGATCGTCGTGCTCCATGTCGGGGTTCTTCTCCATTTCCTTCATGTGCTTGAGATTCTCTTCGACGGTGCCGACCACGAACTCGTGGTCGAGGACACCGTTGTTGCGCAGCTGAAAGCGGACCTGCTCGCCGCGGCGCACCGTGAGCGTGTCGGGCTGGAACAGCATCTTGCCGTCGGACTCGCGCATCACGACCTGGACGATGCGCGCCGGCTTCTTGGGGTCGCCGGGTTTGCCATAGGCCGTCTCGCCGCCATGGCTGTGGCCGGGATCGGCCCAGGTCGCCGTCGAGAGCGCAGTCGCCGCGACTCCGGTCGCGAGCAAAGCGAGAAGTTTCATCGTTGCCTCCTTGCTGAACATTATTTGTGATTGCCGTGGCCGTTCGGCTTGACGACACGCAGTGTCTCGCCGGGTTTTGCCGCGGGAGCGGCGCCGGTCGCCGGAACGGGCGCCCGCGTCGTCGCCGGCACAGGCCCCTTCCATTCCCAGGCGACCGTGCCGGGCGGATGCTGGTACCAGCCGGGATCCTTGTAATCGCCGGCCGCCAGCCCCTCGCGGACCTTCAGCACGGTGAACATGCCGCCCATCTCGACGGCGCCGAACTGCGCGAAACCCGTCATCATGGGCAAGGTGTTGTCGGGGAGCTGCATCTCCATCTCGCCCATGTCGGCCATGCCGGCGCTGCCCATCGGCATGTAGTCCGGCACGAGCTGCTTCATCTGTCGCGCGAAGGTGCGCTTGTTGACGCCGATGAACGTCCGCAGGTCGTGCCCCATCGCGTTCATCGTATGGTGCGACTTATGGCAATGGAGCGCCCAGTCGCCGGGATAGATCGCGTCGAACTCGTAGGCCCGCATGCCGCCGACCGGGATGTCGATGGTGACTTCGGGCCAGCGTGCCTCCGGTCGCACCCAGCCGCCATCGGTGCACGTCACCTCGAAGTCGTAGCCATGCATGTGGATCGGATGGTTGGTCATGGTGAGGTTGCCGACCCTCACGCGCACGCGATCGCCCTTGGCCACGACCAGCGGATCGATGCCCGGAAAGACCCGGGTATTGAAGGTCCACATGTTGAAGTTGGTCATCTCCGCGACCTTCGGGACATAGTTGCCCGGCTCGATGTCGTAGGCGGAGAGCAGGAACACGAAGTCGCGGTCGACCCGGTGCAGCTTGGGATCGCGCGGATGGACCACGAAGAAGCCCATCATGCCCATCGCCATCTGCACCATCTCGTCGGCATGCGGGTGGTACATGAACGTCCCGCTCTTCATCAGTTCGAACTCGTAGACGAAGGTCTTGCCGGGCTTGATGTGCGGCTGCGTGAGCCCGCCGACTCCATCCATGCCACAGGGCAGGAGCTGGCCGTGCCAGTGGATGGTCGTGTGCTCGGGCAGGTGGTTGGTGACGAAGATCCGCACCTTGTCGCCCTCCACCGCCTCGATGGTCGGGCCGGGGCTCTGGCCGTTGTAGCCCCACAGCCGGGCGATCATGCCGGGCGCCATCTCGCGCTCCACCGGCTCGGCGACGAGATGGAATTCCTTCCAATCGCCGTTCTGCCGCCACGGCAGCGTCCAGCCGTTCAGGGTCACTACCGGCTGGTAGTCCGGTCCGCTCGTCGGATAGAGCGGCGGCTGCATGGTGTTGGTCGTCACCCGGGGCGCCTCGGGGATCGACTGCGCCTGTGCGCGTCCGCTGATTGCGGTGGCGCCCAGCAGGGCAAGGCCCGAAGCCCCGACGAGATCGCGTCTTGAAAGAGTCATGGTCTGCTCCCTGATCAGAGGCCGAGCGGCAGGGTTTCGGGGGGTGGGGTGGTGTTGATGACGCCGGAGGGCGGCACGGTTCCGCCGACGATCAATGCCGCCTGCAGGTCGGCGATGGCGAGGTGGAAATCGCGCAACGCGTTCAACGCCGCGACATTGGCGGAGATGCGGTCGCGCTCCTCGACGAGGACTTCGAAGACATCGACCAGCATGCCGTTGTAGCGCAGCAGGACCTCCGAAGAGATTTGCCGGCGCAGAGGCAGGATGCGCGTTTGGTAGTAGCGCGCGATGTCGTAGGTCGCGCGATAGGTCGAATAGGCAAGGCGCGCTTCCGACCGCGCATTCACCGACCGTTCGGTGAGCCGGTTGATCGCCCGCATGTAGATCTCGCGCGCCGTCGTGACCCGCGCCTCGCCGGTGTCGAAGACGGGAATGACGATGCCGAGTTCCAGACCGTAGCGGTTCTTCGACGATTGCTTGCCCTCGTCGTTGGTCTCGAGTTCGTTGCGATAACCCAGGCCGAGCTCGAGGAAGGACATGTAGCGCGTGGCTTCGACGAACCCGACCGACTTGGCCAGGGTCACGATCTCGTAGCGCAGGATGATCAGGTCGACCCTTCGCCGCATGGCCTCGACCTCGACGTCGGCCAGGTTGTCGGGCGCGGCCGGCAGGACCGGCAGTCTCGACGGCAGCTTGTAGTCGAGATCGCTGCCCCACAGGCCCATGATGCGATTGAGCGCTTCCCGTTCGCGCTTCTCGGCAAGCCGCGCCTGCGCGACCTGGGCGCTCAGTTCGGCATAGAAGGTCGTGACCCTCGCCTGATCGAGCTTGTTGGCGGCGCCGGTCTCGCCCAGCTGCTTCATCATGTTGGCCGAGGCGTCGGCGGTCTGACGGGCCTGTTCGAGCAGCACGAGCTGCTGGCGGGCCGCCACCGCCCGCACATAGGCGCGCCGGGCATCCACCGACAGGCTCAACGTCGTGGCAACGGCGCGATAGCGGGCTTCCTCGAACTCGCGCTTCGCGATCTCGGACTTGCGCGGCAGCGTGGCGAAAGCCAGCAGATTGCCGACGAGCTGGAAGCCGACCTCGGCAAAGCCGCTGGGGCCGAAGACCCGCGATACGGTGAGCGCCGGATTGGGCGGCAGGGTCGCCTGGACGTACTCCGCCTCGGAGATGCCGAGGTCGTTGTAGGCGGCCTGCAAGCCGCGATTGTTGAGGAGGGCAATCTGGACCGCCGTATCCTCGCTCAACGGCTCGGACAGCAACGCCTGCACACGCTCGCGAGCCCGCTGCGTCGCTTCGGCCGAGGAAAGTTTGACAGTATCCTTGCCGATCTCGCGGCGCACATTGTCGGCAACGGGCGACATGCCGCCATCCGCCGTGAACTTCGCGCAACCGCCCGCCAGCAGGCCGACGAGAACCGTGGCCGTAACCTTGGAAAGCACGGTCATGGCGTCCGCCCCGCACCAGGCGCGACGCCGTCGTTCAGCTCGCGCCAGGGCTTCAGGCCGACCGGCGCATGCGGCGCCGTTCCAGCCATGACCGGCTTATCCGGCATGGCGACGATGGGAGCCTCGGGGCTGGTCGGCCCGGTCGGCGACAGCTCCTCCAGAGGCGGCGAATTGCAGGCGGCAACGCCAAAAGCGAGCGCCAGGGATGGCAGAAACTTCATAGCAGACGATCCGAACCAAGGTTGACCGACAGACAGGCAGTCGCGCTCCGGCCGCTCATGCGGCGTGGAGATCACCTGAGTTCGCGCAGATCGGGTGTCTGAACGGACGAATCCAAAAACTCACGACCAGACACGCGCCTTCAGCGCGTACTCAGGTCAGCCGAGTTTGGGAGGTCGTTCGGTACGGCCGCTCAAGCGGCCGATGAGCAGATCGGTCAGGCCGATGATACGAGGACCGTGAACCTGCAGGGTCCCGATGGAATCCACCGGCGTGGCCGCGAGGGCGGCATGGCAGGCGATGTTGCAGCAGTTGTTCGACGCGTGATCCGGCGCCTGATCCCTGGGACAGGGGGCGGCATCGCCATCGATCTTGCCCGCTTCATCGGACGAAGCCTGGTGCTCTGTCGCACTCTGCTGATCGTGCGAATGATGGGCCGACGGCTCGGAGTAAGACGAACCGGCTGAACGCCCATCGTGGCGGCCTTCATGGGCCGAGGCCGTTCCCGCAGCCACGACGAATCCGACCGCCGCGAGGAACAGAACTCGCATCAGGAGGTTCAGAGGACTGGCCAGCCGCATGGCGTACAAAATGTCCGTCGTCTCCGCTCTTGTCAATCGCACTGCCGAACTTGACAGGCACCTTACCCCTGCAGGGTATAGGCCTGCATCCAGGTCAGCGACGCCGATTGTCGAGGACTTCCAGCAGCTCGTCGATCTTGGTCTGCCGTTCACGCGTCGAACCCGCATGAAAGGCATGCGCCACGCAATGCCGCAGATGGTCGCCGAGCGTTTCCTGCTCGACTTTATCGAGGGCGGCACGCACGGCGCGGACCTGCGTGATCACGTCGATGCAGTAGCGATCTTCCTCGATCATGCGGGCGACGCCGCGCACCTGGCCTTCAATGCGGCTGAGCCGCGCCAGCTGCGACTTCTTGAGTTTTTCGTCCATGGCTTGAAATATACCCCCGCAGGGTATAGATCGCAAGTCATGGAACACGATTGCTGTCAGCCTGGCCATCACCATCCCCATGGCGCCGACAGGACGGCGACGGATCCCGTCTGCGGCATGACGGTGAAGATTGCCACGGCCAAACACACGACGGCGCACGACGGCAAGACCTACTATTTCTGCAGCCCCAAGTGCCTGCGGAAATTCACGGCGGAGCCGCTGCGCTACCTGAAGCCGGCCGAGACGCCACAGGCTCCGGTCGCGCCCGGTACGATCTTCACCTGCCCCATGCACCCGGAGATCCGACAGGTCGGCCCCGGAAGCTGCCCGATCTGCGGCATGGCCCTGGAGCCGGCCGAAGTCTCGCTCGATGGCGGCCCCAGCGAAGAGCTGACCGACATGACGCGGCGCCTGTGGGTCGGTCTCGTACTCGCCGTTCCCGTCGTGGTCCTGGAGATGGGCGGCCACCTCACCGGCCTGCACATGCTGATCGGCCAGAAGCTCTCGAGCTGGCTGCAATTCGCCCTGGCGACGCCGGTCGTGTTGTGGGCCGGCTGGCCTTTCTTCGTGCGCGGCTGGCAGTCGCTCAAGACGCGCAACCTCAACATGTTCACCCTGATCGCGATGGGCACCGGCGTCGCCTGGGCCTACAGCGTCGTGGCCATCGCCCTTCCCGGCCTCTTCCCGCCAGCCTTCCGCGGCGCCGACGGCACGGTCGCTGTCTATTTCGAGGCCGCGGCCGTGATCACCGTCCTGGTCCTGCTGGGCCAGGTGCTCGAACTGCGGGCCCGCGAACAGACGTCGGGCGCGATCAAGGCCTTGCTCAATCTTGCGCCCAAGACGGCGCGCCGGCTGAAGGACGACGGCACGGACGAGGAAATCGCCCTCGATATCGTGTCGGTCGGCGACCGCCTGCGCGTACGGCCCGGCGAGAAGGTGCCGGTCGATGGCGAAGTGATCGAGGGCCGCTCGTCGCTCGACGAATCGATGGTCACCGGCGAATCCATGCCGGTCACCAAGGAGCAAGGCGCCAAGGTGATCGCGGGCACGCTGAACACGACAGGCAGCTTCGTCCTGCGCGCCGAAAAGGTCGGCCGCGACACCATGCTGTCGCGCATCGTGCAGATGGTCGCCGAAGCCCAGCGCAGCCGCGCGCCGATCCAGCGCCTGGCCGACCAGGTCTCGGGCTATTTCGTTCCCATCGTCATCGTCATCGCCCTCGTGGCCTTCGCCGCGTGGGCCGTCTTCGGCCCCGAACCGAAACTGGCCTTCGGCCTCGTCGCGGCAGTGACGGTGCTGATCATCGCCTGCCCCTGCGCCCTGGGTCTGGCAACGCCGATGTCGATCATGGTCGGCGTCGGCCGCGGCGCCCAGGCGGGCGTGCTGATCAAGAACGCCGAAGCGCTGGAACGCATGGAGCGCATCGATACGCTGGTCGTCGACAAGACCGGCACCCTGACCGAAGGCAAGCCCAAGCTGGTGTCGATCGTGCCGGCCACCGGCATCGCCGAGGACGAGGCCCTGCGTCTTGCGGCAGCCGTCGAAACCGCCAGCGAACATCCGCTGGCGCTGGCGATCGTCGCCGCCGCGCGCGAACGTAATATCTCGCTGCCGTCCGTGTCCGGTTTCGACTCGCCGACCGGCAAGGGGGCGCTGGGTACGGTCGAGGGTCACAGGATCGTGCTGGGCAATTCGCGCTTCCTCGGCGAGCAGGGTATCGACACGGCGGACCTCGAACGCGAGGCCGAGCGGCAGCGCGGCGAAGGCGCAACGGCGATCTTTCTGGGAATCGACGACAGGGCCGCTGCCGTGCTGGCCATTGCCGATCCGGTGAAGGAGACGACGCCCGAAGCGTTGCGGGCCCTGGCGGCGGAGAAGGTGCGCGTGGTCATGCTGACCGGCGACAACCGCACCACCGCGGAGGCCGTAGCGCGGCGGCTCGGCATCGCCGAAGTCGAGGCCGAAGTGCTGCCCGACCAGAAGAGCGCCGTGATCGAGAAGCTGCGCCGCGAGGGCCGAATCGTCGCCATGGCTGGGGACGGGGTGAACGACGCACCGGCATTGGCCGCGGCCGAAGTCGGCATCGCCATGGGGACAGGCACCGACGTCGCCATCGAAAGTGCCGGCGTCACGCTGCTCAAGGGCGACCTGATGGGCATCGTCCGCGCCCGGCGGCTGTCGGAGGCGACGATGGCGAACATCCGCCAGAACCTGTTCTTCGCTTTCGTCTACAACGCCGCGGGCGTTCCGATCGCCGCGGGCATTCTCTATCCGCTGTTCGGAATTTTGCTCTCCCCCATCATTGCGGCAGCCGCCATGGCGCTCAGTTCAGTCAGTGTGATCGGAAACGCATTGAGGCTGCGGCGTATCAATATCTGACCTCGGAGCTGCGACAATTCGGAACGGTCGTGTCGCTTTAGCCTTGATCTCCAGCCGTCCTGACAGGAAATTGGCGGAATCATGCGTCTAATTCACCGATCGCACCGTGCGGCCAATGCCGTCCGGACCGTGTCGCCGAGCGGCGAGCTCTTTGTCGCCTCGGTGGTGATGTGCATGATCCTGTCCGCCTTCGGCGATTCCGTCGATCCGTCCCTGTTTGGCGAACTGGGTTTCGAATATGCCCTGTTCGACCTGAGTGGCGAGTTCTCGGTGCTGGCGATGCGACACTGGCACCTGCTGCAGCTCTTTCTCGCTGGCAGCACGCTGGCGGCGGGCATCATGGTGTTGCGCATCGTCGTCGGCGCCTTCTTCAAGCCGCTCGAGTCTGCGCCGCCGCAGGACGCCGAGAAAGTGCCGATCAAGTTCTGACAACGGACTGAAAGCGCCGCCGCCCCTCGCGGGGGCGGTGATTTACGCCTACTCGTTGTTGGAGACTTCTCGTGGAAACCGATTTCTTTTCGGCCGCATTCCTGTCGGCCCTACTCGCTATTGTTCTGATCGACCTGGTGCTGGCGGGCGATAACGCCCTCATCATCGGACTGGTCGCGCGCAACCTGCCCAAGGAGAGCCAGAACAAGGTCATCTTCTGGGGCACCTTCGGCGCGATCGCCATCCGCGCCTTCATGGCGATCATCGTGGTCTACATCCTGGCCGTACCGGGCTTCATGCTCGCCGGCGGCCTGGCGCTCGTCTGGATCGCCCGCAAGCTGCTGACCCCCGAGGGCGGCGGCCATGAGGAGAGCCACCTCGCCAAGCCGGCCACGACCTTCGCGGGCGCGGTCCGCACCATCGTGATCGCGGATGCGGTCATGGGCGTCGACAACGTCCTGGCGATCGGCGGCGCCGCGCACGGCAGCATCCTGCTGATCGTGCTGGGCCTCGCCATCAGCGTGCCGATCATCGTCTGGGGCAGCAAGCTGGTGATCAAGCTGGTGGATCGTTATCCGTCGGTCATCCTGCTGGGCGGCGCGGTCCTGGCCTGGACGGCCTACGGGATGATCGTCCGCGAGCCGTTCCTGGCCTCGTGGTTCGAAACCCATCCGGCAACCAAGCTGGTGATCGCGGTGCTGATCTTCTCGATCTCCCTCGCCCCCTGGTACAGCGAACGGCTGCCGGCACATATGAAGCCGCTGGTGGTCGTGCTGCCGGCACTGCTGCTCTGGATGCTGGCGTTCGAAGTCGCCGGCACCGTCTGGAAGGTGCAGATCGACTATCTGATGGCCAGCAGCCAGGGCGAATACTTCATCGAAGGTCTGCGCTGGATCGGCTGGCTGCCGTTCGTCGCCCTCTTCCTGTGGGTGCGCGAGCAGTTCCTGCAGCGCAGCCAGCGGGCTGCCCGCGACACGCACTAAGGTGAAGCAAGCGATGCTTGCGGGGCCTGTGACCGCGGCGTAGGACCGCGACATGTCCCGCAAGCTTCTGCTTCTTCCGGCGATCCTCTTCGCCCCGTTTCTGGCGCCGTCGGCAGCAATCGCCGACGACGCTTCCTACTGCGCCGACCTGTCCAGCCTCTACCGCCGCTACCTGAGCGGCCAGGGCAACGGCCAGCTCTTCCCCGACGTCACCGCGAGCGTGGCGATGGACGAGTGCGCCAAGGGCAACTATGCGGCGGGCATCCCCGTTCTGGAAAAGAAGCTGCGCGACGCGCGCTTCACTCTGCCGAAGCGCACCTAGCGCCGGCTTGCCTGCAGCGAGACGGCGAGCGGCAGCCAGGGCTTGTCTGGCCAGTGCCAGTCGCCGTCGTCGCGCTTCACCAGAATATGGAACATCTGCCACGGCACCTGCGCGTGCTCGTGCAGCCAGTCGAGCGACAGGCCGGCGTCGATGAGGCCGCCAAGGATGCCGGAGAGCGAATGCATCCAGCTCACGTTGGTCGCATTCACCAGCCGGGCATCGGGATCGGCGTAGTCGAAGCCGTCGTTCATGACGAGCGGGTCGCGCTGGAAGTACGGCGCGAAATAGCCCGGCATCCCGTCCGGCAGCTTCGTCTCGTTGTCGAACACATAGGCCGACGGATGACCGTCGGCATAGTAGAGCCGGCCGCCGGGCTTCAGGAACTGCGCAACGATCGCGGCCCAGCGCCTGATATCCGGCAGCCAGCACGTCGTGCCCCAGGTGACATAGACGAGGTCGAAGGCCTCCGCCCTGTCCACCGCCCGCGGCGCATCGTAGAGATCGGCGCAGACGAAGCGCACCCGATCCGCCAGGCCCAGCTCGTCGGCGAGGTCACGTGCCGCAGCAATCGCCGGCTCGGAAAAATCGAGGCCGGTCACCCTGGCGCCGCGCTGGGCGAGCGAAAGCGTGTCGGCGCCAAAATGGCATTGCAGGTGCAGCACTTCGAGCCCGCTTACGTCGCCGAGCTCGGTTTCCTCGATGGCATTCAGCCGGCCGCGACCGGCGCGCAAGGGCGCCAGGTCGTAGCCCGGCGCCTTGAGGTGGACGCCGACCCGCTCGTCCCAATTGGCGCGATTGATCGCCCGCCAATCCTTGTCGGCCGTCACGACACGACGAGATCGGCGCCGGTCAGCCGCCGATAGGCTTCGAGATAGCGCTTGCTGGTCGCCTCGACGACCTCGGCCGGCAGCCGTGGCGCCGGCGCCTCGCCGTTCCAGCGGCCGGCGTGACGCTCGACGTCGAGCCAGTCGCGCAGCGGCTGCTTGTCGAAACTGGGCTGCGGCCTGCCGGGCGCATAGCCATCGGCCGGCCAGAATCGCGAACTGTCGGGAGTCATCACCTCGTCGATCAGCAGGATCTCGCCCGACTGGGTACGACCAAACTCGAACTTGGTGTCGGCGATGATGATGCCCTGCTTCAACGCCACGTCGCGGCCTTTGGTGTAGACCAGACGCGTCAGCCGTTCGAGCTCGGCGGTGACGTCGGCACCCAGCACCTTCTTCATCTGCGCAATGGTGATGTTCTCGTCGTGGCCGCTCTCGGCCTTGGTCGCCGGACTGAAGATCGGCGGATCGAGCCGGCCGCTTTCCTGCAGGCCTGCCGGCAGCGTCTCGCCGGCCAGGGTTCCGGTCTTGGCATATTCACGCCAGGCCGAACCCGTGATGTAGCCGCGCACGACGCATTCGATGGGAAACACCGTGCCGCGCTTGCAGAGCATGGCGCGGCCGGCGATCTCGTCGCGATGGCCCTTGAGCGCCGGCATCGCCGCGACGATCTCGTCGGCGTCGGCCGAGATCATGTGGTGGCTGACGAGGCCACCCAGCTGACGGAACCACCAGGCGCTGACCTGGGTCAGCACGGCGCCCTTCTGCGGGATGGGCTCGGCCATCACCACGTCGTAGGCGCTCACCCGGTCGGTCGCGACCAGCAGCAGCCGGTCGCCGTCCACGGCGTAGACATCGCGCACCTTGCCGCGGGCGATCCGTTCGAGCGGCAGGTCGCTTGTCGTCATCAGCACCATCGCACTCAGCCTTCCTTGCGCAGTTCCTCGAACACTTCCTTGGCGGTGAGCATGGCCTCGCGCACCGACGGGAGGCCGATATAGCCGCAAAGATGCATCAGCGCCTCCGACAATTCGTCCTCGGTCCAGCCCTGGCGGCGGGCCATCCGCAGATGGATGGCCAGCTCCGGCCAGCGTGCCTGGGCCGTATCAGAGATGACGCAGATCAGCGCCCGTGTCTTGAGGTCGAGGCCGGGCCGGGACCACAGCATGCCGAAGACCGCCTCTCGGGCATAATCGCCGAACTTCCTCATCATCGGGTCGTCGTAGACCGATTTGGCCATCTCGGCGGCATACTTCTCGCCCATCAACTCGGACCTGATTTGGCTGCCCTTCCGGTAGTTTTCGCTCTCGGCCATCGTTTCCTCCAATCGTCGCATTTCGGTGCTGCAGCGTCGGGGAATTCACGCGTAGGATCAATCATCGGCCAGGGAGCACGGCGGGTGGGGGAGAGACGATCAGCATGACGGCCAATGGTTCGTCGGGGCAGCCCGCCGGCAACAAGCGCGCGGCCGCACTCACACTCGCTGCACTCGGGGTCGTCTTCGGCGATATCGGCACCAGCCCGCTCTATACGGTCAAGGAGTGCTTCAGCGAGTACACCGGCATCCACCCGACGCCGGAGAACGTACTGGGCATCCTGTCGCTGATCACCTGGGCGCTGATCCTGATCGTCACGGTGAAATATGTCGGCGTGGTGATGCGCGCCGACAACAAGGGCGAAGGCGGCGTGCTGGCGCTGATGGCCCTGGTGTCGCGTCAGAGCAACATCCCGGAACGGCGGCGCCGGATCTACCTCATGCTCGGCATCGCAGGCGCTGCTCTCTTCTATGGCGATTGCCTGCTCACGCCCGCCATCTCGGTGTTGAGTGCGGTCGAGGGCTTGAACGTCGCCGCGCCGGCCCTCCAGCCCCTGGTGTTGCCCATCGCGCTCGGTGTGCTGTGCGGGCTGTTCGCCGTCCAGCGCTTCGGGACGGCGGGCGTCGGTCGCTGGTTTGGGCCGATCACCCTGCTCTGGTTTGTCGTCCTGTTCGCCCTCGGCATCCGCCAGCTTGTCGACAATCCCGGTGTGCTGGCGGCTCTTTCGCCCCACCACGCGGTGGCCTTCACGCGCGAGAATGGCTTCGTCGCCTTCCTGGCGCTGGGGGCGGTCACCCTTGCGGTGACAGGCGCGGAAGCGCTCTACGCCGACATGGGCCATTTCGGCGCCAAGCCGATCCGGATGGCCTGGCTCGCGCTCGTGCTGCCGGCGCTGCTGGTCAACTACTATGGCCAGGGCGCCCTGCTGCTGGCCGATCCCTCCGCGATCGCCAATCCGTTCTTCCTGCTGGCGCCGGACTGGGCGCTCTATCCGTTGGTCGGCCTGGCGACGGCCGCAACGGTGATCGCCTCGCAGGCCACGATCTCCGGCGCTTTCTCGATGGCCACGCAGGCTTCGCTGCTCGGCCTCAGCCCGCGCATCCATATCGAGCACACCTCGGCCAGCGAGTTCGGCCAGGTCTACCTGCCCGCCGTCAACTGGCTGCAGCTCGCCGGCATCGTCGTCCTGGTGCTGGCCTTCAAGTCGTCGAGCAATCTCGCCGCTGCCTACGGCATCGCCGTCACCGGCACCATGCTGGTGACCAGCGTGCTGGTGTTCGCCCTGGCTGTTCGCGCCTGGAAATGGCCGTGGCAGTTCTCGATTCCGGTATTCGGCCTGTTCATCGTGATCGACACCTCGCTGCTGTCGGCCAACATGCTGAAGTTCCTCGACGGCGGCTGGGTGCCGCTGGTCATCGCGACGGCGATGTTCCTCGCCATGTGGAGCTGGCTCCGGGGACGGATCGCCGTCGCCCAGCGCGAACGCGAAGAGTCGCTGCCGCTGGAAGCCCTGCTCGGCAGCATCAATCCCGGCCGCCTCCATCGCCCTCAGGGCACGGCGGTCTATCTGACGGCTTTTTCCGGCAATGCGCCGCGTTGCCTGCTCCACAATCTCAAGCACAACGAAGTGCTGCACGAGCATGTCGCGTTGCTTACCGTGGAAGTGCCGGACATCCCGTACGTCGCGCCGGAGAATCGCAGTCAGATCACCCATCTCGGCAAGGGTGTCCACCGTATCGTGCTGCGCTACGGCTTCATGGAGCAGCCCGAAGTGCCGCGCGACCTCGAGCGGCTGGCCGACAAGGGGCTGCCGTTCGATCCGATGCGCACCTCCTATTTCGTTGGCCGCAACAGCTTCACGGCATCGAGCAAGCCGCTGCTACCCCGCTGGCAGCGCAAGCTCTTCCTGACGCAGTCGCGTTTTGCCGCCAGCGCCGGCGACTTCTTCGGCCTGCCCGCCAACCGCGTCGTCGAACTCGGCAGTCGCATCGAGATCTGACGATCCTCCGCTCGCCAGGCACGTCGCGCCGCCGTACTCGTCGCAGAGCGCTGCGATCCGGCCGCCGTCACGCATCGAAGCCGCTGAGCGGGATCGCGTCGGCGACCGGCGGCTGCAGGCCACGCGACAGCAGGTCGGCAAGACGGGCGAAGATGCGGCCGGCCTCGGTGCAGCCTACGTCCTGCGTCACCGCTTCGGCGGCGATGTTGAGCAACGCGTTGCCGGCGAGATCGCGGCATTCCTCGGGCAGCCCCTCGACGGCGTCGGCAATCACCCGCATCGCGTGCTGCAGGTCCGCGAGACGGTCGGGCATGGGCGCGGTCAATTGAGCCTCCCGCCGGCGTCGCCGGGCATCGGCGCAAGCCGCAGCCCCGCACTCGACAAGGCCGTGGCGAAGGTCTTGAGCCGCACGGCCGCCACGCGCGACGCCGTGGGCACCATCATCGCGTCGAGCGACGCCAGCAGCGGGCCGTCGAAATCGCCCTGCGCGAGGCCGCACAGCGCGACGAGCACCGCCTCGTCGCGGCTCACGCCCGAGCAGGTCGGCACATGGATCTCGATGGCGCGGCGCGCACCGAACAGGAAGGCATCCATGGCAATGGCGAAGTCGGGCAGCGCCTCCAGGAGGCCGGCAACCTTGAAACCGCGATGGAGAATCGAGCCTTCGCCGGGAAGTGCGCGATCCTGATGCCACTGGCGAAGCGCCCAGAGGACGAAGCGTTCGCTGACGGGCAGCGCACAGGCACAGCCGGGACGGCCGCAGCCCGGCTTCGGGTCGCGTTGCACGGTGCTAAGCCCCTGATCCTGCGCGCTTTCCATGGTTTCTCCGCCTGTTGAAGACCGTTGACAGAAATCACAGTCTATGCAATTGAGAGTCAATCGCAACTCAAAAGGGGATGAGAGGCGTATGGCGCAGATCACGCATCCTGTGCAGTCGACAGAAGGCGAGCAGGAACGACCGGCTTCGGGCGCGCGAGACTTGGGGATGGCGGTCGTGGAAAGCGTGGCCCTGATGAGCGGTCAGCGGGAGCTGATCATCCGCCACGGAACGGAAACGTACCGCCTGCGCGTCACCGCCTCCAACAAGCTCATTCTCACCAAGTAACGAGACCCCGAGGGGCCATCCCTCCTCGGTCAAACTGCCCAGCCCGCCGCTCCTGTTGGGGGAGCAAGCCAGCCAGGCGTCCTTTTTCTGTTTTGGGGACCTGGCTTATGACGATCCGTACGCTTCTCTATGCACTGATGGCGACGACAGCCATCGGCGGCACGCTTGCCGTGCCTGCCTCGGCGCAAACGACGCCGCAACCCTCGCCGATCAACCCGAAGCCCCTCACGCCAGCATCCCCGAATCAGACCCAGGCGCAAGTCCAGATCCCGACGGCGGCCCCGACTGCTCCGCAAGCAATCCCCACCCAGCTCGACGCCGTCACCACCGCGGCGATGCGCAGCCGTCGCCCGCTCGAAGACGTCCCGGCGACCGTCTCGGTCATCACGACCGAGGAAATCGACCGCGAGAACATGCAGGACGTCCGCGACCTCGTGCGCAACGAGCCGGGCGTCACGGTCGGCAACAACCCGACGCGCGCAGGTTTTCAGAACTTCGTCATTCGCGGCATCGGCGGCAACCGCGTGTTGCTCATGGTCGACGGCATGCGCCAGCCCGACTTTCCCGACAGCAATACGGGCGCCGGCACCTATTCGCGCGAGCAGCCCGACCTCGAAGACATCAAGCGGGTCGAAATCGTCCGCGGACCGGCCTCGGCACTCTACGGCTCCGACGCGATCGGCGGCGTGGTGGCCTACACGACCAAGGACCCCAGCGACTACCTGAAGGAAGGCCGGAATATCTACGGCAGCGTCAAGGCGGCCTATAGCGGCGCCAACCTCCAGTTTGCCGAGACGTTCACGGGCGCCGTCCGGGCCGGCGATTTCGAGTTCATGGGCATGTACACGCGGCGCGACGGCCACGAGTACACGCCGGCACAAAGCTCCATCGCTCCCAATCCGACGAGCTTCTACAGCAACGACTTCTTCGCCAAGGCGGTGTTCCGGCCGACCGAGGTCGACACGATCCGCGTCACCGGCAGCTACACGCAGGGCAAGCAGAGCACGCAGGTGCTTTCCGGCACCGGCACGTTCCCGTCCCTGTTCGCCCGTGTCTTCGACGAATGGGGCCAGGACTACACCAACACCTACCGCATCAGCGCGCAGTGGCAGCACGACGCCCCGATCGGCTTCATCGATAATCTCAGCCTGCTGGCCTACTTCAACTCGGTCTACATGCAGGCCGACACCTATCAGCTGCGCGGCGCCACCAACAGCGCCGTGCCGACCAATGCCCGCACCTCGCAGTTCTACTACACGCAGAACGTCTGGGGCGGCGAGCTGCAGATGCACAGCAACGCCAAGATCGGCAACACCGACAACCACTTCACCTATGGCCTGAGCTTCGCCTACACGACGACCACCCGGCCGCGCGACCGTTGGCAGATCACGCTGGCGACCGGCGCGCGCACCCAGAACGTGGGCGGCGAAACCTATCCCAACAAAAACTTCCCGGACTCGACGACCATTCAGGCCGGCATCTACGTGCAGGACGAGATCAGCGCCCTGGGCGGCCGGCTCAAGATCACGCCGGGCGTCAGGCTCGACTACTACAGCCTGAATCCTAATCCAGACCGCTACTTCTGGAACTCAACCGGCGCTGCCCTCAACATGATCCCGACGGCCAGCACCTATGTGTCGGCCTCGCCCAAGCTCGGCCTGCTCTATCACTTCTCGGACATTTATTCGGGATACTTCCAGTACGCGACGGGCTTCCGTGCGCCGCCATACGACAACGCCAACTTCGGCTTCACCAACGCGGCAGCGTTCTACCAGATCCTGCCCAACCCGAACCTGAAGCCCGAGACCGCCAACAGCTTTGAAGTCGGCATGCGCGGCAAGTATGCCGACGGGTCGAGCTGGCAGCTCACCGGCTTCGCGAACTTCTACAACAATTTCCTGGAATCGGTCGCGGTCGGCATGAACGGCCCGGTCACTCTCTTCCAGTACAAGAACCTCAGCAACGTCACGATCTGGGGCATCGAAGCGCGCGGCGAATATCGCTTCAACGACAACTGGTCGGTGCTCGGCTGGACGGCCTTCGCACAAGGCACCGACACGAACACCAACCAGCCTGTCGATTCGGTAGCTCCCTGGGCCAGCCAGGCACGCATTCGCTACACCTCCAGCAACGGCATCGTCGCCCAGATCATCGGCACGATGACCGCGCAGCACAGCCAGGTCAGCAACCCGACCTATTTCCAGACCCCGGCTTACTTCAACCTCGACGCCACGATCGGCTACACCTTCAAGGACGCCATCAAGCTCAATGCCGGCGTCTTCAACATCACCAACGCGAAGTACTGGAATGCCGCGGATGTGATCGGGCTCGCATCGACGAACCAGCAGCTCGATCTCTACGCGCAGCCCGGCCGCTACTTCGGCGTCAACCTCACGGCACGATGGTAGTCCCGGCGGCCCTCTCCGCCGAGCGACTGCCGGCGCCAGCGACACGCGGTCCGCGTGTGTCGCTGGCGTTGTCGCTTGCGTTGCATGGGCTGTTCCTTGTTCCCCTTCTACTCGCCGGCATGGCCGGCAGCAGCGCCAGCGACGAACCCGCCCTCATGGTAGAGCTGTCGCTTGCCGCACCGACGCCTGGCCCGGAAGCCGAGGCCAAGAACGACGAACCCGACACCAAAGAACAGCAGCCCGAGACACCCCCCGAGCCGCCACTGCCGTCGGTCGAAGAGACTGCGGCCGCACTGCCACCGCCCGAGCCCCAACCCGAACTCACCCTCGAACCCGACATCAAGGTCGAGCTGCCGCCGCCTCAGGAACCGCCGCCGCTCAAGGCTGCCGATCTGAAGCCGGCCGAGCCGGCAAAACCTAAGGCACCGCCACCCCCTCCCAAGCCTGCAGCCGCACGCCCCACTGGTCAGGCGGCGGTCACCCGTGCGCCCAATCCCGATGCCGGCGATGCCAGCACGACACAGCAGGCTGCCGCATCCTCGGCGCCGCTGATCGTGTTCGAAGGCAAGCCGCGCTATCGCCATCCGCCGAGGCCGCCCATTTATCCGCAGCGCTCCATCGAGCTCAACCAGCAGGGCGAAGCTCTGGTGCGCGTACGCCTTGATCCCGACGGGTCGGCTGCCGAGATCCTGTTGTGGCGTGGCAGCGGCTTCGCCCTGCTCGATCGCGCCGCTCTCACCGCGGTGCGCGGCTGGCAGTTCCTGCCCGCCATCCGTGACGGCCGTCCGGTCGCCGCCTGGGTCGAAATTCCCGTTCGTTTCCATCTACGTTGAAAGGAGAAATCATGCTCTCAACCCAGAACGCGGACCTCGCCGCCCGGTGGAGCCGCTTGCGCGGCGAGCAGCCGGCGATGCGGATTCGCGATGCCGCCACGACGCTGGGCGTGAGCGAGGCCGAACTCGTCGCCCTCGGCGTCGGCCAGACCGCAACGCCCCTCACCGCCGACTGGCGCGGCATCCTGAACGACATGCCGTCGGTCGGCCGCGTGATGTGCCTGACGCGCAACGAGCATTGCGTGCATGAGCGTCATGGCCGCTTCGAGGACGTCCAGATCACGGGCCCGCACGGCCTGGTGCTGGGCACCGATATCGACCTGCGCCTGTTCCTCGGTTCCTGGAAGCACGGTTTCGCGGTGCGTGAACCGCTGAAGCAGGGCGAACGACTCAGCCTGCAGTTCTTCGACGCCGCCGGTGAAGCCGTGCACAAGATCTACGCCACCGACGAAACCGATCGGCCGGCCTTCGACGCGCTGATCACCCGCTACACCGCAGCAGCACTACAGCCGCTGAAGATCGTGCCGCATGGCCCGGACGCCGCGGATCGGCCGGATGCCGAGATCGACCTCGACGGGCTGCGCAAGGCCTGGGCCGGCATGAAGGACACGCACGAGTTCTTCGGCATGCTGGCCAAGTTCAAGGTTGGCCGCGTGCAGGCGCTGCGGCTGATCGGCGAGGAATTCGCCCGCGAACTGCCGGTGCGCGCCTTGCGCGAAGCCATGGAGGCCGCCCAGCAATCGGGCCTGCCGATCATGATCTTCGTCGGCAGCCGCGGCTGCATCCAGATCCATACCGGCCCCGTGAAGCGGCTGGTCGACACGCATGGCTGGTTCAACGTGCTCGATCCCGACTTCAACATGCACCTGCGCGACTCCGGTGTGGCCCGTGTCTTCTCCGTGCGCAAGCCCACGGAAGACGGCACCGTCACATCGATCGAAGCGTTCGATGCGGAGAACCGCAACATCCTGCTGATGTTCGGCGCCCGCAAGCCGGGCAAGCCCGAGCTCGAGGACTGGCGGGCGATCGTCGCGCGCATCGAGAAGCAGGCTGCTTCGTGATGCAGCGACGTCACGTCCTGTCGCTGGGCATGGGGGCGGCGCTGGCCGCCTCCTTTCCTGTAAGCGCACAGCAGCCGCCGCGCATCGTGGCCGTCGGCAGTTCCATCACCGAGATCATCTATGCGCTGGGGGCGGAGAAGCTGCTGGTCGGCGTCGACACGACCAGTCTCTATCCCAATGCCGCTCGATCGTTGCCGCAAGTCGGCTACATGCGCGCCCTCTCGGCCGAAGGTGTGCTCTCGCTGAAGCCCACCTTGATCATCGCCACGACGGCCGCCGGTCCGGCGACCGTTCTCGATCAGCTCAAGGCGACCGGGATCGAGGTCATGGTCCTGCCCGACCACTACGACTACGACAGCGTAATCACCAAGATTGCCGCCGTTGGCAAGGCGACGGGCAAGATGGCGGAAGCCGATGCCATGATCGCGCGTGGCCGCACCGCCATGAAGGCGCTGGCCAGCCGGCTCGCCACAGCGACCAGCCATCCGCGCGTGCTGTTCTTGCTCGGCATGGGCAGCGGTGCTCCGCAGGCGGCAGGTCGCAACACAGCGGCGGATGGCATCATCAAGCTGGCCGGCGGCGTGAACGCAATCGAAGGCTATTCCGGCTATCGGCCGCTGACGCCCGAAGCGGTGATCGCGTCCAAGGCCGACTACATCCTGGTCACCCGCCAGACGGTCGAAGTCATGGGCGGCATCCAGGCGATCCTCGACCAGCCGTCACTCAACCGCACGCCGGCCGGGAAAGCCGGCAAGGTGCTGGAGTTCGATGCGCTGTTGCTGCTGGGTTTCGGCCCGCGCACGCCGCAGGCGGCGCAGGAACTGGCTTCGGCCCTGCATCCCGAACTGGCGCGCGCACCATGACGGCTCCGGCGTGGACGGCGCCGGCGATGCGCCGTCCGATCCCGCTCTTCGTGCTGGCGGCCGGGCTAAGCGTGTTGAGCGGCCTCTGCATCGGCGCTTTCCCGGTCGGACTGGGCCAGCTCCTGTCGGCTATCGGCCTCTCGGACGCACCGCTCGACGACACGACCGCCGCGGTGCTCTACGCCATCCGCGCGCCGCGCGTGATCGCGGCCTTTGCCGTCGGCGCAGCGCTGGCGGCCGGCGGGGCTGCGATGCAGAGCCTGTTCCGCAATCCACTGGCCGATCCCGGCCTGCTCGGCGTGTCGAGTGGTGCCGCCCTCGCCGCCGTGTCGGTGATCGTGCTCGGCGAGCGGGTCATGCACATCATACCGCCGGGCTTCAGGCCGTGGTGCCTGCCCGTCGCGGCTTTCATCGGCGGCCTGATCGCCACGATCGTCGTCTATCGGATCGCCGCACGCGAGGGCGTCACGTTGGTCGGCACATTGCTGCTGGCCGGCATCGCCGTGAACGCGCTCGCCTCGGCCGGCATCGGCATGCTGGTTTTCGTGGCCGACGATCAACAGCTTCGTACCCTGATCTTCTGGACCATGGGCGGCTTCGGCGCCGTGACCTGGACGGCAATCATCCCGGCATTGCTGGTGCTGGCCATCAGCGTGCCGACGCTCCTGCCCACGGCGCATCTGCTCGATGCGCTTTCCTTGGGCGAGCGCGAAGCGGCGCATGTCGGCGTCGATGTCGAACGCCTGAAGGTCCGCCTCGTGGCACAGGTCGCTCTCTCCGTCGGCGCAAGCGTCGCGATTTCCGGCATCGTGGGTTTCGTGGGCTTGCTCGCCCCGCATATCGTGCGGATGATGCTGGGACCGGCGCATCGCACCTTGTTGCCTGCCGCAGCCTTGTTCGGTGGCGCGATCCTGGTGCTCGCCGACGCCCTCGCACGCACCCTGGTGTCGCCGGCAGAGCTTCCGATCGGCGTGCTGACGGCCTTGGTCGGCGGACCGTTCTTCCTCTGGCTGCTGGTCGGCCGCGCTGCGCGAGGTGGCCTGTGAGTCTCCTGCAGGCCGTCGGCGTCGAAGTCCGGGCGCGCACCAAGACGCTGATCCGGGACATCTCGCTCGACCTGGCGCCGGGCGAGTTCCTGGCCATCATCGGCCCCAACGGCGCGGGCAAGAGTACCTTGCTGGGAGCACTCTGCGGCGACCGTGCGATCGGCGCCGGACGGGTGTTGCTGGACGGGCGGCCGCTCGGCCAGTGGCGCAAGGCCGACCTTGCCCTGCGCCGCGCCGTGCTCCCGCAACACTCGGCCGTCGCGTTCGACTTCACGGGACTGCAGATCGCGATGCTCGGCCTGCTCGCCCATCGCGGCCACCTGTCGGAGCCGCAGATGAAGGCTCTCGCCGAGCAGGCGCTGTCCGAAACCGAGGCGCTGGCCTTTGCCGATCGGCCCTACACGGTTCTGTCCGGTGGCGAACGCCAGCGCGTCCAGCTCGCCCGCGTGCTGGCGCAGTGCGACGCCGATCCAGGCCTGAAGCCCTTCCTGCTGCTCGACGAGCCGATCTCGGGTCTCGACCTTTCCCATCAGCATGCCGCCCTGGCCAGCGCCCGCCGGCGGGTCGACCGGGGGCTGGGCGTCCTGGCGGTGCTGCACGACCTCAATATGGCCGCGCGTTACGCCGACCGTGTCGCGATCGTCGAGAATGGCCGCCTGACGGCCATCGGGCCGACCCGCGAAACGCTCGATCCGGTCCGCCTGTCGAGCGTGTTCGAGACACCTATTGTGCGAGTGGAGGCGGCTGGCGGGACGGCGTTCCTCAGCCCCGGCTGAATTCACCGCGAATCTGTGTCCAAACAGACATAAACCCGCCGGATTCGACCGATGATATGATGTCCTGGCAACCAAGGGCATCTCATCTCGGGGATCATGGGCGACCGCCCCACTTTGCTGATGACGACACGGCTCGGCGTACGCCCCCTGGGCGTGCGCGGCGATCCGCTGCATGCCGTCGCGGGCCAGCTCCTCGCCGTGATTCGCCGTCGCTTGGGCGATGGGCCGGCCAACCTTCTCGCCGATCCGCAGCTTCGCGAATCGGGCGACGGCATCGACTGGTATGCCGCGCAGAGCGGCACCGTCCGCAGGCTGAGCGAACTCGGCGAAAGCGAGCGGGCCGATGCGCTGCGCATCGCGGAAACCCATCTCGACGCGATCCGCACACTCGGCGCGCAGCTTCAGGCGTCGGCGACCAGCGAGGAAGCGCGGCTGATCGGCCGGTCGCTCGAACTGGCGACGGCACGTCCCTCCGACGATTTCGTCTTCGTGGTCGATGGCCAGCCGGTCATCGTCGCCTGGGGCTATGAGGCCGATGCCGCGGCGAGCCTGCAGCCTTTCGCCCTGACAACCGTACCTGCGCCGGCGGCGCCCGCTGCCATCCTCGCCAGCGCGCCCGCGGTGAGCCTACCCGGCCGCCTCGGCTGGGCACCCTGGCTGAGCGCCCTGCTGTTCGGCCTGCTTCTTCTTCTCCTGCTGCTGCTGACCTCGTGGTTGTTGCGCGCCTGCGTGCCGGTCGATCCGTCGCTCAACATCGCCACACACGAGACGCCCGCGCCGCCCGCCCCCGAAGCGCCGCCCGATCCGACGCCATTGCTCAAGGCCTCGCTCGACGAGGAGAAGGCGGACGAGCAGAAGCTGAAGGCGGAGCTTGCCTCGCTGCAGGCGGAACTCAAGACGAAGCTGGAGCAGTGCAAGCCGATCGAACCGCCCAAGCCACCGCCGCCACCTCCCCCGCCGCCGGTCGCCAAGGCGCCGCCACCGCCGCCGCAACAGGCAACGGCGCCGCCCGCACCGCCGGCGCCGCCGGTGAATCGTCCGCCGCCGGGCCAGCTTCCCTGCGACTGGTCGGGCGACTCCGGCGGCGAAGGCGTCACGCGCAACCGGCATTATCTCGGCGACAAGCCGGGCTTCGTGGCGTTGAACTATCAGCTCTTCGTCCGGCCGGACGACATCAAGGTGATCTACCGCGGCCAGCAGATCGCAGGCACAGGCGGTCCGCGCAGCGGCCGCGGCGGTTTTGGCTTCGACTGGAAGCCGGTCGCCGGGGATTATTCGGTCGACGTCATCGTAACTGGAGAGATCTGGGGCACGCGATGGACCTATTCCATCTCCTGTCCCCGGGGTGGGCGCTGAGGAACAGACATGGCTGCAGGTCCGCTTCTTGTCAGTGAACCGCTCCAGCGCTACCGCGCGCTGGGGCTGGCGGGCGATCCCGTGTGGCGCGCTGCCGGCCAGCTTCGCACGGCCATCGCCGCGCGGCTCTCGCGCGAGCATGCCGACTTGCTGGCGATCCCCGAAGCCGAGCCGAGCGGTCGCAGCATCCATTGGTATGCGCCGTTCGACGGCGAGGTCCGACGTCTCGCCGACCTGCCGGAGAGCGAGCGACAGGCCGTACTCGACACGGTCCATCGCCTGCATGGCGACCTCTCCGGGCTCGCGACGCAGATGGAAGCCGTGGAACGCTCCAGTGCGGAGCGCAACTTCGCGCGCTTGCTGCGCCATGCTTTGACCGCTCCCGGCGAAGAGACGCTCTATGTCGTGGACGGCCGGCCGGTCATGGCCTTCTGGGGTTTCACCGCCGATGCGGCCCTGCCGGGTGTCTTCCTGGCAAGCGCCCCTCCGGTGCCGGCCGCAGTCGCCGCACCGCCCGTCACGCCACGCCACGAAGCGGTCATGGCATCCGCACCGGCAGTGGCCGCCGTTGCCGCACCCCGCACCGTGTGGTGGCAATGGCTGCTGCTCGGCGCTCTGCTCCTCCTGCTGCTGGCCCTGCTCGCCTGGCTGGTGCGGCCGTACCTGCCGCGCATCGAGCCTATGCTCGAAGCCGAGGTTCGCGAACGTGCCCTGGGTTTCGTCGTGCGCCAGCCCCTCGAACTGCAGCAGACGCGTGTCGCCACGCTCGTTCAGGACAATGAAGATCTGCGCCTCGAACTCGCTCGCCTGACCGACGAGCTGGCGCGCCGCGGCGGCGATTGTGCAGCCGGCATCATTGCGCCGGGCGGCGTGATCGTGGGTTCCGTCGGCGGTCCGCCCATCGAGCGCAGCGCCGGTCCCGATGCCACCGCCGATGTCGGCCTTGCCGGCAAAGACGAAGGCAAGGACCCGAACAAGCCCGACGACAAGGGCGCGGGCATGAAGGGTCCCGACGAGCAGAGCAAGGATCAGAAAAAAGACAACACGGCTCAGAACGACAAGAACGAAAAGAAGGACGAGCCGAAGCCGATGGTCGTTCCGCCGGAAGCCAAACAGAAGCAGGACCTCGCCTTCCTGCAGGGTGACTGGCGTTCGCGTACCGGCCTTGCGACCGCGACCGGCGAAAAGGATCTGCGTCCTTCTTACACGCTGGATGACAAGGGCAAGGGCAAGGTGAGCTTCGTGCAGAAGAACGGCGCTACCTGCGAAGCGCCGGCCGAAGCGCGCTGGGACGGTGCCAAATTGGTGATCGAAGAGAAATCCAACCCCAAATGCAGTGACGGCCGCACTTATGCCCGTAATGTCGTCAATTGCGAGGTCGGCGCGGATGGTGTCGCCCAATGCAAAGGCAATCAGCCGGGCGACAAGCGCAGCTATCGCGTGCAGATCGGCCGTTGAGTGCCTAGATTTATCGGATTGGCCGTAACGAACGTGACATGAGCGACCTCGCCCGCCTGCCGAGCTATCCCAGCCCGACGACGCTGATTGCCCGTTCCGGCATTCAGTTCCTCGATTTCGGCTTCGACCCCGTGCGTCTCAAGGTGCGCGAGTGGGGTTTCCACGACGCGGCCGCGACAAAGGCGGTCGACGATCTGGTGCAACTCGACTTCGACGAAGGCCGCGGCCAGTACGAGGTCGTCGAGAACGGCCGCCGCCGCGCCGCCGAGCCCAATCTCGTGATCACGGCCAAGGATGCGCTGGCGCCCTTTCTCGACAAATGGGTGCCGGTGCCGTTCCTGCAGGTGCGGCCGAACAATCAGTTTCGCGAAGGTCCGGCGGACTGGGCACGCGTGCGCGTGGTCGATCTCGAAGCCCGCTACGGCGCGGGCTATCGCGACGAACAGGGCAATCGCTATCGCGCCGTGCTCGCCTTCGATACGGGGCTGATCGCCGAGGCCGAGGGCCGCGCCTATCTGGCGCCCTCGCCCAAGGATGTGACCTCGGGGGCGTTGTTCGCGCTCGCCCCGCAGCAGCGCGCCAATCACTGGCTGTTGCGGCAAGGCTGGATGACGCAGTGGCTCGACGAGCTGTTCCACGAGCTGCATCCGCGCGCCACGGCGGAAGAAATCGACAACGACATCAAGCAGAAGCCGCAGGAAGCGACCGCACGCTATCTCGCCTTCCTCGGCCTGCTGGCCGCCGCCGCGCATTTCCCGCCGATCAAGCTGGTCGGCGATGCCGAACGGCCGGGTCGCGGCGCCATCGAGGTCGACCTCGTGCTCGATGTCGGCAATTCGCGGACCTGCGGCCTCTTGATCGAGGCGGCCGGCGAGCTGGGCGTCAACCTGAACGATTCCTACGAACTCGCGCTGCGCGATCTCTCGCATCCCGAGGTCGTCCATACACGGCCCTTCGAATCGCGGGTCGAGTTCGCACAAGCCTGGTTCGGCAAGAACCACCTCTCGCGGCTCGGCGGCCGGGCCGATGCCTTCGTCTGGCCGACCATGACCCGCGTCGGCCCCGAAGCGACGCGGCTTGCCGCCCGTCGGCGCGGCACCGAAGGCAACACCGGCATGTCGAGCCCCAAGCGTTATCTGTGGGACGAGGAACCGCAGACGCGCGAATGGCGCTTCAACGTCGCCTACGCCCAGGACCAGACGGCGATGCCGGCGGCGGCCGGCCCGATGGCGCAACTCGTCAACCAGAAGGGCGAGCCGCTGCATCTGGTCGATCCCGATGCCGATTCGGCCGACCATCTGCCGGTCTTCGAGCCGCTCTATTCGCGCTCCTCGGTGATGACTTTCGTGCTCTCCGAGATCCTGCTGCAGGCGCTGACCCTGATGAACTCGCCGCAGCAGCGCGGCCGCCGGGCACACGCCGAGACGCCACGCCGGCTGCGCCGCATCGTGCTCACGCTGCCGACCGGCATGCCGCTGGCCGAGCGTCTGATCTTCCGCAAGCGCGCCGAGGCGGCGCGCGATCTCGTCTGGATGATGATGGGCTGGAAGCTCGATGATCCGGCGGCCCCTGGACCGCGCGTGCTGACCGACTGGGACGAAGCAAGCTGCACCCAGCTCGTCTACCTCTACACCGAAGTGGCGCGGAATTTCGGCGGCGATGCCCGCCGCTTCTTCCAGATCACGCGCAAGCCGCGCGGCAAGCCGACGGCCGACGGCACGGGCGACACACTCAGCATCGCCAGCATCGATGTCGGCGGCGGCACGACCGACCTGATCATCAATTCCTATCGCCTCGAAGGCGCCGGCACCTCGGTGACTCTTTTCCCGGAGCAGAAGTTCCGTGAAGGCTTCAACGTCGCGGGCGACGATATCCTCCTGCGCGTCGTGCAGGCCCATGTGCTGCCACCGATCGAAGCGGCGCTGCGTGCGTCCGGCATCGCCAATCCGGCCGACCTGATGGCCGAGCTGGTGGGCGGCGATCGCGGCGGCGAGGACGTGATCCAGCGCAACCTGCGCCAGCAGTTCGCGCTGCAGATCGCCCATCCGATCGCGCTCGAATTCCTGCGCGCCGCCGAAACCTTCGACCCGACCTCGGGTGTCGTGGCCGCCGAGCCGCGGCCCTACGAGACTTTCTTTCCGGGTGGCGCCAAGCCGTCCGAGGAAGTCGTCACCTTCGTGAACGAGGCTGCCCGCAAGCGCGGCGCCCAGAACTTCGACCTGCGCGCCGTCGTCTTCCCGGTCGAACTGCCGGGCCTCGACAAGACGGTGCGGGCCGAGATGGCGCGCGTGCTGGCGCCGCTCGCCGAGATCGTGCACGCCTACGATTGCGACGTGCTGCTGCTTTCCGGCCGGCCCTCGCGCCTGCCCGGCATCCGGGCGCTGGTGATGGAGCTGTTGCCGCTGCCGCCGGAGCGCGTGATCTCCCTGCACGATTATCGCGTCGGCGCCTGGTACCCCTTCCGCGACGCGCGCCTGCGCGTGGAGGATCCCAAGACCACCGTGGCGGTCGGCGCGATGATCGCCGCCCTCGCCCAGTCGCAGCTCCCGGACTTCTCCTTCCGCTCCGACCTGCTGCGTTCCAAGAGCATCGCCAAGTTCATCGGCAAGCTCGACGGTGGCGGCCGCCTGCAGAAGGAGGATCTGGTCTACCGCGATGTCGATCTCGACAATCGCGAATACGAACTGCCGGAGATCGCCTTCGAATTCCGTGGCCCCATGTGGCTGGGCGCCCGCCAGCTCGACCTGGTGCGCTGGCCGGCGGCCAGACTCTATGCGCTTGAGTTCGCCAAGCCCGAGTATGCCGAGCGCCACGCACGCGAGACGCCGTTCAAGATCGCGCTGGCCCGCGTGAAGCCCAAGGACAAGGACTCGGGCGACGTCGAACGTTTCCGCCTGCGCCAGGTGACCAATCGCGACGGCCGGGCCGTTGCGCTCGACCGCCTGACGCTTCGTCTCCAGACGCTGCCGCGCCGTGAGGGCTACTGGCTCGACACGGGCATGCTCAAGACTGGTTGAAGGTTCACGGACAAACCATGGACACTGTCGATCTCAAACTGGCCCAGGATTGCGAAGCGCTGGCCGTCGCCGCCAGCGAGGGCGTGACCTGGCTGAAGAACGCTGCGGCGCAATCGCCCACTGTCGCGCAACAGGCCCCGTCGCTGGTGAGCGAGCTGCAGAAGGTTCGCAACCAGAGCCGCAAGCTGGCGCGTGCCGCCCGTCGCCGCATGTGCGTCGGCGTGTTCGGCCCCAGCCAGGCCGGCAAGTCCTACCTCGTCTCGATCCTGGCCAGCCGCGACGGCCGGCCGCTGCAGGCCCGCTTCGCCGACCGCAGCTACGACTTCCTGCGCGAGATCAACCCGCCGGGCAATCGCGAGTCCACGGGCCTCGTCACGCGCTTCGGCCTGGGGCTGAGCGACGTCTCGCACGACTTTCCGGTACGTGTGCGGCTGCTGACGCAGACCGACATCGTGAAGATCCTGGGCAACTCCTTCCTGCTCGACTTCGATCACCAGAAGGCGGAGTTCCAGGGGCCCGACGGCGCCGCCATCCGCAAGCGACTGGCCGAACTGCGCGCCAAGGCGCAGCCCACGCCGGTGGGCGACCTCGACGCCGACGACGTGCTCGACCTGATCGAGTATTTCGACACGTTCTTCGCTGGCGTTACGGCCGAGCTGCGCACCGACTACTGGCGCGAGGCGATCGATCTCGCGCCGCGTCTCTCCGGCCACGACCGCGCCCGCCTGTGGTCGGTGCTGTGGTACGACTTCCAGCCCTTCACCGATCTCTACCTCACGCTCTACGAAGGCCTGCAGAAGCTCGCCTTCGCGCCCGAGGCCCTGCTCGGCATGGACGCGCTGATTCCGCGCGAGAAGAGCATCATCGACGTACTGACGCTCGACCGGCTGGGCGCGGACTCCGACGACACGTTGCAGGTGCGGCCCAAGCAGGCCGACGGCCGCTCCTCGCCCGACACCAGCCTGCCGCGCTCGCTGATCTGCGCCCTGACAGCGGAGCTCAATGTCGCCATCGCCGAGAAGCCGTGGGACTTCTTCGATCACACCGACCTGCTCGACTTCCCCGGCGCCCGCTCGCGCCTGAAGCTCGCCAAGCTCGACGATGTGTCGAAGACCAAGGGCGTCGCCGAAGGGGCGAACCCGCTGCGCGAGCTGCTGCTGCGTGGCAAGGTCGCCTATCTCTTCCAGCGCTATTCGGCGGAGCGCGAGCTTTCCGCCATCCTGCTCTGCATCCCCGACGGCAACCAGGAAGTCCGCGATCTCTCGGACATGATGACGGCGTGGATCGACCAGACGATCGGCGCCACGCCGGCCGACCGCGCCAAGCAGAAGAACGCGCTGTTCCTGGTCCTGTCCAAGATGGACCGCGAGTTCGAGCAGAAGGCCGGCGAAACCGAGGAGTCGCGCCACCTGCGCTGGAGCGCGCGTCTCGGCAACTCGCTGGTCAACAACTTCCGCGGCGAGTGGCCGCTCAACTGGAACGGCCGGCCGTTCGACAATACGTTCTGGCTGCGCAACCCGACCGTCATCGACGAACGGCTGATGGACTATGACGGCGGGCGCGAGGTCGGCATCGCCGATACCTTCGCCCAGCGCGCCACCGAACTGCGTCGTCACTTCATCGACAACGAGGATGTGCGCCGCCACTTCGCCGATCCGGCACGGGCCTGGGACGAAGCCTTCCGCGCCAACGACGGCGGCGTCTCCTATCTCGTGAAGAGCCTGATCCCGGTCTGCGATCCGGCGATCAAGCGCGCCCAGGTGCGCGGCCAGCTCGACGTCCAGATCCGCCGCCTGGTCGACCGTCTGGCCGGCTTCCACAGCGCCTCCGACGGCGATGCCCGCGCCAAGAAGCGCGATCTGGTGCACACGGTGCTGCGCGGACTGGCGAACGTCATCCAGCAGCAGCTCTTCGGCGAGCTGGTCGCGGCCCTGCAGGTCGCCGACACCGCGCTGCGCGAGATCTATTTCCGGATCGCCACGGCGCGCGCCTCCGACGATACACCGGCGCGCAACGGCAAGTCCCAGAGCCCGGTGGCGCAGTCGACCGGCGCCGCCGTCGATCTCGGCGCCATCTTCGCCGACGTGTTCGGCGAGGAGGCTAGCCGCCACGCGCCGACGCCCTCGGGCGTGCTGGAGGATCGCGCCGAGCGCTTCGCACGCGAGGCTGCCGACTACTGGCTCGAGAACATGCGCCGCGTCGGCGCCGACGAGAAGGCGCTGTCGCACTATGGCGTCGACCGCCAGCATCTCGGCTGGCTGATCGACGAACTGATCGTGGGCGCCCATCGCCTGAAGCTGATCGACCAGCTCAGCCACGAGGTGCGGGCCCTGGAGAATGCCGCCAACGCCAAGTGGGAGGAGATCGCCGAGCGCCAGGTGCGCACCGCCTCCTCCGCCTTGAACGGCTATGTGAGCGCCCTGGGCTTCGACAAGCTGCCGCTCGACCAGCGGCCGGGCCTGCCGCCCAATGCGCCGACCCGCCGCGTGTTCGAGCATCCGACCTTGATGGTCGACGGCGTGCCCGTGCTGAGCGAGGACCCGGCGCCGATCTATGCCGACTACTGCAAGGACTGGATGCGCGCCTTCCTGCAGCTCGCCATGGACAATGTCGGTTACGAAGGCGGCCGCGAGATCACGCCGGAACAGAACGATCGCCTCGGCGCCATCCTGCGCGCCGTGCCGGCTTAAGGAACGCCCGGGTCGATGCCTGTTCGCGCCTCCATTACGCCTCTCAGCGAACCCGGCCACGCGCTGTTGCGCGTGAGCGAGCTCGACGCTGTGCCCGACGGCCTCACCATCTCGATCCAACGCCAGCAGGGGCCGGACTCGCACCTGGCCGACGATGGCTGGCGGCGCACCGAGACCTGGCTGATGCCCGATCAAGTCAGGCGCCGTGGCGAGGTTCTGGAGTTCCATCTCGGGCCGGAGATCTGCGATCGCCTGGCCGGCATCGCGACCATCCGCCTGCGCGTGCGCGAGCCCGATATCGGCGTCGTCGGCACCACGGTGGTGGCCTGGCCGGCGATGCTGACGTCGGGCGCTTCCGACGGTTCGAACCCCTTCGCCGACGATATCGTGCGCCTGCGCCGCGCGCGCGAACGGCCTGCCCCCGAGCCAGAGCCCGTAGCGGAACCGCCACCCGCCGTCGAACCGCCCCCACCGCCGCCCCGGCCGAGGCCGGAACTGCGCGCCGCGCGCGATCCAATGGCCGACTTGACGAAGCGCCGCGGCGGCACGGGCTGGATGGTGGCGACGGCGATCCTGCTGATCCTGATCGGCGGTGGCTACTACGCCTGGACCAACCACTTCGACAAACCCGAACAGGCCGTCGCCGCAACGCCGCCGCCAACGGCTTCGCCGACACCGCTCGCCAGCGCCGAGCCGCCGAAGAAGTCCGTGCGCGAAACCGTAGCGGAGTATCTCGCCACCAAGCCGCCGCCCGACGCGATGCTGGCTAAGGGCCGCGAGTTCGCCAAGGACGGCAACATGGCCGCATCCTTCCTGGTGTTCCGTCAGGCTGCGGAGCAAGGCAATGCCGCCGCCCAGGTCGAGCTGGCGTCCTTCTACGATCCGACGATGCAGACCAAGGCCGGCTTCCCGCACGACGGTACGCTGGCGGCCGACTGGTACGAGCGTGCCGCGCTGGCCGGTGTCGCCGAAGCCCAGCGCAAACTCGGCCTGCTGTTCGCCAAAGGCGGCGCAGGCCTCGCCGCCGACGCCGCCAAGGCCAAGAGCTGGCTGCAGCAAGCGGCCGCCCAGAACGACGCCGACGCCAAGAAGGCCCTCGACTCCCTGCCGAAATAGGCCTCTTCCGACCTATATGCCGTGGCTATGCCGCGGCCCTTTCCGGCGCCTCGATTTCATACGGACCGCGCTCCTACATGGTTGGTCGTCCAGGAGACGCCGACCCATGTCCGTCGTCAGATCAATCACCCGGGGCACCACCATCGCCGCAATCGCCCTCATGGCGGCGGCAACCCCGTCTTCGAGCCAAGAACCCGTCCCTGCCGATGTCGGCGTCACGGCCATCCCGGCGGCCGAGCCGAAGCAGATGCGGCTCGCCTGCCGCCGCTACTTCGGCTGCGTGCCGGCACCCCTGCACGTCTCCCGTCTCGAGAAGGAAAACCAATGATCGCCGTTGCCGTCGCTTCCGTCGTTTCGTCCGAGACTCTGGTCGACCGCGTGATGGCGGTCGCCCACCTGCCCCCGTCGGCCCATGTCGCCGTCATCGGCCATCGCACCCTCTCCGTCGTTCTCGCCCTGATGCATCGCGGTTGCGCCGGCGTGCGCAGCCTGCGGCCGGGGACTGTCTCGCCCGACCGCGAAGCCGCCGACCTCGCCTGGATCGTCGATGTCGCCAACGAAGACGAGCTCCACGATGCCCTGCAAGCCGCGCGCAACCGTACCGGCACGACGGGCCGTGTGATCGTCGAGGGCGCCGATTGCCCCTGCGCCAACGGCCTCTCCGCCATTCGCGCACATGCCCTTGCCGCCGGGCTCGACGTCGTTTCCGTCGATCATCTGGCCCGACGTCTGGTCCTCGCCCCCGTTCAGTCTGCGCGCCTGGCCGCCTAGGAGCCAGCCATGGTCGATATCGTCACCTGCGCCCGCGGCTCGATGATTGCAGTAGTGTTTCACTGTCCGTGCACTTATCTTTGGCGAAGGATCTGTCAAATATCCGTTATCGAGGGGCGATATAAAAGATCCGTCACTGAGGGGAGATATCATGAGGTTCAAACTGTTCGGCCGTGCGGCGGCCATCGCGATTGCCGGTCTCGCCATGCTTCAATCGGGCACGGCATCGGCACAGGCCGGGATCGACAACAGCGCATTGTCCTCGCCCAATTTCCGCGAGCACAAACGCACCTTCGGATTGGTCTACACCCTGCCGAAGGAAGTTAACGATGTCCTGGCCATCACGATCGGCGGCCTGCTGCGCGAGAAGCTGCTGAACGCCAATCTCATCGACGAGGCCCTGCGCTTCAATATTCCGCACGTCACCGTGCTGCATATTCACAATTCCGACCCGACGACGCCGGAAAAGATGCTGAAGACCATGCCCAAGCTGCCGCCGGCGCTCAACCTCAAGCTCAAGACCTTCTACACGACGGAAGCGGCCAAGGGCGCAGGCCATCCCTGGTGGCTCGACCTCGGCATCGTCAAGGAAGGCCCGGGCTTCGAGGCCATGATGGCCTTCAACACCATCGCCACGACGGCCCTCACGCCACTGCGCGACGGTCCGCTGCCCCGCGTCACCGGACCCGTCTATGGCGTCATGGGCGATGCCGGCAAGGAACTCGTGCGGACAGTCGGCGTCAGCGGCGTGAACACCATGAAGGACGGCAAGGAACTGCGCCCGCACAATCCGCACAACACGCTGGTCTATTCGATGGCCAAGTTCACGCCGGCGATCCAGGCCGCGTTCAACCAGACGGCGGCGGAGTTCAACCAGATCCTGCCGGACGGCATCCCCACCACGTTCAAGACGGTATCCATCGTCGAACTGGGCTTCGCCGGCAATGTGCTGCGCGAGATCTATCGCATCAGCCTGGAGGATGGAGCCGTGCTCAACGTCGCCACGGGCGCCGTGACCAAGAAGTAGCTCAGACCAGCCGATACCCCACGCCCGGCTCGGTCAGCACGTGCCGGGGCGAGGCCGGATCGGCCTCGATCTTCTGGCGGAGCTGCCGGATATAGACACGCAGGTACTGCGGATCGACCGATTCGTCGTGCCAGACCTCGCGCAGCAGATGGCGGTGCGTCAGCACCTTGCCGGCATGAATCGCGAGCTGCTCAAGGATATCGTACTCCTTGGGCGAGAGCTTGACGGCGCCGCCACCGCGCTCGACCTGGCGGCGCACCAGATCGACTTTCAGATCGTCGCTGGCGAAGGTTCGTTCCGCGCCCTGCTCCTGCAGGCGGTGCCGCAGCGCCGCACGGATGCGCGCCATCAACTCCTCGGCGCCAAACGGCTTGGTGACATAATCGTCGGCGCCGGAATCGAGTGCAGCCACCTTGGCCGCCTCGTCGCCTCGACTCGACAGAACCACGATCGGCACGTGTGCCAGACCGCGCAGGCGAGCGATCAGTTCGAGGCCGTCGACGTCCGGCAAGCCGAGGTCGAGCAGGACGAGATCCGGCCGGTGATGCCGCATGGCCGACAGGGCCTCGGCGCCGTTTGCCGCCTCCACGATACGATGCTCGTGCGCCGACAGCGTGGTGCGCAGCAGGCGGCGGATCGGCGGCTCGTCGTCGACGATCAGGATGGTGGCGCCCTCAGCCGCCATGTCGGGTCACCGGATAACTCACCAAGAACTCCGCGCCGCTGCGGTCCGCTCGATTGCGCGCCGTGAGCGTGCCGCCCATCGCCTCGACGAACCCCCGCGCGATGGCAAGCCCGAGCCCCGTGCCGGCGCGGCGGCGATCACCGGCGTCAGCCCGATAGAATTTCTCGAAGATGCGGTCAAGATCGCCCTCGGCAATGCCCGGCCCCTCGTCGCGCACGACGATTTCAACCCGATCGCCTTCCTGTCGCGCCACGATTTCGATGCCCCCACCCGCCGGCGAATATTTGGCGGCATTGTCGAGCAGGTTGAACAGAACCTGTTCGGCCAGCACGAAATCGAGCTGCACGGCCGGCAGCCCCGGGGAGATAGTGCTCGAAACCGTATGGCCCTCCACCAGCGGCGCGGCCCGGCGCAGGGTCGTCGAGACGAGGTCGCCGACCTCCACCGCCTCGCGTTTTGGGGCGATCGCACCGGCATCGAGGCGCGTCATGTCCAGCAGGTTGCCGACGAAGCGGTCCAGCCGCTCGGCCTCGGCCTGGGCCGTCGCGAGCAGCTCCCGACGCGTGCCGGCGTCGTAGCGCTCGCCATAGCTCAGCAGGCTGGAGAGCGACCCGATGATCGAGGCGAGCGGGGTCCGCAGATCGTGCGAGACCGACGTCAGCATCGCCGACCGCAAACGCTCGCGCTCGGCCCCGAGGCGGGCCTGGTCGATATCCTCGGCAAGAATCACGCGCTCGATGGCGACGGCCGCCTGGTTGCCCACGGCCTCCAGCAAACGACGCTCGCTCGCGGACAGTTCGCGACCTTCCTTGTTGGGCAGCACGCCTATAGCGGCAATGGCCGACCGGCTGGTGCGGAAGGGCACGAACAGCCAGCGCCCGCCCGGCAGGGTATCGGTGCCGCGCCCGGCCGGGCGGTCGGCATCCCACGACCAGCGGGCGGCCGCGATATCCGCTTCGCTCAACTCGCTGTCCGGCGGAAATGCCGCTTTGGTCGCCAGCCTGCCATCTTCCGGCATGAGCACGACGATCTCGGCATTGAGCAAACGCGCGAGATGCGTGACCACGATCCACAGGAGATCGTAAAGGTCGACGACACCGACGATCTTGCGGCTGAAGGCATAGAGCTCCGCCGTGGTCCGCGCTTCACGTCGCGCCGATTCGGTCTGAATGCGCGTGCGCGCCGCAAGCGCACTGGCCGTCGCCGCCACCACCATGAAGAAGAACAGCGCCAGCACGTTGGCCGGATCGGTGATCGTGAACTGGTAGAGCGGCGGCAGAAAGAAGAAGTTGAAGCAGAGGACGCTCAGGCTCGACACCCAAAGCGAGGGCACCAGCCCGTGCCGCGCCGCCGCAACCAGCACCGGCACGACATAGATCAGGGAAATGTTGGGCAACTCGATCAGCCGGTCGATCAGCACGCCCGTCGCCGTCGCCGCGGCCGTCGACAGGATACCCTCGACATAGGGTCCCGGCGTTTTCGGCACGTCGCGCAGCCAGTCCTTGGCGCCGGTCGTCTGTTCGGCCTCGGCCGAAGGGGCCACCTCGACGGCGAGGCCCGAACCCGACCGCACCAGCTCGTCGACGACGGATCCATGCCGCAGCTCGAACCAGCGGGAGCGCCGCGACTTGCCGACCACCACGCGCGTCGCATTCCTCGAACGCGCGAAGGCGACCACTTCCTCGACGACCGACCGGCCGGGCACGGTCACGACCTCGGCGCCGAGCTGAGCGGCCAGCCGCATCGCCTCGGTAAGCCGTGCGTGTTCCTTCTCGCTCAACGTGGCGTGGCGGTCGGTCTCGACATAGAGCGCGATCAGCTCGGCATCGAGGGCTTCGGCGCTGCGCTTGGCGGCACGCACGGCATTGGCAGAGCCCGGCCCCGGATCGAGGCAGACGACCACCCGTTCGCCCGCAGCCCAAGGCCCGGTAATGGCATGCTCGCGCATGTAGCTGCGCATCTGCTCGTCCACCCGCAGGGCGGTGCGGCGAAGCGCCAGCTCGCGCAGCGCCGTCAGGTTGCCGGGCGAGAAGTAATGGCGCAGGGCGCGCTGCGCCTGATCGCGAACATAGACCTTGCCCTCGGCCAGGCGGGCAATCAGATCGGCTGGCGTGAGGTCGATCAGTTCGACTTCATCGGCGGCGTCGACCACGCGGTCGGGTATCGTTTCGCGCACGCGGATACGGGTGATGCGCGCCACGACATCGTTCAGGCTTTCGATATGCTGAACGTTCAGGGTCGAATAGACGTCGATGCCCGCCGTCAGCAGCTCCTCGACATCGAGATAGCGCTTGGGATGGCGGCTCCCCTCGACATTGGTATGGGCAAGCTCGTCGACCAGGACCAGCGCCGGCCGACGCTTCAGGATGGCGTCGAGGTCCATCTCCTGGAGGGTGCGACCACGATACTCGACCGTCCGGCGCGGCACCACCTCGAGGTCGGCGAGCTGGGCGTCGGTCTCGCTGCGGCCGTGCGTCTCCACGACGCCGACCACGACATCGACGCCCTCGCGTCGTCGGCGATGGGCCGCCGACAGCATCTCGTAGGTCTTGCCCACGCCGGGCGCGGCACCGAGGAAGATCTTGAGCTTGCCGCGCGATTCCTTCTCCGCGGCTTTCAGCAGCGCGTCGGGAGAAGGGCGGGCGTCGTCAGCGACCTGGGCCATGGGGCCCGATCATTGTCACCGCTTGACCTGCGCGTCGAGCGCCAGGTTGAGTTGCAGGACATTGACCCGGGGCTCGCCCAGCAGGCCATACATGCGGCCTTCGGTATGCTGCGCCACGAGGCGCCGGACATCGGCCTCCGGCAGGTTGCGCGCCTTGGCGACCCTCGCCACCTGCCAGGCCGCCGCCGCCGGCGAGACATGCGGATCGAGGCCGCTGCCCGACGTCGTGACCAGGTCGACCGGCACGCCCTTGCCGAGCTTGCCGGCGTCCTCCTTGACGCGGTCGATCAGCGCCTTGGACGTGGGCCCCAGGTTGGAGCCCGACGAGCTCGCGGCATTGTAAGGCGCCGATACGGTCTTGGTCGCGTCGGCTGGATCGGCATCCAGGGTCGCCGACGGCCGGCCATGGAAGTAGCCTTCGCCGGTGAAGGTCTGCCCGATCAGTTTCGACCCGACGACCTTGCCGTCGCGCTCGATCAGCGAGCCGTTTGCCTGGCCGGGGAAGATCGCCCCCGTAAGGCTCACCATGGCCAGCGGATAGAGCAGCCCCAGCAGGACAGTCATCAGAAGAAGCGTCGCGATCGACGCGCGGAAGTGACGAAGCATGGTTCTCTCCTTGGCGCGGGCCGGCTAGGCGAGGCCGGCAGCGGCGACGACGATGTCGATCAGCTTGATGCCCACGAAGGGCACGATCAGGCCGCCGATGCCGTAGATCAGAAGGTTGCGGCGCAGCAGCGCGGCCGCGCCGCTCGGCCGGTACTGCACGCCGCGCAGGGCGAGTGGGATCAAGGCAATGATGATCAACGCATTGAAGATGATGGCTGACAGGATGGCGCTTTCCGGCGTGGCCAGCCCCATCACGTTCAGCACGCCGAGCTGCGGGTAGAAGGCGAGGAACATCGCCGGGATGATGGCGAAGTACTTCGCCACATCGTTGGCGATGGAGAAGGTCGTGAGCGCGCCGCGCGTCATCAGGAGCTGCTTACCAATGGCCACGATCTCGATGAGCTTGGTCGGGTCGCTGTCCAGATCGACCATGTTGCCGGCTTCGCGCGCGGCATTGGTGCCGGTCTGCATGGCGACGCCGACATCGGCCTGGGCCAGTGCGGGCGCATCGTTGGTGCCGTCGCCGCACATCGCCACCAGCTTGCCCTTGGCCTGTTCCTCGCGGATCAGGCGCAGCTTGGCCTCGGGTGTGGCCTGGGCGAGAAAGTCGTCGACGCCGGCCTCGGCCGCGATCGCCGCCGCCGTCTGCGGATTGTCGCCGGTGATCATCACGGTGCGGATGCCCATGCTGCGCAGTTCCGCGAAGCGTTCGCGGATGCCGCCTTTGACGATGTCCTTCAGGTAGACGACGCCCAGGATCTGGCCGTTGCGCGACACGGCGAGCGGCGTGCCGCCCTCCTTGCCGATATAGGTCGCGATACGGTTCACCTCCTCGGTCGGCGGCGTGACGCCGAGCGAACGCGCATGCTCGATCACCGCATCGACCGCCCCCTTGCGGATCACCGCGCCTTCATGGTCGACGCCGCTCATGCGGGTCTGGGCGGTGAAAGGCACGAAGCTGGCATGCAGCTCCGCCACCTCGACGCCACGCAACCCATGCTTCTCCTTGGCCAGCACGACGATGGAGCGACCCTCCGGCGTTTCGTCGGCCAGGCTGGCGAGCTGGGCGACGCGCGCCACCTCGTCCTCGTTGACGCCGCTCACCGGAATGAACTGCGTGGCGTGACGGTTGCCGAGCGTGATGGTGCCGGTCTTGTCGAGCAGCAGCGTATCGACATCGCCCGCCGCCTCGACGGCGCGGCCCGAGGTCGCCAGCACGTTGAAGCGGACAAGCCGGTTCATGCCGGCAATACCGATGGCCGACAGCAGCGCGCCGATGGTCGTGGGAATCAGGGTCACGAACAGGGCGATCAGCACGACGACCGAAACGGCACCGCCGGCATAGGTGGCGAAGCTCGGGATGGTGACGACCGCCAGGACGAAGATCAGGGTCAGCCCGGCCAGCAGGACGGACAGCGCCAGCTCGTTGGGCGTCTTCTGGCGCGAGGCGCCTTCGACCAGGGCGATCATGCGGTCGAGGAAGCTCGATCCCTGCTCGGCCGTGATCCGCACCTTGATACTGTCCGACAGGACGCGCGTGCCGCCGGTCACCGCCGAACGGTCGCCGCCGGCCTCGCGAATGACGGGCGCCGATTCGCCCGTGATCGCCGACTCGTCGATCGTCGCCACGCCCTCGATGATCTCGCCATCGCCCGGCACCAGGTCGCCGGCCTCGACCAGCACCTTGTCGCCGACCTTCAGCGTATGGGCGCGGCGCGGCTCGAACATGTCGCCGACGCCCAGCAACACCTTCGCCATGGTCTCGCTGCGCATGCGGCGCAGAGTGTCGGCCTGCGCCTTGCCCCGCCCCTCGGCCACCGCCTCCGCGAAGGTGGCGAAGAGGACAGTGATCCACAGCCAGATCACGATCTGGATCTCGAAGCCGGTACGCGGCGAGCCGACGATCAGATCGCGCACGGTCAGCACAGTCGCGGCCAGCGCCACCAGCTCGACGGTGAACATCACCGGATTTCGGGCAAGCGCGCGCGGGTCGAGCTTGGTGAAGCTCGCGATCAGCGCAGGCTTGAGGATCGCCGCGTCGAACAGGGACGGCGATTTGTCTTTCTTGCTCATGATGACGCCTCTTAGAACAACGTGCCGGCCAGCATCGCGAAGTGCTCGGCGATCGGTCCGAGCGCCAGGGCCGGCAGGAAAGTGAGACCACCCACGATCAGGATCGCGCCAACCAGCAGGCCGACGAACAGACCGCCGTGGGTCGGGAAGGTCCCGGCCGAGGCCGCGGTCTTGCGTTTGGCGGCGAGCGAGCCTGCGACCGCAAGCATCGGCACGATCACGGCGAAGCGGCCGACCATCATCGCGATGGCAAGCGTGCCGTTGTAGAAGACCGTGTTGGCCGAGAGCCCGCCGAAGGCGCTGCCGTTGTTCGCGGCGCCCGAGGTGTAGGCGTAGAAGATCTCGCTGAAGCCGTGCGGGCCGGCATTGGCCGGGCCGGCAAGCCCCACCGGCAGGACGCTGGCCAGCGCCGTGAAGCCCAGGATGACGAGCGGCAGGCAGAGGATGGCCAGCATGGTCATCTTGACCTCACGCACCTCGATCTTCTTGCCGACATACTCCGGCGTGCGGCCGACCATGAGGCCCGCCAGGAAGATGGCCAGGATGGCAAAGAGCAGTACGCCATAGAGGCCGGCGCCGACGCCGCCGATGATGATCTCACCCAGCAGCATGTTGACCAGCGGGATCATGCCGCCGAGCGGCATGAAACTGTCGTGCATGGCGTTCACCGCACCGCACGAGGCGGCCGTCGTGACCACGGCGAAGAGAGCCGACAGTGGCGCGCCGAAGCGGACCTCCTTGCCCTCCATGTTGCCGGCGGCATTGTCGACGCCCAACGCCGCGATCAACGGATTGCCGCCAGCCTCAGCCCAGTAGGCGACGAAGGCGCCAACCACGAACAGGATCATCATGGCCGCGAGGATCGCCCAGCCTTGACGCTCGTCACCGACCGCACGACCGAAGACGTTGGTCATGGCTGCGCCGATCACCAGGATCGACAGCATCTGGATCAGGTTGGTGAAAGCCGTCGGGTTCTCGTAGGGATGTGCGGAGTTGGCATTGAAGAAGCCGCCGCCGTTGGTGCCCAGCATCTTGATGGCGAGCTGCGAGGCGACGGGGCCCTGCGCAATGGTCTGCTTGGCGCCCTCAAGCGTCGTCGCCTCGACATAGGAGGAAAGGTTCTGCGGCACGCCCTGCCAGACATAGAAGAGGGTGAGCAGCATGCAGGCCGGCAGCAGCACGTAGAGCGTGACCCTCACGAGGTCTGCCCAGAAGTTACCGAGCGTTTTCGAGTCGGCACGCGCGAAGCCACGAACGAACGCCGTGGCGAGCGCAATGCCGGTGGCCGCGCTCAGGAAGTTCTGCACCGACAGCCCGGCCATCTGCGAGAGATAGCTCATGGTGCTCTCGCCGCCGTAGCTCTGCCAGTTGGTGTTGGTGAGGAAGCTCGCCGTCGTATTGCCGGCAAGGTCCGGCGGCACCGACGCCATGCCCTGCGGATTGAAAGGCAGCAGGTCCTGCAGGCGCAGCAACAGATAAAGGAAGGAGAAGCCCACGATGTGGAAGACGATCATGGCGCGGGCATAGATCCACCAGCTCTGCTCTTCCGCAGGGTTGATGCCGGCCAGGCGATAGAAGCCACGCTCGACCGGCAGCAGCACGGGCGAGAGAAAGGTGCGCCGCCCCGCCATGACATTGTCGAGGTAGCCGCCGAGCGGTCGCGTGAACAGCAGCAGAAGCGCGACGAAGAGCGCGATCTGCGCCCAGCCGTTGATGGTCATGGCAGCCTCAGAACTTTCCCTAGAACTTTTCCGGGCGCGCCAGCGCGACGGTCAGATAGACGAGCAGGATCGCGGCGAGGCCGCCGCCCAGGACGTAATCGAGGATCATGATGCGTCCTCAGATCCGGTTGCAGAGGCGCTCGTAAGCGATCAGCAGGCAGAACAGCGCAAGGCCGCCGCCGAAAAACAGAACGTCCAACATGGAACTCTCCTTCGGCCGGATAGAAGGAGCAGGACGCGTAGGAATTCGAGCCGAAGGAAGGCGCGGCACCATAGGAAAGGCATAGGAATTTCACGACCGGGCGGGCGTGGGCCGCATTGCCTATGAAATTCCTACGGCCCGATCGCGCCATCGACATGGATTTCCTAGGCCCACCCCGCGTCTTTTGCGCCCCGCAACAAGGGGAGACGAAGATGTTCAGGAAATCGGCAAGTCTGGCGGTGGCGATGCTCGCACTGCTGGGGTCCGCCGCCGCCTATGCCCAAGGCACGCCGAACCCGGCGGCGCCGGCGGCACCGGATACGCCGCCCGAGAAGGAAACCTGGAAAGGCCCGTTCGGCGGAACCTTCACCGCAGGCTTCGCCTTCCTCAACGACTATTCCTATCGCGGCATCTCACAGACCCAGCGGCAGGTCGCCG
>JAIUOY010000118.1:0-10006 GCA_020160995.1 Pseudomonadota bacterium | reverse complement strand
CGGTGTTCGTGACGTCCTATCGAGTCGCCATGGACATCGCTTCTTCCTGGTCGTGCGTGACCATGACGAAGGTGAGTCCAAGCTGCTCCTGCAACCGCACCAGCTCGAAGCGCGTGCCTTCGCGCAGCTTGCGGTCGAGGGCGGCCAGCGGTTCGTCGAGCAGCAACAGCTTGGGACGCTTCACCAGCGCGCGGGCCAGCGCTACGCGCTGGCGCTGACCGCCGGAGAGCTGGGCCGGTCGCCGCGCGGCATGATCGGCGAGCTTCACCTGCTCCAATGCCTCGGCGACGCGTGTGGCGATCTCCGGCGCCCGTACGCCTTCGCGGCGCAGCCCGTAGCCGACGTTGGCCGCCACATCCATGTGCGGGAAGAGGGCGTAGGACTGGAACATCATGTTGACCGGCCGCAGATGCGGCGGAACGCCGGTCATGTCCTGGCCGTCGATGACGATGCGGCCGCCGTCCGGCACCTCGAAGCCCGCCAGCATGCGTAGCAGGGTGGTCTTGCCGCAGCCGGAGCCGCCCAGCAGGGCGAAGAGCTCGCCGCGCCGGATTTCGAGATCGACGCCGTCGACGGCGGTGATGGCGCCGAAGCGCTTGGTCAGTCCTTCGATACGAACGATGGAGTCAGCAATAGGCCCAGCGTGCAATTCATCGACCCGTCTTGATGGCTGTCCACATACGCGTGCGCTCACGCAGCTGATCGGCAGTACCGGCGGTGATGGTATAGAACTTCGCCCGCACGTCAGCCGGAGGATAGATCAGCGGATTGCCCGAGACGTCCTTGGGCAACAGCGCAAGGGCCGCCTTGTTGGCGTTGGCATAGCCCGTGACCTCGCTCGAAGCCGCGGCCACCTTGGGTTCCAGCATGAAATCGAGAAAGGCGTAGGCATTGGCGAGGTTCGGCGCATCCTTCGGGATGCCGGCGACGTCGATCCAGAGCAGCGAGCCTTCCTTGGGGATGGCATAGGCGATCTCGCGCTTGTCGGCCGCCTTGGCGGCGCGATCGTGCGCCTGGAAGATGTCGCCGGAGAAGCCGAAGGCCAGGCAGATGCTGCCGCCGGCCAGCGCGTTGATGTACTCCGACGAATGGAATTTGGTGACGAAGGGCCGTATCGCCTTCACCACGTCGGCGGCCTTGGCGAGGTCCTCTGACTTCTTGGAATCCGGATCGAGGCCGAGATATCTGAGGGCGGCCGGCAGCACATCGGTGGCGCTGTCGAGCAGCATCACGCCGCAATCCTTGAATTTCGACACAACCGCCGGATCGAAGATCATCCTGAGCGAATCGACCGGCGCATCCGGCATCCGCTTCTTGATCTCGGCGACGTTGTAGCCGATGCCCGTCGTGCCCCACATCCAGGGAATGCCATGGGCATTGCCGGGATCGTACTTGGCGAGCGCCGCCATGATCTCGGGATCGAGATTATTCCAGTTCTTGAGCTTGGAGCGATCGAGCGGCGTGAACAGCTTGGCCTGGAGCTGGCGCACGAAGAAGGGCGAGGCTGTCGGCACGACGACGTCGTAGCCCGACTTGCCGGTCTTGAGCTTGGCGTCGAGAATCTCGTTGGAGTCGTAGGTCGTGTAGTTGACCTTGATGCCCGTATTCTTGGCGAAGTCCTTCAGCTGGTCTTCGGCGATATAGTCCGACCAGTTGTAGACGTTGACCGATCCCTGGGCGAACGCCGACGCGGCGCTCAAGGCGAGCACCGAGGGAACGAGCAACGAAGCGAGAGCGAACAGACGCATCGGCAACTCCGGGAGAATCAGACGCCTAGATACCTATGTTGCAAGTCCCTGTCGCCGGCCAGCGCCTGCGACGTTCCGCTCCAAACGACACGGCCTTTTTCCACGATGTGGTGACGGTCGGCGAGAGCGATCAGAGCGCCGACATTCTTGTCGATCACCAGGATCGCCTGGCCTTCGCCCTTCAGCCGGCCGAGGCAGGACCAGATTTCCTGCCGGATCAGCGGCGCCAGGCCTTCGGTGGCTTCGTCCAGGATCAGCAGCTTGGGATTGGTCATCAGCGCGCGGCCGATCGCCAGCATCTGTTGTTCGCCGCCCGACAGCTGGTTGCCCATGTTGCGCTGGCGCTCGCCAAGCCGGGGAAAGAACTCGAAGACGCGTTCGATTGTCCATGGGCTCGACCGGCCGGAGCGGTTTGCGCTGGCGGCGATCAGATTCTCGCGAACCGAGAGGTTGGGGAAGATCTGCCGTCCCTCCGGCACCAGGCCGAAGCCCAGCCGGGCAATGCGGAAAGGCGGGAGCCGGTCGACGCGCTGACCCTCGAATTCGACGACGCCGCGCCGCGCCGGCATGAGGCCCATGATGGCGTGCACGGTGGTCGTCTTGCCCATGCCGTTGCGCCCCATCAGGGTCACGACCTCGCCGGCATCGATGCCCAGTTCCATGCCGAACAGGGCCTGGCTGGGGCCGTAGAAGGCTTCGAGGTCGCGGACCCGGAGCATCAGGCCACCATTCCGTCGTCGCCGAGATAGGCATGGCGCACAGTCTCGTCGGCACGGATCTCGGCTGGCGTGCCGCTGGCGATGGCGCGGCCATAGACCAGCACGGTGATGCGATCGGCGAGCTGGAAGACGGCATCCATGTCGTGCTCGATCAACAGCATCGCACGCTTGCTCTTCAGGGCGCGCAGGAAGCCGATCATGCGCTGGCTCTCCTCGGCGCCCATGCCGGCCATCGGCTCGTCGAGGAGCAGCAGCGACGGATCGCCCGCGAGGGCCATGGCGATCTCGAGCTGGCGCTGCTCGCCGTGGCTGAGGGCCGCCGCCAGTGTGTTCGCACGGTCACCGAGGCCCACATCATCCAGGCCGCGGCGGGCCGGGCCGCGCAGGCGTTCATCGTTGCGTGCATCGGCCAGGAAGCGGAAGGAGTGACCGGCATGGGCCTGCACGGCCAGCGCTACATTCTCCAGCGCGGTGAACTCGCGCAGCACCGAGGTGATCTGGAAGGACCGCGCCAGACCGAGATGCACGCGCTTGTGGGTGGGCAGACGGGTGATGTCGTGGCCCGCGAAGCGGATCGTGCCCGCATCGGGCGTGATGTTGCCGGTAAGCTGGCCGACCAGCGTCGTTTTTCCCGCGCCGTTGGGGCCGATCAGGGCATGGATTTCACCGGGCGCGACGTCGATCGAGACATTGTCGGTGGCCAGCAGGCCGCCGAAGCGCTTCACGAGGCGGTCCGCGCTGAGCAATGGCGTGCTCATGAGCGCCGCCCCAACAGCGAGTCGATGCCGCCGCGTGCATAGAGCGCGACCAGGATCAGCAGGGGGCCGAACACGATCTGCCAGTATTCTCCCCATCCCTTGTTGAAGAGGTCGAGCAGATGCGGCAGCGACTCTTCCAAAACGAAGAAGGCAATGGTGCCGTAGAGCGGGCCGAACAGCGTGCCCATGCCGCCCAGCACGACGATGACGATGAGATCGCCCGACTTCACCCACGACATCATGGCGGGCGAGATATAGGCGCCTTCGTTGGCCAGCAGGATGCCGGCCAGCCCGCCAAAGGTGCCGGAGAGCGTGAAGGCTACGAGGCGATAGTGGAACACAGGGAAGCCCAGCGCCGTCATGCGCAGGTCGTTCGACTTGGCGCCGCGGATTACGTGGCCGAAGCGCGAATTGGCGAAGCGGCCGCAGAACCACAGGGTGCCACAGAGAAGCACGAAGCAGAGCCAGTAGAAGGACGCCTTGTCGCGCAGGTCGATCAGGCCGGGAAAGCGGCTGCGGCTGATGTTGAGGCCGTCGTCGGCGCCATAGGCTTCGAGGCCGCCGCCGACATAGTAGACGAGCTGTGCGAAGGCCAGGGTGATCATGATGAAGTAGAGGCCGCGCGTCCGGAGCGACAGGGCGCCGATCAAGGCGGCCCACAGCGTTGCGGCAATCAGCGCCACCGGCCACTGGATCCAGCCGCTCGAGACGCCGTGCGCCGACAGGATGCCGACGGCATAGCCGCCGATGCCGAAGAAGACGGCGTGGCCGAAGCTCACCAGGCCGCCATAGCCCAGGATCATGTTGAGGCTGATGGCGGCGATCGACCAGATGACGATGCGCGTGCCGATCGACAACAGATAGCGCTGGTCGAAAGCCTGGGTCAGCAGCGGCAGCACCGCCAGGATCAGCAGGACGAGCGCGGTGATGAGCCCGCGCGGCGTACGCAAGGCGGCAATCACGAGGCGCCGCTCACGTCCGTTGCCCGAACAGGCCAGTCGGCCGCCAGACCAGCACGCCCGCCATCACGACATAGACCAGCACCTGCGAGATTGCCGGCGCGGCGCTTGAGGCGGCGCTGGCGCTCAGGAATGTCTTCAGCAGATCGGGCAGGAAAGCGCGGCCGACGATGTCGATCTGGCCGACCACCATGGCCGCGATGAACGCGCCCTTGATCGAGCCGATACCGCCGATGACGATGATCACGAAGGCGAGGATCAGGATGTCGTCGCCCATGCCGATCTTCACCGAGGTGATGGGAGCCGCCATCAACCCGGCCAGACCGGCGAACACCGCGCCCAGCCCGAACACCAGGCTGAACAGCAGTTCGATGTTCACGCCCAGAGCGCCGATCATGCGCCGGTTGGAGGCCCCCGCCCGGATCAGCATGCCGATTCGTGTGCGCGCCACCAGCCAGGCCAGCAGGATGGCGACTGCCGCGCCGACAACGATGATGGCGAAGCGATAGGCAGGGTAGGGCACGCCAGGCAGAATCTCGACCGTGCGGTTCAGGAAGGCGGGCACGGCGATGCTCTTGCCGGCCGGTCCCCAGATCACGCGCACCAGTTCGTTGAAGAAGAGGATCAGGCCGAAGGTCGCCAGCACCTGGTCGAGATGGTTGCGGGCATAGAGTCGCCGCGCCACGACCGCTTCGACGATGAGGCCCAGGACGAAGATGGCCGGCAGCGCCAGCAGCGCGCCCAGGACGAAGGAGTCCGTCCAGCTGATCGTCGTCCAGGCGATATAGGCGCCCATCATGTAGAGCGAGCCGTGCGCCAGATTGACGAGATCCATGATGCCGAAGGTCAGCGTCAGCCCGGCCGCGAGCAGGAACATCAGCAGGCCGAGCTGCACGCCGTTCAGCATCTGGAGCAGCAGATAGTCCATGTCCCCTAGCTCATCCCCTTCAAACGAAACGGGAGCGCGGCGTGCGCGCTCCCGTCCGTAGTCGTCTCGCCGGCTCTACTTCATCGGGCACTTTTCGTAGAACGGATCCTTGGCGTCCTTCATCGCGGTAGCGATGGTCTTCACTGTCATCATGCCTTCCGGATCCTTGACGGCTTCCTGGATGTAGAAGTTCTGGATCGGAAACTGGTTGGTGTTGAACTTGAAGCCGCCGCGTACCGACTTGAAGTTTGCCTTCTTCATCTCGGCGCGGACCTTGTCCTTGTTCGAGACGTCGCCCTTCAGGGCCTCGGCGGCCGAGGCGATCAGCATGATCGCATCGTAGCTCTGCGCTCCGTAGTAGGACGGGTAGACGCCGTGCTTCTTCTTGAAGTCGGCGACGTACTTCTTGTTGGCGTCGTTCGGCAGGTCGTTGACCCACTCCTGTGCCCCCAGGGTGCCGAGTGCCAGCTCCTTCTGCAGCGGCAGGGTGATCGCGTCGATCGAGAACACCTGATAGAGCGGGATCTGGCCCTTGAGGCCCGCCTGAGCGTACTGCGTCAGGAACTGAACGCCGTGTGCGCCCGGATAGAAGATGAAGATGCCGTCCGGCTTGGCGGCGCGGATCTTGGCGAGTTCGGCGGAAAAGTCGAGCTGGTCCGGCCACTTGGTGAGATCCTCGCCGATGATCTTGCCCTTGAAGGTGCGCTTCACGCCCGCGAGCATGTCCTTGCCGGCCGCGTAGTTGCCCGCCATCAGGTAGAGGCTCTTCACGCCCTTGCTCTGCAGGTATTCGCCCATCGCCATCGGCGTCTGGTCGTTCTGCCACGAGGTCGAGAAGAAGTTCTTGTTGCAGAGGTCGCCCGCGATCTGCGAGGGGCCGGCATTGGCCGAGATCAGGATCGTGTCGCCTTCGTCGGTTACCGTCTTGAGCGAGGCCAGCAGCACGTTCGACCAGATGTAGCCGGTGACGAAGTTCACCTTGTCCTGCTGGACGAGCTTCTCCGACTTCTGCTTGCCCACATCGGGCTTGAACTGGTCGTCCTCGTAGACGATCTCGAAGGGCTTGCCGCCCATCTTGCCGCCGAGATGTTCCTTGGCCAGTTCGACCGAGCGGCGCATGTCCTCGCCGATCGCGGCCTGCGGGCCGGAGAAGGTGCTGACGAAGCCGATCTTGATCGGGCTCTGGGCCATCGCCGGCAGGGTGCCAGCGGCAACGGTCGCCAGCGCCGCAATTGTTGCGGTGCCAAACAATTTGCTTTTCACGCTAGTTCTCCCTGTGAACCCCAATTTCCTTGGCGCTATAGAAGCGGAAAACCCAGCCAGCAACAACGGCTTATTGGGCCGTCGATCACCGTAGAGGACGCCTTATGATCTGAGCCTGAAGCGCTGGATCTTGCCGGTTGCCGTCTTCGGCAGCTCCGGGACGTACTCGACCCAGCGCGGATACTTGTAAGGTGCCAGCGTCTTCCTGCAGTGGGCCATCAGCTCGTCGGTCAGCTTGGCGCTGTCGGTTCCGGGGTGCTTCAGCACCACGATGGCCTTGGGCTTGATCAGCGCTTCGTCGTCGGCGTGGCCGACGACAGCAGCTTCGAGCACGGCCGGATGCCCGACCAGGCAGTTCTCGATCTCGACCGGCGAGCACCAGATGCCGCCGACTTTCAGCATGTCGTCGCTGCGGCCTTCGTAGATGAAGTAGCCGGCATCGTCCTGCCGGTAGGTGTCGCCAGTGTTCAGCCAGCCGTCGACCATGGTCTCGGCGGTCTTCTCCGGCTTGTTCCAGTAGTACTTCGCAGTCGACTCGGAACGGATCCATAGCCGCCCGCTCTCGCCCTGGGCAACGGCGGCGCCGTTCTCGTCGAGGATGCGCACGTCGTAGCCGGGCACGGGCTTGCCGCTGGTGCCCGGGCGATAATCGCCCAGCCGGTTACCGACGAAGATATGCAGTGCCTCGGTGGAGCCGATCCCGTCCAGAATCACCGTGCCGGTCTTCTCCTGCCAGCGGCGGAACATGTCGGCCGGCAGCGCCTCGCCGGCCGAGACGCAGGCGCGCACCGAGGAGAGGTCGCGCGATTTGTTTTCCAACGCCGCGAGCTGGGCGGCATAGAGCGTAGGGACGCCGTAGTAGATGGTCGGCTTGAAGGTCTCGATCATCTCGAAGGTCGTGTCCGGCGTCGGGCGCCGGTCGTCGAGCACCGCCGTGCCGCCGACCCACAGCGGGAAGGTCATGGCATTGCCCTGGCCGTAGGCGAAGAAGAGCTTGGCGGCGGAGTAGCAGATGTCCTGCTCCGTGACGCCCAGCACGCGCACGCCGTAGAGCTCGCTGGTCACGACCATGTCGCGCTGGGCATGGACGGCGCCCTTCGGCCGGCCGGTCGAGCCGGAGGAGTAGAGCCAGAAGCAATCGTCGGTTGGCGCTGCAGGGCGCGCGTCGAGGTTGGGCGATGTCTTGGCCATCTCCGTGGCGAAGGCATCGACGGTCATCGCGCGGGGCGCCTTGGCGCCGAGCTGCTTCAACGCGGGCTCGATCTCGCCTGCGAACTCGCTCGAATAGACGACGAGCCCACAGCTCGAGTCCTCGATCATGTAGGCATAGTCGTCGGCGCGCAGCAGAGTGTTGGGCGGTACCGGCACGATGCCGGCCTTGATGGCTCCCCAGAACAGATAGAAGAACGCCGGACAGTCCTTCACCACCATGAGCAGCCGGTCGGCTGGTTTGAGCCCTGCCGCCAGGAGTGCATTTCCCGCACGGTTCACCCGCTCGGCCAGTTCGGCATAGGTCACGGTTTCCTGGCGTGTCCTGATTGCGGCCTTGGTGCCGCGGCCCTCGTCGAGATGCCGGTCGATAAACGGCACGGCGACGTTGAACCTCGAAGGCAGGGAGACCTTGTGGTCGGGCGAAAAGGCGATGCCGGGAGGGAGAGCCATGACTTCCTGTAGCGCAACTCGCGGCCCGATGGCGAGACGCTGATTTCTCCCAAATGGCGCGGGCGCTGCCCGTGTATGGCAGCGCCCGACATTACTTTGCAGTCAGTTAGAAGCTGATGACGACCTTGCGGTCGGTCGGATCGCTCATGCCGTCGCCAACCTTCTGCAGAGGCTTGGACACGACCGGGTAAACGTTGATCCGGTCGGGTGAGACGCCCTGAAGCACAAGTTCGTTCTTCACCACGTCGGCATAGTCGGCGCGGCCCTGAATCTGGATCGTCCGCGACTTGGATGCAGTGATGGCCTTGCGAACCGTATCCTTCGCGCCCGCGGTCAACGGCTTGTTGCCGCTGCGGTCGATGAACACCGTGTACTCGGGATTGCTACTCTGGCTCATCGCGGCAGAAATCGGCGCCGCCGCGAGGACGCTGCCGAGCACGATGGCAATGCTGAGCTTGCGCATTACCTGTCTCCTTTCCTGTGCGCCAAATAACGCTGGGGCCACAGGGAAGTTTCCTGTGCAAAACGGCGGATTCCGGCCGAAATGGGGCAGGGCCGCTCCCCGGGACGACGGGCTGTCGACTCGGCCTCGTCCGGAGAGCAGTCCCTAGTTGAACCTTACATATTCGAAGTCGGCGGGCTGGTTGTTGATGCCGCGCGCGGGCGGGGAGATCCAATGGGCGAACTTGCCGGGCTGCGTGACCGCCGGGCCCATCAGCGACTTGATATAGGCGCGGTCTTCGTCGGTCGGCAGCCACTTGCTTCCGTTGGCCTTCCACTCGGCCTCGGAGAGCAGCTTGCCGTCGGGCGAGACGCGCTGGCCGGCGAAGGCGCCGATGCGCCGGTCGAAGGCACGGTGCGGCAACTTCATCTCGAAGTTGATCCCGGCCTTCTCGATGGTCTTGTTCCAGCGCACCACGCCGCGGGCACAGTCTTCGATATAGTCCTGACGCAACCGTTCGTTCAGTGCCTGCAGGGCCGGTACCGCCTTCTTGACGATGCGGCCGTCTTCCATGGTCTCGATCTCGTAGGTGTCGTTGACCAGGAGATGGTCGTCGTCGATGCGCGTCTCGAGGTACCGCCCCTTCACGCCCTGGGTATAGTAGTTCGCGGCATTGGTCGAGGCTTCCTGGCCGAACAGGTCGAGCGACACCGAGAAGTGGAAGTTGAGGTACTTCTGCATGGTCGGCAGGTCGATGGCGCCGAGCGCGCGGACGTCGTCGGTCTTGTGTTCCTTCATCAGCTCGCAGGTGCGCTGGATGATGCGGCCGACGCCGGTTTCGCCCACGAACATATGGTGCGCTTCCTCGGTCAGCATGAAACGGCAGGAGCGTGCCAGCGGATCGAAGCCCGATTCGGCCAGCGACGCGAGCTGATACTTGCCGTCGCGATCGGTGAAGAAGGTGAACATGAAGAAGGAGAGCCAGTCCGGCGTCTCCTCGTTGAAGGCGCCGAGGATGCGCGGCTTGTCGGGGTCGCCCGAATGGCGCTCCAGCATCGCCTCGGCCTCCTCGCGGCCATCGCGCCCGAAATAGGCGTGCAGCAGGTAAACCATCGCCCAGAGGTGGCGGCCTTCCTCGACATTGACCTGGAAGAGGTTGCGCAGGTCGTAGAGCGAGGGCGCGGTCTTGCCGAGCAGCCGCTGCTGCTCGACCGAGGCGGGCTCCGTGTCGCCCTGGGTGACGATCAGGCGGCGCAGGGTCGAGCGGTGTTCGCCGGGCACATCCTGCCAGGCAGGCTTGCCCTTGTTGTCGCCAAAGGCGATCTGGCGGTTCTGGTCACGTTCGGCCAGGAAGATGCCCCAGCGATATTCCGGCATCTTCACGTAACCGAAATTGGCCCAGCCGTTGGTGTCCGTCGAAACCGCCGTGCGCAGGTAGACGTCGAAGGCCGAGGTGCCGTCCGGCCCCATGTCCCTCCACCAGTCGAGGAAGCGCGGCTGCCAGTTCTCCAGCGCGCGCTGCAGGCG
>JAIUOY010000117.1:0-39419 GCA_020160995.1 Pseudomonadota bacterium | reverse complement strand
TTCACCACCGCCGATCTCCTGCGCCCCGGCAAGGTCGCGCAGACCGGCCTCGACGCCGCCCGGCCGCTGCTCGATTCCATCTCCGACCTGATGGGCTGGGTCTCGTTCTTCGAGAACTTCATCCAGATCGCCTGCCTGATGTTCGCCTGGGCGCTGATCCTGCTCGCCTTCTTCATCCTCGCCGTCCAGCTTTTCGTCACCCTGATCGAGTTCAAGCTGACGACGCTCGCCGGCTTCGTGCTGATCCCGTTCGGCCTGTTCGGTAAATCCGCCTTCATGGCCGAGCGCGTCCTCGGCAACGTCATCTCGTCGGGCATCAAAGTCCTGGTGCTCGCCGTCATCATCGGCATCGGCTCGACCCTGTTCTCCGAGTTCACCGCCGGCTTCAACGGCGCGACTCCCTCGATCGACGACGCCATGACCATCGTGCTCGCGGCCCTGGCACTGCTGGGCTTGGGCATCTTCGGCCCCGGCATCGCCAACGGTCTCGTTTCCGGCGGCCCCCAGCTTGGTGCGGGCGCGGCGGTCGGCACGGGTCTCGCCGCCGGTGGCATGGTCGCGGCGGGTGCAGCGACTGTCGGCGCCGTGGCATCGGGTGGAGCTGCCCTTGCCGGAGGCGCTGCCGCTGCCGCCCGTGGCGGGGCCACACTCGCGGGTGGCGCGTCCACCGCCTACAGCCTTGGCGCGGCCGGCCAGTCCGGCGCATCCGGCGTTGCCTCCGGTCTTGGCAATGTCGCATCGACCGGCGCATCGAAAGCCGGCTCTACCATCGCCAGCCCATTCCGGCGTGCCGCCGCCTCGATGCGCGAGAGCTTTGAAGCGGGTGGCCGCGCCGTATCCGGTGATGCGGGCGCGGCCGAGGCAGATGCCAGCTCCGCCGCATCTGCACCCGCCGCCTCCGCCACGCCATCGTCCGCCGACAGCCCGCCCGCCTGGGCCAAACGCATGAAGCGCGGCCAGCAGATGACGCATGGCGTCCAGGCCGCTGCCCACGCCGTCAAATCCGGCGATGCCCATGGCGGCGGCTCTTCCGTCAACCTCTCCGAAAGCGACTGACCATGTTCAAGCGACCTTCCACCCACTACGGCAAATCCCCCGAACCCGAGACGCCCTATCAGCGCGCCGCCCAGGTCTGGGACGACCGCATCGGCTCGGCCCGTGTACAGGCGAAGAACTGGCGGCTGATGGCCTTCGGCTCGCTGGCGCTCTCCGCCGCTCTCTCGGCCGGACTGTTCTGGCAGTCGATGAACGGTTCGATCGTGCCATGGGTGGTGCAGGTCGATCGGCTTGGACAGGCGCAGGCGATTGCGCCCGCGACCGCCGACTATCAGCCGAACGACGCGCAGATCGCCTTCTACCTCGCGCGGTTCATCGAGCAGGTCCGGGGCATTCCGGCCGACGCCATCATCGTGCGGCAGAACTGGCTGCGCGCCTATGACTTCACCACGCAGGCCGGCGCGCTGGCGCTCAACGACTATGCGCGTTCGAACGATCCGTTCGCCAAGGTCGGCAAGAGCCAAGTCGCGGTCGAGGTGTCATCGGTCATCCGCGCCTCGCCATCGAGCTTCCGCGTCGCCTGGATCGAGCGCCGCTATCAGGACGGTTCGCTCGCCAGCACCGAACGCTGGTCCGCGATCCTCACCGTCGCCGTGCAGCCGCCCCGCGATGCCGACACGCTGCGGAAGAACCCGCTGGGAATCTACATCAACGCCATCAACTGGTCGAAGGAACTTGGACAATGACACCGACCTTCCGCAAAGCTGGGAGGCCGGCTTACCGCAATGCCTCACTCGCGGCTTTCCTGCTTTCCGCTTCCGCCCTCGCGGGCTGCGCGGGGCACACCCCACCGCCGGAGATTTCCTATGACGATGCGGCTCCGGCCGTCATCGCCGCCGATCCGCCCAAGCCCGTGCAGGTCGTCGAGCTGCCCAGGCCGCTGCCGCTTCCCGGCCAGTTGAAACCGGTCGGCAAGGACGGCAAGCCCGAGCCAGAAGCCGCCGATCCGACCGTGCGCGTCAACCAGGCCAATGCCGCCGCGCGGATGCAGCCGGTCAGGAACGGCTTCATCAATTCGATGCAGGTCTATCCCTTCGTCGATGGCGCGCTTTATCAGGTCTATGCCTCGCCGGGGCAGATCACCGACATATCGCTCCAACCCGGCGAACAACTCGTCGGCTCCGGTCCCGTCGCCGCCGGCGACACGGTGCGCTGGATCATCGGCGATACCGAGAGCGGCACTGGCGCCGCCAAACAGGTCCATATCCTGGTGAAGCCGACGCGGGCCGAGCTGACGACCAATCTCGTCATCAACACCGATAGGCGCACCTATCACATGGAACTGCGCTCGACGCCTTCGACCTATATGGCGTCGGTGTCCTGGCAGTATCCGCAGGACCAGCTCATCGCGCTGCGTCGCCAGAACAGCCAAGCCGAGGCCCAGCAGCCGGTCGCCAACGGCATCGATCTCTCTCGTGTCAACTTCCGTTACGACGTGTCGGGCGACCGTGCGCCGTGGCGACCGTTGCGCGCGTTCGATGACGGCCGGCAGGTGTTCATCGAGTTTCCGCGCGGTATCGGCCAGGGCGAAATGCCGCCGCTGTTCGTCGTCGGACCGGAGGGCGCGACTTCCGAACTCGTGAACTACCGTGTGCGCGGCAATTACATGATCGTCGATCGGCTGTTCGCCGCCGCCGAACTGCGTTTCGGCGCCGACAAGAATCAGAAGCGCGTGCGCATTTCGCGCACGGACGGGAGGCCGGCGTCGTGAGCAACAACGATCCCGAAAACGAAGAAGGGCGCGAGCCAGAGGCTGGGCGTCCTGTCGTGCCGGCTGAGGATGATGCACGCCCGCTGACGGGCGAGCCGGTCGCGCCGATGCGGCTGCGCCCAGAGCCGCCTCGCGTCACGCGCCTGTCGCGCAAGGTGCTTGCCGGTCTCGGTCTTGCCGCCAGTGTCGGTGTCGGCGGTGCATTGATTTACGCGCTCCAGACCCGTCATGGCGGCGATCAGGGTCAGGAACTGATCTCAACCGACAACCGCACCACGCCGGATGGCCTCGCCGGACTACCCAAGGACTATAGCGGCGTCCCCAAGCTCGGCCCGCCGCTGCCCGGCGATCTCGGCCGCCCAATCCTCAACGCACAAAATGCCGGCCAGCCCGTGCCGACGCCGGGGATCGCCACCCCTTCGGGGCCTGTGGGGCAAACACCAGAAGAACAACGCCGGGCGCAGGAACTGGAATCGGCGCGGACGGCGAGGCTTTTCGCTTCCACAGAAACGCGGCCGGGGAACACCGCCACGACACCGCCCACGGCGACCTTGCCGCAACCGGATCTCGCCAGCCTCGGCCTCGCGCCGCAGCCGGCGACGCCCTCGGCGCAGGATCGGCAACTCGCCTTCCTCAACCAGACGCCCGACAAGCGCACCGTCTCGCCGGATCGTGTCGCCGCGCCCTCATCGAAGAATGTGCTTCAGGCCGGCGCCGTGATCTCCGCCGCGCTCATCACCGGCATCCGTTCCGATCTGCCCGGCCAGATCACCGCGCAGGTCACGGAGAACATCTACGACAGCCCGACGGGGAAGATCCTGCTCGTGCCGCAGGGCACCCGCGTCATCGGCCAGTATGACAGCGGCGTGGGGTTCGGGCAGCGGCGCATCCTGCTCGTCTGGAACCGGCTGATCTTCCCGAACGGCCGCTCGATCGTGCTGGAACGCCAGCCCGGTGCGGACGCCGAAGGTTATGCCGGGCTTGAGGATAGCGTCGATTATCATTGGGGCGAACTGTTCAAGGCCGCGGCCTTGTCCACATTGCTCAGCGTCGGCGCCGAATCCGGTTCGTCGAGCGGCGAGAGCGAAATCGTGCGCGCCCTGCGCAACGGCGCGTCGAACAGCATCAGCCAGACCGGCCAGCAGATCGTCCAGCGCCAGCTCAATATCGCACCAACGCTCACCATCCGGCCGGGCTTCCCCGTCCGCGTGATCGTCACGCGCGATCTTGTACTCGAACCCTACGGAGGCTGACATGGCGAAGCTGAAACTCGGCCCCATAACCGACGACAAGCCGGTCAAAGTCACGCTGGAACTGCCGGCCGGTCTGCACCGCGAACTTGTTGCCTATGCAGACATCCTCGCCAGCGACGCCGGGCAGGCTGTTGGCGATCCTGTTCGTCTGATCGTGCCAATGCTGCAGCGCTTCATCGCGACGGATCGGGAGTTTGTGAAGGCCCGGCGTGCAATGCTGCCGACTTCGCGGAACCGTTGATCCCGAAAGACTGATCCACTCGCGCCATTGAACGCGCGAGATCGAGCAGTCGCAGGAATGCCGGATTATCATTGCGCGACGCCCAGACGGCGCGAAATGGCAATATCTCGCCGACGATCGGGCGAAACACCACGCCGGGAAACTGCGTGCCCGTCGTGGCCTCGCTGGTCACGGTGAGTCCGCGTCCGAGCGCCACAAGCTGCATCAGATTATCTCGTCCTACCGCCTGCTGCTGGATCTCGGGATGGTGTCCGAGGTCGGCGAGACGCTGGACGAGATAGTCGTGGATTTCTTCGCCGGGCGCGCTCTCGCTGACTATGAAGGGCTCGCCAGCCAGATCGCCGAAGGTGACTTCCATGTCGTCGGCATGAGGGTGATGCAAAGGCAACACCGCGAAGATGCGTTCCGTCCAAAGGTGCTGGCTCTGGCAATCCGGCCAGCTCGTGAGCCCAGTCAAGAACGCAACGTCGAGTTGACGCTGCCGCACGGCGGCGACGTGTTCAGCGGGATTACCATCGGCAAAGCTCAGCTTCACCGCTTTGTGGCGCTGCCCGAAGGCTTGGAAGAGGTCAGCCAGAAAGCCAGAGGCCAGCGACGAAAAGATGCCGATTCGAACTTCGCCATCTTCCCCGCGGCCGATCGCAGACACTTCCGCTCGCGCCATCCCGATTTGCGACAGTGCCTTTCGACCGCGTTGAACGAATTGCCTGCCTGCTTGGGTGAGTTGCACGCCACCTGCCGATCGCGTGAACAAGGGGGCGCCAAGCCGATCTTCCAGATCACGAATTCGGCGGCTGATAGCTGATTCCTGTATGCCCAGTGCGGCAGCTGCTCGGCGAAAGCTACCGTGATCGGCAGCGGCAATCACATAACGAATGTGCCGAATTTCAAAGGGCAACGCAGCAACTCCGCCTCTTCTCCGATTCGGGCCAATCGCCGTCTGCAGTTTGAGGAATTAGGTAACTCTACTTTCATTCGACTGACTTCTCGATGAACCCGAGGGTGTTCGCGTTCTCAATCAACGTTCTCACTTTTGCACGATCTAGGCCTGATGGAACATCAGCGTCGATTTCCAAACGAAGTTTCACGGCGCTATTCGGAAGCGTTGTGAGCTGCTCGACGATCGCCTCGACAATCTGATGGATGTCCCGCGCTGGCCGCTCAGGTGAGATCATCACCGCGCCAATAAATCGCGTCGGCTTCTTTTCTGTCGGCGACGTGGTGGGTCCGCCACCGATGACTGGTTCGCCCGGCGTCGGCAGAGTACCGCCAGCGCCCCCTAGCGTGCCGCCAGCATCGGTTTGTACTGGCGCCGGACGGTGTGCGTCGGCGACATCCGGTTTAATGATGACACTGTCGCTGTCGATGACCACCGGCGTATTGCCCGCCCGCTCGATAGCAAGCCCCGCATAGGTGTCCGTTTTCTCGTCCCACCGCTCGGCATAGGCGAAAGGACCGGGCAGCATGCCGCTGATCGCCGCATGCACCGCCTTGACCAGCACATCCTGCCCTTTCAGGCGCGGCAAATAGATGTAGCGGTTCAGATATTCCCGCAGATCCTTGAGCGACAGTCTCGGTTTGTCGTTCCAGATGTATTTCTGGAGATCGCGGTCGAGGCGCGACGGCCCCAACTCTATCAGCAGGCCCTCTTCAGCCACCAGCTTCTTGCTAGCCCGAGCCAGCAGCCCGTCCTGCGCCGGAATCTTGCCCGACACCCACTCCCAATCGGCCTGGGCACTCTCCTGGGCCGGATAGTGCAGATAGCACCACGCCTCTTTGAGGCGGGTCTTCATCGTTTCTCTCGCTTCGGCTAGCTTCGCCTCTGCGAGCTTCTGGTCGCTCGGTCGGAGTTCAAGGCGCTCCTTGTCGCGAACGATTTCGCCCCAAGCCAGGGACGCGCGAACGGCATCCCGCAGATGGTCGAGTTGCCGGGCTTCCGCTGCGATGAACACCAGCATGTTGCGATAAACGCGCGGCGTACTGCCCCGCTGAGTGAGGATGTCCTTCGCTTCGACCAGTGCATCCGAGCCATCGCGCCCGTTATGGGGATATTTGACGCCGAGCACGACGGCGCGCACGCCGCCCGCCTCGTCGGGAACTTCAGCTGATGACGCGGGTGCCACCTGCACGGCATCGAAATGCCCGCGGTCGGCGAGGCCGTTCACATATTTTCCGAGTTCGGCGTCGATCGTCACGTCGACAAGCGCCGCCTCGATCTGCGCGGCCTTGTCCGCGGCGATGCGATTGAGGCTCGCCGACATCGAATACCAGTACCGACCAAGATCGGCGTGCATGAACTTGGCCTGGTTGGTCAGCCGGCGCAGCGCATCGCCGAAGATCGCAGGGCGCTCGCCCGGCTGCACGACGCCGAGATTGATCTGCTTATCGTCGAGGCCGGTGTTCTGTTGCTGGGCAGTGGGCGCCGTTCCCATGAAAATCGCGCGGGCAACGCGGCGGGTCGCCGAGTACCGGTTCAGGTTCGGCGCCGACTGATCGACTTTGTAGGGAGTCGACGCAGTGCCATCGACATCGCCGGCGATGATCGACTGCCAGCTCACGTCGAGATAGTGGAGCAATTCCGGCTCCACACGCGGCGAACTCACCGCCACGCTGCCGGGCATAATCATCACCGACGGATCGGCATTCATCCAAAGCTCGTGAATGGCCTGCGCCATCAGGCGCAGCACGCCGCGCGTGCGCTGGAATTTTTCGAGCGATCCCCAACTTGTGTAGAGCTGGTCGAACAGTTCGGGATGGATCGGATAAGCCTTTTCCAGCTTGCGCCGGTAATCCTCATCCGCGCAGCCTTGCGGGAAATCGTTGGCGTTCTCGCGGTAGAGCTTGGCGAACTGCTTCAGCGTGTTGTCGCGGTGGTGGAATTTGTCTCCCGGGATGTCCTTGAACAGCCGCCGCCGGACGATCTCATAACTCTCTTCCTGACTAGCCGGTCTCCACGAGGATTCCACGCGGCTGAAGGTCTGCTTGAGACGCGCAAGCGCCTCTTGACCGCCTTCGCCGCCGACCTCGATCTGCGAGGCCGGCAAGGACGCGACGAGTAGTGTGCCGGGGCTGGCCTTGACCGCCTCGGTCAGCGACTGGACGAAGGACAGGTTCGCGTCGAACGATCCCGAAGGCAGCCCCTCGACCTTGTAGATCTGCCGCAGGTAAGCGACCCATTCATCGATCAGGATCAGGCACGGCGCGTATTTCTTGAAGAGCACCTCTAGGAGGTGTGAGCCCGGCGCGATGCCGCTGGCATCGTTTTCCGCCACCATCGCGTAAGCGTCAGCGCCGCCGAGCTGCCAAGCAAGTTCACCCCAGGTCGTGCGAATCTTATGGTCGCCCTCGGCAAGGAGCAAGTCCTGCGGCCCCCGTGACGTGCCGACGAGCACGGCCCGGTTGATAGCCTTCGGCACGCTGAGCCCCTGCTTCTCGAGCAACTGGTCCAGGCCGGACAGGTCCTGGACCGGCGTCGGTCCCGCCATGTGATAGAGCGCCAGCATTGAGTGCGTCTTGCCGCCCCCGAAGTTGGTCTGCAGTTCGACGACCGGATCACCGCCAGTGCCGGACAGCCGCTTCGCGGCCCCGACCAGCAGCGCGCTCAAACCTTCGGTAAGATACGTACGGCTGAAGAACTGGCGCGGGTCGCGATATTCCGGCGGCGCGCTGCCCGAATGGACCTTGGCGAGGTCGGCCGCGAACTCGGCCTGCTGGAACTCGCCGGTGGCGACATCCTGGTGCGGCTCGACCACCTCGCGCCACGGCAGAAGCCCCGCCACCGTTTCTACCGAGATCTCGAGGCGCTGGGTTTTCCGCCGCTCCTCGTTGCGCGCCAACTCCGTAAACTTCGTCCGCAGGATGGTGTCGCGCATCTTGCCGAGTTGGTCGGCCGTTTCACCAGCGCTGATCGCCTCCATGAGCCGACGCATGGAATCGAGAGCACGCTCGGCGTCATCGTAGGTGAAAGTCTCGTTGTGCGAGAGCTTGTTGCGGACATCACCCAGTTCGTTGACCAGCGAGCGTTCGGCGCGGCCAAGAACCGACTTGAACGCCTCGCTCCAGAAGCGGTCCATCGCGTTGAACAGCGCGGCCTGGTCCCAGCCGACCTCGCCGTTGCTATTTGGCCGCAGGCTCGGCAGCTTTTCAATGACCTGAATCTGCCAATGCCCCTTGAGGGACGTCTCGAGCCGCTTTTCGACGAAGGGGATCAGCGCCGAAGGCAGCAGCTCCATTCCTTCAAAGACATATTGGCGGGTGCTTTTTGCCACGTTCCGTTCCCCCTTAAATATCCAGCCGGATCTGACGATCGCCGCTTGTGTCGTGGATGGCCGCCGCGGCCTTCGTCAGCTCGGTCCAGTCGGCGATCAGGGCGTTGTAGGCCGTGGCCTCCTTCGCATCCTTCCGCTTGTTGGCGCTGATGTCGTAGAGGCAGTAGGCGAGATCCTTCACGGCCTCGGCCTGAATGTTGATCTTCTTCAGCAGGACGGCAGTATCGTGGGAAATGCCGTTCTTCTCATGCTGCCGGACGAGGTGCTGAAGGCACTCCCACACCGTCAAGTGGTGGTCGTCCTCCGGGTCCCAATCGTCGTCGAGTTCATCACGCGAAAGAATGCGGACCTTACCCGCAGCGCTTTCGACGATGCCCGCGTGCTTGACACTATCGACAGAAATACCGCGGGCGCGGGCAAGGTTGTCAGCGACACCGTAATCCCCCTTGCCAGTCCCGTTCTGCTCGAACCAGGTGATGGCGAACCGCGTGTCCGCGTCGAACTCACCCTGGATACCGCCGAGGTATTCGTCGAGTTCCCGATTGATGAGCTGAAGCGCAGTCTTCACGCTCATCGGACTGTCATCGGATTCCAGAACGGCCTTGTACCGCGAGAACACGCCCATGCCGGGGCCGATGGCCGATTGCGGCATATCGGCTGGGGCGATGTTGGCGGCCTGAAGCTCGGCGATCGCCGGCGGAAGTTCGCGTTTCAGGGCGCGAATGAACTCAGCGCGGGTAATGCTCTCGGCCGTGGCCTCTTTCTTCCGGCAAACGAGAACGACAGAATTGGCGAGAGCATTTGTCCCCGAAGCAATCATGCGGTTCGCCATCTCGGTGCGCAGAGGCCAAGTCCCAACGACGGCATAGCCGGCTTCGACAACCGCTTGCAGGAAGGTTGCCCAGCCGGTTGAGCTAATCCCATCCTGCGCGACCTCGCTTTGTTTGAAAGCGTAGTAGATCGTCGCTGGAAATTGGTTGGACGACTGCATCGCCATGTTGGCGATGGCCTTCTTCATACCGTCGAGGAAAAAGGCTTCTGCCGCTTCTTTGCCGCCGTGTCGATAAGGCGTGGCAACCAGTTCCTCAGCCTTGGGCGTTGCCAGCACGCCAAATATGTCATCGAAAACCGGTCTTACAACAGGCTTCATCCAGCAGAAGAAGAAATCCGATAAATCGGCATACCCGATGTTGTCGTAATATGGCGGATCAGAGGAGATGACCGTGTTGGAAGGATATTCAACCGTTTGGGCATCGTGCTGCACCTCAACGCCAGCGGCGTATGGCACAAGGAGCTGAATAGATTTCTGGACCCAATCCACGTTGTTCAGGAAGTTTCCGCTTGCTTGGGAAAATGGATTTCCTTCGGCAAAATCCCAAGTCATCGGAATTGATTGGCGCCCGAAGGTATTCCGAAGGGCCTCCATCTTGGGCGAAGAATCCCAAGTGCAGATGGTCGACCCTCGGTCAGCAGATCGATTGAGGGCAAACGCCAAGTACACGCTCAGGGCTTCGGCGTAGCCTTTTGCACCCTTGCCACCGTCGCGCAGCGGGGTGAGATCCGACGCAAAGCCAGCAATACGAGCATCGGTCTCAATCTGCGCTCGCGCCTCATGCACAAGATCGCTGAAAGTGTTCAGCGCCACCAACTGGCGATCAGTGAATAGATCACCGAAGGTCGTGAGGCCGTAGTCCACGGTCCAGAAATTGCGGGGATCGTTCGGCAGGCTGGTTTCTGGTTTCCATTTGGGCTTTGCAGCCAGAGCCAGCGTTTCGTGCGCTTCCGTCGGCGCGACATAGGCCCGGCTGCGATTGCCCTCGGCGACTATGGCGATCAGCGTTTGCCCCATTTTGCCCGCGCGCCCATTGCTTTTCACATAGTCGGGAGTGATCGCTGTATTTGACATGAGGCAGCGGAAATTCGCACCGCGACCCGCCTTGGTCCCTTCCTTTGCAGCCGCGATCTCGGCCTTGGTGCCGCCGTGCCTAATCCGATAAGAAATGGTCTTCGCCTGCTTATCGACGATAGGCTCGACCCAAGCCTCCCTGCCGACCTTGGTGCTGAGTAGGAAGCTCGACGCAATCGGCACCTGCACGTCGGAGAACGCAGGATCGGGGCTGGGCACCGTTCGCGCCCAGATCCAAGCAATTACGGTTGCCTTGCCGCCACCATACTCCTTCGGCAAATCCACCTGCGGGTAGAGATGCCCGCTGCGTTCCCACGCTTTCTCACGCATCCACTCGCCATAATATTTGACGTCTTCAGCCAGTCCTTCGGCGTTGCGGTAGAACTGCCGATCCCTTGCGCCGGGATGGACCGGCTCGTTGTCCTTGAACTTCGGCGGAATCTCAATCATCGCCTTGCCGATCATCACCGCGACCGGGTTCAGATCAGAACCATAGGCCGGCAGACCGAGACGCTGCGCCTCCAGCGGAATCGACCCGCCGCCCGAGAACGGGTCATAGACCGGCGGCAACTCGCCGCCGCAGCTCTTGCGGATTTCAGCGCGGGCGCGTTCCAGTACCTCCTCGTTGGTCGAGTTCTCCCACTTCACCAGATCCTCGATAATGGCGAACAACCGCTTGCGCTCGGCCTCCTGCGCCTCGGGCGTCGGGAACTTTTCAAGATCGCTCGACGGATCATCGACAAGCTGAGCGAACAATACGGCCCGGCACGCCGCCAACGGCCGTCGCGCCCACCACAGATGCAGCGTGGACGGGTGTCCATGACGGATCGATTTTTCGCGTGCGGAGGCGGCGTTGATCGCTTCGAGCGGGATCGCAACCTCGATCAATTTCTTCTTGGCGTTAGTCGTCGAGGTCATAAACAAGCCTGTACGTTGCGGGGTGAATGGTCAGCTCGCCGCCGTCGCGCAATGCGCGTAGGCGGGCGCCCGTCATTTCGACGGGATCACCCTCGGGGTTGATGAGAATGAACGAATAGAGGTCGGGCTTCTGGTCGAGCAGCCCCCAGAGATCGGCCTCAAGCTGAAGCGGTTCGTGCTCCAGGCAATGATCCTTGGGATAGTAATGACGCAGGATCTCGCCGCCCGCCGAGCGGCGCTCCCATGGAAAACGCGCACCGTTGCCGCGGCCGATCCAGCTTCCGTCGGCATGGAAAAAGCGATCCTCACCATCGGCCTTGTACCCCTGCCCTAACGCGAAGCGCGCCATGACGCTGGGGCGCGAGGGCCTGGGCGCGGGCCGTGGTCGGGTCGCCGTCTCCGTTTCGATCAGCTCGCGCTCCGGCTCCTTTGCCGGCGGTTCGGGGTCCTGGACCGCAGGCGCGTCGGCCTCCGGCAGATCGGGATCGTCCCGATCGACTGGGGCGACATCGCCATGGGCGTCTTCGTCAGCCTCGCCGATACCGTGATCGTCGCTGCGGACGACGCTGGGCTGGGCCTCAACGACGGTCGCTGCGACGACCTGCTCTGGGCCGAGCGTGAAGTTCTCCTCGAGATAGTCCCGAATGTCGTCAGCCGACCGCTCGAACGCATAGGCCAGCGCCGCGCGAATATCCGCGCTCAGGCTCTTGCCGATCTCCTCCGGGACCCGCTTGGCGAGCTTGGCTTTCGACAGCGGGCTGACGAACAACCTGCTGTCGAGCCACAGAATGTCGGTCAGCCGCGCCGTGCCGGCGGGCACGCCATTGAGATAGGGAATGACCTCCAGCCTGGGCGCCGGAACCCAACTCGTCTCCGCGATCGTCTGCGCCAGGCCCCGCACACGCTCGGTCTCGCCGGCGTCGGCAAGCTCGATCCGTCCGAGCTGGGTTCCAAACGCCACCAGCCAGGGGCGGCGATCCTCCATGCCAGCCAGCAGCGACGGCTGGTTGAACCGCTCCTCAACCAGGTCCGACAAGGCCGGCAAGGCCGAGAAAGGCGGCGCCTGCACGACTTCTCCCGACAGTCGCTGAAAATCGGCAGTCTTGCGCTTGACCCATTCATGCAGGTGACCCCACCGGAACAGGCTCTGCATGCTGAGGCCATAGGCCAGCGTCTCGACCGGCGTCCATTCGCCGATGAGATTGAGCCAATGCCCGCACTCCTCCCAGATGCGGGTCGGGTATCTGACCAGCAGGGTGCGAACCCGCCGAAGATCGTCGGGCGACGGCGCCTTCCCCGAGGCCAGGGTTTCCAGCCATTGCAGCGCCAAGTCGGCCGAGGGTCGATCGGCGACGCCGATGCGATGCCACAGGCTGAGATCGAGGACGGAAGCGCGCACGACCGCCGCGCCGGGAACATCTTCCTCGTCGCCCGCCAGGAAGACTCCGCTCGCCGTCGCCCATGTCCCGTCCTGGGCAAGGATCAGTTTCTCGGTCTTGAAGGCGTTCCTGATGTTCTGCGCATCAGCGGTCGAACAGCCGTCGAGCATCTGGTCGAGGCGGCGATACCATTTCTCGACCTCATGCGCCGGCGCCCGGTCAGATTTCGCCAGGGCGCGCAGCCGGTCAAGCAAGCGGCCCGGTCCGCTGGGCGTTTTGCGGACACCAAGAAGGTCAAGCAACGGCCGCGTCGTTTCCCGATCGAGCAGGCCATGCACGAAGGGCTCGACGTCAATCAGGGCTTCGGTTTCGGGCGTCCGACGCACTAGGTCGGCCGGAAGCTGGATCATGTTGCGCGTATCGGGCAGACAGGGCTTGGCGCGCAGCTTCATGAGCCAATCCGCCAATAACGGCTCCGAGCTGACCGATCGCGTCGATCCGGTAGTCGCCACCTGCGACAGCCGCATCGCCGAAGACCGGGACCAATAGGTGTCGCGCTGTTCCAGAATCTTCCCGACGATCTTGGCCCAGATACCTGGATCGGTCTTCGACAACGCCTCCCAATGCCGCCAGTAGTCGGCCGGGAAGTCCCAATCGTCGAGGACGAAGCTCTCCGTGACATAGGCATAGTAGAGCGCGTGGCGCTGCCCGCGCGCCTGCGCTTCCGACACCGCCCGCTGGCGCCCGTAGAGGCTGGTGCGCTTCGAGGCCAGCGGCGCCATTGTCAGCAATCCCGAACGACCCGACGAGACCCAGCGCAGCCAATCCTCCCGCGTGCAGGATTTGAAGCTCGCGACATATTCGCTGTGGAGGAGTTGGGTCTTGCGGATGGAGTCCGGCAACAGCTCATTGAGCGTACCGTTCTCGTCAAACATCACCCCCTTGTCGGTCACACGAAGCTTGAGGTCGGCGCAGGCATATCGGAAGGCGTCGCCAACAGTGACACCCAGCTTGGCCGCGATCTGGGCGATCTGAACGCACTCAGCGAGTTTGGCCTCACCGGCACCGAAATAGTCGGCGGCGACACGGTCGATGACGGCGTTGACGTCGCTCGTGCCGTCGAGGCCGATCTCCTCCAGCACCGCGAAAGCGGCCTCTACCGGTTCGTTGTGGCTTTCACCCTCGGCCTTATCCCGGCGCTGTTCCGCGAGGAACCGCGTCCAGTTTTGGTTGAGGACAACAAGGTGGCTCGCCAGAAATTCCCAATCCTCGTCCGACTGGAGCAATTTCTTCTCGCCGAGCCGAACGATCTCTGAGGCTGCATAGAGCACCTCTTTGCCCTGCACTGGGACGATGCGCAGCGCGTCGGCGTCGTGACACTGCCAGCCCGTCACCTCAGGCGCGATATAGGCCCAAAGGTTCAACAAGTGCCGCCACGTCGCAGGTCGCGGCAGGTGATGGCTGCGCAGGCGGTCGAGCAGATCCGACTTCGAGAACTCCTCGACCAGGCCCCAATGAACGAGCTTGGTCCGGTTCTTGGCCGAGACATGCTGGCACAGCGCCGGCCGTGACTTGGCATCGAGCAAGGCCATCGCCTGCTCCGCCGGCCAGATGTCAAAGACCGGCCGCGGAACCGTGATCGCGGCCTTGGCCTCGACCAGCTGCCCTTCCTCGGTCAGCAGCATCGATCGGCCGTCGATCACCGCGTCGAAGGCCAGCTCAACGATCGCGCCACACGCCCCTTCGAGCGTGGTCGCCTCACGGTCGACATCCGGCAACAGGCCGTAAGCGTCCGCCCGATCCCGCGCGCCGGTCTTCGTCTGCTCCAGCCACTCCATCATCGCGCCGGCGGCCAGTTCCCCGGCGCGGTTGAGGAGCCAGCGGTTGGTCGGCGAGGTTTCCGGGTCCTTGATCTTGAGACGCGCAGGGTCCTGAATGAATGGAGCATTGCAGGCGAAAGGCAGCGTCGTTTCAACGCCGGTCGGCAGTACGACATTGAGCCGGCCCTTGGCGCCAAGCACGATCTCGACGCGGCAAGGCGGGAAATCGCCGCTGTCCTCGGCCCCAAGCATCCGCTCCTTGCGGATCTCGTCGAGCGCTTCGTCCGGGAAGGCTTCCTCGGCGGACCGCACAAGGAGGAAGGGATCGTTCGCTTTCTCATCCAAAGCCATCCATTCGCTCTCGGCGATGGGGCCAGGCCCGAGACTCTGCCAATGCACCTCGCTGTCGCCGATACGAAGACGGCGGATCTTCTTGAAGAACAGCAGCGACACCGGGCTCTTCAGCCACTCGTCGAGATTCTTCTCGACCTCGCGGCGCAGCAGCGGATTGGCGATCGCCACCTCGACGCGCGTGGTTTCCGACGTCAGGGAACGGCCGTCGATCCAATGCGGCTGGGTGAACCGCGCACGTTCGAAGGCTACTGCCAGGGTCGGCGTGAACAACTCGACCCGATCGCCCAGGCTGAACGTGCTCTTGAATCCGATCCCCCGGAAGCCGATCGTATGCAGCGCACGCTTGTTGGAATAGCCGAAGCGGCAGATCGAGGCGAAGTGGGCCTCAATGAAGTCTTCGCCATTATGCTCGAACACAAAACGGTCGTTCTCGATCGACACCCGCGCTTCGCTGGCGCCGGCGTCGTCGGCGTTCTGGAGCAGCTCGGACAGGATATGGCGCGGACTCTGCACCTGCTTAAAGAGCTGGTGCCAAGGCCCGGCAAGCTCCGGGTCTGCCTCAAGCTGATCCCAGCGCTTGGTCGCGCGCTCCTGGATCGGCTGGAAGTAGTCAGGCCAAACTGCCGAGTTTGCCGCCAACTGCGTGTTCGCTGTCACAGCGGAGCCTCCGCGCGCTCCAGAAGGCGCCGAAGGTCGAACTGGATCGCGGTTTCAAGAAAGGACGGTTCCCGTTCCACGAGCGGGCCGCGCACATAGCGCGGCGCATGGGCGAAACCGGCGGCAACCGGCACAATAGCGAGGATGAACTTATCTGGCTCGTGCAGGGAGGTGATGACCTCCTGCCGCGTGACCATCACGCTGTCGGCTCCGTCGATGCGCCCCTTGACCTCGATGAAGCGCAGATGTCCCGACTTCGGATCGTGCGAGGCGATGTCATAGCCGATTTTCTGGGCGGAGACGTCGGCCGGCTCGTTGCCCAGCGCCCGTTCGGCCGCCATGACGGCTGCCATCGCCGCAAGCTCGATTTCCCGGCGCGCGGCCGGGTCTTCTGCAAAATGGTTCGGAACGCTCGGCGCCTGACGCTCTTCCAGTAGCCCACGCGGGATGACGACCATGCCGCCCCGCACGCGGGGCGGCTGCGAGGAGATAAACCGCTCCCGTTCAAGCTGGTCCATGCGGCGCTTTTGCCGATCCGCCAGATCCTCGGCCCGGCGCTGCGCGTTCTGCCAGTTCACCCGAGTCTTCTTGCCGGCCCGCTCCTCTTCCTTCAGCTCGAAGGCGCGCGAGTCCCAGTAATTAATCTCCTTCTTGAGCCGGGCGCGAACCTCCTGCTCGACCTTTTCGATCTCGGGCAAGCGCCGCGCCTTGACCTCGGCGACATGGCCCTGCGCCAGCTCGACCGTCGCGAACCGGATCGCGGCCTTTTCCAGATCGGTGGTCAGCCAGCTCTCCTCCAGAAGATCACGCACGCTGGCGACCTCTTCCGGCTTGGCAGGCCGCAGGTTCAAATGCGGCGCGATGCCGGCGTTGACGATGTTTCCGGCCTTGTCGATGGCGGCGAACTGAAGCCGTTGCGAAATCACATGCGGCTTGCCGGCGCTGGTGACGCGACCGTCCTGGACGGTGTGTTCCAGCAGGAAAATCGCCGACAGCGCGTCTCCAGCATCGGTGTCGTCTACCAGGATCGCGCCCTGCCGCATGATTTGCTCATACTGCTCGCGGATCAGGCTGATGACAGCTTCGAGCAGCGGATGACCTGGGCAGACGAAAGCAGCGACCGGCTGCCGGTTGATTTTGTCCTTCTCGAAGCAGATCCGCTCATATTGCGTCTGGAGCGGTGCGCCATTACCGATCTGACGATCCCGCTCGCGGATACGCACCGGCACATGGGCGATCTCCCAGCGCCCTTCCTCGCGGCGCTTGATCCGGCCGCCCAGATGCTGGAACGCCTCGACGAAGAAGCTCTGGATGTGATGCGGCTGCAGGCGCAACGCGTCGGCGCGCTCCATTTCGAGCCGCAGTTCCTCGACCTTGGCCTCCGGCATCGTGTCGTTGGTCAGGGCGCGGCGGCGCAGAAGCTCAAGCAGGTTAGCCTGGTCGACGGCGCCATCGACCTGCTGGAACAGGCGGGCCTTGACCTCTTCCCGCTCGCCATACTGGATCGCCTCGAACAGCAGATCCTTGAGCGCCACGCCGTCGAACAATTCCCCGAGCACGTCATAGACGCGGCCGCCCAGCGCCTCGCGCGCAGCTTCCAGCTTTTCGAGCAGCCGGGCGTAGACCTCGCCCTCGCGCGTATCAGCCGCGACGAGATTCCACAGGTGGCACACCTCTGTCTGACCGATGCGATGGATGCGGCCGAACCGTTGCTCGATCTTGTTCGGGTTCCACGGCAGGTCGTAATTGACCATCAGGTGGCCGCGCTGAAGGTTCACGCCTTCACCGGCCGCGTCGTTGGCGATCAGGACCAGCATGTCCCTGTCCTGCATGAAGCGCTCGACGACCTTACGCCGCTCTTCGCGCGACACGCCGCCGTGGATCACCTCGACCGCCTCGGGATTGCCGAGCCGCGCCCTGACCTTGTCGAGCAGGTAGTGCAGCGTGTCCTTGGGCTCGGTGAAGATGATCAGCTTGCGACGATTGCCAGCGGCATCAACCATCAGATCGTCATCGAGGATACGGTTGAGCTGACTCCACTTTGTATCCACGCCGGAACGGAGAACACCGAGCGCCATAGTCTCCAAGCCCTTCAGAGTCTCGACTTCCAGGGCAAGTTGCTCGACCGTCTCGGCCGTCGTCGCGCCCGTCGAGATCAGGTCCTCAAGCTCGTCGATCTCCTCCTGACCATATTCCTCGATGTTGCCTAGCATGTCGGCATTGATCATCGGCTCGCTCGTACCTGCCCGGCGGCCCTTGGCGGCAAGGCGAGCTTCGCCCAGTTCGTTTTCCAGCCGCTCGCGGCGACGCTTAAGGGACTGGTAAATTGCGGCCGGTGACGAAGCGAGCCGGCGCTGGAGGATCTGCAATGCGAAGCCGACATTGTTACGCTTCTTCCCGTCGCCCTCCGCGAAGCGCTGCACGCGGTTCATCTCCGTGCGCACATATTCAGTGACGGCGGTGTAGAGCGCGGCCTCCCCCTCCGAGAGCTGATATTTGACCGTGCGCGCCCGCCGCTCAGGGAAGAGCGGCCGACCGTCGAATTTGAGCAGTTCCTCCTTGGTCAGCCGCCGCATCATGTCTTCGGTGTCGGCGTAGTGGACACCATCGCGGAACCGACCCTCGAACCGATCGCCGTCGAGCAGCGCCATGAAGAGCTGGAAATCTTCTTCCTTGCCATTGTGCGGTGTGGCCGACATCAACAGCAGATGCCGGCAGACCTGGCCGAGCTTCTGGCCGACCTGATAGCGGCGGGTGTATTTCACCTCTCCGCCAAAATAAGTGGCCGACATGCGATGGGCTTCGTCAAAGATGATGAGGTCCCATTCGCTCGCGCTCATGAGCTTCTCCTGAAGCTCCTCGTTGCGCGCCAGCACATCGAGACGGACGATCAGCCGGTCCCGGTCGCTGAACGGATTGCCCGACCGCGAATTCTCGATCATGTCGCGGGAAAGGATGTCGAACTCGAGATTGAATTTCTGGCCGAGTTCGTCCTGCCATTGTTCAACCAAGCTGCCGGGCGCGACCACGAGGCAGCGCTCCAGGTCGCTACGGGCGATCAGTTCCTTCATCAGCAGCCCGGCCATAATCGTCTTGCCGGCGCCGGGATCGTCGGCGAGCAGGAAGCGCAGCGGCTGTCGCGGCAGCATTTCGCCATAGACTGCCGAAATCTGGTGCGGCAGCGGATCGACCAGACTCGTGTGGATCGCCAGATACGGATCGAAATAGTGCGCCAGCTTGATGCGGTTGGCTTCCGTCACCAGCCGCAGCAACGCGCCGTCAGCGTCGAACGACCAGGCCCGCCCGCTCTGCTCGACCTCAAGCCGGTGCTCGTCATCCCGATAAAGAACGGCCTCGGCCACCGAGCCGTTGTGGTCGCGGTAAACGACGCTGATCGCCTGATCGCCGATCCAGTCCACCGAGATCACATGCACAGCCTGAGCCGAGGCCACGCCCCGCACCGATGCGCCGTTCTTTATGTCTTCAAGCCGTACCGCCATCAGCCGGCGCTCCCCAGGTCTTTCATAGCTGAAGCTCCGCTCGCTCAAGCGCAGCTTCAGTTTCTTTGCGGTTTATTGTTACGATATGCTGCGTATGGGCGCTCTGCTTCGTGGCGTCACCCAGCAAACCCAGACGCTTCAAAACATAAAAGAGCATCGCATAGCGGACTGCGAGCACGCCATTACCCTGATCGAGCCCATAATCCTTGGCGACAACCTTCTTCTGGCTCGCCGTCAGCGCAGGGTGCGGCCCGATGACGACATCGAAATAGTTGTTCCAGAGCCAGTCCCGGTCGCCCGATTCCCCCGGCTCGCCTTTCGCGCCGACATCGAGGATGCGCGGCAGCAGGAAGTCCTTGAACTTATGCTCCAGGTGGCAATAAGCCCGCGCGTGCCAGCGAAAGCCATCATAGCCGAAGGCATGAGGCGTGATGCGCCGCCAGATAGGGTCCGGCCGCACCTTGTTCATTGACTGATAGAAGATGTCGACGGAAACGCCCTCGCGGGTGGCGTCGAGGATTTTACGCAGAACCTTGATGTCGATGTCCCGCCTGGGGGTCAGCGCCACATCGGCGCTGGGCAGAGCCGCAATCCACGAATCATGGGCGGGAAGAGCGCCCTCGGCGACCGAGCGAAGCTGCGCGAGATAGACATAGGGGTCCGGCTCGAGAAAGCGCAGGACGAAGTGCTCGGCGGCGACATAGCGCTTGGCGCGGGTGTCGTACTCCATGTTGCCGGGCGCCCGCTCCTGATAGAGCGTCAGGTCCTTCGACGCCTGCGGAACCGACACGCCAAATACCTCCACGAGGTCGGCGCGGTTGATCGACCCCTCCCAAAAAAGCCGGAACTCGATGAACTCGAGCCGGCGCCCCACCCCCCATTTCAACGCCGTCGCGGCCTCTGCCATTGCCTCAGCCTCGTGTAGATTAGCATAAAAACTAGATGGACAATCCGACCTAGTCCGTGTAATTATTATTCACACTGCGAGGTTTCGTCAATGGATAATCAGATGCACTCAGAGGGGCAGGATGCGCAATCGCGCCGGCCGGAACCTCAAATCAGCGGCACGCGGACGGCGGTCACCGCCGCTGGCGCGGCGCCGCAAGCCTAAGCAGCGCCCGGAAGGAGAGCGTCCATGACCATCGCACATCGATCCACCCTGGTCGTTCATGGCCGCCTCGCCATGCGGGAGGCCCGTCTGGCGGCTGGACGGGAGAAGCGCCAAGGCCTTCAGATCATGTCCTTCGAGCAAGCCGCCGTGCGACTGGCCGGCGGCTTCGTCCGTCCCATCGACGACGAAAGCTTGCGCACGGCGATCCAGGCGGCCCTGCCGGCGACGCCGATGGGCGAGCTGGAGAGCATCAAGGATCTTCCTGGCATGATCGACGCAGCCGTCGACACGCTGCACAAAGCCTGGCGCGCGGGTATCGATCTGGCCATGCGCGCGGCCGACCATCCGCGCCTTGCCGCCATCGCGCGCCTGGAAGCGGCGGTCATCGAGCGGCTTCCGGCTGGCATGATGCGTCCTGTCGACATCGTCGCGACTGCGACCGCCCGCATCAATCATGCCACCGCCGTCCTTGGCCCCATGGAGATCGCCGGCCTTACCGAGCTTTCGCCGTGCTGGCGGCCGCTACTTCAGGCCCTCACGGCCTACATCCCCGTGCGGTGGGCCGCCGGCCCAAGGAGTGTTCCCGCATGGCTCGACGGCACAGGCGTCGCGATCGTGCGCACACCGGGGCAAGCGCCGGAGGTCGGCGCCGTCAGCGCGGCGACGGCCTATCACGAGGCTATCGAGGCGATGCGCTGGGCGCGACACCTGCTCGCCTCGGGCGTCTCGGCCTCAAAGATCGCTATCGCGACCGCCTCGCCCGCCGACTATGACGATCATTTCCTGGCCCTGCGCGCCGACGCCAATATCGACCTGCACTTCGTCCACGGCGTCCGCACCGTCACCACTCGCGAGGGACAGGCGGCAGCTGCGCTGGCCGACATCGTCGTGCGCGGCCTGTCGCAATCGCGTCTGCGGCGCCTGGCGACACTCTGCCGCGACGGTGGGGCATTCCAGGCTCTGCCTGAAGGCTGGCTGCGGGTTTTGCCGACCGATGCGCCCCTTTCGACGCTGGCCGCCTGGAACCGCCTGTTTGCCCGGCTGGCGCCGGAAGACTGGCCTGATGCCGCCGATCACACTCCGGCGCTACGCGCGGCGATCGAGATGCTGGCAAAAGGCCCCGAAGCTGCCAGCGAAATCGGCGAGACCTTCCTCAAGGGCCGCGCGCTTGCGATCTGGCGCAAGGCGCTGCTCGCCGGCCCCGCCGCCTCGGTCGACGCGACGCTGGAGACCATGAAACAGGATGACGGCCTAGAGGCGTGCGCCTGTGTCGCCTGGATGCCGGCGAGCGCGCTCGCGGCCTCGCCCCGTCGCTTCGTGCGCCTCCTCGGGCTCAACTCCTCGCGTTGGCCGCGCGGCATCGCCGAGGACCGGCTGATCCCGGATCACATCATTCCGACACCGATTCTCGATCCCCTGCCGGTGAACCTCGCCGACCGCCGTGACTTCGAGACCATCTTCGCCACCACAGGCGATGCCGTCGTTCTCTCGCGCGCCCGGCGCGACAGCGATGGCCGTCTCCTCGGACGCAGTCCCCTCCTCGCCGGGCACGGCGACGAAACCTATCTGCGCCGCAACGCGACTCCGGCCCACGCCTTCAGCGAGAGCGACCGGCTGATGGCGCGGCCCCAGGAGTTCGCCGCCGATCCACAGGCGACGAGCGCGATCGGCTGCTGGCGCGACTGGCGGCAGGCGGAAATTACCGCCCATGACGGGCTGGTGCGCGCGGATCATCCGCTCATGCTCGCCATTCTTGGCCGCACCCAGTCGGCCAGCTCACTGCGCCGCCTGCTACGCAACCCGCTCAGTTTCGTGTGGGTCTACGGGTTCGGGTGGCGCGAGCCGCAGAGCAGCGCCGAACCCCTCGTGCTCGATGCGCTGGGAATCGGCGATCTTGTCCACATGGTACTCGACCGAGCCCTGCGCGATCTCGAAGCCGCAGGCGGGCTGGCCAGCGCCGCCACTGAAGCCATCGAGGCGGCTGTGGGCCGGGCGGCCCAAGCCGTCGCCACCGACTGGGAGAGCGAACGTCCGGTTCCACCGGCCGTCATCTGGGGGCGCACCCTCGATGATGCCCGCGTGCTGGCAGGCCGCGCCCTCATCTATGGCGACGATGCACTGCCCGGCGCGCGCGCTTATGGCGAGGTGCCCTTCGGCGGCTCGGAGCCGAAGACCAACGCTGACGTACCCTGGGATGTGAGCCTGCCGGTCACGATTCCTGACACCGGCTTCAACATCGCCGGCTATATCGACCGACTCGACATCTCGGGCGACGGCAAGCGCGCCCTCGTCCGTGATTACAAGACGGGCCGGCCGCCGCGCGGCGACATCCGCCTGAACGGCGGACGCGAGCTTCAGCGCTGCCTCTACGCGTTCGCGGTGAAGGCGCTCCTCGGCGACGACGTCGCCATCAGCGCCTCACTGCTCTATCCGCGCGAGCCGGTCGATCTCCAGCTCGACGATCCCGAGGCTGTGCTCACCGAGATCACCGGCTATCTGCGCGCCGCGAGAACCAGTCTCGCCGGCGGCGCAGCCCTGCCTGGTCCCGATACGGGCGGCGACTACGACGATCTCGCCTTCGCCCTGCCGGCCAATGCCGGCGCCACCTATTGCAAACGCAAGATGCCGGCCGCGACGGAGCGGCTGGGCGAAGTCGCTCAGGTCTGGGAGGCGGAATGATGAGCAACGTATCCAAGATGCTGAAGGATGACGGTGCCCGCCGCGATGCCATCAGCCTGCACGACCGCTCGATCCTGGTCGAGGCCGGCGCCGGTTCGGGCAAAACCGCTGTCATGGCCGGCCGCATCGCCGCCATGCTGGCGCAAGGCGTCGCGCCGCGTTCCATCGCCGCCGTCACCTTCACCGAGCTTGCCGCGAGCGAGCTGTTGTCCCGTGTCCGCGAGTTCGTCGCCGACCTCTCGGCCGGCAAGATCGCGACCGAACTGCGGGTGGCGCTGCCCGATGGGCTGTCGGAGACTCATTTGACCAATCTCGCCGCCGCCAGCGCCGCGATTGACGAAATCACCTGCTCGACCATCCACGGCTTTTGCCAACGCCTGATCAAGCCCTATCCGGCGGAGGCCGACATTGACCCCGGCGCGGGCGTCATGGATCGCAACCAGGCCGACCTCACCTTCCTCGAGATCGTCGATGGCTGGCTGCGCGAGCGTCTGTCCGGCGGCCAGGGCGGCCTCCTGGCCGAAATGGTGCTGCACAGCCCCGGCGAGACCGTGGCGCTCATCCACAAGATCGCCGAGAATCTGCGCCGCCGCCGCACGCTCCAAGCCCCGCCAATCTCTCCCCTTGACGGCCACATGACAGCGTTCCGGCAAGCGACGGCCGATTTTGCGGACTTCATGAACGGCACGGCGGCGGCTGAACCGGAAACGGTGACTATCGTGATGCGTCTGGCCGAAATGGCGACGGCCCTTGCGAACGCGCCTGATTCCGCGACGCCCGCCGGCCTCGTCCGGCTCCTGACCTCGCGGCCCCATCCTGACCTTTGCACCAAGGCTGGCGCGTTCGCTTCCTACCGCAAGAAGGGCAAATGGGCGACAGCAGCCAAACAAGCGGGCCTCTCCAAGGCCGACGGCGATCGGCTGAACGACGCGGCCGAAGCGCATTACACCACCTCCTGCAATGCCTGGGGGGCGCTCATGCAGGCCACCGCCGGCCACGCTCTGGCGGCGCTGATCGAGGAGGCTCGCCCGATCCTGCAACGCTACCGTGATCACAAACGGGCCAGCGCCCAACTGGACTTCGACGACCTCATCTTCGCCGCCCGCGATCTGCTGCGCGACCATGATGCTGTTCGTCGCGCACTCGGGCAGCGTTTCGCCCATGTCCTCGTCGACGAGTTCCAGGACACCGATCCCTTGCAGACCGAGATCTTCTGGCGTCTGTGCGGTGAGCCCGTCGACGACGCCAATGACTGGACGGGCTTTCACATCCGGCCTGGCGCGCTGTTCCTGGTCGGCGATCCCAAGCAGGCGATCTATCGCTTTCGCGGCGCCGACGTCGGCGCCTATGTCCAGGCGCGCGACGCCTTTCGCGCCCAGGCCCCCGACAGCCTGCTGTCGATCTCGACCAATTTCCGCTCCTGCGCCTCGATCCTGACTTTCGTCAACGAGCGCTTCGAGGCCGTGCTCTCGGCTGATGGACAGCCGGGTTTCACCGCACTGGACCCATTCCATGACGATCGCGGCGGAGTCTGCGTGGCGGCCCTCGACATCGCCGTAGCCGATGAAAACGGCAAGGCCAGCGCCGAGCAACAGCGGGACGCCGAAGCCGACGCCATCGCCGAGCTGTGCGCCCGGCTGATCGAAAGCCATCCGATCGTTGACCGTCGCAGCGGCGCCAAGCGGCCTTGTCTGCCAGGCGACATCGCCCTGCTGGCGCCCACCGGCGCGGAACTGTGGCGCTACGAGGAAGCCCTGGAGCGCCGCGGCATCCCCGTGGCGACCCAGGCCGGCAAGGGTCTGTTCCGCCGCCAGGAAATCCAGGACCTGATCGCGTTGACCCGCGCCCTGGCCGATCGCCGCGACACCCTGGCGCTCGGCGCGTTGCTGCGCGGACCTCTGGTCGGCCTGACCGAAGAAGAGTTGCTGGACATCATCTGGAGCCTGCCGCGCTCGGAAGAACAGCCGGATCGGATTCCGCGTCTGGATCTCAGCATCGACCCCGCCGTGATCGCCCATCCGCTCGCCCGCGAGGTCATCGAGCGGCTGCAATCGCTCTCCCGGCGTGGCAACAGCACGACGCCGCACGAACTGCTGTCGCAGGCAGTGGATGTCATGCGCGTCCGCCCGCTTCTCTTTGAGCGCCATCGCGGCCAGGCCGAGCGAGCGCTCGCCAATGTTGATCTCTATCTCAGCCTGTCGACCGGCTATGCCGTGCGCGGCCTGCGTGCCTTCGCAGAAGCCATGACGGCTGCCTGGTCGGACGAGGCGCGCGCCGTCGAGGGCCGACCGGACGCGCAGGAGGAGGCGGTCGCGCTCTTCACCATGCACGCGGCCAAGGGGCTCGAATGGCCGATCGTCATTCCGGTCAACACCATGACCGGCGTCATGGCGCCCGAGAGCGCGGTCATCGATCGGCAGACCGAAACCTTTTATTGCCCGGTCCTTGGCGTGCAGCCCGAGGGTTACGAAGCCGCGCGCGAGGCCGAAAAGAACGAGCTGGACCGCGAGCGCGTCCGGCTCTGGTATGTTGCGGCCACCCGCGCGCGCGAACTGTTGGTATTGCCCCGACTCGACACCACGCCCGCCAAATCCGCATGGATCGGTCTCGTCGATCTGTCGCTCGCCGATCTGCCGGGCATCGACCTCTCCCATCTGCCGGCCGACCTCACGCCGAGCAGCGCCGGCGCGGGCAACAGCCAGACGCGGGCGAGCTTCGCCGCCGAAGCCGAAAGCATCGCCGCCGCACAGACCCGGCTGACCTGGCTCGCCCCCAGCCGCGACGAGGACGCCACCGGGACCGTGCTGCGAGAGGAGGAAGTCGCGCTCTGGCCGGGGGCGGCCGACGACGAGCTGCCCGAACTCGAAGCCGCCGCCCTCGTGCAGGGCGGCCGCGAGCGCGGGCTTATCCTGCATAAACTGATGGAAGAGGTGCTGACCGGCGAAACCCCGGAAGCGGAAGCTGCCCTGGTCGAACGGGCTGGCCACCTCATCCGCGCCCTCGGCCAATCCCCGGTCGCCGATCCGGCAACGGGACTGTCGGCGCAGGAGCTGGCGACCTGTGTGGCCCGGACCCTGGCGCTGCCCGAGATCGCAGCTCTACGGCCCGATCTTCTGGCCGAGCTTCCTGTCTATGCCGCAGAAGAGGCCGACGGCGTGGAGACCGTGACGGCCGGGATCGCCGACGCCCTGACCGTCGACGTCGACGGCCGGCCGGTCGTGGTGGTGGACTGGAAAAGCGATGTGAACCCTGACGACAAGGCGCTCGAACACTATCGGGCTCAGGTACGGGCCTATCTCGACATGACCAGCGCCGAGCGCGGGCTCATCGTCCTGATGACGAAGGGAACGGTCATCGTCGTCTCGCCCTCGCCACAGACCGTGGCAGCCTGACGGAGGGAGAAACGATGGCCTCCCGCAAGCGCCCCACCGGCTCCAACCAGGACGATCTCTTCAACCCCGAGATCGAACTCCTGCTGCCGGCTCGGCTTGCCGTTGACGGCAAGGTGCTGGGAAGCCCTGTGCGTCAGTTGGCTGTTCCGGCGAAGCGTGTGCGGTGCCGACTGCGCCCCTTCGCCATCCGCCGCGTCAATGGTCACGAGACGACCCTGGAATCCGGCGAGATTCTGAAGATCATCAGCGCGAAGACGACCACGCCATTGGAAGCCGATCTCATTCTCCTTGTGCCCGGCGCAACGGAGCCGGAACGGATCGCTGCGGCGCTCGAACTGGGTGAAGGCCGGTGGATGAATGTACCGCCCACCAGCATCGACACGCTGGATTGTTCCGCGCGCAGCGAGCGCTTGAAGGCTGTCTCCGCTTCCTGGATCGACGCGATTCATCTGCGCGAGGGGCGAGCCGCGGCGGACGGCCAGCCGGCGCAGCCTGGCTTGCGGCGTCCACAGGTCGGCGCGCTTCATGCCGCGCTTGCCCACGCGACGCGATCGACCGATCCGGCCACCATCGTCATGCCGACGGGCACGGGCAAGACCGAGACAATGCTGGCGCTCAATGCCAACCAGCGGTTCGAACGCCTGCTGGTGGTGGTGCCGACCGACGCGCTACGCGAGCAGATCGCGAGCAAATTCGAGACCTTCGGCGTCCTGAAGCAGCAGAAATGCCTCGATGAGACCGCAGCCTTCCCTTTGGTCATGCGGCTCTCGCATATTCCGACCAGCCAGGCCGAAGTCGACGAAATCTTCGACAGCGCCAATGTCATTGTCACCACGATGCAGATCGCTGGCCGCGCCGAGGCACCGGTGCAGGAGCGGATGGCGGCCCGCGCCTCAGCGCTCTTTATCGACGAGGCGCATCATATCGGGGCACGGACGTGGAAGTCCTTCCGCGGGCTCTTCGTCGAGCACGAGCCACCAATCCCAGTGATCCAGTTCACCGCTACGCCGTTTCGCGAGGACGGAGGCCGCGTCGATGGCGAGTTCATTTACACCTACCCGCTAAAAAAGGCGCAGCAGGAGGGCTATTTCAAGCCGATCCGCTTCGAAGCAGTCTTCGGTCTGGACCAGCCTGACGCGGACCAGGCCATCATCGACAAGCTCGGCGAAGTGCTCGCCACCGACCTGGATGCTGGCCTCAATCATCTTGCGATGGCCCGCTGCAACACGATCGAACGCGCCAAGCACCTGCACAGGCTCTATGCGGCGATCTATCCAGACTTTCGGCCAGTCATAGTCCACAGCCAGCAATCACTGAAGGAACGGCGCGAAAATCTTGCCGCGCTACGCCGTTTTGAGAGCCGGATCATCGTTTGCGTCGATATGCTCGGCGAGGGCTTCGACCTGCCCGAGCTGAAGATCGCTGCATTGCACGATCATCACAAGAGCGTTGCGGTGACGATCCAGTTCGTCGGCCGCTTCACCCGCCAGGACCCGAGGCTGGGTGATGCCACGGTGATCGCCAATACCGGCATCGACGATGTCGATCGCGCGCTGGCCAAGCTCTACGCCGAAGACGCCGACTGGAATGCGTTGGTGGAGGCGCTCAGTTCCGCAAAGATCGAACGCCAGGTTCGCCGCGCGGAAATGTTCAAGGGCTTTTCGGGAGATCTGAGCGACATTCCGCTCCAGACCCTGGAACCGAAAATGAACGCGGTCCTGTACCGGACCTCTTGCGACGCTTGGGATCCCTTTCGCGCAGAAGAACTCTACGACCCCGGCGTCTATCTCGGCATGAAGCTCAACCCGCATCAACGGGTCGCGATCTTCGTGACGCGGGCGGAGGAGCAGGCACGCTGGACCTCCGCGCAGCAGGCGGTGAACGTCACCTGGGACCTGCACATGCTTCACTGGGATCAGGCAAGCGGCGTGCTCTATATCAGCAGTTCTGCCAAGGGGCCGTTTGACCGGCTCGCAAAGGCGGTTTGTGGCGATACGACGCGCCGCGTGGAAGGCGAGGAAGTGTTCCGCAGCCTCCACGGGTTCAAGCGGCTCATTCTGCGCAATCTCGGCCTCACCCACCATCAGGGACGAGGCGTCCGCTATTCGATGTATATGGGCGTGGATGTCGCCGATGGCCTCGACAGCGCGAAGTCCCAGTCGAGGATAAAGAACAATATCTTCGCCACCGGCTTCCTCGAAGGCCTTCCTGCTTCACGGGGATGCTCGGCCAAGGGCAAGTTCTGGTCCAGCGCCAAAGTCCATGACCTGACCGACTGGGTGGACTGGTGCCAGGATGTCGGCCGCACCGTGAACGATCCCAGCATCACGACCGACGGCGTCTTCAAGAGCGCGATGCGCCCCCACCAGATCAGCCAACGACCGGCTGTTCCGCCCGTGGCGATCCATTGGCCTGAATCTCTGATCACGCAGTTCGAGGAGCGGATTGAGATCTCGTTTGGCGATGTGCCGGTAACCTTCGCCGAATGCGATATCGAGTTGCTCGATAACGCGCGCACCGGGCCGCTGCGCTTCGCCGTGCGAAGCGACGACCACGCGGCCGAGTTCGAGATCGTCTTCAGCGACGGCCACGCCCGTTACCCCCAACGCGCCGGCCCCAAGGCGACGATCAAGATCGGCGGCAAGGTCCAGAAGCTCTCGGAATCCTTCGGCGAGGACTCACCTCAGATCGACTTCGGTGATGGCTCGCTTCTCATCTACAGCCATCTCTACACCCTGCCCGAGGGCGAAACGATCGAGCCGTACCCGTCAGACAAGATCGAGGCATGGGATTGGTCAAAGGCCAATATTCGCGTCGAATCCCAGGGCACGGACAAGCGCGCTGACTCTGTCCAGCGTCTGGTCATCGACACCCTGTTGGCCGACCCAGATCCCTATGACGTGATCTTCGACGATGATGGCAAAGGCGAAATCGCCGATGTCGTGGCGCTGCGCATAACTGACAGCGTCGTTTCCGTGACCCTGTACCACTGCAAATATTCAGGGGCGGATACGCCAGGTGCGCGCCTCGGAGACCTTTATGAGGTTTGCGGACAGGCTCAGAAATCCGCTCGGTGGCGCGACCGGCCAAACCGCATGCTTCAACACATGCTGCGACGCGAAAAGATGCGCCGCGACCGAAGTCTCAGCTCGCGAATCGAGCAGGGCTCAGCCGCCGCGATCAAGAAGCTCAAGGTCGGGTGGCAAGATCACCGCTTCGAGTTCGACGTCCGAATTGTGCAGCCGGGGCTATCGCGACAAGCCATCAGTGAAGAAGGCTTGCATCTGCTTGCCGGCGTCGAGACCTATTTGCTCGAAACCCGCGCCATGAGGTTGAAAATTATTGGTAGTGAATGATGCCGTCAGGCATCGGAAACCTTCCTGAGACAGAAATTTTACCACGCCGTGGGAGCAGGCTTCGTGTCAACTTTTGGGTTTACTTTCTTATCGCGCAAAGCGCTGGGCCAGGCCGAACAGATGATGTTCGGCGGCGCGGCGGGCGTGCGCGATGAGGTTGGTTTCCTCATCGTCCACCAGCGTTACGCAGATCACTTCTTCCCCGGCACATCGGTTCTGCACACACGCCTGCGCTACGCGCTTCTCATCCCCTGGCTTTATCAAAGCCTGCGGACGAAACGCCCTGTTCCCAAGGACTTTGGCCAAGCCTTTTCTGATCTCGAACATGAGCTGACCGGCCGGCTCAAATATGTCGAGGGTGTTGGCGGCGAGAAGGATGGCGTGATCGGAGGAGAGGTCTTCCCCCGCACGATCAGTCAGCCGCCGGCCTATGTCTATTGGACGGCGCTCACCAAATGGGGACTGATCGGCGCCCGCCCGGATGGCCGGCCGTGGAGCCGCTCGGACATGGCGAAGCTCCTGGCAGCGTCAAGCAAGCGCGCGCACCATGACGATGACGGAAAGCCCCTAGAAACAGTCACCTGGCCCATCGCGGGGCTGATCGATGCACCTAAAGGCTGGGATACTTGGGGTGACTGGAATGACCGGTATTCGAAGGATGACCAAGGAAAACTAGCGCTCGACCTTTTACCCCAAGAGCAGATCTACCTCGCGACCAAACTCCGCGCCGTTCGCTCGCCGACCGATCCAAGTGAGCCGTCGCTCTTGTCGAAATTGGTTGGAAAATCACTAGGCGAGGCAGATCACTGCTGGGACAACGAAATCCTAGCCCTCGCCGGCAGGGAAGCGGCCATGCTGAAGCGGGCCGGCCAGGCCGCCGCGCTTTCGGCCATAGGCAGGGCGATCTATGCGGCTCAGGTCGAGACGCTCAAGGAAACCCGCGACAAGCGACCACAACCCAGTTTGCACCGCGCCGCACTGAACGACGCGATCGAGCAATGGGGCAAACAGGCCGCTCGGCTGGATATGGACCTGTTTCTCGCCGAAATCGGCCACCTCCCGCCTGCGGTGGAGGGTGTGTTGAAAGAAACTTCGACCTGGATCAGGGCGAATGGCAAGGACCCCATGCAGCTTCTCGAAGTGTACGCACGGGCGGAAGTCAGCAGGAAAGACAATCGCGCGCGTCTTGCCAGCAATCAGTTCGGCGTCGACCGGCGTATGGAATGGCAAGGCGAGCACCATGGCCGCGCAGAGCCACTCCACTATCGCTGGGGGAATGTGAAGCGGCTCCTGCGCGATCTGGAGGACGTCGCATGAGCGATCCTCAGGCATGGTCCGGGCAACCCTATCTCGACGAGATGCGGCCAGGGCGACTGGAGACGGTCAAGCTCGCATTGTTTGCGACCTACTCAGTCGATCTGTCGGCGGTCGCAGCGGTGTTGCTCGCACTGATTGGTCGCAACAATGACAAGGGCAGCGGCACGGCGGTCGATTTTGCCGACGCGATCGACAAGCTGCGCGATCGCGTCAAGATCATAATCCAGCGCGGTCGGATAGCGCGGCCAATAGCGCTTCCCCGTATCGCGGGCATCCTCGATCAGTTCATCGTCGAGCAGCCTTACGATGAACGAGAGCGCAGCTGGCATCCAAAGATTGCTTTGGTCGCCTACACCGGTCCCAAAGGGGAAACCCGCTGGAAGCTCTGGATTGGCAGCCGGAACCTCACCCGATCGCAGGATCTCGACGCGGGCGTTTTGCTGGACGGCAGCGAAAAGCGCGCGAAAGGACGAGTTCGGCTCCCAAGCATCGGAGCACTCGGGGCCATCCTCGCGCGCTCCGCGTCGCGCGAGGATGCCGATGGCATCGCGGAGCAACTGGAGGCGGTCTGGTGGGACGCCCCAGACGGGTTTCAGTTGCGCAGCCTGCTCAATGGACTGGATGAAGGCGTTGCTCTGCCATCGGAACCACCAGCCGGCGCGGTCGATGGCATAACCATCATCAGTCCGTTCTTGTCGCCCGATTTTGTGAAGAAGGCAGGTGGCTGGGGCAAGGCTGGATCCAGAACGCTGATTTCGTCGATACCGGCCCTCACGGACATGGCGAGGCGGCCCGGCAAGCCGCTGGACGGATTCTCCAAAATCCTCGCCTATACTGCGCCAGACGTGCTCGTTGACGAAGCTCCGCTCGCGCTGCCAGGCGTCGAGCCCGCGTCCGAGGATGATGCGGAGCCGGCCCCCCTTGCTCTGCATGCCAAGATTTTTTGCTTCCACTCGGGCGAGAAGACCATCTTGAGAGTGGGGAGCGCCAATGCGACCGAGAGGGCCTGGTCGGGGCGCAACGCGGAAATCATGGTCGAACTCGAGGCCGGCGAAGCGTTCGGCTCCGGCCTGGCATTCCTGATCGGTAAAGCGACGCCGGTCACCATCGAGGAACTCGCCGTCGCCGATCCGCCCAGCACGAGCGCGGCCGATGCCCTGGAAGAGTCGCGCAAAGTGCTGATGGCATCCTGGAACCCAGTTCTGCGTCGAGACGGGGAACGCTTCTCGATCGATGCGGGGGCAGTTCCCTTGCTTGCCTATCCCGAGCACGTGCTGCACGCCGGACCTGCAAATGGCGACCTACTGGCTTGGCAGACGGACGCCGTCCGCCTCGATCTTGGCACGATCCCCTTGTCACTCCAGTCCGCCTTCATTCAGGCTCGGATCAGCGGACCGGACGGCGCTTTGCGATGGATGCAGCGTGTCACCGTCGATCCGCCGCTCGAAGAACAGCGTGATCTGGCCGCGCTGGCCAGCCACATGGGGCTTCGTGCATTTCATGACTGGATGCGCGCGATTCTCAGCGGCGACACACTGCCCGTCGGCGGTGGCGCATGGGATGAAGACGCCGGGGTGCAGAGCAACCGCCCCCAGAGCCTGGGATACGACCGCCTCACGCTCGAGGATATCCTCACGGCTTGGGCACGCGACCGCAAGGCGTTCGGTCGGGCCGATCGTCATTTTGCGCCCTATGTCGACGCCCTTCTCGCCCACGGTGAGAATCTGAGCGAAAGGGAAAAAGCTGACTTGAACGAACTTGCGCAGATCTGGGCCATCGCGCGGACGCGGCTTGCCTCATGAGCGCCAGATCGAAACCCTTCCAGTCCGCAACGGTCAGGGCTGCAACCGCTGCGCTGTCAGGAGGCAACCCGCTACGCCGGTTCCTGGTCGCGGACGAGGTCGGCCTCGGCAAAACCGTCGTTGCCCGTGACACGCTGGCAGCCCTGGCAAGCAAAGCGCGCAAGTTCACGGTCTATTATATTACGAGCGGGCTCAAGGTCGCGGACCAGAACAAGGTCGAGCTGCTCCGCTTCCTCGACAAGAACGAAGCCAAGGACGCACTCTCCACCATCGACCGCGTCGGCCTCATTCCGTTTGAGGAACGGCGCAAGGAAAAGATACGGCTCTACGCCTTTACGCCCACCACATCATTTTCCAGTTCGCAGCGCCTCTACGGCGGAAAGGCTGTCGAGCGTGCGTTCATCAAGCTGCTGTTGGATGAGCTGTACCCCGGCCTGACCGATGCCTTTCCTGAAGGCTATATCGAATATGGCGCGACCTCCGGCTGGCCATGGGCGTGCGAGGAGGCTCAGGGCAAATTCGACAACGTCTCCGCCCTCTTCAAGACGGCCTATGGCCGAGCGCTACGTACGGAATTTGGCAAGCCTGCCCGCGAGAACATTCTGCGTGCGATCGAGACGAGCAAATATGGTCAGAGCCTAGGCCGGATGCGAAAGGCGCTCGCTCAAGCCGCTTTGGATTCCGCCCCGCCCGACCTCGTGATTTTCGACGAGTTCCAATGCTATCGCGAGTTGCTCGACGCAGGCACGGATAACCCTTTAGCGCGCCAACTGCTGGCGGGTAACAATGGAACGCCGCCGCCGATCCTCCTCCTGTCAGCCACGCCCTACCGCTTCTATGCGGAGCGCTGGGAAAATGGCGTCGGAGCCGCTCCCCATGTCGAATTTTTCAAGATTATCGAGTTTCTGGGCGGGTCGGCTGCACGCGCAGAGGCCGAAACCCAATTTCGTCGGTTTGGTGATCTCTTGCATTTGATCGGTCATCTGCCGGCCGACAGTCGGCAGGCGGCGATCGAAGAGGCCCAAGCCCTCAAGCATCATCTGGAGAGGCTCCTCACACCGCTCATGTCGCGGACCGAGCGCCCGGTTTCCGACCATGCCGGAGAGCCTGCGCCGCCCTCCGTAAGGATCGAGCCCCACGATCTCGACGTCTATCGCCATTTTACCGACCACGTATCGCCCAAGCTTGCCGGCAGCGCAGTCAGCTATTGGCTTTCAGTCCCGCTCCCTGCGCAGGCGCTGGGGGACCGTTATCAGATTTCTCGCGATATAGACTTTCCCGCCACACGCAGCGTTCCCCGCCTCGGGGTCACCAATTGCTTCAAGCCGCCAAAAGATGGCTGGGGGAGCGCCAAGCTGCGAGCCCTCAATAGCCTTGTACCGACAGAGGTGCTTGCGCTCCCTTGGGTGTTGCCATCGCTGACCTGGTGGACGCCTTCAGGCCCATGGGCGAAGATGACGCAATCGCCCAAGATGCTGATCTTCAGTAGGTTCAGGGCAACACCACAAAGTCTGGCAGCCCTCGTCAGCCTCGAGGTCGAGCGCAAATGCGTTGGAAAGAGCAATCTTCCCTACACCGCCGCGTGGAAGAAGCGGCACCTTAACCCGAAGCCTAACCAAGGCCCGACGCTCGCCCTGTTTCACCCGAGTCCCTTCCTAATCCGAGCTGTCGATCCCCTCGATGTGAAGGGGAAAGCGACCGTGAAGCAGATCAGAGGCAGGACGCGGCAGCAGATTATTAGGGCGCTGCCCGCGTCAATTGCGCCCGAGGCGCCGAATGCGCGCAGCAACCGGCGGCGCAAACCGGCCTGGGCAATCCTCGCGGCCATAGAACGCGCGCAGAAGGCGCCGCTGGCGCGGGAGTTCGCAGCGGTCCAGAGGAGCTGGGGTCGGGTCGCGCCGAAGGACGCAACGCTTCAAACCTTGCTCAAACAGCGCCAAGAGGCCGACCCGATTACCTGGTTGAGCCGATGGGAACTCGACGCCCTGGTCGATTTGGCTCTCGGCGCTCCCGGGGTGGTGACGGGCCGTGCACTCTATCGCCACCTTCCAGAGCTTTTCGATTTCCAGGAGCAGCATTTCGCGCGGCTTGTGAACTTCTGCTGGACGCGGCTGCGCACCTATCTGGACCGCCCTGTTTTCTGGTCTGTTTTGCCCGGCGAAGACGCGACGCAGAAATATCAGAATGCGTGCGTTGATGGCTGCTTGGAAGCCGTCCTGGATGAACATTTCTGGCTACGCAAATCCAAGGTCAACCCCGATGGGCTGATCGAGGACTTGTCGGCCGCGCTCGCAGCAAACGTCGGCACCTTCGGGTTCAAGGGCGCGAAGAAAAAGGACAAGATCCGTATCCGCTGTCACGCCGCGGTGCCGTTCGGCGGCACCGAGACGGAGACGCATCGACAGGACCATGATGTCGATGAACCGCCGCCAGCGCGCTCTGAGGAAATCCGCAGCGCGTTTAATACACCATTCTGGCCTCATGTCCTGGCGACGACCTCGGTCGGACAGGAAGGTCTCGACTTTCATAGCTGGTGCGACAGGCTCGGCCACTGGGATCTTTGTTCCAGCCCCGTTGACCTGGAGCAACGTGAAGGCCGCGTTCAGCGCTTCGGTGGGCTGACTGTGCGGCAACCACTCGCACGAAAGCTAGGCGAACAAGCCTTGGCGCAGGCACGAGGCCAAGCATCGTCACCATGGGACATCATCGCACGCCACGCTGACAAGGCGTTCGCGGATGACAAAACCGGCCTCAGCCCGTGGTGGACGATGGAAGGCGCAGAACTAAAGCGGCATTTGTTCGCGCTTCCCCAAAGTCGGGACATTGATCGGTTCGCGAAGTTGCGGACGCAAAGGCTTCTCTATCGCCTTGTTTTGGGACAACCGGACCAGGAGGACCTGGTCGAGCTGTTGACGCATCACGATGCGGAAACGACGCGGTCGCTGCAGGCGCTGACCCTCGATCTGTCCGCATTCTCAAGAGAGAAGCGCCTCGATGAATAGCGGGCGTGCCGGCCGGCGCTTCCGGCACGCCCGTCTTGTTCATGCGGAGCAAGCAGCCCCTGACGCGGCCGAATCATATGACGACCGGCCTAGGGGGCTTCATGCGGGTTCGCCGCCATTCAGGGACAGTTGCTGGACGACTGCCAGGAAGAGATGCTGTCGCCGTGCTCCTCGGGCTTGTCCGATTTACACGCCACAGCACGACGCGCTGCTACGCCCGAATATTCGAGCTTCCATTCAGCATCATCTATCGCCTTCTATCCGCTTAGAGAGGCGATCGAAGGAATTTGGCATGAGGCAGCAAGTCGAGCCCATCACGAAGCGCACCATCCGGCGGCATCAACTCCGGGAAATGGTCCCTCTCGCCGACACCACGATCTATGACATGGAACAGCGAGGCGAATTTCCCCAGCGCTTCTATCTCACGTCCCGCTGCGTGGTCTGGGATCTAGCCGAGGTCGAAGCCTGGTTGGAAGAACGGCGTCGAGCGTCACGCGCCAAGGCGGTGAAGCGTGCGCCGATCCCGGACGTCCAGCTTCGCAAGACCCGCCCAATCAAACATTCGGTTCGGGCGTGAGCAAGTCCATCGTCGGCGGATAAAGCGTCGGGGTATATTTCTGACCCGCAACCCAGGCGTCCACCAAGTTGGACCATTCCTGCATCATATGCCGGCGCTGATGCTCGTATTCCGCCTTGTTGTAGATACCCCGTGACGATCGCCCGTCCTCATGCGCCAGACACTTCTCGATCCAGTCGCTGTTGAAGCCCAACTCGTTCAGTAGGGTCGAGCCGGTGCGCCGGAGATCGTGAACCGTAAAGGACTCCAGCGGCAGTCCTTCCTTCTTGGCTCGCTCCACCACCGCCTTCGTGATCCGGTTGAACGTCGCACGCGACATGGGCGCGTCGGCGTCGTAGCGTGACGGCAGGACGTATTTGGAATTGCCGGCGCAGGTCTTTAGGGCGATGAAGATGTCGAGCATCTGCTGAGACAGATAGACGTTGTGCGCCTTCGAGCGCTTCATCCGCTCTTTGGGGATCGACCAGACGGCGTTCTCGAAATCGACCTCATCCCAAACCGCGTCCTGCAATTCGCTCTTTCGCACCATCGACAGCAGGATAAGCTTTATCCCGAGCCGGATCGTCGGCAGCGTCGCTACATGCTCAATCTGACTGAGCATGATGCGGATTTCCGCCGGGGACAGGGATCGGTCCTTTGGCACGAATGTCGCGATCGACGCCGGGCCAACTTCGTCTGCCGGGTTGGCGACCTTCTCGCCATGCAGGATCGCGAAGGCGAAGACCTGCTTCACGATGTCCCGGACATGAACCGCCGTTGCCGGCGCCCCGCGCTCCTTCACCTTTGCGCAAAGTGCGCGCAAATCCTCCGGCAGAATTTCCGACAGTAGCCTGTTGCGGAACGCCGGCAGGATGTCTCGCTCGAAGATCGAACGGCGCATGGCGCGCGTGCTGTCCGCCATTCGGGCCTCCTGAAGCCAGCGCTCACCGAACTGGCCGAAGCTCTTCGCCTCCTGGAGGCGACGCTTCTCGCGCTGCTTTTCCTGCGCGGGCGAGCGCCCCTCCGAAATAGCGCGGCGGGCATCGACAACCTTCTCACGCGCCCGAGCAAGGGAAAGCCCAGCAGGGCCGTAGCGCCCCAGCGTCAACGTCTCCCGGCGACCGTTCAGCCGATAGTCCAGGCGGAACACGATCGCGCCCGAAGGCTGGACCACGACATACATACCGTCACGGTCCACGATCTTGTACAATTTATCTTTCGGTTTCAGAGCTTTAATGGCGGCGTCGGTCAACATCTACACCCTCCAGATTGGTCAAAATATGCCGGAGAGCGCCCAATTATACCGTCAGGCCAAAAACGGCCCTTCTGATTGGTATTTTCCCTGCTTTTACATAGCTTTATGCCAAAAAATATACCGTCAGAAGCTCTCTTAGCCCTGACGGTATATGCGATTTTCGACTGAGGCAAGATGCGCCATACCGTCAGCCATACCGTCATTCCGGAGACTAACCCAGCGATAGATGCCGAAAGATTCCGAGATATTTATTTATATATTTCAGTCGTTTATATCGCATCGAGGCGTATTTTTGGATACGCCCGGATGGGCAAAAATCATTCCCACTCGATCGTGCCGGGGGGCTTGCTCGTCACGTCGTAGACAACGCGGTTGATGCCCTTGACCTCGTTGATGATGCGGGTCGCGGCGCGGCCGAGGAAATTCATGTCGAAGGGATAGAAATCCGCCGTCATGCCATCGACCGAGGTCACGGCGCGCAGCGCGCAGACATGGTCGTAGGTGCGGTAATCACCCATCACGCCGACGGTGCGCACCGGCAGCAGTACGGCGAAGGCCTGCCAGATCACGTCGTAGAGACCGGCCTTGCGGATCTCGTCGAGATAGATCGCATCCGCCTTGCGCAGGATGTCGAGCTTCTCCTTGGTGATCTCGCCGGGGCAGCGGATGGCGAGACCCGGCCCCGGGAAGGGATGACGTCCGACGAAAGCCTCGGGCAGGCCGAGCTCGCGGCCGAGCACGCGGACCTCGTCCTTGAACAATTCCCGCAGCGGCTCGACGAGCTTCATCTTCATGCGCTCGGGCAGGCCGCCGACATTGTGGTGGCTCTTGATCGTGACCGAAGGTCCGCCGGAGAACGAGACGCTCTCGATCACGTCGGGATAGAGCGTGCCCTGAGCCAGGAAATCGGCGCCGCCGATCTTGGCCGCTTCCGCGTCGAAGACGTCGATGAAGAGCCGGCCGATGGTCTTGCGCTTGGCTTCCGGATCGGCGCCGCATTTGGCGAGTTCGGAGAGGAAAAGCTCTTCGGCTTCAACATGGACCAGCGGGATATTGTAGTGATCCCGGAACAGACGGACGACCTCCTCGGCCTCGTTCATCCGCATCAGACCGTGGTCGACGAAAACGCAGGTGAGCTGGTCGCCGATGGCTTCGTGGATCAACACCGCCGCCACCGCCGAGTCGACGCCGCCGGAGAGACCGCAGATGACGCGGCCGGTGCCGACCTGCTCGCGGATCTTCTTCTGCATCTCGGAGCGGTAGGCCGACATGCTCCAGTCCGGCTTGCAGCCGCAGATCTCGACGACGAAATTGCGCAGCAGCTTGCCGCCATCCGGGGTGTGGACCACCTCGGGATGGAACATCGTGGTGTAGAAGCGCCGTTCCTCGTCGCTCGCGACGGCATAGGGGGCGTTCTCGGAGGTCGCCTTGACGGTGAAACCGGCCGGGAGCTGCGTGACCCGATCGCCATGGCTCATCCAGACGGGATAGCGACCGCCCTCTTCCCAGACCCCCTCGAACAGCGCCGAGGGGGTGACGATCTCGACATCGGCGCGGCCGAATTCGGCGGCATGCCCGCCCTCGACCCTGCCGCCGAGCTGATGCGCCATGGTCTGCTGGCCGTAGCAGATGCCCATCAGCGGGATATTGGCCGAGAACACCGCCTCGGGAGCACGCGGGCTGCCCTCGTCCGGCACCGAAGCCGGGCCGCCGGAGAAAATCACGCCCTTCGGCTTCATCCGGGCGAAGGCCTCGGAAGCGGACTGGAACGGGGCGATCTCGCAATAGACGCCGATCTCGCGGATGCGCCGCGCGATGAGCTGCGTCACCTGCGAGCCGAAATCGATGATGAGGATGGAGTCGTGATGGGGCTGAGCGCTCGTCAT
>JAIUOY010000116.1:0-8251 GCA_020160995.1 Pseudomonadota bacterium | reverse complement strand
CAGCGCCATGTGCCAGAAATAGTCGAGCACCTTGTCGACCAGGCCGAGCGTACTCCAGTCGTCGGAGACGAGGCCGCGCAGCGGGAACCATTTGAAGTAGCTGCCGCCGGCAAACAGCACGACGAGCAGCAGCGCAAACAGGAAGCCCGGAATGGCGTTCAGTACGATGAGCGCGGTCGAGGTCGAGACGTCGAAGCGCGAACCGTCGCGCACGGCCTTGGCGATGCCGAGCGGGATCGACACGAGATAGATCAGCAGCGTGGTCCACAGGCCGAGCGAAATCGACACCGGCATCTTCTCGATGACGAGATCGACGACGCGCTTGTTGCGGAAGAAGCTCTCGCCGAAATCGAAGGTGAGATAATTCCCCATCATCAGGAAGAAGCGTTCGTGCATCGGCTTGTCGAAGCCGTACATCTTCTCGATGCGTTCGATCAGCTCGCGCGGCATGCCGCGGGCGCCGCGATAGGCGCCGCCGGAGCTGTCGCTCGATCCGCGGTTGACCGTCTCGCCGCCGCTCGAGCTGCCGGAGAAGCGTTCCGTCGCGCTGATCGCCGTGCCCTGGATCTGGGCCAGCATCTGCTCGACCGGCCCGCCCGGTGCGGCCTGGATGATGAAGAAGTTGACGACCATGATGCCGAACAGGGTCGGCACCACCAGCATCAAACGGCGCAGGATGTAGGCGAGCATCTCAGCGTGACTTCGCGATGACGCGCGTCACTTCTTCTCGCCGCGTTGCAGGGCGCGGTCCTTGGCCTCGTCGATCCACCAGGTGTCGAAGGCGACCGGCGCATACTTCGCGCTCTTGGCCGGCCGGCCGAAGCGGTTCCAGTAGGCGACATAGGCGGTGTTGCTGTGCCAGTTCGGCACGACGAAGTGGCTCCACAGCAGGACACGATCGAGCGCGCGCGTGACGTTGATCAGGCTCTCCCGGTCGGGCGCGGCGATCAGGGTTTCGATGAGCTGGTCGATCGCGGCATCCTTGATGCCGATCGTGTTGCGGCCGCCGTTGTTGTCGGCCGCCTTGGAGCCCCAGAAGTCGCGCTGTTCGTTGCCCGGCGACAGCGACTGGCCGAAGCCCTCGACCATCATGTCGAAGTCGTACTCGTCCTCGCGGCGCTTGAACTGCGCGGTGTCAACCGTGCGCACGCTCATGTCGATGCCGATGCGCTCCAGGTTCTGCTTGTAGGGCAGCGAGACGCGCTCGAAGCTGGCGTCGTTTAGCAGCATCTCGAAGGCGAGCTTCCTGCCCGTCTTCACTTCCGTCATCTTGCCGTCCTTGATCTCCCAGCCCGCTTCCTTCAGGAGCGCCAGCGCGCGGCGCGCGAGGTCGCGGACATTGCCGGTGCCGTCCGACTCCGGCAGCTTGAATTCCTTGGTGAAGACTTCCTCGGGAATCTTGCCGCGGAACGGTTCGAGATACTTGAGTTCGGCGGGCGTCGGCAGGCCCGACGAGGCCAGCTCGGAGTTGCCGAAGAACGAGATGTTGCGCTTGTACATCCCGTAGAACAGGTTCTTGTTGGACCAGGCGAAGTCGAACATCGTGGCGATCGCTTCGCGCACGCGCCGGTCCTTGAAGAAATCGCGCCGGATGTTGAAGGCGAAGCACTGCATGCCGGTCGGCAGTTCGTGCGGGATTTCGGCGCGCTGGATCCGCCCGTCGCGCACCGCGGGAATGTCGTAGGCCGTCGCCCAGTTGCGCGCGATGTTCTCCTGGCGGAGATCGAGGTCGCCGGCCTTGAAGGCTTCGAACTGCACCGTGACGTCGCGGTAGTACTCGTAGCGGATGACCTCGAAGTTGTTGCGCCCCTTGTTCATCCAGAGGTCCTTGGCCCACCAGTCGGGGACGCGGCGATAGGCGATCGAACGGCCGACGTCGAAGGAATCGACCTTGTAGGGGCCGCTGCCCAGCGGGACTTCGAGCGAGACCTTCTCGAAGTCGCGGCTGGCCCACCATTTCGAGGGAAGGATCGGAAGCTGGCCGAGGATCAGCGGCAGCTCCTTGTTGGTGCTGTCGCGGAAGGTGAACAGCACCTTGCGGTCGCCGACTTTCTCCGCCTTGACCACGTCGTGATAGTAGAGGCCGTAGATCGGTGTGCCCTTGGTCTTCAGGATATCGAGGGAGAAAATCACGTCCTCGACGGTGATCGGGTTGCCGTCGTGGAAGCGGGCCTGCGGCCGCAAGGTGAAGGCCACCCAGGAACGATCCTCGGGCCATTCGATGGTTTCGGCGATCAGCCCGTATTCGGTCGAGGCTTCGTCGCGCGAGTTCCAGCACAACGTATCCCAGATCGCCGTAATGCCGGCGGCAGGAACGCTCTTCACGATGAAGGGATGCAGGGAATCGAAAGTGCCGCGGGCGCCGAGCCGGACGCTGCCGCCGGCGGGTGCGTTCGGGTTGAGATAGTCCGGCGGTTCGGCGTCGGCCTTGTACTTCGGCTCGCCATGCATGGCGAAACCGTGGCTGACGTGGATCTTGCCCGCGGCCTGAGGCGACGTCTGGGCCCGCAGAATGGCCGGCGCGCCGACCCAGAGGGCTGCGCTGCCCATCAATACGTTGCGCCGTTTGATCGCCATGCGATGCGCTCCCCGTAACGAGCCTTGCTTCACTTCGTATATAGCGTGCCCGAGTGGGGCGGCACTATGGCCGGCGGGTTACATCGCTGTCAGCCGCTCTCTATCAACCGTCCGCCTTGATGCCCGCATCCTTCACCAGCTGGCCGTAGCGGGCATAGTCTGCCCTCCACATGGTCAGAATGTCGGCTGGTGAACGCGGCGTAGGCACTTCGCAGCCGGCGCGGTTCAGGCGGCCCTGGGTGTCGTCGCTCTGCAGGGCTTTCATCGCCGACGCATGCAGGCGATCGACGATGGGCGCCGGCGTGCCGGTCCGCACCGAGATCACATACCAGCTCATCACCTGGGCATTGGCGAAACCTGCTTCGGCGAAAGTCGGTACGTCGGGCAGCGTCGGCAGGCGCTTGTCGGCCAGAACGGCGAGCGCCCGCAGCTTGCCCGACAGGACATGCTGGATGGCGAGCGGGCCGGGCAGCAGTCCGACCTGAAGCCGTCCTTCGAGCAGATCGGTCATTCCCGGCGGGATGCCGCGATACGGCACCGAGATCATGTCGAACTTGTACTGGTTCTTCAGCAGCTCGGCCGAAAGGTGGATCGACGAGCCGTTGCCGGGATTGAGATAGTTCAGCTTGCCGGGGTTGGCCTTGCCGTACTCGACCAGCTCTTTCAGCGTTCTGATCGGCAGCTCCGGATTGACCACCGCGACCGACGTGGCGATCGCGACCAGGGCGACGGGCTGGAAGTCGGTGAGCGCGTCGTAGGGAACGGGCTGCAGGTGCGGCACGACGACGTGGGAGAGTGTCGTCATCAACCAAGTGTAACCGTCGGCCGGGGCCTGAGGGATCATCGCCGTCGCAAGCGTGGAGTTGCCGCCAGGCTTGGGATCCACGATCACCGGCTGGCCGAGATCGGCCTGCATCGGATCCGCCAGGGCCCTGCTCACGATGTCGACGATGCCGCCCACGGGATAAGGTACGAGCAAACGGCTGGGCTTGCTGGGCCAGGCTTGCGCTCCCGCGCGAGGCGCTGCCGCAAGGGCCATGCCGGCGGCCAGTGCCGTGCGCCGAGTCAGTTGCTTCATGGGAACCCCCTGTCTTCTCGTTGATTGGGCTGACGGCACACCCGACGCCTTGTCATCCGCTACGCGAATTTGACTTCACGCTATTGCAGCGCCAATTTTAAGGCATGTCTGACACGATGGATTTCGCACCAGCCTACGATGTGCCGCTTGAGTACATGAGGCGCACGCGTGAGTACTACCTCGCGCTGGGTTACGACAACCCCTACCGTTGGGCGCACTATGTCGATGCCCCCTTTCAACCGCCGAAGAAGCCGCTGAAGGACAGCACCCTGGCGCTGATCACGACGGCCGCTCCCTATCAACCCGACAAGGGCGATCAGGGGCCTGGTGCTCTCTATAACGCCGGCGCCAAGTTCTACACCGTCTATTCCGGCGACACGTCGGTCGATCACGACACGCGCATCAGCCACATTGGCTACGACCGCAAGCACACCACGGCTGCGGACAGCAACACCTGGTTCCCGCTGCCTGTGATGCGCGAGTTTGCAAATCAGGGGCGCTTCAAACTGGCCGCCCGCTTCCACGGCGCGCCGACCAATCGCAGCCAGCGTGTCACTCTCGAAACGGATGCGCCGGAGATCCTGGCACGCTGCCGGCAGGACGCGGTCGATGCCGCGCTGCTTGTCCCTACTTGACCCGTCTGCCACCAGACCGTGAGTCTGGTCGCCCGATATCTCGAAAGGAACGGCATCCCCACGATCGTGATGGGGGCGGCGAAGGATATCGTCGAGTATACCGGCGTGCCGCGCTTTCTGTTCAGCGACTTTCCGCTGGGCAATTCCTGCGGCAAGCCGCACGAGCCCGACACGCAGCGTTTCACGCTGGACCTCGCCCTGAAGGTGCTCGAAAGCGCCGTCGGCCCTCGCACGACGGTGCAGTCGCCGCTGCGCTGGACCGACGACGGAGACTGGAAGAACGACTACAACAACATCGAGCGCATGAGCCCCGAGGAAGTCGCCAAGCGACGTGCGGAGTTCGACAAGGTGAAGCAGGTCGCGCTCGGCCAGCGTCAGAAGGCCGGAGTCGCCTGAGGGTCCTTTCGTCATGAGTAAGCCGTTCGCGGGCATCAAGGTTCTCGACTTCACGCGCGTGCTGGCGGGGCCCTACAGCTCCTACCAGCTCGCCCTGCTCGGTGCCGACGTGATCAAGGTCGAGTCGCTCGAAGGCGACGACATGCGCTTCGGCAGCCGCGCCAACGACTGGGAGAAGCGCGGGCTGGCCGCCCCCTGGGTGGCGGTGAATGCCGGCAAGCGCTCGATCACGCTCGATCTCAAGAAGCCCAAGGCGATCGAGATCATCAAGCGGCTCGCGGCCACGTCCGACGTGGTGGTCGAGAATTTCCGCCCCGGCGTGATGGACAAGCTCGGCATCGGTTACGAGACCTTGAAGGCGATCAATCCGAAGCTGATCTACTGCGCCGTGTCGGGTTTCGGCCAGGTCGGCCCCGAGGCCAAGACCGCCGCGTTCGACGGCATGATCCAGGCCATGTCGGGTCTGATGTCGATCACCGGCTTCGAGAACAACGGGCCGACGCGCGTGGGCTTTGCCGGCGCCGACGTCATGTCGGGGGCGACCGCGGCGCTGGGCATCGCCTCGGCGCTCTTTCAGCGCACGCACACCGGCAAGGGCCAGCTTGTCGACGTCGCCATGATCGACGCCGTGATGGGCTATCTCGCCCAGCAATTCACCGAGCATCTGATGACCGGCCGCGTCCATGGCCAGGCCGCCAATCTCTCGGTGACGCGAAAGCCCACGGGCAATCTCTTCAAGACCAAGGACGGCTGGATCGTGCTGGCTGTCATGACCGATCCGCAGTTCCAGCGGCTGATGAAGGTGCTGGGCCGCGAGGATGCACTGGCCGATCCGCGCTTCGTCGACTGGCCCACGCGCATCCAGAACAACACGGCGCTGCACGAGATCGTCGAGGCGGCGATGAAGACCGAGACCTCGGCAACCTGGGGCGAGCGCTTCGCCAAGAACGACATTCCGGCAGGGCGCGTGCTCAGCATTCCGGAAACCGCGCAGCTCGACCTCTTCAAGCATCGCACCGTGCTGCAGACGGTCGAGACCGAACATGGTCCGATCAAGGTCGTGGGCTCGGGCTTCCGTCTCGAACACGGCGGCGGTTCCGTCGAACGGCCGCCGGCCACGCTCGGTCAGCACACCGACGAAGTGTTGAAGGAAGCCGGCTATTCGCCGGCCGAGATCGCCGAAATTCGCACCAGCAAGGTCGCCTGAGCTACCGCCTGAACCCCTTGAAGTTGACCTCGTAGTTCAGGATCACGCGGTAGTCGTTGATCTGCGCGTAGGCGCCGTTGAACCACTGGTCGACATGGGCCATGCGTCCGCGTAGCTGCAGGGGCTTCAACCATTCGGGCGCGGATTTTGTCGCCACCTGATAAATCAGGTCTAAATCGTATTCGTTGTTCTGCGGGAGCGGGAGACCCGCCGCCGCATCGAGCGCGCCGCTGCCGAAGGTTCCTGACGCCAGAAAGGTGAGGCCGGGAATGCCGATGCCGATGAAGTCGTAGGTGATGCCGACCTGGAACGCGCGTTCGTTGGCGCGGTTGAAATCCAGTGCGATCTGCTTGGTGTAGCCGATCCACTGGCCGTAAGGCGCGCGGTAGGCCGCGGCGCTGCCGGTCTGGGTATAGGCGCCCCACAGCGAGAACTGCTTCCAGAGGAGATCGGTGCGCACGCCGGCCGACCAGGTGCTGAAGGGCCGGCCGGTCAGCAGATTGAGTCCGTTGCTTCCCTGCACCATCACGTTGCTGGCGAAGCGGAACTTGAGGTCGTCGACGATCGTAAACGTCTTGACGATGTCGCCGTAGGTCGAGGTGAGAATGTCCGGCACGTAGTAGACGGAGGCGCGCAGCCTGAGATCGTCGACCGCGCCGTATTTGAGGCTGAAGAGGCCCATGCCGGCATTGTGGTTCGGCGCGCCGGCGCGCTCGGCCATGTTGATAAAGGTCCAGTAGTCCTTCGGCTTGATCGCCGCGACATAGCCGGCGAAGTAGTTGACGGGCCCCAGTTTGCCGCGCAGCGCGTAGGCTTCGAAGGTGATGGGGATCATGCGGTCGTCGTTGGGGTTCACCTCGAGCTCGTCGATGAGCTGACGATAGGCGGTGAAGGTCTGGCCCTGTGCGCGGACCGAGGCATAGCCCTGGCCGAGGATGAAGAAGCCGTACTGCCCCGTCTTCAGAATCTGGGTGCCGCTGGTGCTGGGGGGCGCCCAGAGCGGTTGCGTCGTGTAGCCGACGGCGCCGATCTGAAGTGTGTCGTAGAGCCAGCCGGACTGGTAGCCGATCCAGCCGCCGCCGGCCCAGGCCACGTAGTTCGGCAGCGTAACGTTGGTGCGGTCCATGTAGAAGCTGCGCAGGTGCACGGTCGCTGTCGCGTCATCGTGTATGAAGCTCTTCAGCGCCTCGCCCAGCGATTGCGCCACGGCCGGCATCGTCATCGCGAATGACGACAACGCCGTCAGGATCCAGAGCCGAATGCTCAGGCGCCGTGCATGGGCTGCGCGAGGGATACTATCCGAACATGGCCGATTTGCCGGGCTGGTGTTCATCTTCGCTTCCTCTCAGCGAGCCCGTATCCTATCCTTTTTTTGTCCAAGGGGGGTCCCGTCAAGGGGCTGAGATACCGATGACCGTCTGACGGCGGTGGCGCGGTGACCCTTTGAACCTGATCCGGGTCATGCCGGCGAAGGGACTGGATATGCCTCCTTTGCACGACTGCGCCGGATCTCCGTCTGCCTACCAGCCACGGGAGATCCATCATGGACACCATCATTACCAGCACCAACCCGCAAGCCACTCCGCCGAAGGTAACCACGGGGCAGCTGCCCTCTTCCCGCAAAGTCTATTCGGTGCCCGACGCCGCGCCCGATCTCCGCGTGCCCTTGCGCGAGATCGCGCTTTCGACCGATGCCGAACCGCCGGTGCGCGTCTACGACACGACCGGGCCCTACACCGATCCCGAGGTCGCGATCGACGTTCGCAAGGGCCTGGCGCGCCCGCGCCGTGCCTGGATTCTCGAACGCGGCGGTGTCGAGGAGTATCAAGGCCGCGCCATCCAGCCGATCGACAATGGCAATGTGAAGGGCACGGCGCTGCGGCCGTTCCCCAACACGCCGCGACCGCTGCGCGGCCTCGATGGCAAGCCGATCACGCAGTTCGAATGGGCGCGCGCCGGCATCGTCACCAAGGAGATGGTCTATGTGGCCGAACGCGAGAATATCGGCCGCAAGAAGATCCTGGCCGAAGCGGAAGCGCGGCTGGCCGACGGTGAAAGCTTCGGCGCCGCTCTGCCGGCCTTCATCACGCCGGAGTTCGTGCGACAGGAGGTAGCAGCCGGCCGCGCCATCATCCCGGCCAACATCAACCACACTGAACTCGAGCCGATGGCCATCGGCCGGAACTTCCTGGTGAAGATCAACGCCAACATCGGCAACTCGGCCGTCTCCTCCTCGATGGAGGAAGAAGTCGAGAAGATGGTGTGGGCGATCCGCTGGGGCGCCGACACGGTCATGGACCTGTCGACCGGCCGCAATATCCACGACACGCGCGAGTGGATCGTGCGCAACGCCCCGGT
>JAIUOY010000115.1:0-63484 GCA_020160995.1 Pseudomonadota bacterium | reverse complement strand
GCTGCGCAACTACAACAACTACTGCAATCCGGAGATGACCAAGCTCTTCGAGGAGCAGTCGCGGGAGACCGACCAGCAGAAGCGCCTCAAGATGGTTTGGGAAATCGATCGCAGGCTGCAGGAAGATATCGCCCGGCCGATCATTTCCTACGGCCGGATCGCCGGTTGCTGGCAGCCGGCCGTGAAGAACGTCACTCTTCACGTCAACAGCATCTACAACAACTGGCGCTTCGACGACGTCTGGCTCGAACGATAGACGGCCTGTTGGCATCGACAGGGAGACGAACTAGTTTGGACCAGCGGCGGCCCGGAGCGTAGTTTCCGGGCCGCAGGCCCACAGGACTTTTCGGAGCTGTGATGTCGTTGTCTAGGTCGATCGTTTCGACGTTTGTCGTTGTTGTTCTGTCGTTGGTTGCAGCGGAGTTCGTCGCCCGCACCGTGTTCGGCTTGAAGCCGCTCGTCATCCAGACGCCGTATCACCCGATCTACACTCTGGCGGAGTTCGACAATCTGTCGACGAATGCGGAGATGGCGCGCGGCCCATCGGGTCCGTTGGCCTATGGCTATGCCGAGGGAATGTTCGGCTACTATTACGATGGCGGAACCCCGACGCCCCGTTCCTCGACGAACCTCTCTGATTTCCTCTTCCGTCACACGCTGTCGCGCTACGACGCCGCCACCATCGACCGCCTTGCCTGCGAGCAACCCAATGCCGCCGCGATCTATGTGCTCGGTGGATCGGTGGCGCAGGGGCACTCTGCGCAGAGCAAGGAGGCCACCTGGCATGCACTTCTCGAAGGCAAGCTGCGTAAGCAGCTTCATCGCGACGATCTCTATCTCTTCAACGGTGCAATGGGTGGATATCTGTCGTTGCAGGACAAGATGGCCTACTACCTCGCCGCCGTTCCGCGCGATGCCCGTGCCGTCCTGATCCTGAATTCGCAAAACGATCTCATCGTTCCCATGAGTTCGGCGACACGGCCGGGGGATCCGTTCGTTTTGGGCGTGCGATTTGGACAGTTCTTCACCGACGGCTTCATCTGGTGGCTGGCCAAGCACAGCAGCATCGCGAACGCTTTGCTGCAGTCCGAGGTGAAGCAGGTCGTTCAGACTTATCGCCAGCGCCTCGAGGAAGACGATGCAGCCTTCGCCCAATACGCTACAACCGCGGTCGATATCTACTTCGAGAACATGAACGAGGTCCTCGAGGACTGTGCAGCCCATGGCAGGGCCTGCCTCGTCGCCGTCCAGCCAGCCCGCAGCTTCACGGCGATCAACCGCGGTCTTCCTGCGGGCGATGTCCTGTCGGAGAAGCGCATGCGCCGCTTCTACGAATTGATGAAGCAGGGGATTGCCGGCAGCCCCTATCGTGAGCGCTTCGTCGATCTCACCGGCATCTTCGACCAGTCGGACATTGCGGAGATCTATACCGACGGCGCACATTACAGTGAGCGCGGACAGGAGGTTCTGGCCGACGCACTAATGCAGCCGGCGCTCGGTCTGCTGAAGGACGTCGCCAGCGGCACGACGACGCCCGCCCGGTGTCGCCGCCCGTCGATCTGACTTGCGAAATTGACGGCGCCTGCGGGCGTGCGCCACCGCTTTGGCGGGCCTAGGCTTTCTCCCAACAAAGAAGCGGAGGAAGCGCATGCGGTTTTTCAGAACGGCGGCCCTTGTCGCTGGACTTTCACTCATCTCGTCGGGCGCAGGGTCGGCGTTCGCGCAACCCAAGTACGGCCCCGGGACCTCGGCGACCGAAATCAAGGTCGGGCAGACCATCGCCTATTCTGGTCCGGCGTCGGCCTACGGCCAGCTCGGCAAGGTCGAGGAAGCCTACTTCAAGTGGCTGAACGCCAAAGGCGGCATCAACGGTCGCAAGATCACCTTCATCACGCTCGATGACGGGTACTCGCCGCCCAAGGCGGTCGAGAATGTGCGTCGTCTGGTCGAAAGCGACCAGGTCGCCCTGGTGTTCAATGTACTGGGCACGCCGCTCAACATGGCGATCCGCCCCTACATGAACCAGAAGAAGGTGCCGCAGCTCTTCATCGCCGCCGGCGCCACGGCCTTCAACGATCCGGCGAAGTTCCCTTGGACGATGGGCTGGCAGCCCAACCTCCAGGCCGAGACGGCCTTCTACGCCAAGCATCTCCTGGCCAAGACACCAAATGCCAAGGTGGCGGTGCTCTATCAGAACGACGATTTCGGCAAGGATATGCTGCACGGCCTGCAGATGGCACTTGGTGACAAGGCCAAGACCATGATCGTCGGCACGCAGAATTTCCAGCCGACCGACCCGACGATCGACAGCCAGCTGATCGCACTCAAGGCAACTGGCGCCGATGCGCTGTTCCTCTTCACCTATGCCAAGCAGGCGGCCCAGGCGATCGGCAAGATGGACGATCTCGCCTGGAAGCCTACGACCTATCTGCACCTCGGCGCAGCCTCCGTCGGCGCCACCTTCAAGCCGGCGGGGCTGGAGAAGTCCAAGGGCATCCTGACGGCGGGCTTCATGAAGGACGTCACCGACCCGCAATGGAAGGACGATGCCGACGTCAAGGCCTGGGTAGCCTGGATGAACGAAAACATGCCGGGCGCGGAACTCTCTGACATCCTGAATGCCGCAGGGTATGCCTATGCCCAGACGCTCGAGCAGGTGCTGCGTCAGGCCGGCGATAATCTCACGCGCGAGAACATCATGGCGCAGGCGGCCAACCTGAAGAACTTCCGCGTTGGTCTGTTGCTACCCGAGAGTCGCATCAACACCAGCCCGACTGATTATCGCGTCATCACCTACATGAAGCTGCAGCGCTTCAACGGAACGAGCTGGGATTACGTCGACTGAGGGAGGCGTGCGATGGACCAGACGGCACTCGATCACACGGCCGATTACGGGCCGGAAGAGGCCGCGATGCAGGCCTACCTTCGTGATGGCGAGAAACGGGCCTATTCGCTGGGCAATCGCGGTCCGATCCGCTTCACGGCCGACGGTGCGCTGCATCCGGAGATCGTCGAAGCCTACTGGCGGTGCGGCTTCTACGTCTTCGAGGGTGTCATCAAGGCGGACGAGCTGGCCGATATCGAGCGCGATCTGCACGACATCCTCGACCGGCTGCCGGTCGAGCGGGGGGCGCCGGTCGATGCCAAGGGGCGGCCAGCGCTGGCAGTCGACTGCACGGCGCCTAACCTGCTCTGGTCCAAGCCGCTCGGCGATCCGTTCGGCGGCACGACGCTCGCCAACGGCCGCCACCAGGTGAAGATGTTCGAGCCGAAGGCCGCCGCCGACGCTCCCAAGGAGATCGTCTACCTCATCCTGGGCTCGCTGCAGTTTTCGGAAGCCGCTCTGCGTGTCTACGGTCATCCGCAACTGCTGGCCGTTGCGGCGGCCATCAACGGACCCGACTTTGCACCTTTCAACGAAGCGCTGTTCATCAAGGAGCCAGGCCGCGGTGCTTCCGTGGCTTGGCATCAGGATGGCGTCACCCACTGGGACAGTCCCGACTGGGACGAGGGTGCGCATGGCTTCAATTTCATGGCGCAGCTCTATGGCTGTACGCCGGCCAACGGCGTCTGGGTCGTGCCGGGCTCGCACAAGCTGGGCAAGATCGACATCAAGTCGGTGGTCGCCAAGGCCGGCAGCGAGCGGCTGCCCGACGCCGTGCCGATGGTCTGCAAGCCGGGCGATGTCTGCATCACCAACCGCCAGACGCTGCACGGTTCCTTCGCCAATACCAGCAAGGACTGGCGCGTGACGGTGAATTTCGGTTTCCATCGTCGCAAGTCGGTGCTGGGCGTGAAGGGCGGCGGCGTTCACAACAAGGCAGCGGTCTACGATGCCGAGCGCATCCACGAACGTGCCAGGGTAATCGGCTATGCCATCGATGCCCGTCGCAAGCGTTTCCCGACAGAAACGCCCTTCGTCTACCGCCAGCACGCCGAAGCAGGCGAGACCTATCGCTGGGATGACACCGCCCGGACAGGGATCAAGGACTACAACCTCCTTGACCTGTCGATCTAGGAGAGTTGGTTAGTACATCTTGGGAATGAAGACGCCTTCCATGCTGTCGGAGATGGCGCGGAAGACGCGGCCCATGACTTCGGGCGTGCTGTACCCCGGCATCGGCGAGATGCGGTCGATCTCTTCGAAGACTGCCGGCGGGCAATCTTCGATGGCGACGCCTTTCAGCGCCGCCCATTTCTGCACCTGATTGAGGAAGCGCGGCGTGACGATCGGCACCGGGTCGCAGTTGAACGGATCGGTCATCGCCTCTTCGAGCGAAATGAACTCGACTCCGGCCGCCTGAAAGCGGTCGAGGATCTCGCTGAGGCAGTCGGCGGCCAGCGGTGTGCCGTGAATCAGCCAGATATGTGCCGGGTCCCGGCCGAACATCGCGCGCGCCGCGGCCGCCTGTACGCGAAGCTGCTGCACGGCCGTTTCGACGAACAGGCGACGAACCAGTTTCAACCCGTCGGTGTCGCCGGCTTTCGACGCTCGCCAATGCGGCGCCAGGAATTCTGTATCGTAGAACCAGATGCTGATCGGCGCGGGCGTGAAGCCGTGACGATCGAGGTAGGCCTTCACCCCTTCGTGCTTCTCGGGCGTGTTGCCCCAATTATCCATGCAATAGCGGAAGTACCGCGTGGGCACGCGGCTTGACCAGGGTTGGATCACGGTCTCGGTGCGCTCGATGTCGGCGAGATACTTGGGCACGGTCACCCAGTTCAGGTTCGCGTGATGATGGGTGTGATTGGCGATGTGATGCCCGGCTTCTACCCAATGATCGAAGGTACTGAGGAGATCGGGCCGCCCTTCGGCTGGACTGGTGGCCGAAAAAGCGTAGGTGCCAGCGACCTTGTGCCGCTTCATGGCGTCGGTCATCGCCTGCGCGATGCCGAAATGCGTGTAGCCCGACGCCAACGGCATGTCCGGCCACAGCAGAAGGTCATCCATGCTGATGGCAAGCCGGATCGGTCCGTTCGGTGAAATGGGCTCGACCATCGATCTTTTCTCCCGTTACGCGAATGTCGGCATGACCTGCTCGCCGAACCGCCGCATCGACGCGAGGTTCTGCGCATGGTTCATGGCGCCGAAGCCGGTCTGGCAAAGCAGGTGCCGCACGCCGACATCGCGCAGTTCGGCCACCTGTTCGCGCACGCGCTTGGGGGAGCCATAGAGCGAGCCGGTGCGCAGCGCGAAGGGTATCGCCTCCGAGTCCGGAACCTTGGGGTCGGTCCAGGCATTGAGGGCCGCCGGATCGGGCTCGAAGTCGGCCGGATTGTGCGCCTCGCGGACGTGCATCATGTGGGCGCGTGTCTCGACCAGCAGGCCGGCCAGCGCATCCTCGGCTTCGGCGTCGGATTCCGCGACATAGACGTTGCGCCACAGTGCGCTCTTGGCGAGCAGCGTCGCGCGCGTCTGTTCGTCGTGACCACCTTCGTCGATGCCGGCCGCATAAGTCGCCCAGCGCTCCTTGATGCGCTCCACAGGCAGGCGTGCCGTGAGGATCGGCACGCCGAGCTTGCCGCATTCCTTGAAAGAGCCCGGCGAGATCACGCTGCGCCACAGGGGCGGGCCGGGAAGCTGTACGGGCTTGGGCCGGATCGCCGGAACATGCAGCTTGTGGAAGCGGCCTTCATAGTCGAGTGGCGCTTCCCGCCAGGCACGCTGCAGGATGTCGACAGCCTCCTCCATGCGTTCGCGACTGTCGTTGCTGCGCAGGCCGTGGCCGACGAATTCGTACTCGTTGTAGGCCGTGCCCTTGCCGATTCCGACGTCGATGCGGCCTTTGCTGAGATTGTCGAGCAGGGCGAGTTGTACGGCCAGCCGCACCGGATGATGGAAGGGCGTCTGCACCACGGCAAAGCCAAGCCGGACTTTCTCCGTTTTCATCGCCAGTGCGGCGGCGAACATGAGCGAGTCGCAGTAGACGCTTTCGCCGGTGAAGTAGTGCTCCGTCAGCCAGACGTCGGAGAACCCCAGGCGCTCGGCTTCGCAGGCCTGGGCAAGGATCTGATCTATGCGGGCCCCGTCCTCGTCGGGAGAAGGGGACATGGCAAGCGTCAGCCAACCGAACTGCATCGAACTCTCCGCGAACTCTTGGCACAGTCCATGTTTCTATAGCATGCGGTCTGGCATCGTGAGGTAGGACGGACTAACTAGGCAGGCGTGCGTAACGTGCTGAAGAACTCCCTGCTGGTCATCGTCACCGTCGTGCTGTGCACGGCGGCCGCCGAGGGCATGGTGCGATGGCTGGAAGCGGGCGCCGATCAGTCGGCGCGGCAGTACCTCGACAAAATTCCATTGGCGCCGGGCGTCGATCGTGGGTGGTTCACCCAGGATCCGCCGCCGCTGCCGAACCGTCATGCCGTTCCGGCGGAATGGCGCGCGCTCGACCGCGAGATCGACCTGAGCGGCGTCAGCGGCGCGACCCGCCGTGCCGATGCCTTCAAGGCCTGGAACAGCGTCTTCGTAGGGGATCCCTGCCAGCATCCCTATCTGAAGGAGGCTCCGGGCCGTCTCTTTGTTTACGACCCGCCGGATGGGTCGCCGCGCCCGCCTTATCGCTTCCTGCCGGATGCGACGACGCCGAATGGCCTCGTAACCAATGCCTACGGCTTCCGCGGTCCACCTGTGCCGGTCGCACGGCAGCCCAAGACCATTCGCATCGCCTTCGTCGGTGCCTCGACGACGGTGTCGTCGCACAATTTTCCGTATTCCTATCCGGAGTATGTCTGGCAGTGGTTGAACCAGTGGGCGGCGGCCAGGAAACTCGACGTGCGTTTCGAGGTGCTGAATGCCGGCCGGGAGAGCATCAACTCGACCGACATTGCCGCCATCATGCAAGGCGAGGTGGCGCCGCTCGCGCCTGATCTGGTCGTCTATTACGAAGGCGCCAACCAGTTCAATCTGCGCTCGCTCGTGCCGAATCTGCCGCCGCAGCCGTCCTATGCAGAGCTGATGGAAAAGAAGCAGCCGAGCACTTTCGAGCGCACGCTGACCGACCTCGCTTACAGCTCGGCGTTGGCGCGGCGGCTGCAGTCCTTGCTGGCCTCACGCGAGGTCAAGAAGGACGGGGGCGAATGGGCCAAGCCCGAATACAAGCTCGTCTGGCCCAGCGGGCTCGACGAACGTGACCCAGACCTGTCCCGCACCGACCTGCCCGTAAACCTGCCCACCATTCTGCATGATCTCGACATCGTTCGCGGAGTGACCGCAGGACTGGGCGGCGAACTCGCGCTCTCGTCATTCGTGTGGCTTGTGTCGGACGGCATGGTGCTCGATCCGGAGCGCCACCGGGGCATTCTCGAGTATCTGAATGTCGGATACTCGCCGTACCGCTATCGCGACTTGGAGCGGCTCGCCACTTTCCAGAACCGCGTGTTCGCGAAGTATGCTGTCGAGCACAAGCTCGCCTTTCTCGATGTTTCGAAATGGATGCCGCGAGATCCCAGTCTGTTCATCGATGCGATCCACGGCACGCCTGAAGGGGTTCGTTTGCGCGGGTGGGTCATGCTCCAGCTTCTGGTCCCGTTGATCGAGCGCCACCTTGCGGATGGCACCTGGCCCAAGAAGGACTTTCCACCGGCGCCTGCGGTTCAGCCTTTCAAGCCGCGCCAGATCACGTTTGACTGCAAGAAAAAGGCGGGTTGAGTGCCGGCGGCGAGATGCCGCCGGCACTCCACACACCCACCACTCGCCAGCGGTCGCAGTCCGAGAACTCTCCCCCGAGGTTCTGCCCAGCGCCACAACTGACGCTTGCGTCATAGTCAATTTGCAGCATAAGCGCAAGCACTAGAGATGCGATCCTGTGAACAGAAGCCGGCCAGCAATCGTGGTTTTGCGACGCGGTGGCGTCGGCGTTGACAGGTTTTCGTGCGCCGCCCACGCTTTTTGCAACAGAAGCAAAAGCGTAGTGGAGGAAGCATGGCGCGTTTCGATCGTGTGATCCGGGGAGGCATGGTCGTGGACGGCAGCCGCCTGCCACGTTTCCGCGGCGACATCGGCATCAAGGACGGCGTGATCGCCGAGATCGGCCAGATTGGTGCCGGCGAAGCCGATGAGACGATCGACGCCGGCGGCCTGATCGTGGCGCCGGGCTTCGTCGATCTGCATACCCACTACGATGCGCAGCTCTTCTGGGATCCCTACTGCACGCTCTCGTCGTGGCACGGCATAACCTCGGTGGTTATCGGCAATTGTGGCTTCGGCTTCGCGCCGGTGCGCCCGGCGGAGCGCGAGCGCGCCATGATGTCGATGACACGGGTCGAGGCGATTCCCATGGCCTCGATGCAGGAAGGCATGCCGTGGAACTGGGTGACCTTCCCGGAATTCCTCGACAGCGTCGACGCCGCGCCCAAGGCCGTGAACATCCTGCCCTACGTGCCGATCTCGCCCTTGCTGATCTGGGTGATGGGCTTCGAAGCCGCCAAAGCCGGCAAGCTGCCGACGCCCGAGCAGCACGCCGAGTTGAAGTGCCTGCTGCACGAGGCCATGGACGCCGGCGCCTGCGGCTGGTCGGCCCAGCGGATGCTGCCGACCGGCCCGTCTGCGGTGCAGCGCGACTATGACGGCACGCCAATGCCGACGGACGTCATGCACGACGAAACCTGCCGCGAATTCGCCCGCGTACTTGCCCAGCGTAACGAGGGCTTCATGCAGATGCTGCTGATCTCGGGCGACAACGCCCGCGATCGCACCTTCTACGAGGAGCTGTCCAGCATCAGTGGGCGGCCGATGATCATGAACGTGATCCAGGCCTTCGATCACCGGCCGGAGATTCATCGCCGTCAACTGGCGTGGCTGAAGAGCTGTCGTGAGCGCGGTATCCGTGTCGTGGGGCAGGGGCTCACCACCGATGCCGGCTTCACCTTCACCTTCGAAGACTGGAACCTGTTCGACGATTCGCAGGCCTGGTGCGATGCCACGACCGGCACGCGCGAGGAACGCCTGGCCAAGCTCGCCGATCCGGCACGCCGCCAGGCCTTGCGCGAGAATTTGCCGATCACCGCGACGGGACCGTTGCCGCAGATCGCGATCGTTGGGCCCAAGCTCGAGAAGAACAAGAAGTGGCTCGACTACACGCTGGCCCATGCCGGCGAGAAGATGGGCAAGCATCCCGTCGACGTGATGCTCGACATGGCCGTGGAAGAGAATCTCGAAACGGAGTTCTTCGCCGCGCCGCCCAACGGCAGCATCGAGTATCTGAAGGAACTGGTCGATGACCCCTACATCCTGTTCGGCGTTTCCGACGGTGGCGCGCACACGAAGTTCCTGACGGCCGGTCGCTATCCCACGGAAACGATCTGCAAGGTCGTGCGTCAGCACGGGATGCTGAGCCTGGAGGACGTGCACTGGCGTCTGTCGGCATTGCCGGCCGAAGTGGCTGGGTTCCGCGGCCGCGGCGTTCTGAAGAAGGGCGCACCGGCCGATATCGTGATCTACGACTATGACGGGTTGAAAGTGCTGCCCGACGAGATTGCGCATGATCTGCCGGGCGGCGAATGGCGTCGCGTGCAGCGCGCCTCGGGCTACAAGTACATCCTGGTCAACGGCCAGGTCACGATGCGCGACGACAAGCCAACCAATACGCATTCGGGCCGGCTGCTGCGCCACGGCGCCTAGAGGTTACTGGCAGGGCTGGCCCTTCACCGGCACGCGCAGTTTCCAGCACAATATCTCGCCGTCGGCAGCGCGGCCGGAGTTGCAGAAGTAAACATCCTTCTGCTTTTGCAGCCACAGGCCACCGGGAACTGCGGCCTTGATCTCGAAGCCGGTGCTGAGGAGCAGAGCCGACGAATAGGCAGGGGCTTCAGCATACTGCGACTGGCAGGAGGTGGGCTTGGATCCGGTAGACGGAGGACCACCGGGCTGCTGCGCGAAAGCAACCCCTGACGCCAAGCAGGCCAGGCCGAGAACGCCCAGCAGTTTCATGAGATTCCCCCAAAGAAGCGCAGGGAAACTTAGGGGAATGGCGATTCTGGTGCAACGACTCCGGGGTGGTCTTCAGGAAGAAGCCTCGTCTTCGATCGACGTCTCGAAGTCTGCAGGCATTGTGATTTCAATCAGTTCGAGATCGTCCGAATGGTCGATCTCCTTATGCTTCACGCCCGGCGGCTGATAGACGGTCGAACCCGCAACCAGCTTATGCTGGCCGTACCCTTCATACTCGAATATTGCCCAACCTTTCAGCACATAGACGAACTGAAATTCGAGCGCGTGGCTGTGACGGGGGGCGTCGGGATGCTGGCCGGGAACCGCACGGATCACGTGTGCGCCGACTTTACCGCCAGTCAGTTCTTTGAGGCCGAGCGGACGGTACTCGAAGAACGGGCGTAGTCCGTCCTTCTTGAACGAGTCAGGTCCGACGTGATTGACGATACTCGGCCCACCCGTGGCAGCATCGTCTTTCAGCTTCTCCTGCGTGACCTCTTCGGTCGTGGGGAACAGGTCAGGCATGCCATCCTCCGTCTGACGTTGGACGCGAGCATGCCCTTATTAAGTTCCCCGGTCAGCAGAAGTTGCCGGCGCTCGGCTCGCGCAGACGCCAGCACAGCGGCTCGGTTTCGAGCGGTCGCCCGGAATTGCAGTAGTAGACCTCGCGATCCTTCTGCACCCACAGACCGCCCGGCACGGCCGCCTTGATGTCATAGCCTGCCGTAATCAGCCCCGCCGCCGACTGGCCGGGCATCGGCGTGTACTGCGAGAGACATATCCTCGATGGCGCCTGCTGAGCAGGTGGCGGCGCTGCGGCCTGCTGCGCCGAAGCCACTCCCGCGGCCATTGCAACTAGTAGAAGACCTACACCCAACGATTTCATCTTAGAACCCCATCGAAGCGTCCATCGGACAACAGCAACGGAGATCTCCCGCCTGACAGATGCTCCCCAAAAGCGGTCTGCCAGCAGGAGCTCCTTCCCACACACGTCATGGTATATACACATTACTGCAGTGGAAACGCGAACACGATTTCGAGAGTGCAGCCGAGGCGAAATAGCGCAACTAAAATGTGCAGTTATATTGCAATATATTCAATTAGCTTTCGGATTGACCCGCAATCGTCCAAAAGGGCGCCGTGAATAGCAAAACATCATCGAGGCGGGCCTTTCTGGCGCAAGCCGGAACGGGCGGCCTCATGCTCGTGTCGGGCGCCACCTGGGCGCAAAGCCCGGCAACGCCCGCCACAATTGATCTGCCTTTGCCGGGCGGTCCTGACAAGCGGGTTGTCACCAAGGCCTTTCCCCAGAAGGGACCGATGATCCTGCAGCGGACCCGCCCGCCGCTGCTCGAAACACCGTTCGAAGTCTTCGACCGCGGCGTCTTTACGCCCAACGATGCCTTCTACGTGCGTTGGCACTGGGCGGTCATTCCGACCGAGATCGACGTGGACACCTTCCGACTCTCCGTGCGGGGCCATGTCGACAAAGAACTGTCGCTGTCGTTGAAGGAGATCGTCGACGGCCTGCCACGCGTGGAATTGGCGGCGGTCAACCAATGCTCGGGCAATTCGCGTGGCTTTACAGAGCCGCGTGTTGCCGGCGCGCAGTGGGCCAACGGCGCCATGGGCAACGCCAAGTGGATGGGCGTGAAGCTTCGCGACGTGCTGGATCGTGCCGGCATCAAGCCCGGCGCCGTCGCCGTGCGCTTCGCCGGGCTCGACGAGCCCGTGGTGAGCGACGCGCCGAAGTTCATGAAGTCGCTCTCGCTGGATCATGCGCGCGACGGCGAAGTGATGATCGCCTACGCCATGAACGGCGAACAGCTTCCGCTGTTGAACGGCTTTCCCCTGCGCCTCGTGGTGCCGGGCTGGTACTCGACCTATTGGGTGAAGATGCTCGACCGCATCGAAGTGCTGTCGACACCCGATGAGAATTTCTGGACCAAGAGCGCGTACCTGATCCCCGATACTCCAGCTGCGGACATGAAGCCGGGCCAGACTGGCGTTGTGATGGTGCCAATCACGAAAATGGTGCCGCGCTCCTTCATTACCAACATCAGGGCTGGCGAGCCTTTGAAGGCCGGCGTGAAGAACCTGGTGCGCGGCATCGCCTTCGGCGGTGCGACCGGGGTCAGGTCGGTCGATCTTTCGATGGATGGCGGCACCACCTGGTTGCCGACGGTTCTCGGCCGCGACGAAGGCAAGTACAGCTTCCGGCAATGGCAGGCCGAGGTAACGCCGGCCGCCGGCGATCTCGCACTGATGGTCCGCTGCACCAACGACGACGGGCTCGCTCAACCGCTGGCGAACAACTGGAATCCCAGCGGGTTCATGCACAACGGCATCGAGACCGTGCGCGCGAAGGTGGCCTGACCGATGAAAATCTCCATGGGCGTGGTTGGCTTTGCCGTTCCGATCCTGGCGGGTCTGGTGCTTGCCTTGATCGGCCATCCCGCAGTCCAGCTTCCGCCGCCGCCTGTGGTCGCCGCCTCTACGTCGCCGGCCGCGGGCTTTGTTTTGAAGTCGGTGTCCGTAGAGCTGCCGGTCAGCGACGTGGCCTTCCCCGGCGGCGCGAAGGCGGATGCGGTTGCCGCCAACTGCCTGTCCTGCCACTCCGCCGGCATGGTGCTGACCCAGCCCGACCTCACCCGGGCCGTGTGGACGGACATCGTCGAGAAGATGATCCATGCCTACAAGGCGCCGGTGGCAGAGGCCGATGTCGCGGCCATCGTCGACTATCTGCAGGCGACCAGGGGCGCCAAGTAGTTGGATTTCCCCGACTTTCCGCCCTTCCTGAGATTCTTTCCTTCGTAATCCACAGGGACTACACTGCCTCGCTTTCCCGCTCCGAGGGATCTGGAAGGCACATGGCTCACATCAGACTGAATACCCATCCCAGCCAGGGCGGCCAGGCCGCGCCTCCGGTCGTCTGGGGCGCGCGCGATCCGGCAATTCGCGGCCCCGTCGTGGGCACGGTGGCGGATCCTGCACGGCGCAATGCCATCGGCGTGCATTCCGGCAGCTACGGCATCTATCGCGCTTTGGCGATCGCGGCGCAGGAGCTGAAACCCGGACATCGGCCTGACTTCACCAATACGTCGCCTGCCGAGCCTATCGGCCCGTTCGAAAGCTGGTTCGACCCGAAGAAGATCGTGTCGCTCGATCCCTGGGGCCACATGGTGGCCGAAGTATTCGCCGACAAGCTGGCGGCGGGCTGGGACATCCGCCCGACCATCGCCGTCACCAAGGCGCATGTGCACATGCCGGAAATCCGCGATGCCATCGCGGCCGGGCGGCTGAAACCCGACAACGACATCCTGAGTTCGTCGGGCGATGTGAAGGTCACCAAGGCTGCGGTCGAGCCGGTATGGTGGCTGCCCGGGATCGCAGAGCGTTTCGGCGTCAAGGAAACCGATCTGCGCCGCACCCTGTTCGAGCAGACCGGCGGCATGTACACCGAGCTCGTCACGCGCATGGATCTCGAACTCTTCCTGCCGCCCATCGGTGGATCGACGATCTATTTCTTCGGCGACGTGCGGAAGCTCGGCAAGCCGGAAACCAAAATCGCCTGCCGCCTCCACGACGAATGCAACGGCTCCGACGTGTTCGGCTCCGACATCTGCACCTGCCGGCCCTATCTCGCGCATGGTATCGAGATCTGCATCGAGATGGCGCAGAAGGGCGGTGTCGGCGTCGTTATCTACAATCGCAAGGAGGGCCGGGCACTGGGCGAGGTCACCAAGTTCCTGGTCTACAACGCGCGCAAGCGCCAGCCGGGCGGCGATTCTGCGGCGCAGTACTTCAACCGCACCGAATGCGTCGCCGGCGTACAGGACATGCGTTTTCAGGAGCTGATGCCCGACGTGTTCCACTGGCTGGGCATTGCGCGGATCGACCGTTTTGCGTCGATGAGCAACATGAAGTCCGATGCCTTGCGTGAACAGGGGATCGAGGTGGTCGAACAGGTGCCGATTCCCGATGAACTGATTCCTGCAGACGCCCAGGTCGAAATGGATGCCAAGAAGGCCGCCGGCTACTTCACGCCGAAGAAGCCTGCCGTCGAGGAGCTGGCTAGGCCCAAGGGCAGGGGGTTGGACGAATGACGTCATTGGGGCGCGCTCGTCCGACGACTGACTCGATTGCCTACCTCCGCACGCCGGCGGCCATTCGCGAGCGGTCGGCCAAAGTGCTGAAGCACGTCGAGGACGGGCAGTCGCACTGGTTCTCGTTATCGGGAGACGGGCTGGAAGCGGCGGTCCAGGCGACGCTCGCCGTGACGCGGGAGCGATTTCCCAATCCGGCGGCCATTCCCTTCCATTCGCGCTGGCGACATTTCGAGGTCGGAGGTCGCGATCGCTGGAGCGCGTTGGCGGAACGGTTGAAGGGATTGTCGCCCGAAGAGATCGCGCGTCGCCGCATCGACCTCGCGGTCGTGTCCGTGCTGCTCGATGCCGGTGCCGGCGCCGCCTGGAGCTATCGCGAGCCGGGCACGGGCGAAACCTACGCGCGTTCTGAAGGGCTCGGTGTTGCGAGCCTTCATATGTTCGCGAACGGCGCCTTCAGCCGCGACGCCAAGGGCGATCCGCTGCGGGTCGATGCCGAGCGCCTCGCGGCGCTGACGCCCCTGGATATCGCCATGGGCTTCCAGGTGAAGGCGCACAATCCGTTGCTTGGTCTGGAAGGCCGTGCCGAGTTGCTGCGCAAGCTGGGTAATACGGGGCTCGACCGACCAGGGGCGCTGTTCGATATCGTTGCGGGCAGCGACGCCGTGAAGGCCGAAGCGATCCTGGCGGCAGTCCTCGACAAGCTCTCGCCGATCTGGCCGACCGAGCTCGGCGACGTCTGGGAGCATCCAGCTGTCGGGCTGGTGCCGTTCCACAAGCTCTCGCAATGGATGAGCTATTCTCTGGTCGAGCCGATCGAGGGCGCGGGGCTGCGTGTCAGCGCGCTCGATGCGTTGACCGGCCTGCCCGAGTATCGCAACGGCGGGCTCCTGGTCGATGCCGGGGCCTTGCGGCCCAAGCAGCGCGCTCTGCTGGAGAAAGCGTTCAAGCCCGGCGACGAGGCCATTGTCGAATGGCGGGCGCTGACGGTGATGCTGCTCGACCGGATCGCCGAGCATGTGCGCGGCCATCTCGGCCTCGACGCCGCGCGTCTGCCGCTGGTCAAGGTGTTGGAAGCCGGTACCTGGTTTGCCGGACGCAGGCTCGCGGCGGAGCGTCGCCCGGGCGGAGGGCCGCCGATCGCCATAGAAAGCGACGGCACGGTGTTTTGAGGGGAGTCTTCATCAATGTCATTGCCGCACTCGATCCATGTCGTGAGTCACCCGCTGGTGCAGCACAAGCTCAGCAAGATGCGCGACAAGGAGACGTCGAGCACGAATTTCCGCCGGCTGCTGCGCGAGATGGGGCTGCTGCTGGGCTACGACGCCACGCGTGACCTGCCGCTTGTCGAGCGCGATATCGCGACGCCGATCGAAGCGATGAAGGCGCCGTTGCTCGACGGCAAGAAGCTGGTGGTGGTGCCGATCCTGCGGGCGGGCCTCGGCCTTGCCGAGGGCATAATCGATCTCGTGCCGCTGGCACGTATGGGCCACGTCGGCCTCTATCGCGATCCACGGACGCTTCAGGCGGTCGAATACTATTTCAAGATTCCGCAGGACATCTCGGACCGCGACGTCATCGTCTGCGATCCCATGCTCGCCACCGCGCATTCGGCGATCGCGGCTGTCGACCGTTTGAAGGAGTCCGGCGCCAAGAGGATCAAGTTCATCTGTATCCTGGGCTCCGAACAAGGGGTGCGGGCTTTCGCCGAGGTTCATCCCGATGTGCCGGTGTTCACGGCAGCAGTCGATGCAAAACTCAACGATCACGGGTATATTGTTCCCGGGCTCGGCGACGCGGGCGACCGTCTCTTCGGGACCAAATAGCCCAAGAAGCGCAGGAGCAATGCAATGTCTCCGGACCTGAAATACCTCCTCTTCTCTACCATCCTGACGTTCGTGCAAGTGCTGGTGGCGGCGATTGGCGCCAACCAGGCGGTCGGTCTCAACACGCTCGCCGGCAACCGCGAGGGCCTCGGCGAGATTCCCGGTTGGGCGGGCCGCGCCAAGCGTGCCCACCTCAACATGATCGAGAACATGGTGCTGTTCGCAGCGCTGGTGCTGATCGCAACAGCGGCCGGCAAGGCCAACGCCATGACGGCAATGGGCGCCATGATCTTCTTCTGGGCACGCGTCGCCTATGCCGTGATCTATCTCGCCGGCATCGCCTGGCTGCGTACGCTCGTCTGGTTCGTGTCCGTGATCGGCATGGCCATGATCGCCTGGGAACTCCTGAAGGCGATGTAGCTCCTCATCGTCGCATCGCCCGCCTCAGTGTTTCATGGCGGGCGATGCGGCACCCATCGCGGCGACGCTCAGCTCGACATCGACCGAGCCGGCCTTTTCGAAGACCAGCGTGGCCGGAATCTTGGCGTCCTTGGCGAAGGGCGCCTTCAATCCCATGAACATCAGGTGATAGCTGCCGGGCTTCAGTTCGACGGTCGCGCCGGGCGGGATCTCCAGTCCCTTTTCCAGCTCGCGCATGCGCATCACGTTGCCGTCCATCTTCATCTCGTGGATTTCCGCCTTGTTGGAGGCCGTGGTGCGCACGGCGACAAGCCGGTCGGGCGTCGTGCCCTTGTTGGTGATGGTGAGGAAGCCGCCGCCGCTCTGCGCCGAGGGCGGTGTGGCGCGGGTCCAGGGTTTACCGATCTCTAGTGAGCCGACCTTGTAGTCCTGTGCGAGAGCTGGCAGGGCGAAGGTGGCAATGGCGGCGGCAACGAGCCAGCGACGGAGGGTCATAGCTTTATCCTTTCAACTGGTTGGGGGGATATGGTCGGGGGAGCAGCCAGCTTCAACGCTCGGTCTGCCGGTCGAGCCAGGCTTTGACGTCGGCAAGATCGGCAACACCCGGCAGGGTCGTGACCTTGCCTTCGCGGTCGATCATCAGGGTGCGCGGCAGCTCGCCGGACCAGGAGGGATCGATCTCATAGCGCAGGCGTTCGTTGAAGCGGTCGGCGAAGCTCCAGCTTTCTGTCTCGCCGAGGCCCGTGCGAGTCAGCATCTCCTCGACGCGCGCCGGCGGCTGCGGCACGGGGTCGGCAGCCAGCAGCACCAGCCGCATGTCGGGTCGCTCCTTCTGAAGATTGGCCCAATGCGGCAGCTCGGTCAGGCAGGGGGCGCAGGTGAGCCCCCAGAGATGTACGATCGTCGGCTGGCCTTCATGGGTGGCCATGAGCTTCGACCAGCTTCCCCGTTCGAACGGTTGCGGATCGGCGGCGTGGACATTGCCAATGGACGCCAGCGCCAGCAGCAGGGCGAGGATGGCGGCCTTTTTCATGGCTGGTTCTCCAGCGGGATCAGCCGATAGCCCTCGACCCTGGTCAGCCACGAGAGGTAGGCGTGGCCGCCATGGGCGACGAGCAGCGGATGGTCCGAGGCATCGGCGGTTTCGGCAATCGTACGCGCGTCGGTCCATTGGCGGCCGCTGTCGCGGCTCACCTGCCAACGCACCACCGACTTCGTGCCGTCGAACTCTTTCCACACCAGATGCAGGGCCTGGCCGTCCGACAGCAGGTAGGGACGGGCCGGCTGGCGGTTGGGAGAGGACAGGGCACGCGGTGCGCCGAAGGGAACGTTGCCATTGTCGGCGCGGGCGTAGAACAGGCCCTTGCGCGACGGCGCATCGGTGAACCAGGCGACGTGATAGGAGCCATCCGGCGCAATCGCGATCGTGGGGCCATGATGCGGGCAGGCCTCGATCTTCCAGTCGTCGGCGCTTACCCGGCGCAGTGGACCGGGTGTCGTCGTGTCCTTGAACGTGACGACGGCATGGTCGCGCACGGACCCAGGAAAGATGTTGCGAAACACGATGGCCGGGCGGCCCGGACCTGCGAAGGCGATGCCCAGCCGGCAGCATTCGCACGTATTGTCGACCGCGATCTCCGTCTTGCCGAAGCCGGCATCGCCATCTTCCCAGGCATAGGCCAGGGCGGCGCCGGGATAGGGCTTGCCTGCGGCGCGCGCCTTGGCGCCGTTGCGCTTGTCGAGCCAGGCCGCGAAGACGCGACCCGAGGAAGGATCGATGGCTGCTGTCTCGAAACGCTGGCTGGTTTTGTCGGCGGTGATTGGCCTCGGCGGCGTGAAGCTCGCCCCGTTGTCCTTGGAGCGGGAGAAGAAGGCGCGGCCATTGAAATTCTTGTCCTGGAAGATGGCGAAGGTGACGATCACCCCGCCCTTCGGATCGACCGCGATACGCGCGCGCGCATCGGGGCCCCAGTCGAGGTTCATCGGCTCGGGCGTCACCGCGACCGGCTCGGAGAAGGTCTTGCCGAGATCGGTCGATTTCACCACGGCGATCTTGTCGGCTGTCGCGCGCACCAGCCATAGCGTGCCGTCGGGACCGAAGGCCGGCGTGGCGGTGAAGGCTTCGGGCGCGGCGGTCGGCTTGCCGTGATTGTGATGCTGGGCTGCGGCAGTGCCGGCCAGCAGAAGGGTCGCGAGGAAGGGAAAGAACAGGCGCATCAGAATCTCACTCTCAGCCCGGCGGTGGCGGCGAGCGGCATTCCCAGGGCGGGGATTGCCGACGCATTGACCGTCGACCCCTCGAACGAGGTCAGGGTATAGCCCGACGCGAGATACTGCACGTTCGTGAGGTTCTGCACGCTGGCGTAGATGTCGACATCCTTGACCGGCGAATAGGTCAGGCCGAGATCGATCAGGGTTGCTCCCTCGTTGAGCTGGGTGTGGCCGGTGTCGTTCCAGTAGGCCGGGAAGGACTTCAAGGACGCCGTCAGCACCAGCTCCGGAATCGGCCGCCATTCGGCGCTGGCGGTCACCATCGTGGTCGGTACCTGCCCGAGCTGTACGCCGGTCCGGATCAGGGTCGGGAAGTTGGAGCTGGTGAGAAAGGCCGTCGTGGCGACGAAGCTCGCGCCAAATTTCAGTTCCTTGGTCGGCTGCCAGCCGCCGATGATCTCGACGCCCCGAAAGGTCGCGTTGCCGACATTCTGGTACTGCCGCACCGTCGTGAAGGCCGGACTGAGGCCAGCCGCCGAGACGAAGGGAGCGGCGCACGCGGCACTGGCATTACAGACCGTGACGAAGTCGATGAAGTTGTCGAGGTTGTTGTTGAAGAGGGTTCCCGACAGGTTGAATTCGCGCCACTGGAAATCGAAGCCGATCTCCTGGCCGAAGTTGGTCATGGGCTGCAGGTTGGGATTGATGGCCGTGTAGGACGTGCCGCTGGCGAAGCTGCGATACATCTGGTTCATGCCTGGCGCCGAGAAGTTGCGATAGATCGCACCACGCAGAACCAGCTCGTCGGTGACGTGGAACTTCAGTCCGAGCCGTGGATCGAAGCTCGAAGCGCTGGAGTTGGTGACCGGATTGTTGGTGCCGGAATTGACGGTCAGCACATTGGCATTCAACGCCTGCCAGAAGTCGCCGCGCAGGCCGATCGTGACGTCGAGCGGTATGCCCGGAACGCGATAGGTGCCCTGCGCAAAGATACCCTGCAGCCGGTGCTCGCCATTGGCGACGAAGCTGGTGGGCGCGGCGGTCGCGCTGGCATAGAGGTTGTTGTAGTCGGAGATGACGATACGGCGTGCGTCGACACCGATCTTGACGTCGCGGATCGGTCCGAAGTTCGCCTCGTAGAAGACCGAGCCGCCCTGCTCGGAATTGGGCGCCGTCTCGATCTGGCTGACGAACTGGTTGGTGGCGCCGGTGTTGTTCAGCGTATAGGCGCCGCTTGCCACGTTGATGGTGCCGAACGAGCCGCCGCCAGCCCAGGCGTTGAAGTTGATCGAGGCGTTCTCGTCGAGCTGATAGGAGCCGCCCAGCAGGAGGCGATAGGTCGACCAGTTGTTGTGGGCATAGGTCCAGGTCAGGCCATCTTCGTAAGTTTGGTTGAAGTAGGCCTTGGCGTAGAGCTTCAGGCTCTCGCTGGGCGTCAGGAAGGCGGAGAAGGCGAGATTGTCGGCCTTCGACGCCGTCGGGACCAGGTTGACGTTGCGATACTGGGCCGGCGTCGTGTTGTAACCCGCACTCTGGGTGTGATTGTAGGAAAGGCCGACCTTGAGCTTGTCGTTCACCGTGAGACTGGTCGAGATCTCGGCGGTCGAGGTGTTGAAGCTGCCGTAGCTCACGTCAGCCGCCACGCCCGCTTTGGTGGGCTCGCGGGTTACGATGTTGATGACGCCGCCCATGGCCATGTTGCCCCACAGGCTGGTCGCACCGCCACCGCGAATGACTTCGATCCGGTCGACCGAGTTCTTGGGGATCGCGCTCCAGTTGATCGTGCGGAAATAGGGATCGTTGATCGGCACGCCGTCCACCATCACCAGCGTGTTGATGGTCGTGGTGGTGCCGAAGCCGCGAATGTTGACGGGCTGTGCCGTCGGGTGGAGCTGGCCGGTCGGGATCGTCGGCAGCCAGACGCCCGGGATGCGGTTCACGATCTGGTCGACGCCGGTCTCCGGCATGGCCTCGATCTGCTCTCGCGTGACCACGGTCGTGCTGACATCGAGCTTCTCGAGGTCGGAACCGCGGCCGGCGCTGACGGTGATCGGCGGCAGATTGATGGTCGCCGCCGGTGATGCAGCCGGAGGATCTACTGTCGATGTGACCTGCGCCTTGGCCAGCACAGGAGCCAGCCCCAAGGCTGTAAAGGCGGCAAACGTCGCCGCGCGAACGGAAAACATGAACTCTCCCCACGAATGACAAACGAACGCGACGCGGGTGAGCGCGTCGCGGCTTCAGGAGTCAGGCGAGGGAAGGTGGCGCGCGGGGTTGACTGGGCCCGTCGCGGATGCCGACGGGCGCATAGGCATCGACGGCGGCGACGAAACGGGTCGTCGTGACGACAGGCTCGATGCGAATGAAGACGGCGGAGGGTTCGGCCAGCACCGGAGCATGGGCGAGGCCAAGGCAGCATTCGTGGTTCTGGGTTTCTGCCGGCGTGGACGACGGGGAGTCGTCTTGGCCTGTACTGGGCAGGCAGAAAGCACCCCACATCTTGGCGGCAGCGAGCGGACCCGCATCGCGCAGCATGGCAGCGTGTGCCATCGGCTGCAGGAAGTTGAGCGTGATCGCAAACAACGCAACGGCAAATGCCGATGCGCGCCAACCCGAATCGGGACGTTTGCGAATCATGGTGAATTTTTGGCAGGCCCGTCAGCCAATCACAAGCCGACGCTGTTTCTCATAGTGTCGCAGCAGGGTTGCAGGAGTCAGAAGCGCAAGGGGGCAAGCCGCGGGTCGCCGGTTTTCGCGGCATGGAGATGCAGCAGCCACATCGCGCCGCCCTGGAAGCCGTGCAGCGTACGTCGTCCTTCGCGCAAATCGGCGATGTATTCGGCGAAGGGGACCTGGCGCGGCACCAGTACCTCGCCGTCGTCCAGCTTGGGATCGGCCACCTTGCGGGCATCCAGCGCCAGGAAGCAGTGAACGCGGTTGTTGAGCCGCGGTGCGTTCGCGAAGAACGTGCCCAGGGGGTGCCATTCTTCGGCGGCGAACCCCGTCTCTTCGAGAAGCTCGCGTTTCATTGCTTCGATCGTCGGCTCACCCGGCTTGTCGTGGATGCCGCTCGGCAGTTCGACGACGGTCTGCTGGCAACCGTGGCGATATTCCTCGATCAGGATGATGTTGCCGTCGTGCGTCAGAGCCAGCGCCGTCACCCAGTCGGGTTGCTCGATGACATGATAGGGGGCGAGGACATGGCCGTTGGGCAACTCCACCTTGTCCGACCGGAGAGCGATCCAACGGTCGCGGTAAGCGTACCGGGACACCAGCACTTTCCAGGGAGCGACCGTGGCGCCCTGCTTCTCGTCTTTCATGTCAGACCGCCGTCCAGCCGCCGTCGACCACCAGTTCGGCGCCGGTGACATAGGAGGATTCGTCGGAAGCCAGGAAGAGGATGGCATAGGCCACTTCGTCGACCTCCCCAGCGCGGCCGAGCGGCACGCCCTTCAGGGTCTTGGCCCGCTGCTCGGGATCGGCCGTACGCCCCGACGTGCGCATCGGCGGCATCAGGCCCGGATGTACCGAGTTGACCCGGATGCCTTCCTTGCCGTGTTGTGCGGCGGCTGCCTTGGTCAGGAGTCGTACGGCACCCTTGGAGGCGTTGTAGCCGACATGGATGTAGGCTTGACCGACAATGCCCGAGATCGAGGACAGGTTGATCACCGAGCCGCGGCGTTTACCTTTCTGCATCGCCGCGATGCCGTGCTTCATTCCGAGGAAGACGCCGGTCGCATTGATGCCCATCAGCCGGTCCCAGGCATCCGTATCGTAGAGGTCCTGCTCGGCCGACCCCGAGATCCCGGCATTGTTCACCAGCACATCCAGGCCGCCATGGGTGGCGACGATCCCGTCGACCACCTTCTGCCACTGACCTTCGTTGGTAACGTCGAGATGGACATAATGTGCCATACCGCCTGCCTTCGTGATCTCGGCAGCGGTGGCCTCGCCTTCCTTGTCGAGGATATCGGCGAGCACCACGGCCTTGGCGCCTTCACGCGCCAGCAGACGTGCGGTCGCGGCACCCATGCCGCTCGCCGCACCCGTTATCAAGGCGACTTTCCCTTTCATGCGCATGGGTACGCAGCCTTACGCGAGCTTGAGGCCGATGATGCCGGCGACAATAAGGCCAATCGAGACGATCCGCATGGTCGACACGGCATCACCGAACGCCACGATGCCGACCGTGAAGGCGCCGACGGCGCCAATGCCGGTCCAGACCGCATAAGCGGTGCCCATGGGAATGACCCGCTGTGCCCACAGAAGCAGCGCGCCACTGGCTGCCATGGCGACGATCGCGAATACGATCCACCAGGGACGGGCGCCCTCGTCGGTCCAGCCGAGCTTGAGGCCGACCGGCCAGCCGATCTCGCAAATCCCCGCCAAAACCAGATAAAGCCATGCCATGGAATCGCCCCCAAGAATTTCGAGCTGTCATTGACTGCAGCGTGACAGCCTGTAACGATCAGAGAATTGCACGCATCTTGCAGGATAGCGAGGGCGGCTCGGGGAAGGACATCCAGGACTTGGGAGCGTAGTGATGAACGAACGTGAATTGCGTGGCCTCATCGGGAAGGTGAAGGCCGGCAAGCTGTCGCGACGAGGGTTCGTGCAGCGCTTGATGACGGTTGGCATTGCCGCGCCGACGGCCAGTCTGCTTCTGATGCATTCCGGGGTTGCCATGGCGCAGAGCCCGTCGACCTACAAGCCGACGAAGCGCGGGGGTGGTGGCATCCTGAAGGTTCTGTGGTGGCAGGGCCCCACGCTCCTCAATCCACATTTTGCGGTTGGCACCAAGGATCAGGACGGCTCGCGTCTCTTCTATGAGCCGCTGGCCGCCTGGGATCCGGACGGCAATCTCAAGCCGAAGCTGGCCGCCGAGATTCCCACCCGCGAGAACGGCGGCGTCGCCGCCGACGGCAAGTCCGTCACCTGGAAGCTGAAGCAGGGTGTCACCTGGCACGACGGCAAGCCGTTCACGGCCGACGACGTCATCTTCAATTGGGAGTACGCCAAGGATCCGGCGACGGCCGCCTACACGATCGGCTCCTATCAGGACGTCGTTGCCGAGAAAGTCGATCAGTACACGGTCGTCGTGAAGTTCAAGAAGCCGACGCCGTTCTGGGCCGATGCGTTCGTCGGCTCGCGCGGCATGATCATCCCCAAGCATCTGTTTGCCGACTATATCGGCGCCAAGTCGCGCGACGCCCCCACCAATCTGAAGCCGGTCGGCACCGGCCCCTACATGTTCAAGGATTTCAAGCCGGGCGACATGGTTTCCGGCGTGATCAATCCGAACTACCATCAGGCCAACAAGCCCTATTTCGATGCGATCGAAATGAAGGGCGGCGGCGATGCGGTATCGGCGGCGCGCGCGGTGTTGCAGACCGGCGAGTATGACTTCGCCTGGAACATGCAGGTCGAAGACGAGATTCTCTCGCGTCTGGAGAAGGGCGGCAAGGGTCGCGTCCAGGTCACGCCGGGTGGCAACATCGAGTTCTTCTTGATGAATCAGACCGATCCGTGGACCGAGGTCGACGGCGAGCGGGCGAGCCTCAAGACCAAGCATCCGACGCTCAGCGATCCCGAGGTGCGCAAGGCCGTCGCGCTTCTGGTCGACAACAAGTCGGTCGAACAGCACATCTACGGCCGCACCGGCGTGGCGACACGCGACTTCCTCTACAATCCGCCGCCTTTCCGCTCGAAGAACAATCCGATCGAGTTCAATGTCGACAAGGCGAACGACCTTCTCGAGAAGGCCGGTTGGAAGAAGGGCTCCGACGGTATTCGCGCCAAGGATGGCAAGAAGCTGAAATTCGTCTACCAGACCTCGATCAACCAGCCGCGCCAGAAGACACAGGCGATCGTCAAGCAGGCCGCGCAAAAGGCCGGCATCGACATCGAACTGAAGTCGGTGACGGCCTCGGTCTTCTTCTCGTCCGACGTCGCCAATCCGGACACCTATACCAAGTTCTATACCGACATCGAGATGTACACGACGACCATGACGCAGCCCGACCCCGGACTGCACATGCTCCAGTTCGTTTCCTGGGAGGCCGCCTCCAAGGCAAACAAGTGGCAAGGCCGTAACATCACTCGCTGGCAGAGCCCGGAGTGCGACAAGCTCTATCGCGAATCGGAGGCGGAACTCGATCCCGTCAAGCGGGCAGCGATGTTCATCAAGATGAACGATCTGGCGGTTCAGAATCACATCGTGCTGGGAGTCGTGCAGCGGCCGACGGTTTCGGCGCAGGCGCTCAAGCTCAACGCCCAGATCAGCGGCTGGGACAACAATACGTCCGATCTGTCGGACTGGTTCAAGGAAGCCTGAGACACAGCCAGTTAGGACCCCTCCCTCGCTCCATGGGGGAGGGGCGTAAGGCCTACCAATGTCTCGACAGTACATTATCCGTCGTCTGCTGATCGCCATCCCCAGCCTGCTCGGGATCAGCGTCGTGCTGTTCACCGTGCTCGCCATGGCGCCGGGCGATCCCTTCGAGGAACTCGCCACCAATCCTGCGGTCCCGCCCGAGGTCCGCATGGCGCTGCGCGCCAAGTTCGGCCTCGATGACCCGATCTGGACGCGCTACCTGCACTGGCTCGCCGCCATGCTGCAGGGCGACTGGGGCTTTTCCTTCGCGAGCCGCATGGATGTCGACGAGCTGATCCTGCAGCGCCTGCCGGTGACGCTGATCGTGATCGGCTCCTCGCAGATCCTCGCCATCCTCGTGGCGCTGCCGGTCGGCGTGCTGGCCGCGACCCGGCCCTATTCGGTGTTCGACCAGATCGCCAATACGCTGGCGTTCATCGGCTTCTCGCTACCGACCTTCTTTACCGGCCTGCTGCTGATTCTGATCTTCTCGATCCAGCTCGACTGGCTGCCCTTCGTCTATCGTACCGACATTGAAGCCAAGGGCTGGCTGTTCTACTGGGAGCACATAAAGCAATCGATCATGCCGGTGGCGGTGCTGGGCCTGTTCCAGGGCGCCTCGCTGGTACGCTACGTGCGTTCCTCGGTGCTCGACGTCATCCGGCTGGACTATGTGACCACTGCGCGCTCCAAGGGCATCGGCGAGCGCAAGGTGATTACCAAGCATGTCGTGCGCAATGCGCTGATCCCAGTGGTGACGCTCGTCGCCCTGCAGATGCCGATCGTGTTCGGCGGCGCCATCGTCACCGAGCAGATCTTCCGAGTCCCGGGCATCGGCTCGCTGCTGATCTCGGCCATGCTCGCCAACGACACGCCCGTCGTCATGGGCGTGACCTTCGTATTCGCCTGTCTCGTCGTCCTCTTCAACCTTATCGCCGATATCCTTTATGGCTGGCTCGACCCCCGCATCGCTTTCCGCTGAAGCACCGCGCGCCGCCGCTGCGGCCCCGCGCAAGAGCCGGCCAGTCACGCCGGCCCGCGAGGCATGGCGGCGTTTCCGCCGGCACAGGCTCGCCGTGGTAAGCGGCATCGTGCTGATCGTCATGTTTGCGGCCGTGGCGCTCGGTCCGGTCATCTGGCCGGTGCCGATCAACGACATCGACTTTGCCGCCAAACTGCAGGGGCCGTCCTGGGCGCATCCGCTGGGCACGGACGATCTCGGCCAGGATCTTCTGGCGCGCCTCCTCTATGGCGGCCGCATCTCGCTGGCCGTCGGGCTGGCCGCCATGGTCGTCGCCGTCGTCGTCGGCATTCTGGTCGGTGCGCTGGCTGGCATGTCCAGTGGCCGGGTCGATGCCGTGCTGATGTGGCTTACCGACCTCTTCCTGTCGCTGCCGCAGCTGCCGTTGCTGCTGCTGGTGATCTACCTCTTCCGCGACACGATGAAAGGGATTTTCGGTGTCGAGGGCGGCGCCTTTATCCTGATCGTGGTGGTGATCGGAGGCCTGCGCTGGATGCCGGTAGCGCGTCTGGTCCGCGCGCAGTTCCTCTCCTTGCGCGAAAAGGAGTTCGTCGAGGCTGCCCGCGCCCTGGGTGCTTCCAAGACGCGGCAGGTCGTCCAGCACATCCTGCCCAATGCCCTGGGGCCGGTGATCGTGGCCGGCACCATCGACGTCGCCGCCGCCATCATCGCCGAATCGACCCTGTCGTTCCTCGGCCTCGGCTTCCCGTCCGACGTGCCGACCTGGGGCAGCGTGCTGCGCGACGCCAAGGACTATCTCGATATCGCGCCGCATTGGGCGCTGTTTCCCGGTGCCGCCATCTTCCTGGCCGTGCTTGCCATCAACTTCATCGGTGACGGCTTGCGCGATGCGCTCGACCCGCGCCGAGTCCTCTGACGAGAGCGTATGCGTGGCTGAACCTCTGCTGGATATCCGGGGTCTCAAGACCTGGTTCAAGACCGATGACGGCATGGTGCGTGCCGTCGATGGCGTCGACCTCCATATCGATCGCGGCGAGACGCTGGGCGTCGTGGGCGAGTCGGGGTGTGGCAAGACCGTAACTGCACGCTCGGTGCTCAAGCTGATCGACATGCCGCCGGGCCGCTTCGAGGATGGCGAGATCCTGTGGCAGGGCAGGAACCTGATCCCTCTTGAGCAGTCGGAGATGAACAAGATCCGCGCCCGGGAGATCGCGATCATCTTTCAGGAGCCGATGACCTCGCTCAATCCGGTCTATACCGTCGGCGACCAGATCGCCGAGGTGATCGAGCTGCACCAGAAGCTGTCGCGCAAGCAGGCGCTGGTCGGCGCCGCGGATATGCTGCGTCTGGTCAACATCCCGCATCCGCAGCGCCGGGTGCACGATTATCCGCACCAGTTCTCCGGCGGCATGCGCCAGAGGGTGATGATCGCCATGGCGCTGTCCTGCCAGCCCAAACTCCTGATCGCCGACGAGCCGACGACGGCGCTCGACGTCACCATCCAGGCGCAGATCCTGGAGCTGATGCAGGAGATGAAGGACAAGTTCGGCATGGCGATCATGCTGATCACCCATGCCATGGGCGTGGTGGCCGAGACCTGCCAGAGGGTGACGGTGATGTATGCCGGCAAGGTGGTCGAGGAAGCGCCGGTCGAAGCATTGTTCGGCAACCCGCGTCATCCCTACACACAGGGCCTGATCCGCTCCATCCCGCGCGTCGACCGCGCTGCCGAGAAGAAGCAGCGGCTGGAAGCGATCGCGGGTACGGTGCCGAGCCTGCTCGATCCGCCGCCGGGCTGCCGCTTTGCCTCGCGCTGCAAGCACGCCATGGAGGTCTGTACCCAGGCGATGCCGCCCCTCAAGGAAGTCGGGCCGGGCCATTTCGTAAGGTGCGTGCTGTGAGCGGCCCGCAGCCCAGCGGCGAGACGCTGCTGTCGGTCCGCGACCTGCGCAAGCATTTCGCCATCACCGGCGGCGTGTTCTCGCGCGTCGTCGACAAGGTCCATGCCGTCGATGGCGTCAGTTTCGATATTGCGGCCGGCGAGACGTTGGGCCTGGTCGGCGAGTCCGGTTGTGGCAAGTCGACGACCGGGCGCTGCATCCTGCGCCTGATCGAGCCCAGCGCGGGCGAGGTGCTGTTTCAGGGCGCCGACGTCACCAAGATGAAGACCGATGCGTTGCGCGCCCTGCGGCGCGACATGCAGATCATCTTCCAGGATCCCTATGCGTCCCTCAATCCACGCCTGACGGTCGGCGCGATCATCGGCGAGGCGCTCACGATCCACAATCTCGCGGCGTCGCGGCAGGCGCTCGAGGATCGCGTGGTGCAGCTCCTGGAGACGGTGGGGCTGCAGCCGGACCATATGCGGCGCTTTCCGCACGAATTCTCGGGCGGTCAGCGTCAGCGCATCGGCATCGCCCGTGCGCTCGCCGTCGAGCCCAAGCTGGTGATCTGCGACGAGCCGGTCTCCGCGCTCGATGTGTCGATCCAGGCGCAGGTCATCAACCTGCTCGAGGACCTGCAGGAGCAGTTCGGCCTCACCTACCTGTTCATCGCCCACGATCTCAGCGTGGTGGAGCACATCTCCACGCGTGTGGCGGTGATGTATCTCGGCCGCGTCGTCGAGATTGCGCCGTCGCGCGACCTCTACGACAACCCGCTGCATCCCTACACCGAGGCGCTGCTCTCGGCCGTGCCGATCCCGGATCCGACGGTGAAGCGCAAACGCATCATGCTGCAGGGAGACGTGCCCAATCCGATCCGGCCGCCCTCGGGCTGCCACTTCCACACGCGCTGTCCGATCGCCAAGCCCGATTGCGCCCAGCGCGTGCCCGAGCTGCGCGAGAGCAAGCCTGGCCACTGGGTGTCCTGTCACTACAGAGGATAAGGGTTGGTGCCCCCGGCCGGACTCGAACCGGCACGACCCTTTCGGATCAAGCGATTTTAAGTCGCTGGCGTCTACCAATTCCGCCACGGGGGCACAGGCGCGCGACCTTAATGGGCGAACCTCGCGGGCGAAAGAGCCGCTTCGGTCACACCGAGTTCGGCGACGCTGGAGGGTAAGCCCTTGCCGAGCGCCAGGCTGGCCGCGAGCTGGCCGGCGGCATAGCCGGTCTGGATGCCGTAGCCGCCCTGGCCGGCCAGCCAGAAGAAGCCTTCGACCTTGGGGTCGTAGCCGGCGACGAGATTCTTGTCGGCGACGAAGCTTCTGAGCCCCGCCCACTTGTTCTTGATGCGGCGGATCTGCAGCGAGGTCGCCGTCTCTATACGATCGACGGCAATGGCGATATCCAGCTCCTCGGGCTGCGCATCGCACGGCTCCGACGGCGTTTCGTCGGCCGGCGAGGCAAGGAACTGTCCGACCTCGGGCTTGATGTACCAAGTCTCGTCGAAGTCGATGGCCATCGGCAGCTTCGTCAGATCGAGCCCCTGCGGCGCATCGAAGGTGAAGGCGGTGCGCCGCTTCGGCACCAGCCCGACAGGCTTGGCGCCGGCAAGACCGGCGACGACATCGGCCCAGGCACCGGACGCGTTCACGATGTTGGCGGCGTGGATCGTCTCGCCGTCGCCGAGGCGGATCGCCCAGCGTCCGTCTTTGCGCTCGAGCGCTGCGACTTCGGCATTGAGGCGCAGTACGCCACCCGCGGCCCGCGCACCCTTGAGGAAGCCGCCGTGGATGGCGGCGACGTCCATGTCGTCGGCCTCGGGCTCGAAGATCGCACCACCGGCGGCATGCTCGGGCTTGAACAGCGGCTGAATGCGCGTGGCTTCGGCGGGATCGAGCCAGCGCACGCTCGGCACCAGTCGTGCATAATCGGCGGCGGCCTTCTGCAAGGCTTCCGTTTGCTCGACCCGGCCGGCAATCAGCGCGCCTCGCGGGGTGAGCAGCGGATGATCCGAGAAGCCTTGCGGTGGCTGGCGATAGAAGCGACCCGAGGCCACGGTGATGGCCCGGATTTCCGCGCTGCCATAGGTCTCCGAGTGCAGCGCCGCGGAGCGTCCGGTCGTGTGATAGGCCGCGACATGCTCGCGCTCGAAAATCACCACTTTTGCATGGGGCGCGAGATGATAGGCGGCCGAAACCCCGGCGATGCCGGCGCCGATGATGGCGAAATCGAAATCCTGCATGCGGCGCACATTGCAAGGTTGCTGCCGTGCCTGCAATAGTCACGCGCCTGAGGATTTGTCTGCATGAACATTGCCCATTTGCTTCTGGGGTCTGCGCAGGAATTCCGCGACCTGCCCGCGTTGGCGCGGGGCACGACTCCCTACCTCACGTATCGAGACCTTTGGCGAAAGGTTTCGGTGATGAGCACGCATCTCACCGGCCGTTTCGGGTTGAAGCGCGGCGACCGCGTGGCATTTGCCATGGCCAATTGCGTGGAATCGATCGAGGTCATGTACGCGATCTGGCACGCGGGTCTCTGCGCCGTGCCGATGAACGCCAAACTGCACGCCCGGGAGTTCGCCTTCATCCTGGAGAACTCCGGCGCCCGGCTCTGTTTCGTGACCCCCGATCTCGCCGAGACGATTGCCGAAGCGGCCAAAGAGGCGCCGGACCTCAAGGAGATCGTGGACGTCACCACACGCTCCTACAGCTTCATGGAAGTGGGTGATCCAAGCCCACTCGTCTCGGCCGAGCCGACCGATCCTGCGTGGCTGTTCTATACCTCGGGCACGACGGGGCGGCCCAAGGGGGCGACGCTCACGCATCGCAATCTTCTGGCGATGACACTCAACTACTATGCCGATGCCGACCGTCCGCCCCCCGGCGGCTCGATCGTGCATGCCGCGCCGATCAGCCATGGCTCGGGCCTGTGGAACTTCCCCATGGTCGGGCGTGGCTCGGTCCAGGTGTTTCCCGAGAGCGGCAAGTACGAAGTGCCCGAGACGGTCGAGCTGATGAACCGCTGGCCCGAGTGCAGCATCTTCCTCGCACCGACGATGGTGAAGCGCCTGATCGAACATGGCAGCGTCGCCGATCTTCAGCCGCAGGCGCTGAGGCTGATCACCTACGGCGGCGCGCCGATGTATGTGGCGGACCTCAAGCGCGCGCTCGACCTCCTGGGCAACAAGTTGATGCAGCTCTATGGCCAGGGCGAGAGCCCGATGACCATCACGCATCTCTCTAGAGAGTACCACTGGGACCGCCAGCATCCGCGCTGGGAGCAACGGCTGGCATCGGCCGGTCGTGCGGATTCCTGCATGGAAGTGAGGGTGGTCGACGAGGAGGGGCGTCAGCTTCCCGTCGGCGAGGTCGGCGAGATCATCTGCAAAGGCGATCCCGTAATGGCGGGCTACTGGAACAATCCCGAGGCGACGGCACGGTCGCTGCGGGACGGCTGGCTATGGACCGGCGATGTCGGGGCCTTCGACGAAGAAGGGTTGCTGACGCTCAAGGACCGTTCCAAGGACATGATCATCTCCGGCGGCTCGAACATCTATCCGCGCGAGATCGAGGATGTCTTGAACCTCCATCCAGCGGTCGCCGAATGTTCGGTCGTCGGCCGGCCGCACCCAGAATGGGGCGAGGAGGTCGTGGCCTTCGTCGTGAAGCGTGGAGCGGAGGCGTTGGCGCCGGGTGAGCTGGACCAGCTCTGCCTCGACAATATCGCGCGCTTCAAGCGGCCGAAGGACTACAAGTTCATTGAAGCCCTGCCGAAGAACAACTACGGCAAGATTCTCAAGACGGAACTGCGCAAGCTCCTTTAAGCTCGCGCCTTAAAGAGGAGGAACGAGACATGGCGATGATCGACTTCAAGCGGCCCGACGGTTCGACCTGCAAGGGCTATCTGGCCGAAGCCGGCAAGGGCAAGCCCGGCATCGTCGTGATTCAGGAATGGTGGGGTCTCAACGACCAGATCTGCGGCGTCGCCGATCGTTTTGCGCGCGCGGGTTACAATGCGCTGGCGCCGGACCTCTACAAGGGCCGCGTGACGCAGAAGCCCGACGAGGCGAACCACATGATGAGCGGCCTCGATTTCGTCGGCGCCTCGGACCAGGACATCGCCGGAGCGGTCAAGCATCTGGCCGGCCTCGGCGGCAAGGTCGGCGTCATGGGCTTCTGCATGGGCGGCGCGCTCACCATCGCGGCCTGCGCCCGTATCGGCGGCATCTCCTGCGGCGTGCCGTTCTATGGCATCCCGCCGGGACAGCTCGCCGATCCCGCCAAGATCAAGGTGCCGCTGCAGGGTCATTTCGCCAACAAGGACGACTGGTGCACACCGGCCGCGGTCAACGAGCTTGAGAAGACGATGAAGGGCGCCGGCCAGAACCCGGAAATCTTCCGCTACGACGCCGCCCACGCCTTCTCTAACGAGCGCAGCGAGGCCTACGACGTGAAGTCGGCCAACGCGGCGTGGGAACGCATGCTGGCCTTCCTGGGCAAGCATCTCTGATGACGGGCGCGCGTCGGACGTGACGCGCCCGCAACTCGGCCTTGTGATCGTCGGGCTCGGTGCCTCGCTGGCGCCGCTCGACATTGCCGTCAACGTCGCGCTGCCGGCGATCACCGGCCACTTCAAGCTCGCCCTGGGCGACGTGCAGTGGCTGGTGATCTGCTACGTGCTGGTCTACGGCTCGCTGATGCTGGTCGCCGGCAAGCTCGGCGACCTGTTCGGTCATCGGCTGCTCTTCCGCATCGGCCTCCTCATCTCCGCCGTTGGGTGCGCGGCCTGCGCCGCGGCGCCCGATTGGCCGCTGTTCCTGTGGGCGCGGGCCGGCCAGGGGATCGGCACGGCGCTGGCGCTCGCCTGCACGCCGGCGCTCGCCACCTCGCTCTTTCCCGAAAGCCAGCGCACCCAGGCCCTGGCGGGCTTCGCCAGTGCCATGGCACTGGCCGCAGCCGTTGGCCCCTTCCTGGGGGGCGTACTGGTCGAGGTCTGGGGCTGGCCGGCCGTCTACTGGGTCCGCGTCCCCATTGCGCTCGTGACGTTGGCGTTGACCGGCCTATTGCCATCGCCGAAGCCGGATGCACGCCCATTCGATGCATTGGGGGCCGTCCTGCTGGCGTCCTGCATGAGCACGCTGCTGCTGTCGCTGGTGCTCTCGCAGCGCCGCGAAGTCGCTGGGGCCTGGGCGCTCGGCCTTCTGGCAATTGCACTGATCCTGCTGGCCCTCTATGTGCGCCACGCAAGCCGCGTGCCCGAGCCGATCATCCGGCCCGCACTGTTCGCCGACGCGCGCTTTGCCGTTCCCAATGTGCTCAATGTGCTCGCCAATCTGGCGGGTTTTTCGATCCTGCTGCTGACGCCCTACTACCTGACGAACGTGCTCAAGCTGACGGCAGTGGGCAGCGGCATCGTGCTTGCGATGGCCTTTGCCGGGAGCTTGGCCGGCGCACCTCTGTCCGCCTTTCTCGTCCGCCGCATCGGCCAGCGCCCCACCGTCTTTGCCGGCGTGGCGTTTGTGGGGCTAGGCCTATTGCCGCTGGGCTTCACCGGCATCGATACGCCCGTGCTGCTTGTGGCGTCTCTGTTGGTGCTCGAAGGGATCGGCCAGGGTCTGCTCACGGTCGCCTACACGGACATCGTGACCGCGACCCTGCCGCCGCGCGACCGCGGCGTTGCCGGCAGTCTCTCGCTGCTGACGCGAACCCTGGGCGTCGTGGGCGGCGCCTCGGTGTTGACGGCGCTGCAGGCCCATGGTGCCGAAGGATTTGCCGGCATGGCCGGCTTTCTCGCCGGCTATCGCTTCGCCTTCGTGGCGGCGGGAGGAGGGCTGCTGGTGGCGCTGCTGCTGTCCTGCCTGTGGCCGCGAGTCTGGTCTAGCCGGGACGATGCGCCTCGAACCCGGTGATCGGGCAATCGCGTAGGAAGTCGCTCCAGTCCTCGCCCTTCGACGAGGACGCAATGGTGTCGACGAAGCGAAAACCGGCGAGGCCCGCCTCGGCGAAGACCTCTTCGTAGGTTTGCGGCGCCAGCCAGAAATTGTCGAAGCCGAAGCTCGTGCCGTCCGGCCTGAAGAAAGAGTAGCGAATTCGGGCACCTTCGCGCCGCGGTCGTTCGATCTCGCGCAGGAAACCGTAAGCCGCGTAGGAGGTATAGCGGTCGAGCGATGTGCGCGGATTGTCGTTCACGCCGACGAGCCGCCCTCCGGGTTTCAGGTTGGCGTAGATGGCGCGGGCGAAGACCAGGAGCTGTGCTCGGGTTTGCGCATAGTTGAAGAGGTAGCTCGCCACGACGAGATCGAAGGCGCCGACGATGCCCAGGTTGCCTGCATCGCCGACCTGGTAGGAAATGCCGAGCGGTATCTCGCGCTCGTTCTGCTGCGCCCGCTCGACCATGGCGCTCGACAGGTCGATGCCGAGGACCGAGGCTGCGCCGCGACGCGCCAGGGCGCGCGAGTAAGTGCCGTCGCCGCAGGGCAGGTCGAGCACCGCGAGACCCCGCACGTCGCCCGCCAGATTGAAAAGGGTCGGTGCTTCGACGGCGGTACGAAAGGGGAGCTGCTTGGAGGCCGCATACTCGTCGGCGATATCGTCGTACTCGGCGTGTGGCAGCGGCTGGGAGGGCATGCGGGACCTTGGCTCAGGTGAGCTTGATGTTACCCTTCTGGATGATGTTGGCGAACATCCGGCTCTCGCTGCCGATCTGCGACCGGAAATCGCTTGGATTGAGGTAGGTCACGCGCATCCCACCCTTGTGGGTCTTCTCGACGATGTCGGGCGCCCGGAGCGCCTCGGCAATGGCCTTGTCGAGCCGAGCTATGGCGTCGGGCGAGGTGCCGGCGGGAGCGAGGATGCCAAACCAGGAATCGCCACCTTCCTTGCCATAACCCGTTTCCCGCAAGGTCGGCACATCGGGAAAGTCGGGATGGCGCACCTCGGCCAGCATGGCCAGTGCTCTGAGCTTGCCGGCCTTGATATGCGGCAGCGTGGTCTGGTCGAACTGCGCCTGGATCTCGCCGGCCAGCAGCGCGTTGGTCGCGGGCGCACTGCCGCGATAGGGCACGTGGGTCATCTTGATGCCGGCCTCAAGGCAGAGCATCTCGCCAAACAGATGGGTGATGGTGGCGAGCCCGGCCGAACCATAGTTGATCTTGCCGGGATTGGCCTTGCCGTAGGCCACGAACTCCGCGACCGTGTTGGCCGGCACCGAGGGATGGACGGCAAAGGCGCCCCACGAGGTCGTCATGCGCGACACCGGAACGATGTCCTTGTCCGGATCGAAGGGGATCGGCTGCAGGTGGCGCGTGATGCAGACCATTGCGGTCGTGGTGGTCAGGAACGTGTGATGGTCGACCGGCTGGTTCTTCACGAACTCCGCCCCGATCATGCCCGAGGCGCCGGCCTTGTTGTCGAACAGGATCGACTGGCCGAGAATATGGGCCGCATGTTCCATGACGATGCGGCTGGAAACGTCCGATGGGCCGCCGGGTGGATAGGGGATGACCAGACGGAGCGGCTTGGTCGGCCATTGCTGGGCGACGGCCGGTGCGGCGAGGGCTGCCAGGGCAGAGGTCGTGAACGCTCGACGATGCATGAACGCTCCTCCTGATTTTTCTTGGTCGATTCCTTGGAATGAGCATTCCATGCGGGCTCGCGCGCCGCCAGCAGAGTGTTAGGCTGCATCCCCATGAGACGCTTCGATGACGCCAAAGTGGCGGCCGTGTTCAAAGCCTATCCGTCGGCCGTGCGGTCCGACTTGATGAAACTGCGCGAGATAATGTTCGAGGTGGCGGCGGCGACACCCGACGTCGGCAAGCTCACGGAAACGCTGAAATGGGGACAGCCCAGCTACCTGACGGAGGAAACCGGCAGCGGCTCCACCGTACGCATCGACCGGGCAAAAGGCAGGGAGGACGGCTACGCCGTCTACTTCCATTGCCAGAGCGGTCTGGTCGGTCAGTTCCGCGAACTCTATCCCGGCAAGTTCGATATCGAAGGCGAACGTGCGTTGCACTTCACCGCGGGCCGGCGTTTGCCGGTGCGGGAGCTGCGCCACTGCGTCGGCCTGGCGTTCACGCATCATTCCCGAAAGAAAAAAGCCCATCGCGGCGACCGTCCGTCAGCCGGCTGAGTTTCCGAACGTAGGTTCGTGAGGCGATATGACGAGCGCTCGGCCGGTGCTGCTGAAGCCAATGCCCATGCTAGGTTGGCAACAAAGGGAGTGAATGCAATGGCTGGCAGGTTGAAGGACAAGGTCGCGATCGTGGTCGGCGCAGGGTCGAGCGGGCCGGGCTGGGGCAATGGCAAGTGCACGGCCGTGACCTTCGCGCGCGAAGGTGCCAAGGTTTTCTGCGTCGATCGCAAGCGCGCCGCTGCCGAGGAGACCGTCGGTCTGATCGCCAAGGAAGGCGGCGAAGCCGTGGCCTTCGAGGCGGATGCGTCCAGCAATGCCAGCGTGAAGGCGATGGTCGATGCCTGCGTCGCCAAATGGGGCCGCATCGACGTCCTCGACAACAATGTCGGCATCGGCTCGACCGGCGGGCCGGTCGAACTTTCCGAGGATGAGTGGCAGCTCGTCTTCGACGTCAACGTGAAGAGTTTCTTCCTGACGGCCAAGCATGTGCTGCCGGTGATGGAGAAGCAGGGCAAGGGCGCGATCGTGAACGTGAGCTCGATCGCCTCGATCCGCAGCCCCAAGGGCGTTTCCTACATCGCCTACAACGCGAGCAAAGGCGCCGTGAACTCGCTGACCCTTGCCATCGCCTCGCAGTACGCCGAAAAGGGAATCCGCTGCAACGCGATCCTGCCCGGCTTGATGCACACGCCGATGATCGACTTCCTGGCCGAGCAGTACGCCAAGGGCGAGAAGGACCATAATCAGGCCTACGACAAAATGATCGCCATCCGCGATCGCGCGTCGCCCACGGGAAAAATGGGCACGGGCTGGGACACCGCCAATGCCGCGCTGTTCCTGGCGTCCGACGAGGCGGCCTACGTCAACGGCCACCTTCTGGTCGTCGACGGCGGGATCACCGTGCGGGCCTAATGGTCGCGCTTCAGCAACGTCCTGAAGACCAGCGGGCCGGTGAATATGATCAGGAACAGGCGGAACAGGTGATGGGTCGCCACCATGGCGATCTCGATGCCCAGAGCCAGTCCGATCAGGCTCATTTCCGCGAAGCCGCCGGGTGCATAGCTCAGCACGGTGGCGTCGAGGTTGAGGCCGGTTAGCGCCACGGTGATCTTGGCGAAGATCACGGCGCAGGCGATCAGGATGAGGGCGGCGCCGATCGAGGCCGCCATCTCCTTGTGCAGCCGGTCCAGCGCTGCGCCGACGAAGCGGCAGCCGATGGCGGTGCCGACCACGACCTGGGCGGCGGCAACCAGGAAGCCAGGGGGCTGGGAGTTGGTGAGGCCGCCGAGGTGGGCCAGCGCGCTCACGATCATGGGGCCCATCATGAAGCTCGCCGGCAGGCGCAGCAGGCGGCCCGCGACGGCGCCCACGACACCGCAGGCGATCAGAACGGCGTAGTCCTTCCAGTCGTTACCGCTGGGGCCGTGCACCATCGTGAGCACGCTGGTTTGTGCGCCGTTCACCAGCCGATACCAGACGGGGATTGTAAGGACGACCGTCAGGATGCGGAGTGCATGGGCGAGGGCAATGGCGCGTTCCTCGCCGCCCATGGCGCCACCCATGATCGTCATGTCGTTGAGCCCACCCGGCATGGCGGCGAAGTAGCAGGTCGGCTTGTCCCAGTCGGTGGTACGCCGCAGCCATGCGTAACAGAGCGTGGCGCCTGTCATGGTCATGCCGGTGAGCACGCAGAGGCTGACCGCCCACTCGCCCAGTCGCTGCACCAGTTCCGGTGTGAAGCCCGATCCCAGCAGAACGCCCAGCACGATGATCATGCCCTGACGCAGTCGGACCTTCATGCCGATTCGCACGCCGAAGAAGGCTGCCACCGTCGCAAAGACGCAGGCACCCAGCATCCAGGCGAGCGGCATCTTGAGCCAATCGAACACGAAGCCGCCTGCTGTGCCAATGGCGATGGCCAGGACCAGCGGGCCATAGCCATCGTGGCCGATCGTCGTCTTTTTTTCCGGCTTGAAGGAAGCGTCCTTGGCACTCAAGGAACGAACTGCTCCTTGAGGATGCGCTCCTCAAGATCGTGCTCGGGATCGAACAGCAGGGTAAGACGGATGTCGGTCGCCTCCGTCACCGTCACCTTGACGACATTGGCGATCTCGACGGAATCCGCGGCGGCGGCGACCGGCCGCTTGCGCGGGTCGAGGATGGTGAATTCGACACGGCTGGTGCGCGACAGCAACGCCCCCCGCCAGCGCCGCGGCCGGAAGGCGTTGATCGGCGTCAGCGCCAGCAGGCCCGCGCCCAGCGGCAGGATGGGGCCATGGGCGGAGAGGTTGTAGGCGGTCGAGCCCGCGGGTGTCGCTACCAGAACGCCGTCGCAATGAAGTTCCGGCAGGCGTTTCTTGCCGTCGACGGCGACCGCGATGCGAGCGGTCTGCCGGCTCGAACGGAACAACGACACTTCGTTGATTGCCGTAACCTCGGTGGCCTTGCCGCGCGTGTCGACTGCGATCATGCGCAGCGGGTTCAGCGTCACTTGCCGCGCTTTCCGCAGGCGCTCCAGCAGGCCGGTTTCCCTGAAGGTGTTGAGCAGGAAGCCGACCGTGCCGAGGTTCATGCCGTAGATCGGCTTCAGCCGGCGCATGTTGTGATGCAGTGCCTGCAACATCAGGCCGTCGCCGCCCAGCGCCACGACGATGTCGGCGTCGGCCGTCGTCACTTTGCCATAGCGCTTTTCCAGCCGCGCCTTGGCTTCCCGGGCGGATGGGGTGGCAGCGCTGACGAAGGCGAGGCGGGGTGGGGGAGACGAAGAGGGGCGAACGGCCATCGGGTGTCAGCAATGCCTAGGATGCAGAGTTCTTACTATAGCGGGGCGTTGGCGCGTTGCGATAAAATCCCTGCCAGAAAGATAACCGCGAGGAGGAACGCGATGGAACTGGTTCCGCTGGGGCCCGGATTCGGAGTTGAGGTGAAGGGCGTCAGCCTGCTGGATGTCGCCACCGATGCCGAAGCCTACAAGGCCGTGCGTGCGGCGTTCGAGACGCATTCCCTTCTCGTGTTTCGGAATCAGACGATCGCCGACGACATTCAGGTGGCCTACAGCCGCGCCTTCGGGCCGCTCGAACTCACCAAGGTGGCTTCGGTGGGCGCCAACAGCTTCTATTCGCGCCTGACGAATGTCGGGCCGCAGGGCGAGATCGTACCGCTCGACCATCGCCAGGTGCTGGTCGCCAAGGCGAACGCCCTCTGGCACACCGATTCGTCCTTCAAGAAGACGCCGGCGCTGGCCTCGGTCCTGACGGCACGTGTCCTGCCCGGCGAGGATGGCGACACCGAATTCACCTCGACGCGGCTGGCCTGGGAGCGGCTGCCGGCGGATCTACAGAACCGGCTCAAGGATGCCGTGGCCACGCACTCCTATGCCAACAGCCGCGACCAGATCCACCCCGACCTTGCCAATGCCGAGGAGCGCAAGGCGTTGCCGCCGGTGCGCTGGCGAATGAACTGGCGCAACCCGAGCAACGACCGGCGCGCGCTCTATGTCGCCAGCCACGCCTATGCAATCGACGGCATGGATGATCGCGACGCCCGCCAGCTCCTGGCGCAGCTCCTCGACGAGGCGACGCGGCCGGAGTTCGTCTACACCCACAAGTGGCGGACCGGCGATGCCGTGATGTGGGACAATCGTGCGATGCTCCATCGCGGCCGGCCCTGGGACTACACCAAGGAACGCTCGATGGTGCGCACCACCATTTCCGCGACCGAGGCGGATGGCCTTGGCGAAGTGAAGCCGGCGGTCGTGCACTGACGCGGCATCAGGCCGCGAGGTCGGTCAGCCGATAGACCATTTGGGGCTGGTCGATATCCTTCAGGGCATGCCGTCCGAGCGGCTGGACGGTGTCGCGGGGCAGCAACTCCGCGACCGCCTGCGACAGTACGATCGGGCAGCCTGCGACGGCTGCGATCTTTTCCAGTCTCGCGGCGTAATTCACCGCAGGCCCGATCACCGTGAAATCGAGACGCTGGCTGGCGCCGATATTGCCGAACATCACCTCGCCGAGGTGGAGCGCCAGGCCGAACCTCAAGGCCTGCTCGCCGGCGGCGACTCGGCCGCCGTTCAGCGCTGCAATCGATTGCGCGGCCGCGGAGGCTGCATGTACCGCCCGGCCTACCGTCGCCGCCCGTCCGGCAGGATCGGGGACAGGCAGCATTGCCAGCATGGCATCGCCCATGAACTTCAGGATCTCGCCGCCGGCCGACGTGACGGCGGCCCCCATGGCGCCGAAATAGTCGTTGAGCAGGCAGATGACGGAGTCGCGCGGCAGAACGTCGGACGTGCGCGTGAAGCCGCGCAGGTCGCAGTACCAGATGACCGCCTCCATCGTCTGACCTTCGCCGCGTTTCACCTCCCCGGCCAGGATGCGTTCGCCGGCGGCGCGGCCGACATAGGCGTCGAGCAGGTTGGTCGCCATGTCGCGCAGGGAGTGCGTTTCGACGATGCGCGTGAAGGCAAAGTGCAGCAGATAGAGGCGATCGAGGTCGCTGCCGGTGAAGCCGCCCGGCCGGTCGGAAACGATGCTGAGCGCGTCGATATGGCCGCCGGTGAAGAAGAGGGGCAGCGCCACGTAGTCCGTCGCGCCCTCGCTCTTGAGCTGGCGCAACACGGGAGCCTGCGGTTCCTTATCCTCCAACCTGAAACGGACGATCTTGCGGTGCTGGTAGACGGCCGGCAGCGGGTTGTCGAGATAGTCGGCGCCGTCCTGGAAACCATGTGGAACCGAACCCACCTCGACGCCGCGGCCCCGACGCCAGAAATAGCCCTTGCCCGAGAATTCCGGATGCAGGGTGCGCTGGAAGTAGGCGAGCCGGTAGAGCGGCAGCCCTGCGGCCACGATCTGTTCGCCGGTGGCAGCGATCAGCTCGGTCGTGTCGGTGATTCGATAGGCTTCGGTGACGAACCAGTGAGCCAGTGGATCGTCATAGACGCGGGACAGGGTCTCTTCGTCCATGTTCCATCATACAGCCCGCCGAAGAGCGGGCCTACGGGCATGGCGAAGAGCCGGGCCTACTCCGCTGCGGCGAGGCGCTGGTTCTGCTGGGCGGCGATCTTGGCGCGAGCCAGATCCTCGCCGCGGCGCTTGTTGACGGCCGCGCCACCGCCCGCCGTCTCGGCGAACAGCGAGAGCTTGTCCATGTCGTCGTCCATGACCGGCTGCAGCGCGAGGTCGGTGTACTCGTGGCGCTTGGGGTCGTTCTTGACGCGCTGGCCGATACGCCAGCCCTGCCAGGCCAGACGGCCGTAGATCTTGAGCTTCCGTACGGTCTCGAGCGCAAGCTTCCAGTGGAACACACCGACCGGCTCGATCGGCATGCCATAGCGGCGGTCGCTACGGTACTTCATGCGGACCACGCCGCCTTCGAGCGGATGAATGCCCTCGGCCTCGAACATGATCTTGAACATGGTCATGAACTGGGCAGGCTCGGCCGGGTTGCGACCGGGGATCGAGCCATGGCGCTTGGCCACCGTCTCGATGTGCTCGGGCGTGTAGTAGGTGCGCCAGGCATCGCGGTAGGTCTGCTCGTACTCCGCATCGCTCATCTTCGGATGATGCACGACGCGGTGATGGAGGTCGTACTTGTTGAGGTCCGGGTCCATCCACACGCCCTGTTTCCAGAGCGTCTGGTGGTCTTCGGAACCCGGCAGCGGCGTGAGCATGAACAGCTCGAGGATGTCGAGCGGCAGCTCCTTCTTGATGATCTCCATGTCGCGCAGGATCGATTCGCGCGTATCGCCCGGGAAACCCAGGATGTAACCGGCCCAGGTCGAGGCGCCACTGGTGTGCCAAGCCTGCAGCATCTTGCGATATTCGGTAATCTTGTTCTGGCGCTTCTTGGCGGCCAGAAGATTGTCCGGGTTGACGTTCTCGAGCCCGATGAACACACGATAGACGCCGGCCCAGCGCGCCTTGTGGATGAAGTTGGGGATGCGATGGCACTGGGTGTCGACCTGAATGATCAGCGACACGCAGATGCCTTCGTTCTCGCGCAGCTCGATCAGCCGGTCGAAGAAGGCTTCCCAATGCTTGTTGCGGGCCATGTTGTCGTCGGTGATGAAGAACGACGTGATGCCCTGCTTGTAGTTCTCGCGAACGATCGCCTCGAGGTCGTCGGGCGTCCGGAATCGGCTCTTGCGGCCCTGCACGTTGATGATGGTGCAGAACGAGCACTGGAACGGGCAGCCGCGGCCGAGGTCGAAGCTCGACTTGCGGCCTTCGTTGCGCGCCAGTGCTGCCGGCGGCAGATGCGGCGTCGGCGCCGCTTCGATACCCGGCAGGTCGTCCATGTAGTTGTAGAGAGACTTCAGCGTGCCGTTCCAGGCGTCGCGCAGAACCTCGTCGAGACGACCTTCCTCGGCTTCGCCGGCATAGATCGAGACGCCCATGTCCATCGCCGCCTGGATCTCGGGCGGGATGACGGGGAGCATCGAAAGGCAGCCGGCGGCGTGGAAGCCGCCCATGGCGACCGAGAAGCCGCGCTTGATGAACTGACGGGCGAGATCGGTTGCGCGCGGGAACTGGTTGCTCTGGACGCCGACCAGGCAGATCAGGGCCTTGTCGCCGCTGCGCTCGATGTCGCGCATGATGCGGTCCGCGCGCACACGCGTGTTGGTCTCGTCGAAGGGCTTGATGACGATGTCGACATCAGGGCCCAGGACCTGGCGCCGTCGGCAGTCGTCGCCGAGACCATAGAGGGCGGCCAACGTGTTGGATGGAATATGCGACCGCAACCACGTGATGGGATAGCCATCATCGTCATAGTGCGTCGGCTTGATCAGGATTAGCTGAAAGGTAGTACGCTTCACGACACCGCCCATCGCGGACTTCTCCAAGGCAAACCCGCGTGCGGTCCACATTGCGCTTTTACCGCTTGACGGCATCCTGTCACACAATGCTCTGAGCGGCCTCGCAACGCAACTGCGAGAACGAAGTTTCACACCGAGTATTGGCGGAATAGAGCCACTATCTCTAGGGTTATGAGAGCGCCAAGCCCGCCCATTAGTGCTTAAGGGGCATGCTGAGGAGATTATTGCAGTCTGTGACCTGAAAGCGCAGCCTGCATTCACCCCTGAGCGCTACGGGACAAAGTGCAGGGGGAGGGGAACGAACAAGACGTGAGCTTCATCGCGCGAGTACCGGCGCTGGCGCCTTTCCGGATCCGCAGTTTCCGCTTCCAGTGGCCTTCCGATCTCCTGGCCTCCTGGGCCTTCGAGATGGAAACCGTCATCCTCGGCTGGTTCGTGCTGGTGGTGACCGACTCGGTTCTGGCCTTGGCGGTGTTCGGTTCCCTGCAGTTCCTGGGCACGCTGATTTCGCCTCTGTTCGGCATGGCAGGCGACCGGATCGGCAACCGCTCCGTCCTCCTGCTGATGCGGCTCACCTACCTGGTACTGGCGTCGTGCCTGATGGTTCTCTTTCTGACCGACTTGGCCAGTCCGGTGCCGGTATTCGCCCTGGCCACGATCATGGGGCTGGTACGCCCGTCGGATATCACCCTGCGCAACCTCATCGTCGGCGAGACCATGCCGTCCGATTACCTGATGCGTGCCATGGGCGTGTCTCGCACCACGGCGGATTCGGCGCGTGTCGTCGGGGCACTTTCGGGTGCGGCGCTGGTAGCGGCCTTGGGGTCGGGTAAGGCCTATATCGCGGTCTGCGGAGTCTATGCGCTCTGCCTCGCGCTCACCTTCGGCGTCGGCATCCGGCGTCTGCGTGTCCTCGGAGAGAACGAGGTGATGCTCTCGCCGCTGCGTGCCCTGCGCGAAGGCTTCGCCTATGTCTGGTCGACGCCGGTCGTGCGGTCGGTGATGCTGCTGGCCTTCCTGGTGAACTTTGCGGCCTATCCGTTGGTCGGCTCGCTGCTGGCCTACGTCGCGAAGGACGTCTATGGGCTCGACCAGACGGGCTTGGGATGGCTGATCGCAAGCTTCGCCGGCGGCGCACTCGCCGGGTCGATCACCATCTCGATGTATGGCGCCCATGTCAGACCGGCACGCACCATGCTCGTCTGCATAATGATCTGGCTTTTGCTCAATCTGGCCTTCTCGTGGACCACGACGCCACTTGCCGGTGAGGCGGTTCTCTTCGTCGCAGGATTCGCGCAAAGCTTTTGCATGATCCCCATGGCGGTGATCCTGCTCAGGGTCACCAATCCCGCCTTGCGCGGCTGCGTCATGGGCGTGCGTATGCTTGCCGTTTATGGCTTGCCGATGGGCCTGCTGCTGTCGGGGCCGATCGTCGAGCGCGCGGGCTTCGCCGTTACCGGCACGCTCTACAGTGCGCTCGGCATCGTGTTCACCCTGGCCATCGGCTTCTACTGGCGAGCCGAACTCTGGGATCGCGCTGCCCCCGTGAACGAACGGTAGGGGCAACCTGCCGGATTGCGGGGCGTTTTCCCGGGATGAAACGCCACTCCGTCAATGTCGCGCTGCTGATGCTGGTTGCTTTAGCTGCGACCGCGGCTCCCGCGGTTGGCCAGTCTATTCCGCCCTCTGCGACCGAAGACGAACGGCGCAGCATCTATACGATCCAGATCGAGAACGACGTCTTCAATCGCCTCTGGCCTTCCGATCGCGACTACACGAGTGGCGTACGGGTCGGCTGGCTGTCTCCTGCGATCACCGAAATGTCGCCAGGCTTCGTGGCCCTCACGACCGTGCCGACCTTCCTTGGCGAGGCCAAGCCCGACTCGGTAATCCGTCGCTTCGCGCTCTCTGTCGGCCAAGCGATGTATACGCCCGAGAACGTGTTTACGTCGCAGCCGATCTACAATGATCGGCCCTATGCCGCCTGGCTCTATGCGAGCTTTGCCCTGCAATACACTTACAAGCGGCACGATTCAAAGACGGGAGTCGACGAGCCGATCCGGCTCGACACGCTGCAACTCGACGCCGGTGTGATCGGTCCCGCCGCTGGCGGCGAGTTCGTGCAGAACAATTTCCACACCCTGATCGGTGTCTCGCAAAGCTACGGTTGGGCCAACCAGCTTCACAACGAGCCGACACTCGGGCTCACCTTCGAGCGGCGCTGGCGCACCGGCCGCGCGGTGCTGATCGAGGACCCGAAGCTCGAAGTCGACTTCATCCCGCGTATCGGCGCGTCGCTTGGCAATGTCGCGACCTATGCCGGCGTGGGCGGCACGGCGCGCATCGGCAAGAATCTGCGCGACGACTTCGGTCCGACGCGCGCCCGGCCCGCCCTGCCGGGCTCCGAAGCGTTCATCGGTGATGGCAGTTTCGGCTGGTATCTGTTTGCCGGGTTCGACGGTACGGCCGTTGCCCGGAACATCTTCCTCGACGGCAATACGGACGGAAACAGCCTGCGCGTCTCGCATCGGCCGTTCGTCGGCGAGCTGCAGTTCGGGCTCGCCATTCTCTATCGTGGGATGCGCCTGTCCTATACGCAGGTACTGCGGACCCCGGAGTTCTTCGAACGCGACCGCTTCCAGCAGTTCGGGTCGCTCAACCTGACCTTTCGATACTGAGATAAGAGGAATAAGCCCGGCCGGAGCCCCTTGCGGGTCACCGACCGGGCGCTGCAGCTTGTTAGCCGAGGTTCTTTTCGGCGAACGACCAGTTGGCGAGCTTGTCGAGCCACGCCTGGATGTGGTCGGGGCGACGGTTCTGGAAATCGAGGTAGTAGGCATGCTCCCAGACGTCGGCGACGAGGAGCGGCGTGCCGCCGTGAGCGATCGGCGTGTCGGCATTGGCCGTCGTCTCGATCTTGAGCTTGCCGTCCTTGCCCTTCACCAGCCAGGCCCAGCCGCTGCCGAACTGGCCGACGGCCGCCGCCTTGAAGGCAGCCTTGAAGGCATCGAGGCCGCCGAAGCTGTCGTCCAGCGCGGCCTTGATCTTGCCGGTGGGCTCGCCGCCCTTGGGCGCCATCGAATCCCAATAGAAGGTATGGTTCCAGATCTGGGCGGCGTTGTTGAAAATTGCCTTGCCCTTCTCGTCCTTGGCCGACTTCTTGATGACGTCCTCGAGGGACATCTCGGCGTAGGGCGTGCCGGCTGCCAGCTCGTTCAGCTTGTCGACATAAGCCTTGTGATGCTTGCCGTAGTGGAAAGAGATGGTGTTGGCGGAAACGACCGGCGCCAGTGCGTCGTCAGCGTAGGGCAGCGGCGGCAAGGTGAAATTGGGCTTGGCTTTGTCGAGTGGCATGACGCGTATCCTTACGGCTGGCCCGGAATCTCCCGGGCGGGCGGCGTTCGATATGAACGTTCTGAATCATAAGACGTCGCGGGTGGCGATGACGTTGCGGTTTTTACCGCAACCTGGGTGAAAAGGTCGCGTTTGCCATATTGCGGGTCGGGTTTTATGCGGAATTTCGCCGGGGCAGGCAGTCTCCGACGGGTGCATCCGCGCGCGCCGTGTTCTTCTGGCCGGGCGGGGCCTCCTCGACCACCAAATCTTCGCCACGGCCGGCACGTGAGAACCAGTTACTGACGGACAAGGCGTTGCGCGCCGTTTTTCCAGCGAACGGTTATTACTTGCGCAGTCTTCGGTTGCGTCGGTTGTTTTCATGAGTATCTGTAAGAACCTACTCATCGAAGAGGAGGTTCGCCGTGAAGGGCAATCCACAGATCATCGCCGAACTGAACAAGCTCCTGAAGAACGAGCTGACGGCGATCAATCAGTACTTCCTCCACGCCCGCATGATGAAGCACTGGGGCTTCGAGCGTCTCGGCAAGAAGATCTACGAAGAGTCGATCGGCGAGATGAAGCATGCCGACAAGCTGATCGAGCGCATCCTTCTGCTCGACGGCCTGCCCAACCTGCAGGACCTCGGAAAGCTGGCGGTCGGCGAGACGGTGCCCGAATGCCTGCAGGCCGATCTCAAGCTCGAAACCGCGGCGCGCACGGCACTGGTCGCGGCGGTAACTCACTGCGAGACCGCCAAGGACTATGTCAGCCGCGAGATCGTGGTCGACATCCTCGAGGATGCCGAGGAGCATATCGACTTTCTGGAAACGGAAATCGGCCTGCTCGAGAAGGTCGGCGAGCAGAATTATCTGCAGAGCCAAATCGGCGAAGGCAAGGGTCCAAGCTGACGAGCCGCGCTCGTCAGTCCGCAGCCAGGAGAGTCTGGGTCGTCCGTTCGTGGGCGATCGTGTGGGCAATACGCTCGCGCATGTCGCAGGCGCAGGTCCCGCATTGAGGGCTCTTGCCGCAGGCACGGAAGACATCGGAGGGGCGACGGGCTCCTGCCCGGACGGCGGCGTCGACTTCGCGTTCCCGAATGGCCTTGCAGATGCAGATGTACATGCCTGGCGGCGTTCCCATGCTCTTGCGACTTACTCGCAGACGCAAAGATAGGGTGCCGCCCCGGGCCGGTCAAGCCCGCCCGGAAGGCCGCCTAAAAGCCCTTTAGGCGGTACTTTTCCAGCTTTTCCCGCAAGGCATCCTCGATCGGATGAGGCGCCTTGCCCTTGAGTCGGACCATCGTCATCTCGGCCGCGACGATGCACAGATCGTCCTTGAAGGCGGCAGAGGCGACCGTGACGGAGCTGGTGCCGACTTTCAGGACACCTGTTCCCAGCGCGATCTGGCCCGGCCAGTGCGACTCCGCCAGGAAGCTCACCGTCATGCCGGCCGAGATGCCGCGCACGCCGTCTTCGCCGCGCTGCATCATGCCCATGTCGCGACTGAAGGTGAGCCTGGCCGTTTCGAGGTAGGCACAGAGCGCCACATTGTTGATGTGGCCGGCGGCATCCTGGTCGGAGAAGCGAACGGTGTCGCTGCACCAGTGCGGATAGATCGAGCGATCCTGCAAACGTTTGTCGCGTGACATAGGTGGAGTGTAGCATCCCGGCGCCATGGCACACCCGATCTTCACCGAAGAGCACGATCTCATCCGCGCCCAGCTGCGGCGCTTCGTCGACGAGCGGGTGAAGCCGCACGGGCCGAAGTGGGAGGAGGCGGGGTTCGTGCCGCGCGACGTGCTGGCGCAAATGGGCGAGCTGGGCTTCTTCGGCCTGCGCGTGCCCGAGGCGCTGGGCGGCGCGGGCCTCGATGCGCGGGCATCGGTGGTGCTGGCCGAAGAGGTCGGTCGATCGACCCATGGCGGCTTTGCCATCACCGTGCTGGTCCACACCGACATGGCGAGCCCGCACCTCGTCCGTTTCGGCACCAGGCGGCAGCTCGAGAAATATCTGCCCGGCATCATTGCCGGGAAGACCATTACCGCCGTCGGCGTCACCGAGCCCGGCGCCGGATCGGACGTCGCCGGCATCCGCACCCGCGCTGTGCGCGACGGCAACCATTACGTCCTGAACGGCGCCAAGATGTTCATCACCAACGGCGTCCATGGCGATCTCTACTTCATCGCCGCCAAGACCGATCCCGAGGCCAAGGGCTCGCGCGCCATCACCATCTTCATCGTCGAGAAAGGCATGCCGGGCTTCAAGGTCGGTCGCGCGCTCGACAAGACCGGCTGGCGCAGCTCCGATACGGCAGAGCTGATCTTCGAGGATTGCCGTGTACCGGCAGAGAACGTGCTGGGCGAGGAGAATCGCGGCTTCTATTCGATCATGGCCAACTTCCAGACGGAGCGGTTGGTGATCGGCGCCATGGCCATGGCCGAGGCGCGCGAGGCCATTCGCCTGACCTTCGATCATGTCAGCCAGCGCACCGCCTTCGGCAAGCCGCTGTGGGACAAGCAGGCAATCCGTCAGCGCCTGTCGCGCCGGCTGGCCGAGGTCGAGGCGGCACGACAGCTCGTCCATCACACGGCCTGGCTCGATGCCCAGGGCACCGACTGCGTCGCGCAGGTGTCGATGGTTAAGGCGCTGGCCGGCGATCTCGTGAACGAGGTGCTTTACGACTGCGTACAGTTCCACGGCGGCATGGGCTTCGTGCGCGAGACGCCGGTCGAACGCATGTCGCGCGACGCCCGCGTCCAGGCGATCGGCGGCGGCGCTTCGGAGGTCATGCTGGAGGAGATCGCCAAACGCTTCGGCGCTGCGCTGGCCGATTGAGGAATGTCTAGTTCGGGGCGACCTGGAACGGCCCGATGGCGCTGATGGCGCAGTCGATGCCGCCAGCTTGGGTACAGATACGCAGGGCTTCGGCCTTTGCTTCGCCTTCGCTTTCTTTGCCGCTGACGATTCCCACTTGGCCATTGCCCGAAAGCGCGACGGCCCGCCAGTCGTTGGCGATCAGATATTGGTCGAGCGCCTGGCGCTGATCGGGCGTGATGTTCGCGAGATCCTGCGGGACGAAGACATTGACGGGCCGCATCGTCTGCGGCGTACGTACGAGTGTTTCGTTGTTCAGGGCGTAGACGACGCAGGGCCGCCCCGTCAGGTGGCCGCAGATCTGCAGATTACGCCGAATGGCATCCTCGTTGTTCTGGCTTGGCGTCCACCAGTCGAAGCGGCCGTGTCCCAGGACGAGCGCCCGGCTGCGATCCGACTTCAGATAGTTTTCCTCGAGCTTCTTGCGCGCCGGCGTATGGAGCAATGGCGCCGTCGTGGGATCGAAGGGGATCGGCGGGTTGGGGCGCAGGGCCGGAATGTAGGGCGCGGGCGGCATGGCCGGCGATCGGAACGACCAGACGACATTGTTGCCGACGGCGTAGAGCATGCAGCGGTCATAGTCGCGCACGAGGGGAACGTCGCGCTGCACGGCCTTGTTGCACTCCTCGAGGGCAACACGCCGGGCCGTGGCATCGTCGATGCGGCGTGTCGCCATGGCGAAGATGCCGCGGACGTTCAGCGCGAACGCCTTGGAGTCGGCGGCGCTGGCGTAGTTTTCGAGCGCCCGCGACCGGAAGTCGGGAACGAACGGCACTTCCTTTGGAACGAACAGGCGCGGCTGAGCGGGCGCTGAAGGTGCCGGCGATGCGGCTGGGGCTGCAGGTGAGGCCGGGGCTGGAGGCGACGCCGCGGCGACGGTGGCGGGAGGAGAGGCGACGGGCGTCGCAGAGGTCGGCTCGGCTATCTGTACTACATCGGAGACAGGGCCCTGGCGCAGATAGAAGGTGCCGCCGACTGCGGCGACGGCCAAGGCCGTAACGATGCCGCTCATCAGCAGCACGCGCGAGCGCGGGCTTGCCTTGGCCGCCTCGCGCGCGGGATGAGCGGGGGCAGGCTTGCTGCCATCCAGGGTCAGCCTGTAGGCATGGATCGGCCGCGGGATGTTCTTGACGTGCTGGTCGCCGATGTCGACGGCGCCCAGCATCAGCTTGCCGGTGATCTGCTCGTAGACCGACGAGGACACGCAGATGCCGCCGGTGGTGGCGATCGATTCCAGCCGCACGGCGACGTTGACAGCATCGCCCATCAGATCGTCGCCGCTCTCGACGATGTCGCCGAGATTGATGCCGATGCGCAGGTTGAGCTGGTCGTCCTCGCCGGCCGTCGCATTGGCCGAGCGCATTGCTTCCTGGATCTCGAGTGCCGCGCGTACCGCTTCGACAGGGCTTGCGAACTCGGCAAGCAGTCCGTCGCCGGTCAGCTTGAAGACGCGGCCGCGATGATGTCGGATGAGCGTGCCGGCGATATCCATGCGGGCACCGAGCAGCGCCAGCGCATGCTCCTCGTCGCGTGCCGACATGGTGCTGAAGCCCACCACATCGATCGCTATGATCGTGGTCAGCCGCCGGACAAGGTTGGTATCGCTCATCGGTTCTGTGCTCCATCCGCAGGCTACCACAGCAGGCGGCGGAGGACATGCTTGCGTGGCGGCCGCGGCTCTGCGAAGACCGGGGCCATGCAGTCCGAAAACCCCCGCTATTGGGAAGATTACGACGTCGGCACGAAGTACCCCCTGGGTTCGACCAGCTTCACAGCCAACGAAATTGTCGAGTTCGCTCGCCAGTTCGATCCGCAGAGCTTCCATGTCGACGCCGAAGCCGCCAAGGCGTCGCTGTTCGGTGGTCTGGTGGCCTCGGGCTGGCATGTAGCGGCCAAGCTGATGCGGCTGTTCGTCGATAATTACGTCGACAAGCGCACAGCGCTGGGCTCGCCCGGCCTCGATGAATTGCGCTGGCTGAAGCCGGTACGGCCCGGCGACACGCTGACCGCGTGGGTCGAATGCGCATCCAAGGTGCCGTCGAAGAGCCGCCCCAGCATGGGCGTCATCCATGAACATTGGAGCGCCACTAATCAGAACGGTGAGTTGGTAATGACAGCGAAGGGGATCAACATGGTACGCCGGAGGCCGGCATGAAGCAGCCAGTGAAGGGCCTCGACCATGTCGTGGTGATGGTCGACGGCATCGATGCTGCCGAGGCGGCCTATACCAAGCTCGGCTTCCAGGTTCAGCCACGTGGCTTTCACAAGAAGCTCGGCACGGCCAACCATCTCATGATCTTCGACACCGACTATTTCGAGATCCTGGGCATCGTCGAAGACACGGAGTTCAACGCCGAGCGGCGGGAGTGGCTCAAGGCCGGTGGGGGGCTTGCCAATGTGGCACTGGCGACCGACGGCGCCGATCTCGCGTTCGAGGCCTTCAAGGCTGCCGGACTCAACCCCGACGAGCCGCTGTCGTTTGATCGGGCCGTCGAAATCGACGGCAAGACGGAGCTTGCCAAGTTCCGTACCGTGCGCGTGCCCAAGACCAACATGCCGGTGGTCGGCTTCTTCGTCTGCGATCACATTACGCCGCAATTCGTATATCGGCCGGAATGGGCAAAGCACCCCAACGGCGCCCGCGGCATACTGGGCGTGACGGTGATCGCCGAGCAGCCTGCCAAGTGGGCACCCGAACTCGAGAAGTACTTCGGCGAAGGCTCGACGAAGCGGCAAGGCGAGGGGTTGGTGGCCAATACCGGGACCCAGCCGATCCACTATCTTTCGCGCAAGGACTATCTGGCCCGCTATCCCGGTATCACGCCGGTCAGGTCCGGCGATCATCCGGCGCTGCTGAGCGTGCGCGTCGAAGATCTCGCGGCCTGCGAGGCATTGCTGCGGAAGAATGGCGTCGAGTTCCTGAAGCCCGATTCCGGGCGTCTCATTGTCCCGCCGTCGGAGGCCGCCCATCTCACTCTCGAATTTGCGGAGCGTTAGTCTTTCAATGGCGTTCGATCTTGCCGATCGCGGCATCTACGGTTTCTCGACCTCTGAAAATCTCCGCTTCGCCGATGTGGATGCCAATGGCCACATCAACAATGGCTCCTTTCTCGAACTGCTTGAGAATGCCCGCGTTTCCTACTTGCGCCAGATCGTTCGTACGGGCCTGCCGCGCTTCCGGATGGTGGTCGGCCGCATCGAGGCCGATTTCAAGCGGCAGATGTTCTACCCGGGCGTCGCGACGGCCTGCGCCCGCTTGATCGAGTCGCACGAGCGCAAGTGCGTGATTGGGCAGGGACTGTTCGACGGCGAGGGGAATTGCACGGCCGTCCAACGCGTGCTCATGGTGTCGCTCGATGAGAAGACCCATCGCAGCACGCCCTTCGAGCCGGCGGTACGCGCCATGATCGACCAGCTCGCCGCCTCCAGGGATGGATTGACCGCATGACAGCCGAAGCTCCCGCCGGTGTTCCAGAGGGCTTCCGCAGGCTCGCGGTGCCCGATCAATTTGTGGCGCTGGCGGGGCCGCTCTGGGTGAAGGCCGAAGCCGACGGCCTGCGGGTCGGGCTGCCGCTGGAGGATCGCCACGGCAATCCAATGGGCTGGGCTCATGGCGGGCTGCTGGTCACGGTGGCCGACATGGTCATGGGGCTGGGCTCGGGCTTCGCCACGGGGATTTACTGGCCGCATCCGACGATTTCGCTCACCAGCGAATTCGTGCGCGGCGCCAAGCTCGGCCAGTGGGTGGAAGGCAAGGCGCGCATTGCACGGCGTACCGTCAATTTCTGCTTTGCCAGCTGCGACCTCGTCTGCGGCGGCGAGATCGTTCTGGTGTCGTCCGGCGTCTTCAAGGTGCCCGACGTCGACAAGATCCCCGAGCAGTTCCAGGCCGCGGCACTGTCGCCACCCTGGAAGATCTGACCGACGTTACTTCTTCTTCCGGCGGTAGATCCGGTAACGGTCGAAGTCCATGAGGTGTTCGTAGTTCTCGAAGGCATCGGCGAACACACGATTCTGCAGGAAGTATTCGAGGTAATCGAACTCCTTGCCCTGGCAGCGCGGTATGCCGGCGATGCGGTCGACGATCAGGAGATCCGGATGCTCGCGGGCGAAATCCTCGCTCACCGTATCGAACACGAACTTTTCGGAATCGCCCATCGTATCGGGCGGATTGTAGAGGGCGGGGAAGTCGTCGCAGGTCGCGTAGACGCCCTGCAGCACCCACATGGTGAGAAACCGCGTGGTCATTCGGCCGTTGACGTAGTTCACTATCGGCCAGAACGGATAGATACCCGGCGACAGGACCAGGAACGTGCGGTGCGGTGCGTTCTGCTCGATGATGTGCTGTAGCCGGCCGCCGATCGACCCCTCGAACTGCCGTTGCTTGTAGAAGGGCGGCGTGTAGAGCGCGGCCTGGAAGTAGAGCAGAACCATCAGAGTGGCGCAGATTACCGCCACGGGCAGGCGATGGGCGCTGCGGCTGATCGGGAGGTAGCGGTCGACGGTCTGCGAGACGGTAAGGGCAGCCAGCAGGATCGCCGCCGAGAGCGCCGGCAGCACGTGATAGGGCCAGCCCTTGGCCTGCCCGATGGCCGAGAACGCGGCGCCGATGCCGAAGACGACCAGTACGCGGGCCGAGACGGTCTTGGTGAACAGGGTGGCCAGCAGGCCGAAGATCAGCAGTGCCAGCAACGTGGGGGCCAGCACATTGCTGGTCAGCACCTCGCGCCAGCCCGACTCGCCGATCGGGGCATAGGATTCGATGGCCAAGGGCAGGACAAACCGGCCGAAGTCGGCGAACAGCGTGTACATCGACACGAGATGCGCCACCGCCAGCAGGCCGATGGCCCAGGGAATGGGATCGGTCAGCGTGGCGCGCCAGCCCCGGCGTGTCAGTAGATAGAGCTCCACTGCCGCCGGAATAGCGAGATAGTGCGGCTTCATCGCGAGCGCCAAGCCGGCGACGATGCCGACCGCGATGCTGGCCGTTCGGGTCGGGCTCACCCCTTCGGCGCGTGCCATCGAGGCAATCAGGTAGGGGGCGCAGGCCACGAACATGATGTGTTCACGCTGGCCGAAATGCTCGTTGGGCAGCACCGAGAACAAGAACAGCAGCACCGGCGGCAGCAGGGCCTCGGTAAGCGCATGGTCTGCCGAGGGCACGAGATGGACGAGGCGGCGGCACGCCCAGAAGGAGGCAAAGATGCCGGCGACCACCCAGGCTGTAAACCAGAAGGCCACCGTTCCGGGCAGGATCTTCGCCGTCAGGACCGGCAGGCCGTGGATGACGAAGGTCAGGGGCAGGTTCTCGTCGAGGACCTCGACATAGAGCTTTTCGCCGCCGATCCATCGTGTCGATACGTCCAGGATGGCCGCGACGTCGTGGTTGATCGGCGGGAAGAAGTACCCGGTCAGCCACAGCACCGGCAGGGCAAACAAGGGCGCCAGCAGCAATCGCTCGATGCGCGGCGGAATGGTCGGGGGCTTGGTCGTAACGGTTGGCAAGGCCCGGCGAAGATATCATAAGCAGGCGACAAGACGAGACTTCCGGAGGGCTTCACGGCGTGGAGCGGGCTGAATACGAGCGCATGCACGCGGTCGAGGACCGCATGTGGTGGTATCGCGGCCTGCGGGCGCTGGCGGCGGGCGAACTTGCGCGGGCCCTGGCGCGCTCGGCGGCGGCTGGCCCCGTCCTCGATGCGGGATGCGGTACGGGCGGCATGTTGCGCGTTTTGGAGGCAACCACGAGAGGGCGGCCGACGTTCGGACTGGAATATGACGCAATCGCTGCATCGCTCGCAGCAACCAAGGCAGGTCGCCCCGTGGCTTCGGGTTCGGTCAACGAAATGCCACTGGGGGACGCCACGCTGGCCGGCTACGTTTCGCTCGATGTACTGTGTCACGGCGGTGTCGACCCGGGGCGTGCCCTAAAAGAGGCGTATCGCTGCCTTCGGCCCGGCGCGATCGCCGTCTTCAATTTGCCGGCCTATGGCTGGATGTTGTCCGCGCATGACAAGCGCGTACACAATGTTCGTCGCTTCACGCGGGGCCAGGCTGGGGCCTTGCTTTCCGGGCACGGCTTCCGTGTCCTTCGTTCGAGCTACTGGAACACCTTCTTGTTTCCTCTCATGCTTCTTCATCGACTGATCGAACGCGACGACGCCGAGAGCGACGTGCGTGACTACCCGGCCTGGCTCGATGCGGTTTTTTCGACCGCCCTCGCGGTCGAGCGTGCCCTCATTGGAACGGGTCTCAACCTGCCGTTCGGCGGTTCCCTGATCGTCGTGGCGGCGCGCGATGAGTGAGGCAGCTCCGCCGGCTCCGGCCCTGTCGATTGTCGTGCCGGTGTACAACGGTGCGGCAACGGTCGGAGATCTGGTCAAGGCGTTGCGCGCGCTCGATATCGAGGGCGGCCTCGAGATCGTGCTGGCCGTCGATGGCAGCCCCGACAACAGCCTCGATGTCTGCAAGAGACTGGCCCAGGAACCCGGTGCGCCCGTCATCGTCCTGTCGCTCAGCCGTAACTTCGGCGAGCACAACGCCGTCATGGCGGGCCTGTCGCGGGCCCGTGGCGCCTTCGCCATCACGATGGACGACGATCTCCAGAATCCGCCGGAGGAAGTGAAGCGTCTCTTCGAGCATGCGCGCGACGGTGGCTACGATGCGGTCTACACCTATTACGAAGAGAAGAAACATGCGGCGTGGCGAAACCTCGGCAGTCGCTTCACCAACTGGTGCGCCGACCGGCTGATCGACAAACCACCGGGACTCTACCTGTCGAGCTTCCGCTGCATCTCGGCCTTCGTCCGCGAACGCATCACCGTGGGCTACGAGGGGCCTTATCCTTACGTCGACGGGCTGGTCTTCCAGGTGACGCAGAATGTCGGCCGGCTGCAGGTCAGTCACCTGCCGCGCGCGGAAGGCCGTTCCAACTACACGCTACGCCGCCTGATCCGGCTGTGGCTCTCGATGTTCCTGAACTTCTCGGTGATGCCGCTTCGGCTCGCCACCCTGCTAGGCCTGGGCTTCGGTGCGTTGGGCGTCTTGGCTGCGGTGATCGTCATTGCCGAGGCGATCATCTCTGTGAAGCCGCCGCAGGGCTGGGCGTCCCTGATGGTCGCTGTCCTCGTGCTGGCGGGCGTTCAGCTCGTCGTGCTCGGCATGATCGGCGAATATCTCGGCCGCATGTTCCTGGCCGTCAATCGCAAGCCGCAATATCTCGTCCGCGAGGTCTTCCGCCGCGGTGTGGAAGGTCTCGAAGTGGAGAGACCGAAGGTCGACACGCAAGCGGCCGGGCAGCCGCATCGCGAACCGTCGCAAGGGGAGAGCGGGCGATGACGATCTACTATGTGGCGCTGGGAATCGGCATTCTGGCCGGCATCGGTGGCCAGATGCTGCTGAAGGCCGGCGCCGACGCACCGGATTTCGTGGCGCAGCTCCTGCGTCCCTCGACCATTGCAGGCCTGGCGCTCTACGGCTCCGCGGCATTTCTCTACATCGTCGCCCTTCGCAAGATTCCGGTTTCGGTCGCTTTTCCCAGCGTGTCGCTCTCCTATGCGATCGTTGCAGTGCTCGGCCACTTCCTTTTTGGTGAACCCTTCGGCATCAAGCAGATTGGCGGCATTGCCCTGATCGTGGGCGGCGTCGTGTTGATCAACCAGAGCTGAGGGCCGGGCCGTGGATTACGAGCAGATCAAGTACGAGAAGAACAAGGACATCCTCACCATCACGCTGAATCGGCCGGACAAGCTCAACGCCTTCACGGGCAAGATGCTGTCGGAGCTGCTGGATGCGATGGATCGCTCCGATCGCGACGACGATATTCGGGCGGTGATCTTCACCGGGGCAGGCCGCGGCTTCTGCGCCGGCGCCGATCTCTCCGGCGGCGCCAACACCTTCAATGCCGAGAATCGCGGGCCGGTCGATCCGGGCCTCGACGGTCATCGCGACGGCGGCGGCCTCTTCACCCTGCGCCTCTACGAATCGCTCAAGCCGACGATTGCCGCCTGCAACGGGCCGGCGGTCGGCGTCGGCATCACCATGCAGCTCGCCATGGACGTGCGGCTGGCGTCGGAAGCAGCGCGCTACGGCTTCGTCTTCACGCGCCGCGCCATCGTCATGGAAGCTTGTTCGAGCTGGTTCCTGCCGCGTCTCGTCGGACCGCAGCAGGCGCTGGAGTGGGTGCTGACCGGGCGCGTCTTCTCGGCCGAGGAGGCGTTGAATGGCCGGCTGGTTCGCTCGGTTCACAAGCCCGACGATCTGCTGCCATCGGCCTATGCCCTGGCGCGCGAGATCGCCGACAACACGGCCCCCGTCTCCGTCGCGCTCAACCGGCACATGATCTGGAAGATGCTGGGTGCCGACCATCCGATGGAAGCGCACAAGGTCGACTCCAAGGGCATCTATTCGCGCGGCAAGTCGGCCGATGTGAAGGAGGGCGTGGTCGCCTTCCTGGAGAAGCGCCCGGCGAAGTTCCCGATGAAGGTGAGCGACGGCATGCCGTCCTTCTTCCCCTGGTGGCAGGAGCGGCCCTTCAAGTAGGGCCAGGGTCGGGTTGCCCCCCTCGGAGGCTTGCGGCAAGCTGCCGAAAAACAAGTCTTCGCGGAGGGAACGATGATCAAGCTGCAGATGCGGCGGCGGGCGCTTTTGGCCGCCGCTCCGATGGTCGTGGCCGCGCCCTATGCGGCGCGTGCACAAGGCAAGCCCGAGAAGAGCAGGGTGGTGCTCGCCGTCGGCGGCAAGTCGGCGCTCTACTACCTGTCGCTCACGATCGCCGAGCGCAAAGGCTTCTTTAAGGAAGCCGGCCTCGACGTCGAGATCAACGATTTCCAGGGCGGCGCCAAGTCCCTGCAGGCCCTGATGGGCGGCAGCGCCGACGTGGTGGCCGGCGCCTACGAACACACGATCCGGATGCAGCAGCGTGGCCAGCCGATCGTGGGCTTCGCCCTGATCGGCCGCGGCATGCAGCTCGCCATCGGCCTGCGCAACGACGTCGCCGCCAAGGTGAAGGGGCCTGCCGACATCAAGGGCCTGAAGTTCGGCGTTACGGCGCCGGGCTCGCAGACCAACATGCTGGTGAACTTCTGGGCGGCCAAGGGCGGCCTGAAGGCGACCGACATCGTGCCGATCGGTGTCGGCGCCGGGGCCTCGGTGGTGGCGGCGATCGAGAAGGGCGAGGTCGACGGCGTGTCTCAGTCCGATCCGGCGCTGACGATCTTGCAGGAGAAGAAACTCATCAAGATCATGCTCGACACGCGGACCATGAAGGGGAACCAGGAACTGTTCGGCGGGGCTTTCCCGGCGGCCTGCCTCTACGCCCAGCCCGAGCTGCTGACGAAGACCCCGAACACCGCGCAGGCGCTGGCGACGGCGATCGTGCGTGCCGACGAATGGCTTCAGAAGGCCTCGCCGGCGGAGGTCGCGAACTCCGTGCCCGAGGCCTATCTGTTGGGCGACCGCGCCGTCTACGAGAAGTCGTTTGCCGGTGTCCGCGAGACGATCTCGCCGGACGGGCTGATGCCGCCCGGTGCCATGGAGAATGCCCTGAAGTTCCTGGCCGACGGTGATCCCAAGATCGCGGCGGATATCGGCAAGATCAAACTCGCCGACACCTGGACCAACGAGTTGGCGCAGCGCGCTGGCAAGCGCAGCTAGCCCGCCGTGACGCCGACTGACGTGCCGGCGCTGTCGCTGGCCGATATCACCTGCCGCTTCGCTGCCCGGGACGGGGCAAGCGAACCCTATACGGCCGTCGCCAATGCCACGTTGAACGTGGCAAAGGGCGAGTTCGTGTCCGTGGTCGGTCCGACCGGCTGCGGCAAGTCGACCTTGCTGAACGTGGCGGCGGGCCTGCTCGCGCCCTCGTCGGGAACCGTAGATGTGTTCGGCGAGCGGTTGATCTCGGCCGAGGGCGTCAACCGGCGTGCAGGCTACATGTTCCAGGCCGATGCGCTGATGCCGTGGCGCACCGGCATCGACAATGTGGTTGCCGGCCTCGAGTTTCGCGGCGTGCCGCGCGGCGACGCGATTGCCCAGGGCGAGGCGTGGCTGCGCCGGGTCGGTCTGGCGGGCTTCGGCGATCGCTATCCGCACCAGATGTCGGGCGGCATGCGGAAGCGCCTGGCGCTGGCGCAGACGCTGATCCTCAGCCCCGATATCCTGCTCATGGACGAGCCCTTCTCGGCGCTCGACGTGCAGACGCGTCAGCTCATGGAGAACGAGCTGCTGGCGCTGTGGGCGGAGGACCGCAAGTCCGTCCTCTTCATCACCCACGACCTCGAAGAGGCGATTGCGCTGTCCGATCGCGTCGTCGTGCTGTCGGCCGGCCCGGCGACCCGGCCCATCGGGGACTTCAGGGTCGACCTGCCGCGGCCGCGCGACGTATCGGAGATCCGTATGACGCCGGCGTTCCTGGCGCTCCATCGCGAAATCTGGGCGGCCATGAAGGAAGAAGTCCTCAAGGCCTATGCCGCGCAGAAGATTGCCTGAGATGCGTCTGCGTATCCTGCAAGTCCTGGTCCTCGGCCTGCTGATCGTCTTCTGGTACCTGATGACGGCGCCCGGCCTGATCCCGCCTTTCTACTTCGACAAGCCCAACCGGGCGGCGTTCTTCTTCGGCGAGCCGCAGAAGGTCTTCTGGGTGATCGTCGACTGGTTCGCGACCGGCGAGATATTCCGCCATCTCGGCATCACGCTGCTCGAAACGGCGTTGGGCTTCGTGATTGGCGCCGCCTTCGGTCTCGGCATCGGCCTGTGGCTGGCGCTGTCCCCGACCGCTTCGGCGGTGATGGATCCCTACATCAAGGGCTTCAACTCCATGCCGCGCGTCGTTCTGGCGCCGATCTTCGCGGTCTGGTTCGGGCTCGGCATCTGGTCGAAGGTCGCGCTGGGCGTGACACTGGTCTTCTTCGTGGTGTTCTTCAACGTCTACCAGGGCGTGCGCGAGGTCAGTCCCAACCTGATCGCGAATGCCCGCATGCTGGGCGCGTCGAGCCGTCAGCTCCTGCGTTCGATCTATCTGCCCAGCGCCATGAGCTGGGTGTTCGCGAGCCTGCACAATGCGGTGGGGCTGGCTTTCGTCGGCGCCGTCGTCGGTGAATATCTCGGCTCGTCGATGGGCGTCGGCTACCTGATCCTGCAGGCCGAGGGCACGTTCGACATCAACACCGTCTTTGCCGGCATCCTGGTGCTGACGGCTTTCGCATTGGCGCTCGATGGCGCGGTCGGCGCCGTCGAGCGGCGCCTGATGACCTGGCAACCCAGGGCCAGCGAGACCGAGAAGGTCTAGGCGCTACTTGCCCGTAAACCGCGCGGCGCGCTTCTCGAGAAAGTGCGCCACGCCCTCCTTGAAGTCGGAGGTCTGGAACGAGAGTTCCATCTCGTAGTTCGCCTGGGTGGTCGCTTCGGCCAGCGTCTGGAATTCGGCTTCCCAAAGCTGCCGCTTCATCACGGCGACCGAGCGCGGCGAGACGGTGTTGGCGAGAAGCGTCGCGTAGGCCCGTGTCTCGGCCATCAGCTTGTCGTCCGGGATGACGCGGTTGACCAGGCCGAGCGCCAGTGCTTCCGGTGCGCGGAACTTACGAGCGGAGCAAAGAAGGTCGAGCGCGGCGGGGAGGCCGACCAGCCGCGGCAGCAACCAGCTGATGCCATGCTCGGCAATGAGGCCGCGCTGGGCGAAGGCGGTCGTAAAGACGGCGGACTCACCCGCGAAACGCAGATCGGCGTAGAGCGGTATGACCATTCCGAGGCCCGCGGCCGGACCATTGATTGCCGCGATGATGAATTTCGGAATGGCCGGAAAGTACGAGTAGTTCATCTTGAACTCGGCCAGGGTGCTTCCGCCGGGCAGGCCTTCCTGGGCCTTCGACGAGCGGTCGGTCGAGGCGCCGGCCCCAATAGCTTGGAGGCCCCCCATATCGGCGCCGGCGCAGAAACCGCGGCCCGCGCCGGTCAAGATAATGGCCCTTACGTCCGGATCTGCCCCCGCTCTGTGCATGGCGTCCTTCAGGTCGAAGTGCATCTGGCGCGTCCAGGCGTTCAGCTTCTCCGGACGGTTCAGCGAAATCGTGCAGATGCGGTCCGCGACGTCGTACAGGACGGTTTCATATGCCATTCGGGGGGCTCCTCATGTGCATTCTTGTGGATGGCATGATGGGCAAAAGCCCGCGACGATACAATTGGGACGCCATAGGCGGCGGGCAGATTGCCTTTACTTGCCTATGATCGCGCTGAGGGGACACTGGCTTGGAAAGCTGCCGCCGGTGCATGAGCTGGTGGTATATTGCAGTCAGGAAGCAATAATTAAGGCAGAGGTTTGGAAATGGCTAAGAGGGAATTCGCCCACCCGAACGAGATGCATAAGCACGTGGGCCAGGAAATTGGGGTGAGCGACTGGGTCGAAGTTACTCAGGAGAGGATCAACCTCTTTGCCGATGCGACCGGCGATCATCAGTGGATCCATGTCGATGTCGAGCGGGCCAAGAAGGACATGCCGGGCGGCAAGACTATTGCCCACGGCTTCCTGACGCTCTCGTTGATCCCGATGCTCAATCACCAGATTTCGCACATCAACAACGTTCGCAACGGCATCAACTACGGTTGCAACAAGGTCCGCTTCACCAGTCCGGTTCAGGCTGGGGCGCGGGTGCGGGCTCGCGCCAAGCTGATCGCGGCCGACCCGATGGACAAGGGCGGTGTGCGGCTGACCAATCAGGTGACGATTGAGATCGAGGGGCAGGAGCGTCCGGCCTGTGTGGCCGAGACCATGTCCATCGTGTACGGCACCTGAGGACCGGCCGTTGCTGAAGCGTGAGGAACTGACCTCGGAGCGGATCGACCAGATCGTCGCCGATGCCCATGCCGCCGGCTACCACTTCTTCCTCTCGTCCGAGGCCCGCGAAGCAAGTCTGAAGGAAACGCTCACGCGTTACCGGCCAGGCGAAGAGGTCTGGGTGTTTGCCTATGGTTCCTTGATGTGGAACCCGGCCTTCGAATTCACGGAAGCCACGCCCTGCTCGATCGAGGGCTGGCGTCGGTCCTTCTGTTTCTGGGTGCCTCTGGGACGCGGCACGCCGGAACTTCCCGGCCTGATGTTGGCGCTCGAAGGCGGGGGAGCCTGCGAAGGCATTGCCTACCGTCTGGCCCCCCATCAGGTGCATAGCGAACTCGGCATTCTCTGGAACCGCGAGATGCTGTCGGGCGTCTATCAGCCCCGCTGGGTGCCGGCTGTGCTTCGCGACGGTCGTGCTGTGACCGCGGTAACCTTCGTCGTCGATCCGCAGCATTGCCAGTATTGCGGCGATCTGCCGATCGATCGCGCGGCCCATCACATCGCCTTCGCCGAGGGGCGTCGCGGCCCCTGTCGCGATTATCTCGCCAATACGGTCGAGCATGCCCGGTCCCTCGGCATCAACGATCCCTACCTCGAAGAGCTGGCGACGCGTGTCGCCGATCTGCGGGGCGAGCCGGTGCTGGTCGCAGGGCAAGTCAACGGTGTGGCTGCCGGCCAGGCCTGACCTCGCCTCTCGGAAGCGGCCGTAACGGCCGAGGTGATATGGTTCAGGGCCTGTGACATAGTCGCGGTGTGACTGCATTCGTCGACCGCTGGCTCGCGCTGCCGCCCAGCCTGCGTGGCATTCTCTGGGTCGGCCTGTCAGGCATCCTGTTTGCGCTGCTGAACGTCTTTACGCTGATTCCGGCGCAGCACCTCAACCCCTATGTGATGGCGTTCCTGCGCTATCTCTTCGGCGCGATGTTCCTGTTGCCGATCGTGTTCCGGCTGGGCCTCCATCGTGCCCTGCACACCAATCGCCTGGGCCTGCACATCTCGCGCGGCGCCATCCACACCATCGGCATGTTCCTGTGGTTCATCGCGCTGCCGCTCACCACCCTGGCGGAGATCACCGCGCTGGGCTTTACCGGGCCGATCTTCGTCACCATCGGTGCGGCTTTGTTCCTCCGCGAAGATGTGCGGATGCGGCGCTGGATGGCCGTCTTCGTCGGCTTCATCGGCGCCATGATCATCATCCGGCCGGGTTTCAGCGCATTCCATCTCGGCGTGCTCTGCATTCTGATCTCGACCCCGATCTTCTCGGCATCGAACCTGATCTCCAAGGCATTGGCGCGTACGGATTCGGCCAATACGATCGTCATCTGGCAGAACATCGTCATCGTGATCTGCGCGCTGCCCGTCGCGCTCTGGTTCTGGCAGACGCCGCAGTGGAGCGATATCGGCTGGTTCCTGGCGGCGGGCCTCGCGGGCACTCTGGGGCATCTCTGCCAGCAACGCGGCTACCAGCTTGCCGACATCACCCTGTTGCAGCCCATCGGCTTCCTGTCCCTGATCTGGAACACGATGCTGGGCTACTTCCTGTTCTTCCAGCAGCCCGATGTCTGGACCTTTGTCGGTGCGGCCGTGATCTTCGCCAGCGCCATGTACATTTCCCACCGCGAGGCGGTGCGGCGGGCGCAGATCAAGACGGCGAGTTCGCAGGCTAACCCGGAGGCCTGAAGCTCGGCCTTCAGCCGCCCGTCACGCTCATGTGGCGGGGGACGGCGGGGCCGGTGTGGCGTCGGTCGATGATGAAAT